>JAXMCS010000003.1:0-170504 GCA_046349175.1 Hyphomicrobiales bacterium | reverse complement strand
TCATGCCATCCCAGCTGCCACCACCGGCATGTCCACCGTTGTGTGCGTGGCCACCACCACCGCCGTTCTTGCCGCCGCCATGGCCACCGTTGTTGCCACCACCATGGCCGCCGCCGTGACCTCCGCCATCGCCATTTTTGCCGCCGCCGCCACCCCAGTTGCCGCCGTCGTTACCGCCACCACGGCCGTTGCCGCCACCGTTCTTGCCGTCGCCGCTGCCGCCAGTGTCACCACCGTTCTTGCTGTCGCCGCCGCCACCGTTCTTGCCATCGGACATGCCGCCGCCATCGCCATTCTTCCCAGCGTCGGCCATTGAAGGATGAGTTGCAAAAAGGCCCAAGGCCAGGATGGCGGGCACCAAAGTGAGCGTCTTGAACTTCATTTCTAACCCCTTGTGTCAACGCGCGCTTAACGGCCTGTTCCAAAATGGAACAAAAACACCCGTTTTCGGCTGTTCGCAGGGGGAGTTGCAGGTCTCTTGCCAGTTGCCCTATGAGGGGCCAACGCATGGCTCAAGGTGAATCACCCGGGCCACCGTCACGCCGGCTTAGCTCAGTTGGTAGAGCACCTGATTTGTAATCAGGGGGTCAGGGGTTCGAGTCCCTTAGCCGGCACCATTCAATTGTTCAGGGAAACACGCTTCTCAGCGCATCCATGGCCTCAACCTGGGTCAGGTTCATGTGCAGGGGCGTGATGGAAATGCGCTTGCCGAAGACGGCGGCAAGGTCAGTGCCCTGTGGCGGATTTCCGCGTTCCCGCGAAAAGCCCAGCCAATAATAGGGCCGGCCGCGGGCATCCATGCGCTCGTCCACATGCAGCGTGGTCTGGTCGCGCTTGCCCTGGCGGGTGATCTCGATGCCCTTCACCTCATCGCTGCGGCAATCCGGGAAATTCACATTCATCAGCACGCCGGGGCCAAAATTCATGGCCGCCAGCTTCTGCACGATGGCCGCGCCATGGGCCGTGGCCACCGCGAAGCTTTCGCCATTGTCGTGAATGCCCGTCACCTGGGACAGCGCAATGGACTTGAAGCCCAGGGCCGTGCCTTCCATGGCGGCGGCAATTGTGCCGGAATAGGTCACATCGTCGGCCACGTTCTGGCCGCGGTTGACGCCCGAGAGAATGAGATCGGGATTGCCGGGCAGGATCTTCCGCACCGCCATGATCACGCAATCCGTGGGCGTGCCCTCCACCTCATACCGCCGTTCCGCCAGCTTGCGGCTGCGCAGCGGGTTGGCGAGCGTCAGGGAATGCCCTGCCCCGCTCCGCTCGTCATCGGGCGCCACCACCCACACATCATCCGAAAGCGTGCGGGCAATCTTCTCCAGCACCTCAAGGCCGGGTCCGTGGATGCCGTCATCATTGGTCACGAGAATGCGCATCAGGCCGTAATCCTTTCCGCACCACCCATATAGGGGCGCAGCGCCGCCGGTATGGTGATCGAGCAATCGGGGTTCTGGTAGTTTTCGAGAACCGCCACAAGCGTGCGGCCCACGGCCAGGCCGGAGCCGTTTAGCGTGTGGACGAAGCGTGTGCCCTTGCCATCCGTGGGCTTGTAGCGGGCATCCATGCGGCGGGCCTGAAAATCCCCGCACACCGAGCAGGACGAAATCTCGCGGAAGGCATTCTGCCCCGGCAGCCAGACTTCAAGATCATAGGTCATGCGCGCGCCAAATCCCATGTCGCCAGTGCACAGCCGCATCACGCGGTAATGCAGGCCCAGCGCCTGCAGGATGGATTCGGCACAGCCCGTCATCCGCTCAAGTTCTTCGCGCGATTGCTCCGGCGTGGTGATGGAGACAAGCTCGACCTTGGAGAACTGATGCTGGCGGATCATGCCACGCGTGTCGCGGCCCGCAGCGCCAGCTTCCGCGCGGAAGCAGGGCGTGTAGGCGGTGAGGCGCAGCGGCAGCGCCGCCTCATCCAGCACCGTCTCGCGCACCGTATTGGTGAGCGACACTTCCGCCGTGGGAATGAGCCAGCGGCCATCGGTTGTCCTGAACAGGTCTTCGCCGAACTTGGGCAGCTGACCCGTGCCGAACATCGCCGCATCATTGACCATGTAGGGCACGAAATGTTCGGTGTAGCCGTTCTTCTCGGTCTGGATGTCGAGCATCAACTGGGCAATGGCCCGCTCCAGCCGCGCGAGCTGCTTCTTCATGACGACAAAGCGCGCGCCCGACATGCGGGCCGCCACTTCGAAATCCATCTGGCCCAGCTTCTCGCCTAGTTCGAAATGCTGCTTCGGCTCCCAGTTGAAGCCCGGCCGCTCGCCCCAGCGCCGCACCTCCACATTGCCATGCTCGTCCTTGCCGTCTGGCACGTCATCGAGCGGCAGGTTGGGAATGACCGCCAGAAGATCTGTCAGCTTCTGGTCAAGGCGGCGCTCCTCGTCCTCACCCTTGGCAATCTCGTCCTTCAGGCTCGCGACTTCCGCCTTGATGGCCTCGGCCTTGGCCTTGTCGCCGGCCTTCATGGCATCGCCCACCTGCTTGGACAGCGCGTTGCGGCGGTTCTGCGCCTCCTGCAGCCGGTTCAGCAGGTCGCGGCGTTCCTGGTCAGCGGACAAAAGGGCGGCGGAACTTGCGGCATAGCCACGCCGCGCCAGAGCAGCGTCAAAAGCGGCGGGATTGTCGCGAACGGACTTGATGTCATGCATGGGAATCGAAAACCTGTTGGGGGCTCTTTTCCCGCCTCTATAGAGAGGCCGGGCGCACACCTCAAACGGGTTTTATGTCCGTGCCGGGGGCGTCTTTTGCCGCATCCGCGGCCTTGCGGCGCTTCTCGAGGAAGCTCACGGCAAACACCGCAAGCTCATAAAGGGCGCCCAGCGGCACCGCCATGGAGAGCATGGAAATGGGATCCGGCGGCGTGATCACCGCCGCAACGGCGCAGACGCCAACAATGGCAAAGCGGCGGCCCTTCTTCAGCTGGTCGGCCGTCAGAACGCCAATCTGCCCCAGAAGCGTCAGCACCACGGGAAGCTGAAAAGCCAGGCCGAAGGCGAGGATCAGCATCATCACAAAGTCGAGATAGGCTTCCACATCCGGCATCAACTGGATCAGGTTCTTGTCCGTGCCATCAATGGTGCCCACACCGGCTGCCAGCGAATAGAAGAACTTGATCGCCACCGGCAGCAGGAAGAAATAGACGAGGCAGGCCCCAAGCACGAAGAACACCGGCGTGGCGATGAGATAGGGCAGCAACACCTGCCGCTCGTGCTTGTAGAGGCCCGGCGCCATGAAGCGGTAGATCTGCGTGGCAATCAGCGGAAAGGCGATGAACATGCCGCCGAACATGGCGATCTTCAGCTTCACCAAAAAAAAGCCGAGCAGCTTGGTGGAAATCAGGCTGACATCCGCGCCCGTGCCCCACTCAAAGGGTTTCACCAGCGCGTGAAAAATGTCCGAAGAGAAAAAGAAGCTTGCGATGAAGGCAACGGCAAAGCCGGCCACGCTCTTCACCAGACGGGAGCGCAGCTCCAGCAGATGATCCATGAGTGGCGCTTCAGAGGCATCAATCTCATCCTGGCTCATGATGCGGCATCCGCCGCGACGATCCGGCTTGCCACGCGGGTTTCACCCGGCCTTGCCTCCGCACCGAAATAGTCGCTGAAGGCCCGCGCGTCCGCCGCAGGCCCCACCGCCACAAATGGTGTGGCCATGGCACCCGTTGAAGAGGCCGCACTCATGGCCGCCGGCGCCTTGGCCTGCGGCATGGTGTTGCTCATCACGCTGGCCACCTGGCCGCGGGCCGCATCGATATCCTTCTTGAGCTCGGAAACGCCCGCGTCCTTCATGGCCGCGTCCACATGCGTCTGGAATTCCCGGGCCATGCCCCGCGCCTTGGCCATGAATTGCCCAAAGGTCCGCAGCACGCGCGGCAAATCCTTGGGGCCAATGACGATGACCGCCACAAGCGCAAGAACGAAGAGTTCGGAATAGCCGACGCCAAAATCAAACATGGTTCACCCGCCGCGGCCCGCGCGGCTCGAGCCGCTCAGCTCTTGGTCTTTTCGGCCGCAGACTTGACCTGCTCGCCCGCCTGTTCGCCAATCGACTTCACATTGTTGGCAACATCATCAGCGTCGTCGGCAAGGCCCTTCTTGAAGCTCTTGATGCCCTTGGCAACGTCGCCCATCAGGTCAGACACCTTGCCCTTGCCGCCAAACAGCACCAGCACAACGACCAGCACGATCAGCCAGTGCCACCAGGAGAAACTACCCATACCACCACTCCTCAATTCATTGTCCGGGGCATCTGCCCCAAGGGGATGCCGCGTTATTGCAGAAAGGGTGCGGTACCGCAATTAGCTTTCCGCCTGCCTCATCACGGCATAATTATGCAGGCCCCGGCAATATGGTGGCGGGAGCCCGGCAATTCCAGATGATGAAAGGGTTTCACATTGCCGAACGGCAATGTTCAGGCCACCAGCCCTGCCCGGACCACCCGGTTGCGCCCCTGGCGCTTGGCTTGATAGAGGGCGCTGTCAGCCCGCTTGAGCAGCCGTTCCAGCGTGTCATCCATGCCGTTCAGCGTCGAAATGCCGATCGAAATGGTGATCGGCACAAGGCTCGGCGCGCCGATCTGGAAGGACTTGGCGGCAATCGCCCGGCGCAGGCGCTCGCCAATCTTTTCAGCGGTTTGCTGGTCGGTGTTGGGCAAGGCCACGATGAATTCCTCGCCGCCCGTGCGGCAGCACAGGTCGATAGAGCGCGTGTGCTCGCGCAGGCGGGCGGCCAGTTCCTGCAGCACCTTGTCACCCGCGTCGTGGCCAAAGGTGTCGTTGACCGCCTTGAAGTGATCCACGTCCAGCGCCAGCACCGACAGCGCCTTGCCGCGGTTGACGTAGTGGTCGATCATCGTGTTCAGATGTGTCTCAAGGTAGCGCCGGTTGTAAAGCCCGGTCAGCGCATCGGTGATGGCCATCTCGATCGAGGCCTTCACACTGGCGCGCAATTGCTCGGTGAAGCGCCAGCGCCGCACCTGGGTGGAGGCACGAGCGAGAATTTCCTGCCGGTCGATGGGCCGCAGCAGATAGTCGTTCACGCCCATGTCGAGGGCGCGCATCAGGGCCTGTTGTTCCTCAGGACTGACAATCACCATCACCGGGGTCTGGCGTGTCGAGTCCAGCGAGCGGAACTGCGAGCACATGCGCAATCCGTCAAGGAGGTCTTGTGAAGGCCACGATCAGGAGTTCGAAAGGTGTTTCCGAGTTGGCAGCCTGTTCCAGCGCCAGCGCCGGCGTCTGCACCCAGGTCACCTGGTGGCGGTCAGCCAGAATGGAGCGAATGCGCTCGCCCGAGCGCAGCATTGGGGTCAACCACCATGATATTGCCGGGCTTGCGCATCAACGCCGCATCAGTGGGCATGGCAAGCGGCGTCATGGAGGCGTTGGGAGAGCGGATGCGCAATTCATCCGTCAGCATCTTCAGGCGCACCAGACTCTTGATGCGGCAGAACAGCGAAATGTCGTTCACCGGCTTGGTGAGGAAATCATCGGCCCCCGCCTCCAGGCCGCGCACGCGGTCTTCCGGCTGGTCAAGCGCCGTCACCATGACAACGGGAATATGCTGCGTCTCCGGATTGGCCTTGATGCGCTTGCACACTTCAACGCCGTCAATGCCGGGCATCATCACGTCCAGCAACACGATGTCGGGCTTTGACTTCTGCACGGCCTCGAGCGCGTCGAGGCCGTTCATCGCCGTGATGACTTCAAAATACTCCGCTGACAGCTTCGCATCGAGAAGCCGCACATTGGCCAGAATGTCATCGACAACTAGGACGCGCGCGGTCATGACTTTTTCTTCAGGAAGCCGTCAATGGTTTGCAGGAAACTGAGAACGGCGATTGGCTTCGAAATGTAGGCTTCGCACCCGCCTTCGCGGATCTTCTGTTCGTCACCCTTCATGGCAAAGGCAGTGACAGCGATCACGGGAATGTGGCGCAGGTCGTCATCTTCCTTCAGCCATTTGGTGACTTCGATGCCGGACACCTCCGGCAGCTGGATGTCCATGAGAATGAGGTCGGGCATGTGCTTGCGCGCCATGTCGAGGGCCGAAAGCCCGTCACGGGTTTGCACGACGCGGTAGCCATGGGCTTCCAGCAGGTCGTTGAAAAGCTTCATGTTCAGTTCGTTGTCTTCGACAACGAGCACGGTCTTCTGCATGGAAGGCACCTGTCCCAAGGGTCCGTGTCCTGTTCCTGCCGAGGTTTGGTGCTGATCCATTTGCGCGCCTGTTATCCCCGCCGTTGCCGCCGGAGGCCAATCCCCTTTATTGTCCCCGTGTTTTGGCCGAGGACCGTAACCAACTCCTTAATTTTCTGCCGCACCACCGCTGGCTGGTTAACCACCTGAGAATGTCATGCTGAAAAACGCACACGCAAAAAGTGAAACGCCTTCGGTCATCGCCTTGAAGTGGCTGGCATTTATGGCCCGCGATGGGGAAATTCTGGAGCGTTTCATGGGCCTGACGGGGCTCTCGCCGGGTGACATCAAATCGCAGGCAAATGTGGAGGAATTCCACGCAGGCCTGCTCGACTACCTCCTTCAGGACGAATCACAGCTCCTGGCCTTTGCCGCCAGCGAGGGGTTGGACCCCGCCGCCATCATGCGCGCCCGGTCACAATTGCCGGGCTTCTCGCCCTGAGCCGCGCCCCGCGCTAAAGCTTAGGCCATGGGCCAGCCAGAACCAGCACCAGGCTTTTGCCGCGATTGCCTTGCCGACGTTCCGCCGGAGGCCCTCCGCTGCCCCGCCTGCCGTTCGCCGCGGCTGGTGCGCCATCCGGAACTCTATGATCTCGCCATCGCCCACATCGACTGCGATGCCTTTTATGCCGCCGTCGAAAAGCGCGATGATCCCTCCCTCGCTGACAAGCCCGTGATTGTCGGTGGGCGCGAGCGTGGCGTTGTCTCCACCTGCTGCTACATCGCCCGCATTCGCGGCGTGCGCTCCGCCATGCCCATGTTCAAGGCCCTGAAGCTCGCCCCCGATGCTGTTGTGGTGCGCCCCAACATGGAGAAATACGCAAGCGTGGGCCGGGAGGTGCGTGAGCTGATGCTGGCCGCCACGCCGCTGGTGGAACCCCTCTCCATCGACGAGGCCTTCCTCGATCTCTCCGGCACGCGGCGGCTACATGGCCTTCCGCCCGCAAAGACTTTGGCCAGGCTGATCCGCACCATTGAAACCAAAATCGGCATCACCGCATCAGTGGGCCTTGCCCCCAACAAATATTTGGCAAAGGTGGCCTCCGACCTGGAAAAGCCCAGAGGCTTTTCTGTGATCGGCAAGGCCGAGGCGCCCGCATTCCTCGCGCCCAAATCCGTCAGTCTCATCTGGGGCGTGGGCCGCGCCATGCAGGAATCGCTGGCCCGTGACGGCGTCACCACAATCGGGCAACTGCAACGCATGGAACGGAGCGAGTTGCTGCGCCGCTATGGCGCCATGGGCAACCGCCTCTATTTCCTGTCGCGCGGCGAAGACCTGCGCAGCGTCTCAACCGACGACACCGCCAAAAGCATCGGCGCTGAAATCACACTGGATGCCGATATCTCAGACCCCGGTGAACTGGAGGCCCTGCTCTGGTCCATGGCGCAGAAAGTGTCCCGCCGCGCCAAGGCACAAGGGGCGGGCGGCAGCACCGTGACGCTGAAACTGAAGACCGCCGACTTCAAGCTGCTCACCCGCGCCACAACGCTGGACGAGGCCACGCAACTGGCGCACCGCATGTTCGAGGCCGCCAAGCCGCTGCTGGCCAGGGAAGCCAATGGCCGCAAGTTCCGCCTCATCGGCATCAGCCTCAGCCATATCGTCGATATGGCCGAAGGCGAAGGCGCCAGCCTCGACAGCCATCAGGAAAGCCGCAGCAAGGCGGAGCGCGCCATCGACGCCATCCGCGAGAAATTCGGCAAGGACGCGGTGGACCGCGGCCTCTCACTCAAGGCGAAGCACTGACCTTTACATCGCCATCAGCGCCGCATTGCCGCCGGATGCCGTTGTGTCCCAGCTCATCACCCGCTCCGTGGCAAAGCGGTGCAGATAATGTGGCCCGCCCGCTTTGGGGCCGGTGCCGGAGAGGCCCTCGCCGCCAAAGGGCTGGGCCCCACCACGGCGCCGATCTGGTTGCGGTTGACATAGAGATTGCCCACCTTGGCGCGCCGCCGCACCTCGTCGATCACCGTCTCAATGCGGGTGTGCAGGCCAAGCGTGAGGCCAAAGCCCGTGCCGTTGAGGCTCTCGACCACACGCGCCAGATCGCCCGCCGCAAAGCGCACCACATGCAGCACGGGGCCAAAGACCTCCTGCTTCAAGGGCGCAATGGAGGAAAGCTCGAAGGCTGTCGGAGCCAAAAATGTGCCGAGAGAACAATCATTTGGCAGGTGACACTGATAAATCAGGCGAGCTTGCCCCTTCATGGCTGCAATATGCGCGTCGAGCCTGTCCCGCGCCTCCTGATCGATGACGGGGCCCACATCGGTGGCATAGGCCAGGGGATCACCCACCGCCAGTTCGGCCATGGCCCCCGCCAGCATCTTGATCACCTTGTCGGCGATGTCGTCCTGAACGAAGAGAATGCGCGCCGCCGAGCAGCGTTGCCCCGCGCTGTCAAAGGCCGAAGACACCACATCGCGCACCGCCTGCTCGGGGAGCGCCGAACTGTCCACGATCATGGCATTCATGCCGCCCGTCTCGGCAATGAGCACGGGGATGGGACCGCCGCGCGCTGCAAGCTGCCGCGAAATGATGCTGGCCGTTTCGTTGGAGCCCGTGAAGGCCACACCCGCCAGCGCCGGATGCGACAGCAGCACCTTGCCCAATGCTGCACCATCACCCGGCAGGAAGTGCAGAACATCGGCAGGCACACCCGCCTGATGCAGCAGCTTCACCGCTTCAAAGGCCACCAGCGGCGTTTGCTCCGCGGGCTTGGCAATCACGCTGTTGCCCGCCGCCAGAGCCGCCGCCACCTGGCCCGAAAAGATGGCGAGCGGAAAATTCCACGGTGAAATGCAGGCGAACACCCCACGCCCATGCAGGGAATATTCATTGCGTTCACCCGTGGGCCCCGGCAGCAACGTGGGGCCCGAAAATTCAGCGCGCGCCTGCGCCGCATAATAGCGCAGGAAGTCCACAGCCTCCCGCAGGTCCGCCACCGCATTGTCGAGTGACTTGCCCGCCTCGCGGATGAGCAGGCCGAGCAGCCTGTCACGGTGGCTCTCGTAAAGATCGGCAGCGCGTTCAAGGCAATCGGCCCGGTGCGCGCCGCCCGCCAGGTCCCAATCCGTCTGGGCTGCGGCGGCAAGATCCATGGCCTTGGCCGCATCACCGGCTGTGGCTTCAATCACCCGGCCCACGCTCACGCGGCGGTCATGGGGCGAAGTAATCTCACGCCCGCCGCCACTCCGCCCTGCCCCCCCCACCAGCGGTGTTGCGGTGAGTTTCTCCGCCAGCGCTTTTTCAATTCCCGCCAGGGCAGCCTCACGCAAAGGCTTGTGCCAGGTGGCAAGCCCGGCGGAATTGCTGCGTCCGGCAAAGAGCTTCGGCGGCGGAACGATCCTGGGATGGGGCACTTCGGCCAAGGCCCGCACCTGCGCCACGGGATCGGCAATGATCTCGCCGATCGGCGCATCATCATCGGCCAGACGATTCACGAATGAAGTGTTGGCACCGTTTTCCAGAAGGCGGCGCACCAGATAGGCCAGAAGGTCCTCGTGGCTGCCCACTGGCGCATAGATGCGGCAGGGCTGGGCCAGGCCATGGGCGGCCGTCACCTGCGCATAAAGCGCCTGCCCCATGCCGTGCAGCCGCTGGAATTCGAAGCGGCGGTCAGTGCCCGCCATCACGGAAATAGCGGCAACTGTCTGGGCATTGTGCGTGGCAAATTGCGGGAAGAACGCGTCGCGGCGCGACAGCATGAAGCGCGCGCAGGCGAGATAGCTGACGTCGGTGGAGACCTTGCGGGTGAACACCGGGAACGTCTCAAAGCCTGCTTCCTGGGCCCGCTTGATTTCCGTATCCCAATAAGCGCCCTTGACCAGACGCACCTGCAGAATGCGGCCCGTGGCTTTTGCCAAGTCCGCAAGCCACTGCAGAACCGGCAGCGCCCGGCGGCCATAGGCCTGCACAGCAAGACCTAGCCCGTTCCAGCCGGCCAGGGCCGGATCGCGGCACAGGTCTTCCAGAAGCTGAAGCGAAATATCGAGCCGCGCCACCTCCTCGGCATCAATCGTGAGGCCCATGCCGTGGGACTTGGCCACCAGCGCCAGCTCAATGATGCGCTGCTTCAAAACCGGCAGGGCCCGCGCCGCATGCTTCTCTTCATAGCGAGGATGAAGTGCCGACAGCTTCACCGAAATGGACGGCGCGGCAAAGACATCCGCCGTCGCAACCGTTTTGCCGATGGCCTGGGCCGCCACCAGATAGGCCTTCTGATAGCGCCCGGCATCTTCTTCCGTCATGGCGGATTCGCCCAGCATGTCGAAGGAATAGCGAGCACCCTCCCGGGCCTGTGGGGCGGCGAGAGTGAGCGCCTCGGCAATCGTGCGGCCCAGCACGAACTGCTTGCCCATGATGCGCATGGCCTGCTTCAGCGCTGTGCGGATCACCGGCTCGCCCGAGCGGGCCACGAGCCGCTTGATCAGCCCAAAACCTTCGGCCTCGCCCCGGCCGAGTTCCACGAGGCGTCCCGTCAGCATCAGCCCCCAGGCCGAAGCATTCACGAACAGCGACGAGGATTTTCCAAGATGCGAGGACCAGTCCTTTTCGCCCAGCTTGTCGGCAATCAGCTTGTCGGCGGTTTCAGCATCGGGAATGCGGAGCAGCGACTCCGCCAGGCACATCAACACCACGCCCTCTTCCGACGACAAGGAGAACTCCTGCATGAAGCTGTCGATGGAACCTTGCGCCCGCCGCCCAGCCCGCACCGCCGTCACCAGATTGCGCGCCAGTTCGGCCACCCGCTGGTCCTCGGCAGGCGCAAGCGCCGCTGCGGCGGCAAGGCGCTGGACCAGTTCCGTTTCATCGCTAAACAAGGCAGCGGCAATTGCGGCGCGAGACAAATCAGCCATCATGTCCTCCCAAGACGGGCCGAACATAGGGATTTTGTGGGTTTGTGTTTCACCAATTTTCTGGAATTTTCTGGCATTCCAGCGCAAGCTACAGCCCATATTCGGTGAATTTAGCTGGAAACGACAAAAACCATGGTGGAACTTGATTCGATAGACCTGAACATCATCGGACACCTTCAGAAGGAGGCGCGGCTCTCCGTCACCGATCTGTCGCAGCGTGTGAATCTCTCCGCCACGCCCTGCACCCTGCGCATGCGCCGCCTGGAGCGGGAAAAGGTGATCCTCGGCGATCACGCCCGTGTGGCACCTGCGGCCCTGGGGGCGGCGCTGCTGGTGTTTGTCACGGTGAAGCTGCGGGCCACCGATGAGGCGACACTGGCCGCCTTCAATGCCGCTGTGAAGCCCGTGCAGCAGATTCTCGAATGCCACATGACCGGGGGCGGCTTCGACTACCTTCTCAAGATCAGGGTGCGCGACATGGGCGAATACCGGGAAATTCTGGGCGGCGTGATCGGCCAGTTGCCGATGGTGGAAGGCACGCACTCCTATTTTGTGATGGAGGAAGTGAAGGAAACCGCCCTCCTCTCCGTGTCGGGCAAGGGAGGTGTGGCATGAGCATCGCAACAGCCCATTCCCTTCCCATGCTGCGCGACGTGACGGCGCAGTGGCGGGCTGAGGGCCGGCGCTGGGCCGTGGTGCCCACCATGGGTGCCCTGCATGAAGGCCACATCACCCTGGTGCGCGAGGCCTTGAAGCGCACCGATCATGTGATCGCCACCATCTTCGTCAACCCCAAGCAGTTCGCCGCCCACGAAGACCTGGGCCGCTATCCCCGTGACGAGGAAGGCGATCTCGCCAAACTCAACGATGCGGGCTGCACCCTCGTCTATCTGCCCCGCGTGGAAGACCTCTATCCCGCGGGCTTCTGCACCACCGTTAATCTTGAAGGCCCGGCCAAGGCAGGATTGGAGGATAAGTTCCGCCCGCACTTCTTTGGCGGCGTGGCAACCGTGGTGGCCAAGCTCTTCATCCAGACCGGCGCAAGCTGGGCCTTCTTCGGCGAAAAGGATTACCAGCAGCTGATGGTGGTGACGCAGATGGCGCACGACCTCGACCTTCCCACCGAAGTCGTCGGCGTGCCCACCATCCGCGAGGAGGATGGGCTCGCCATGTCCTCGCGCAACCGCTACCTCTCGAAACACGAGCGCCACCAGTCCACCGCCATCATCCGGGCCCTGCAAACCGCGGCGGAGAAAATCCGCGCCGGCGGAGACCCGCAAACCGCCACCAAGGCGGCGGCACGCTCCCTCACCACACTGGGCTTCACCGTTGATTATGTGTCGGCCCGCAACGCCCGCACCCTGGCAGTGCCCGAAAGCCGCGATGAGCCGTTGCGCCTTCTTGCAGCGGCCTGGCTGGGCAAGACGCGCCTCATCGACAACATCGCGGTGTGAGGCTCAGCCGAAGGTGAAGGCGTAGGCTTCCACCGCTGGATCCAGAAAGCGGATTTCAAAACGGTGATCGCGGATCGCTCCCGGTTGCCGCACAAGCTGATAGAGCCGGTGTGAGGTGACCGTGCCGCTGCCATCGGCGGCCACATCGCTGCCATGGCTCTCACCTGGCGGCTTGCCATCTATCGTCACCACAAAGCGCACCGGCTTCTGCGCCGCGCCCGGACCCAGCACCAGATGCAGGTCGCGCGACTGGAACTGGAAGGCGATGCTGCCGCCCGAGGCGTCCAGCGTGGCCATCTCGCGGCCCACCGTCCAGGTTCCGGTCAGGCCCCATTCATTGAGGCTGAGCGCGCCCACGCGATAGCTGCGGCTTTCGCCTTCTGACAGGCCGCCGGGCGAGGCAAAGCCATCCGCCCGCTCAGAGCCGATATAGGTTTCAGGCGAACGGATTTCGGCCATGGCGGCGGCAGCCTGCGCGCCCGTGCCGCTCACCTGCACAAGCCCGTCCGTGGCCGGCTTGCCATTGGCTTCCGCCAAAAGCGACTGGATCAGCCGCTCCGTTTCATCATATTCGCCCTCGCCAATGTGCTGGTGGCGGAGCCGCCCCTTGGCATCAAATAGATAATGCGCGGGCCAGGCCTGATTGCCAAAGGCATCCCAGACCTCAAAGCCATTGTCGATGGCGATGGGATAGGTCACGCCATTTTCGGCGGCAGCCTTCCGCACATTTTCAACATCGCGCTCGAAGGCAAATTCCGGCGCATGCACGCCGATGACCACCAACCCCAGATCACCATATTTCTTCGCCCAGGCCTCCAGGTATGGAAGGCCGCGCAGGCAGTTGATGCAGGAGTAGGTCCAGAAATCAACGAGCACCACCTTGCCCTTCAACTGATCCGGCGTGAGCGCGGAGGAGTTGAGCCACGTGACCGCCCCCGCGAAAGACGGCATGGCGCCGGCCTGCTCCGCCGCGACCGGCTTGGGCGGATTGGCCGTGAGACTTCCAAGGCCACCTTGCGTCAGACGGTCCATCAGCGAGCGTTCAACAGAGGCCGTGCTGGTCGCTGAGACGCGGGTGAGAAAGCCTGTATCGAGGCCAAAGGCGATGGCCAGCACCGAGGCCAGAACGGCCAGCCCAAGCGCGCGCCGCAGCAGGTCGCTGGCACCAAGCCCGCGCTTCATCAGGGCAAACACCCGTCCGCCGATCAGCAGCGCAAGGGCCAGCGCACTCGCCGCCCCTGCCGCATAGGCGAGCAGCAACAGCGATGTGGCAACGGACGCGCCATTGATGGCGGCCCCGGCGAGAATGAGCCCAAGCACCGGCCCGGCACAGGGGGCCCAGAGAAAACCCGTGGCCACCCCAAGGGCGAATGACGCGGCGATGTCCCCGCGGCCCTGTCCGGCGGGCGTTTCACTCAGTGTCTGGCCCAGCCGCACCAGCGGCTGCATGACGCGCGCCGCAAAACCCGGAAACACCAGCGTGAGGCCAAAGAAGGCCAACACGGCAAGCGCCGCAAAACGTCCGAAGCGGTTGGCCTCCACCACCCAGCCCCCGGCAATGGCGGCGAGGCTCGCCACCACGGCGAAAGTGAGCGCCATGCCCACAAGCAGTGGCAGAATGCTGGTGGCAAAAGGCCGCCCGGCCCGCGCAAAGACAAAGGGCAGCACCGGCAGTATGCAAGGGCTGACAATGGTCAGCGCACCGGCAGCAAAGGCAAGAAGGGCAAGCAGCATGGCAACCTCTGTGATTTCGCCACAGAGATAAGGCCTCACCCCCGGCATTGGCCATGGCGAAACGCCTGCCTCACCAGCAATTGAAAGGTCTGTCACGGCCCCTCAAGTGTCCGTGATGAGCGGCTTACAACAGACCCAGTTCGGCAAGGTCCTTGCGCATCTGCGGCGGAATGGCAGCGGAGGCCTCGCGCTTCGGCAGATCGGGTGGGCAATCTTCCGCCGCCAGATAACGCCAGCCCTGAAAGGCCCGCCGGGGCGTGGGCCGCACCAGAATGATCTTGGGCTTGAACACGATGCGGCAGCGCTCAATGCCGTCACTCCCCGTCACAGCCTCCAGGCTGGCAATGGGCTGGCGGCACAGCACCATGCCCTTGATTACCCAGTAGAGCGAGCCGCCCGGCAGGATCTCGGCCTCGCGGCGCGGATACATGCGCGTGACATGATCAAGCGTGTCGCGGCCCGCCTTGCAGTCCTTGATCCATCGTTCAAGGTCTTCAACGCCCGAAACGCCAACACAGAGTTTGATCAGATTGAGAGGCATGCCATGATGTCCGCAGAGCCCTCCTCTACCGCCCTCGCCCGCACGGGGCAAATGGCCGGGAGGCGGGTGTTGATAACAGGAGATACCCCATGTCATCCGTCGCAAAGGTCATCGAACTCACCGCATCATCGGCGAAATCCATTGAGGATGCGGTGGAAACCGGCATCCGCCGCGCCGACAACACCCTCGACAATGTGGAAGGCGCCTGGGTTCAGGACATCAAGTGCGTGGTCAAGAACGGCAAGGTCGCGGAATGGCGCGTCAACATGAAGGTCACCTTCCTCCTGAAGGATTGATGCGGCAAGCTTAACGCTGCAGCGGCGACATGCGGAAATATTCAGGCGCAATGTCCTTGAACTGATAGGTCTCGCGCACCGTGACGCCGATGTTGTGGCGGATCATGATGCTGGCCAGCTGTTCGCCATCAATCAACTTCACCTGCCGCGGCACCGTGGACAGGAAACTGTGCGCCGAGGCGCTGAAGCGCGCCGTGGTCACGAACACGCCCTTGGCCGCCTTGCGGGACTCGAGGCTGCCCACAAAATCCCTGACCTGCGAGGCAGGCACAAGTGACCCGGGCCGGAGGCGCTTGGCCTGAATGTAAATGACATCCAGCCCCAGCTCATCCCGGGCAATTACAGCGTCGATGCCGCCATCATGACTCTGGCCAATGCAGCGCGCCAGATCGCGGTGGCGGCTGCCATAGCCCAGCCGCAGCAGCACATCGACAATCAGGTGTTCAAAGAATTGCGCGGTATTGACGTGAATGCGGGCCAGCAGTGTTTCACGCAGGGCTGCAAGCTCTTCCGCATGGGCCCGCACCACAATGGAGGAAGCCGCAGAATTGGCGGCTTGCTCCAAGCCAATATCACGTGATGTTTGCGCGGCTTCGTTGACGCTGCCGCGCGCAAACAATTCATGCGCCGGAAGCATCTCGGCTTCATAGTCGGTGTAGCCAGTGCCCATGTCAGACCCTCAAGGGTCAGAATAGGCAGTCTCAACTTAAAGGAGATTTGATCCGTCGCCGCTCTTTTTAACCACGGGCTTCAGGCCTTGTAAGGCAAACGGGGCCCGCATGGGGCCCCGCTGAAAGTCCGGCAATGGCGAAAGTTCAGCCCTTGCTGACGAAGCAAGTGATGCCATTGTCCTTGAGCGTGGAGCACGCGGTCTTGGCGGCTGACTGGGCCTCAAAGCCCACCAGGCGCACGCGGTAGAACACACCCTTGGCCCCCAAGTCGGCCCGGATGACAACCGGCTTCAGCTGTTCCAGCGCCTTGTGCTTCTTCTGGATGTTTTTCCAGGTGGACCAAGCCGCATCCTCGGACGCGGCAGAGGCGATCTGCACCATCCAGCCCGAGGGAACGGCAGGCGCTGCCGGTGCTTTCGCTTTGGCGGCGGGTTCGGCGGAGGCCAATTCGGCCGGCTTTTCTTCCGGCTGCACGGCAGGAACCTCTTCGCTGCTCTGGGCTTCAACCCCAGGCGCACCGGCATCAGGCTCCGGAATGGCGGGAACATCGGCCAGCGCCACCGTGGTCACTTCGGCCTTGGCGGATGCATCGGTTGATGTGAGAGCCGCATCCTGCACCATGCTGGGCACCCGGTCGGTAATCTTCTTGGCCGCCTTGGCCTTGGGCATGGCGGTTGCCCCGGCGGTCTGCTGCAGGGTGCCGGGCACATCAACAGCCTTGGGCAGCGACGGCTTGGTGGCGGTGGTGCCACCAGCAAGGGCAGCAACAGAGCCCGTGAGAATGGGATCGGCATCGCCATCCGTGCCGGCATCGGCAGCGGAGGTCAGCTTGGCCAGTTCAGCTTTCGCCGCTTCATGGTCAGGATTGGCCTGCAAGGTCATTTCAAGGGCCTTGCGCGCGTCAACCGGGCGGCGCAGCGCCAGATAGGTTTGCGCTTCGCCATAATAGACCTTGGAAAGATCCGGCAGCTTGTAGCGGATGGCACGCTCATAATCCGAGAGCGCAAACAGCATCTGCCCGCTGTCGCGGAGCGCGTTGCCGCGGCTGTAATAGGCGTGGGCAAATTCCGGATTGAGCAGCAGCGCGCTGGTGAAATCCTCAATGGCCGCCGTGGTGCTGCCGATCTTCTGTTGCGAGAGGCCGCGGTTGTAGAGCGCCGTGGCGCGCAGTTCCGATGCCATCACATCCAGCGTCAGCGCCGCGGTGTAATCCTTCACGGCGCTCTGGTGATCGCCCTTCTGCTGATAAGCCAGGGCCCGGTTCAGCAGCGCATTGGCGCGCACTTCCGGCTCCAGCCCGCCGCCATCCAGCGCGGCATTGTATGCGGAGATGGCGCTGTCGGCGTCACCGGCCTGCAAGGCCTGATAAGCCTGCTTGGCCATTTGCGCCTGGGCGGCAGAGGATGAGGCGAAAGCAGGACTGCCATTCGTGGCAAACGCGGCAAGAAACGCAGCACTGACAAACGCAAACGATACGCGACGGACTTTCATGGCCGTCATCATGGATTGTTAGGGTTAAAAGAGCGTTGCCCCCAACGCTGATTTGCGTGAACAGAACCTTAAGGCGCTGTTCCACCCTGCTTCAAAAATCAGCCTTCGCGCATCGCGTGGTTGATCTGGTCAAGAATGGGCTTCACGAAATACGAGAGCGGCGTGCGCGACTCTGTTTCGATGAAGGCCTCCGCCATCATGCCGGGCTTCAGCTTGTTGGAGCCCAGCTTCTCCAGTTCCTTGGCCGGAATGGTGATGCGCACCGAATAGAACGGGGGGCTGTTTGCATCGGTGCGGGATACATCTGCCGCGACATTCGTCACTTCCGCGGCAACTTCAGGCGTAAAGCGTGAATTGAACGAGGTAAAACGCACCTCGGCGTGCTGGCCCTTCACCACCTGGTCAATGTCATTGGGCTTCACCTGCGCCTGCAGCACAAGATCATCACCTTCGGGAACAACCAGCATCAGCGTGTCGCCCGCCCCGATGACACCACCCTCCGTGTGCACCATCATCTGGTAGACGACGCCAGTGATTGGCGCCTTGATGCTGGTGCGCGCCAGCCGCGTGGAGGCGGCAACACGCTTGTCCTGCAATTCGGCAATCTTGGAATCGGTTTCACGCAAGTCCGAAAGTGCCTGCGTGCGGCGGTCTTCGGCCACCTGCAACATGCGCAATTTCACTTCGCCGATGCGCGCTTCGGTCGCCGCCTTGGTGGAGGCAAGGTCAGCCTTCACACCCGTGAGGCGCGCCACCTCACGTTCGATGTCGAGCACGCGGCTGTTGGGCACCAGCCCCTTCGCCTGCAAAGGCTTGAGGTTATCCAGTTCCTTGCTCGTGAGATCATACTGCGTGGCATTGGCCGCCAATTGCGCTTCAACACCGCTGATCTGGGCCTGCAACTGTTCAATCTGCTGGTTCAGCTGGTCGGTCTTGGCCTTTTCCGCATCAAGCGTGGAGGTGAGCAGCTTCTGCTGGCCTTGAATGATGCTCGCAAGGTCTGCATCCGCTTTCCGTTCGACAATGGCGGGGGGAAGCTTCATCTGCGCATCACCATCGCGCATCGCTTCAAGCCTGGACTTGCGCACCTGCAATTCATCAAGCGCACCCTGGATGACGGACAGTTCGGTCTTGGTGTCCGTGGTGTCGAGCAGGATCAGGTCCTGGCCCTGGGTCACGCGGTCGCCATCCTTGACGAGGATGCGCGAGATGAGGCCCCCCTGCTGGTGCTGCACCTTTTTGGAATAGGATTCCACCACAATGGTGGCAGGCGCGATGACGGCGCCATTGAGTTGCGCCGTATAGGCCCAGCCACCAAAGGCCCCGACCATGAGGGCAATCGAGGAATAGCCGAGAATGAGTGTGCGGCGGATTGATGAGTTGGTGTTCATGTCTGCCGCTCTCAGTTGCGTGTTTCAGGAACGACGAGCGTCGGCGTGGCGGCGGGCCGCTGCACGCCGTCGTTGGAAACAACAGCCCGTGGCCGTGTCACCTGCTTGAAGACTTCCTCGCGCTTGCCATAGGCGGCGGCGGAACCTTCGTTCAGCACCAGCACATCGGTGACAGCCTGAAGGGCGCTCGGCCGGTGCGCCACGATAACCACCGCAGCCCCGCGCGCCATGCTGGCACGGATCGCGGCGTCAAGCGCCACTTCGCCCTCGGCATCGAGATTGCTGTTGGGTTCGTCCATGACGATGAGGACGGGATTGCCATAAACCGCGCGGGCCAGCGCCAGGCGCTGCCGCTGCCCGGCGGAAAGCCTCGCCCCATTCTCACCCAGCGGCGTGTCGTAGCCTTTGGGCAGGCGCATGATCAGGCTGTGCACATTGGCAAGCTTGGCAGCCTCCACAATGCCATTGGGATCCGGGTTCTCGGCAAAGCGCGAAATGTTCTGCGCCACCGTGCCATCAAACAGCTGCACGTCCTGCGGAAGATAGCCAATAGCCTTGCCACGGTCTTCCTCGCTGCGCTGCTCCAGCGTCGCGCCATCCAGCCGCACCGTGCCACGGTTCGGCTCCGTGAGACCCACCAGCACGCGCGACAACGTGGACTTGCCGGCCCCCGTGGGGCCGATCACGCCGAGGCCCTGCCCCGGCTCCACCTTGAAAGAGAGATTGTTGAGCAGCGGCTTCTCCATACCCTGCACCGCCACTGTCAGGTTTTCCACCTGAAGGTGACCCTGCGGATCCGGCAGTTTCATGCGCTGGGTGTCCGCGGGCATGGCATTCAGCATCTGTTCGATGCGCGCCATGGCCTTGCGGCACGACAGGAACTGCTGCCAGTTGGCGATGGCCTGCTCGATGGGCGCGAGACCACGCGACATGATGATTGACGAGGCGATGATCGAGCCTGCCGAGAATTCGTGATTCACAGCGAGATAGGCACCAAGACCCAGAATGCCGGATTGCACCAGCATGCGGATGACGCGCGAGATATTGGCGATGAAGCCGCCGCGGTCCGCTGCCTGCGAGTTGGCATCCATGGCCTCTTGCTGGAACTTGTCCCAGCGCGCGCGCAGGCTGGCCCGCATGCCAAGGGCATGCAGGGCTTCGGCATTGCGGCGGGCCTCTTCGTTCATGGCAGCGGCGCGCGAGGCCGCCATGGTGGACTGCTGCAAGGGTTTGCGCGTGGCATATTCACTGAGCATGGCGAGGATGAAAATGACAACGCCGGCCACAACGCCCGCAATACCGAGCAAAGGATGCAGCGCCCAGACAATGCCGAAATAAATGGGCACCCACCACATGTCGAGGAAGGCCAGCGGGCCAGCACCCGAGAAATACTGGCGGATGGTGGCGAGATCCTGCATCGGCTGGCCGCCGCTGCTGGGCACCTTGCGCAGCGCCATCAGGGTGGTGGCATCGAACACCTTGTCGCGCAGGGTTTCCTCAATAATGCGGCCGCGGCGCTGCATGAGTCGCATTCGGACGTTTTCCAGGAAGCCGTAAAACACATAGAGCGCCAACACGATGGCGCTGATGGCAATCAGCGTGGGGATGCTGCCCGACGGCAGGACGCGGTCATAGACCTGCATCATGTAGATCGATCCCGTCAGCATCAAGATGTTGATGATGCAGGAGAAAATGAAAACTGAAACCCAGATTCCCTTGCGCGACCAGAGAGCGTGCGAAAGGTCATTGCGTTGCTTCATGTTGGCTGCGGCCATGTCTTTCCCCGGGTCTCCTGTGCGTCCCCACCTGCACTCAAGCCCATTGCCTCTTTAAGCCGGGTAAATGACAGGATGTTCAGGGATGGGGACACTACACGCATCGCGGGTGGGTCGCAATTCAAGCTGCGCGTGCCGTTTCCCTTGGTTGACCGGGCGGCAAAAACCCGGCATTTTGCAAAAGTCTGGTGCTTCGCATGGCCACAACGGCCGGAAGCCTAACAGGGAACACGGTGAGGACGACCCAAAAGGGGCCGATGCCGTGACTGCCCCCGCAACTGTAAGCGGCGAGGCAGGGCCACTATGTCACTGGGAAACCGGGAAGACGGCCCTGCCGCCTGAGCCGCAAGTCAGGAGACCTGCCGGACAAGAACCGGGCGAAAAGCCCACGCATTGAACGGTCTCCACGGAGGGTGACATGACCACCGCTGTCCATACACACACGATTTCCGCTTCCCAGCGCTTTGCCGCCGGCCTTGTTTCGCTTTTCCTCGGCTGCACGATGGTTTTTGCCGTCGGCCTGTCGCACATGAGCTACGCGCACAACGCCGCGCACGACACGCGCCACGCTATTGGCTTTCCCTGCCACTAAGCAGATAGCATCATGATTGGCCGTGTCGTGCTGGCCGCACTTGTTGCGGGCCTGTTGTCCGGGCTTGTGTTGAGCGGCATCCAGTATGTCCGCCTCACGCCCCTGATTTTCGCAGCCGAGGTTTTCGAGCACGCGGATGAACACGCGGGGCCTGCTGCCGCAACCGCGGAAGCATCCTCTGGCGAAAACAAGCCCGCCTGTGTGGAAAACATGCCGGGCATGAAAATGTGCCCGGATCCCGGCGAACAGCCCGCCTGGGAACCAGCCCCCGGTGCTGAACGCCTGACTTACACCACCGTGGCCTCCATGCTGACGGGGGCGGGCTTTGCCCTGGTGCTTGCCGCCATCTCGCTGTTCAGCGGTGTTCCCATCACACGGGCCAACGGCCTGATCTGGGGCCTGTGCGGTTTTCTGGCTGTCCATGTTGCAACGGGCGCCGGCCTGCCGCCACAGGTACCAGGCACGCCGGTTGCTGATCTTCTGGCCCGCCAAGTCTGGTGGGTAGGCACGATCATTGCCACGGCCGCCGGGATTTACCTGATTGCCCTGCGCCGCGAGACCTGGGCGCCTTTTGTGGCGGTGGTGCTGATGGCACTGCCTCACATCATCGGAGCGCCGCAGCCACCCAATGCAGCCACCAGCGTGCCACCACAGTTGGCGGCGGCCTTTGTAGCCAACGCCACCGCAGCGGCGGCAGTGTTCTGGGCCATTCTTGGCCTGCTCCTGGGCGTGCTGTTGCCGCGGGCCCTCCACACAGTGGAAGCCAAAGCATGAGCGAGAAGATTCCAGCCACTGTTGTCACCGGCTTCCTGGGCGCGGGCAAGACCACCATGGTGCGCCACATTCTGGCCAATGCCCGGGGCCGCCGAATCGCGCTCATTGTAAATGAATTCGGCGATGTGGGCGTCGACGGCGAAATCCTCAAGGCTTGCGGCAGCGAGGCCTGCAGCGAAGACGACATCATCGAACTGTCCAACGGCTGCATCTGCTGCACCGTGGCCGACGACTTCGTGCCCACCATGAACAAGCTGCTCTCCCGCAAGGAAAAGCCCGATCACATCATCATCGAAACATCGGGCCTTGCCCTGCCCCAACCTTTGGTGCGCGCCTTCAACTGGCCGGAAATCAAGTCACAGGTGACAGTGGATGGCGTGCTGACGGTGGTGGATGCCAAGGCGCTCTCCGAGGGCCGCTTTGCCGATGATGAAGAGGCCGTGGCCGCACAGCGCGCCGCCGATCCCAACCTCGACCATGAAAACCCCATCGAGGAACTGTTTGAAGACCAGTTGAACGCCGCCGACATGGTGATCCTCAACAAGTCCGATCTTCTGGGCGAGGCCGAGGCACTGGAAACGGCACTGGCCCTGAAAGGCAAGCTGCGCCCCGCCACACGGCTTGTTTCGGCCCGGCAGGGGGCTGTGGACCTGTCTGTTCTGCTCGGCCTCAAGGGTGGGGCTGAAGATGATCTGCACAACCGCCAGTCCCATCACGAGATGGAAGGCGAAGAGCAGCACGATCACGATGATTTCGTGACATTCATTGTCGATCTGCCGGGGCCCCAGGACAAGGCCGCCCTGCTCGCCCGCATCGAAAAGACCATCGCAGCCCACGACATTCTCCGTCTCAAGGGCTTTGCCGATGTGGGCGCGGGATCGCGCCTGCTGGTGCAGGCCGTGGGTCCGCGTTTCAACAGCTATTTCGACCGCCCGTGGAAGGCAGGCGAACCGCGCGGCACGCGCCTTGTGGTGATCGGCGAAAAGCACATGGACCGCGCCGGCATTGAGGCCTCGCTCAAGAGCTGATGCATCTCCTCGCCACCACCTCCGGGGTGATTGATGGCGCGGCGGAAGCCATCGACCTGAAGCAGCAGCCTGGCGACATCGTCATCCTCTCGGCGGCCGATAGCGAACTGGCGCAACTGGCCTCGGCCCTGGACCGGCAGGGAGATGCGTTCCCGAGCGTGCGGCTGGCCAATCTCATGCAGCTGCAGCACAATTACTCCGTTGATCTCTATGCGGAGAAGACATTGGCCGCGGCGCGCCTGATCGTTGTGCGACTGCTTGGTGGCGAGAGTTACTGGTCCTATGGCGTGGCGGTGCTGCGGGCCCTTGCGGACGAACGCGCCATCAAGCTAGCCATCCTGCCCGGCGGCACAGAGCCTGATGCCGCCGTGGCGGCCCTCTCAAACCTGCCCGCCGCACAAGTGGAACGCCAGCGCAGCTACTTCGCGCTGGGCGGAATAGATAACGTCAGCAATGCCTTGCGGTATTGTGCGGAACTTCTGGGCGAGACCGAAGCGCCGCCGCCCCAGGCCTTTCCCGCCTGTGGCATCCACCGCGAAACGGAAGCTGGGCCGCGCATCGGCATTGTCTTTTACCGCGCCTTGATCGAGGGCGGGCAAACCGCTCCCATTGATGCCCTTTGCGAGGCGCTCGCTGGTCATGGCCTTGCAGTGTCCGCCCTCTTCATCGCCAGCCTCAAGGATGCCGCAAGCCGCAACCTGATAGCCGAAGCCTGGCGCGCCTCTCCGCCGGATGTCATCATCAATGCCACCTCCTTCGCCGTGGGCAATGAGGCGGAAGACCCGCTGGCGGCTTTCGCTGTTCCCGTGCTGCAAGTGACCTTGGCCGGCACCACGGAGGAAAGCTGGCGCGCCAGCCCGCGCGGCCTTGGGCCCAAGGATCTGGCCATGTCCGTTGTTCTGCCGGAATTGGATGGCCGCATTTATGCAGGTGCCATTTCCTTCAAGGCCGATTCCCTGTGGCACGAAAGAAGCCAGTGCCGCATCGTCACCCACAAGCCGGTGCCGGACCGCATTGCCCACGTGGCAGCTCTCGCCGCCAACTGGCAGAAGCTGCGCCGCACGCCTCCCCAAGAGCTGCGCACCGCCATCATCCTCGCCAACTACCCCAACAAGGATGGCCGCATCGCCAATGGCGTTGGCTATGACACGCCTGCCAGCACCATCGCGATCCTCGAAGCCATGGCGGCGGCGGGGTTTGCCATGGAGGCCATACCAGCGAGCGGCAATGCGCTGATCGAGGCCCTGCAGAAAAACCGCACAAATGCCGCTTCCACCAAAGCCTCGCCGACAACACTGACGCTATTCAGTTATGGCATATATTACAGAAGCTTGCCCGAGGCCGTTCGCAAAGCGATTGAAGCCCGCTGGGGGCCTCCCTCCGATGATTCTTTTGTCATGGACCGGCAGTTCCACTTGCCCCTGCTGGAATTCGGCAATGTGGTGGTGGGCATCCAGCCGGCACGCGGCTACAACATTGACCCCAAGGCTACCTATCATGACCCGGCGCTGGTGCCGCCCCATGGCTATCTCGCCACCTATTTCTGGCTGCGCCATGTCTTTGGCGCACAAGCGATCATCCACAATGGCAAGCATGGCAATCTGGAATGGCTGCCGGGCAAGGCCACGGCGCTCTCCGACATCTGCTGGCCGGAAATCGCACTCGGCCCCACGCCGCAGCTCTATCCCTTCATCGTAAATGACCCGGGCGAGGGCACGCAGGCCAAGCGGCGCACCGGCGCCGTGATCATCAGCCACCTCACGCCGCCGCTCACCCGGGCCGAATCCTATGGCCCCCTCAAGGACCTCGAAACGCTGGTGGATGAGTATTACCTCGCCTCCGGTCTGGACCGCCGCCGGGTTGCGGCGCTGCGCGAGAACATCCTTGATCTCACCCGCCACCACAGGCTCGACAAGGATGCAGGTTTCACCGGCGACGATGAAAGCGACCTGCAGAAACTCGATGCATTTCTCTGCGACCTGAAGGAAGCGCAGATCCGCGATGGCCTGCACATTCTGGGACACGCCCCGCAAGGCCAGCAGGAGGCGGACCTTCTGGTGGCTCTCACCCGCGTGCCCCGCGGCACTGGCGAAGGCAAGGATGCCTCCCTGATCCGCGCCCTGGCGCAGGACCTCGAACTGGACGGTTTTGACCCTCTCTCCAGCCCCCTCCACGAAAATTGGCGCGGGCCCAAACCTGAGGCCCTGCAGCGGCTGTCAACCGATCCCTGGCGCAGCAATGCCGACACGGTGGAGCGGCTGGAGCTGCTGGCCCAGGCCTGCGTGCAAAATGGCGTGGGGCCCGGCCCGGCATCGGCAACGGTGCTGGCTCACATCTCAACGACACTCCGCACCGCCCTCCAGTCTTCCGCGCAGAACGAGATTACCAACCTGCTGCGCGGCCTCACCGGGCAGCGTGTGCCGCCCGGCCCTTCCGGTGCGCCCACCCGAGGGCGCTTGGACGTGCTGCCCACGGGGCGCAATTTTTATTCCATCGACAACCGCACGCTGCCCACCCCGGCGGCCTGGGCGCTGGGCTGCAAATCAGCCGATGCCCTGCTCACCCGCCACTTCCAGGAGACGGGGCAACATCTTGCTTCCGTTGGGCTTTCGGCCTGGGGCACGGCCAATATGCGCACTGGCGGTGATGACATCGCGCAAGCCCTGGCCTTGATTGGTGCAAAGCCCGTGTGGGATCCGGCCAGTTGGCGCGTCACTGGATTTGAGGTCATGCCCCTGGCCCAGTTGGGCCGGCCCCGCGTGGATGTGACGCTGCGCATCTCCGGCTTTTTCCGCGATGCCTTCCCTGCCCAGATCGAACTCTTCGACAAGGCGGTGCAAGCCGTGGCGGGTCTCGACGAAGATGAGGGAGACAATCCCATCGCTGCCCGCGTAACGCGCGAGGCTGCGGCCCTCGCCGCCTCAGGCCTGCCCGACGCCGAAGCCGCGAGTCTCGCCAGCCATCGAATCTTCGGGGCCATGCCGGGGGCCTATGGCGCGGGGTTGCAGGCCCTCATTGACGAGGGCCTATGGCAGAGCCGCGCCGACCTGGCGGCGGCCTATGTCACCTGGGGAGCCTTTGCCTATGGCGCGAAGGCCGACGGCAAAAACACCGAAGACACCTTCCGCACCCGCCTCGCGTCCATCGAAGCGGTGATCCACAATCAGGACAACCGCGAGCACGACCTGCTCGATTCCGATGACTACTATCAGTTTGAAGGCGGCATGGCGGCGGCGGTGGAAACCGCTTCAGGCCGAAAGCCCAAATCCTATCACAGCGACCATTCCCGCCCGGAACGTCCGGTCATCCGCACGCTGGAGGAGGAAGTGGCCCGCGTGGTGCGAAGCCGTGTGGTCAATCCCAAATGGATCGCCGGCGTGAAGCGCCATGGCTACAAGGGGGCCTTCGAAATCGCCGCCACGGTGGACTACATGTTTGCCTTTGCCGCCACGGCCGATGCCGTGAAATCGCACCACTTCGATCTCGCTTTTGACGCCTTTATCGCCGATGATGACACCCGCGCCTTCATGGCGGAGAATAATCCCCGGGCGCTCAAAGAACTGGCGGCCCGCCTGGAAGAGGCCATCGCCCGCGGACTCTGGCGCCCGCGCCTCAATTCCACCTATGACCGCCTCAAGGAGCTGCAGGCATGAGTGAAGACACAGACCACGATCTTTCCCGCCACCACGACAAGATGGCCAAGAAAAAGGCCGCCCGCGAGAAGATCATGGCGGGCAAAACCATTGAGCGCGGCCTGCTCATTGTCCACACCGGCAAGGGCAAGGGCAAGTCCACCGCCGCCTTCGGCATGATTTTCCGCCACCTGGGCCACGGCATGAAATCCGGCGTCATCCAGTTCATCAAGGGCGCCTGGGACACGGGCGAACGCACTGTGCTCGAAAAATTCCCGGACCTCGTCACCATCAAGGCGGCGGGCGAAGGCTTCACCTGGGAGACACAGGACCGGGCCCGCGACATGGCCCATGCCCGCGCCGGCTGGGACGAGGCGAAGAAGATGATTGCCGACCCTGCCTATCGCATGGTGCTGCTGGACGAACTCAACATCGTGCTGCGCTATGATTATCTGCCGCTTGAGGAGGTGCTGGAGGTTCTACGGAACCGCCCCTTCGACAAGCACATCGTCATCACCGGCCGCAACGCCCGAGAAGAAGTGATCGAACTCGCAGACCTTGTCACCGAAATGGAGCAGGTGAAGCATCCCTTCCGCAGCGGCGTGAAGGCCCAGGCCGGGGTGGAGTTTTAGCCCTTGCCAAGAGGTTGCGTCGGAGAAGGTTCGAAATCGCCTGAAAGCTGACGCATTGCGCCTTGCCACTGCCCGGGGCACAGCCTAAAGCCATCGGCCATGCAGTGCCGCCCCAAGGTGGCTGAAAGACATTCCGGTGCGGCGGACGCTTGCAGGCGCGCCAAGACGGAGCTGCCTTCCACACCGGCTTTCCGGGACTGCGCGATTTTGGAAGGCAGACCATGCAGGAAAAACTGGGTGTCATGTTGTGCGGCCACGGCAGCCGCGATCTCGACGCGGTGAAGGAATTCGCCGTGCTGTCCGCCCACCTGAAGAAGCGCCTGCCGCAATACCCGGTGGAGTTCGGTTATCTGGAATTCGCGACACCCATCATTCGCGACGGGCTGGACAAGCTGAAGGCGCAAGGCGTGACGCGCGTGCTTGCCGTGCCCGGCATGTTGTTTGCCGCAGGCCACGCCAAGAACGACATTCCTTCCGTGCTCAACACTTATGCCGCCGCCAACTCGCTGAAGATCGACTACGGCAAGGATCTGGGCATTGATCCCAAGATGCTGCGCGCCGCCGCCGACCGCATCGAGGAGGCGGTGAAGGCCGCAGGCGATCACATCTCAAAACACGAAACGCTGTTGGTGGTGGTGGGCCGTGGCGCGTCTGATCCCGATGCCAACTCCAATGTCTCGAAAGTCACCCGCATGATGTGGGAAGGCTTCGGCTTCGGCTGGGGCGAAACCGCCTATTCAGGCGTCACATTCCCACTCGTTGAGCCGGCCCTCGAACATGCCACGCGGCTGGGCTTCAAGCGCATCATCGTGTTTCCCTATTTCCTCTTCACCGGCATTCTGGTGCAGCGGATTTACGATGCCACCGATGCCGTGGCCGCCCGCCACCCCGGCATTGAATTTGTGAAGGCGCCCTACCTCAACGACCATCCGCTGGTGGTGGACACCTTCGTGGAACGCGTGGAACAGATCCTGACGGGCGACATCGCCATGAACTGCCAGCTCTGCAAATACCGCACCCAGGTGCTGGGCTTCGAGGCAGAAGTGGGCGCGGTGCAGGAAAGCCATCACCATCACGTGGAAGGCATTGGCACTTCATCCAACTGCGAATTCTGCCAGGGCGGCCCCTGCACCAATGCCTGCAAGGCCCCCAAGCAAGATAGCGGCCCTTTTGCCCTGGCCTCGCGCCCGGCGGCCCACGACCACCATCACCACCATGGTCATCACCATGAGCACGGGCATGACCACCCCCATGACCATGGCCACACCCATGCGCCCTACCCCCATGCGGACCACCCGCTCGGCCCCAAAACCCTGAAGCCATGAGCGACTACTTGAAGAACGCCGAAGCCATCTATGCGCTGTCATTCGAGATGATTGACGCGGAAGCGGATTTCTCGCTCATTCCGGACTCGGGCCGCGCCATTGCCCGCCGCATCGTCCACGCCTGCGGGATGACAAGTGTCGCCAAGCAGCTTTTCATTTCGCCTGACTTTGCCGATGCCGCCCGCCTGTCCATTGCCCGTCGCCAGAAAATTCTGGTGGATGCTGAAATGGTCCGGCACGGCATCATGCCATCGTTGCTGCCGGAGCGCGAGCAGATCATCTGCACACTGAACGATCCGCGCACCAAGCCGCTGGCCAGCGAGATGGCCAACACCCGATCCGCTGCGGCGGTAGAGCTGTGGCGTCCGCATCTGGCGGGTTCGGTCGTCGTCATTGGCAACGCGCCAACTGCCCTCTTCCACCTTCTCGACATCATTGATGCAGGTGCGCCGAAACCAGCCGCAATTGTCGGCCTGCCGGTTGGTTTTGTGGGGGCCGCCGAAAGCAAGGAGCAACTGATCCTCAATCCGCGTGGCATTCCCATCGTGGCCCTGCGCGGGCGGCAGGGCGGCTCCGCCATGGCCGCCGCCGTCATCAATGCCGTGCTCGGGGGCAACGCATGACACGCTGGCTCACCATCGTGGGCATCGGCGAAGACGGCTGGGAAGGTTTGGGGTCCAAGGCGCGACAGGCCATCAAGGCGGCACAACACGTTGTGGGGTCGGAGCGCACCTTGGCCATGCTGCCGGAAAGTCAAGCCCAGCAGCACCTCTGGCCACAACCTTTTGCCAAGGTGACAGAGCAACTGAAGCCGCTCTCCGGCCAGCCCACTGTGATCCTCGCCACGGGCGATCCCATGAATTACGGTGTCGCCCGCAAACTGCTGACCTTCATTCCGAAAGCCGACGTGGAGATCATCCCCCACCTCTCCGCCTTCTCGCTGGCGGCAGCGCGCATGGGCTGGTCATTGCCGGATTGCGACACGCTCACCATTCATGGCCGCCCCGCCGCCACAGTGGAAGCCTTTATCCAGCCGGATGCGCGCCTGCTGATCCTGACGGAGGATGGCTCTTCGGTTGCGGAGGTATGCCGCCGCCTGGTGGCCCGTGGCTTCGGCGAAAGCCATGTTGCTGTGCTGGAAAACCTCGGCGGCGTGGCGGAAGCCATCACGACATTTGCGGCCGCCACGCAACCGGCAAAAGATTGGTCGCCACTCAACACCCTCGCCGTGCACTGTCATGCGGGCCCTGCCGCGAAAATCTGGAGCCGTGCTGCGGGCCTGCCGGATGATGCCTTCGAACACGATGGGCAGCTGACAAAGCAAGAGGTGCGCGCTGCCACACTGGCCGCACTTGCACCGTGCCCGGATCAACTGCTCTGGGATGTAGGTGCGGGCTGCGGCTCTGTTGCCATTGAATGGATGCGCGGCACGCGTGGCTGCGAGGCCGTTGCCATTGAGCAGAACGACGCCCGCCGCGCCATGATGGCACGCAATGCCGACCAACTTGGCACCCCCCGCCTGAAGATTGTTGCTGGAAGCGCACCTGAAGCCCTGCAGGGTTTGCCTGCACCCCATGCCGTTTTCATCGGCGGCGGTGTTGGCGCTCCGGGAGTCTTTGAGGCCTGCTGGGCCGCCCTTGGCCCCGGCGGGCGACTGGTGGCCAATGTCGTGACGCTTGAAGGCGAGATGCATCTTTTTGACCTGCAGGAAAAACATAGCGGCGAGTTGCTGCGTATCGAAGTTTCGCGGCTCGAGGCAGTGGGCCGCTTCAGGGCCCTCAAACCCAAAATGCCGGTGGTGCAATGGCGCGTGGTGAAGCAATGACCGGAACACTCTATGGCGTGGGCCTTGGCCCCGGCGACCCTGAATTGATGACGGTGAAAGCCTGGCGGCTTGTCTCCACTGCCAAGGTGATCGCCTATCTCGCTGCCAATGACAGCGAAAGCACCGCCCGCGCCATTGCCGCGCCCTTCATGCCGGAGGATGCCACGGAAATCGCCATTCCCATGCCCATGCGGGTGGAGCGCGAACCGGCACAGGCCGCCTATGATGCGGGCGCAAAGCAGATCGCAGCGCATCTTTCACGCGGGGAAGATGTGGTGATGCTGTGCGAGGGTGATCCCTTCTTCTACGGCAGCTTCATGTATGTTTTCGAGCGCCTCTCCAGCCGCTTCACCACGGTTGTGGTGCCGGGCGTTACCTCCATTACGGCCTCTGCCGCCGCCATGGCCCAGCCGCTCTGCGGCCGCGATGATGTGCTGAAGGTGCTGCCCGCCACGCTCGATGCAGACCGCCTGCGCGAGGAACTGCAAACCTGCCAGGCCGCCGCCATCATCAAGGTGGGACGGCATTTCGGCAAGGTGAAGCAAGTGCTCTCGGCACTCGACCTCATCACCTGTGCCACGGCTGTGAGCAAAGCCACCCACGCGGACCAGGTGATAAAGAAGGTGGAAGACATTGAAGTTGACACCCTGCCCTATTTCACCACCATCATTGTGAAGGTGTCGTGATGTCCGTTCAAACAGCCATCTTTGTGCTCGGACCTTCGGCCTTGCCGCTGGCGCAGAGGATCAAGTCATCTGTTGGCGGACATATTCACGGTCCCAAGGGCCTTGAAGGCTGCGACCAGCATTACGAGAAGGCGACGCAGGCCATGGCGCACGCCTTTCGCTTTGCCCATGCCGTCATAGGCATTTGCGCGTCCGGCATCCTCATCCGGGCCATCGCACCTGGCTTGCGCAACAAGCACCGGGAACCAGCCGTCGTGGCGGTCGCGGAGGATGGATCGTCCGTTATTCCTCTGCTGGGCGGTCATGCCGGCGCCAATGATCTGGCACGGAAGATTGCTGCCACCACGGGCGGACATGCCGCCATCACCACAGCCAGCGACGTGGTTTTCGGTGAGGCGATGGACGAACCCCAGGCTGCTTCCCTCGCCAACATTCAGGATCACAAACCCGCCGCCGCCGCGCGCCTGCGCGGTGAGGCTGTGCGGATGGAAACCACCATCCACCGCAAACAGGGCAACAGTCATCATCTGGTTTATCATCCCTGGACGCTCGCGGTGGGCATCGGTTGCGAACGCGGCACCGACCCGGCAGAAGTGAAGCAACTGCTTGACCACACACTCGCCGCGAACAACATTCGACGCGCGCTCCATTTTCCGGTTCGGCTCCATCGACCTGAAGGAAGACGAAGCCGCCATCTCGCAGTTTTCCAATGTGCGCTTCTTTACCGCGGAGCAGCTGAAGGCCGAGGCGCCGCGCCTGCAAACGCCCCTTCTGTCGTCGAAGCTGGCGGAACACCCGGAGTCGCTGAAGCGGCGGCCCTTGCGCTGGTGGGGCCGAACGGCAAGCTCATTGTGCTAAAAGTGAAGAGCAAGCGCGCCACGCTGGCCATCGCAGAGGCCGCCCACCACGACGACTTCCAACGGCATGCAGGCCGCGCGCGGGGCTGTGTCTCGGTCGTCGGCATCGGCCCCGGCGACAGCGTCTCACCACACCGCAGGTGGATTTCGGAATTGTGATGCCACGTGAATGGGTTGATATTCACTCTATCTCGACCTTGTTGAACCGCTCCGGCACCAGCCAGACGCGCCATGATTTCCTCTGGGCGACGGGAAGAAAAGCGCTGCCGCCACGCCATCGAGTTGGCGAAACAGGGCAAGCAGGTGGCGCTGGTCTGTTCCGGTGACTGGCCATTTTTGCCATGGCCGCCTCCGTCTATGAATTGATCGACCGCGAACCCTGCCGCATCGCCGTTGACGTGCACCCCGGCATCAGCGCCTCTTCCAGATGGCCAGCGCACGGGCTGGCGCGCTCATCACGGCGACTTCTGCTGCATCTCGCTTCGACTTGCTCACGCCATGGGAAACCATCGTGCAGCGCGGATACTGCGGCTGAAGGTGATTTCGTGATCGCCTTCACAATCCCCGTTCACTCAAGCGCACCGACCAGATCGTCAAGGTTTTCGACATTTTGCCGCCCGCACCGGCAGCCGGATACGCCAGTGGTTCTCGCCACAAGTCTGGGACGGCCAGAGGAGAAAGTGCGGATCATCCGCTTCGACGCATTCCGCGCCGAAGATGTGGATATGCTCACACTGGTGATGGTTCTGATCATCGCAATCCTGCTCCTTCACGCGCGGTGATGGCCAGACCTATGCTTACACGCCGCGCGGCTATGCAAAGAAGATGAAATCCCTATGACCGTTCATTTTGCTGGCGCCGGACCAGCCGACCTGATTACCATCCGCGGCTCAGAAGATCATCCAGTCCTGTCCTGTGCTCTATGCTGGCTCGCAGCCGGAGGAGATCGTCAAGGCGGCTCCCTGCCGGAGCCCGCGTGCTGGACACCGCCCCCATGCATCTTGATGAAATCATCGCAGAGATGAAGGAGGCCCACAGCAAGGGGCTGGATGTGGCCCGCGTCCATTCGGGTGATCCCTTCTTGTACGGCGCAATCGCCGAGCAGATGCGCAGGCTCGATGCGCTCGCCATTCCCTATGACGTGACACCGGGCGTGCCCGCCTTGCCGCCGCCGCCGCCGCGCTGAAAACCCAATCTACCCTGCCGGAAGTGGCACAAACCGTGATCCTCACCCGCACGGCCATGCAGTCCTCCGCCATGCCGCCGGGCGAAGAGCTGGAAAAGCTGGGGGCCGCGCGGGCCACGCTGGCCATTCACCTGTCGGTGCGCAACATCCCCCATATCCAGCGCTCGCTCATTCCGCACTATGGCGAGGATTGCCCGGTGGTGGTGGCCTTCCGCGTGGGCTGGCCTGGACAGCAGTTCATCCACGGCACCTGCGGGACATCGCGAAGAAGGTTCGGGCCGAGAAGCCTCACACGCACCGCGCTCATTCTTGTGGGCCACGTTCTCGGCCACAAGGATTTTCGACTCGGCCCCTATGACGCGGAACATGAGCACGTGTTGCGCAACCGCAAGACGGCGAAAAGCGAAGGCAACACCCATTCCGTTTACCACGCCTGCCGGTGCGCCGGGCCGCTTAACCCTTGCGCAGCGCCATCTGCGCAAGGTCCGTCAACACTTACGGGATGGCGCAGACATGTCGGCTTCAACAGTTGATCTAGACCAGCTGGTGCAGGAATGCATCGTGGCCCTGGGCGAAGGCCCGGCCGATGCGCCCGCCCATCCGGACACCACCATGCGCGAGCGCTTCTTCGAACTCATGGTGCTGGTGCTGGGCAATCTCTATGTGGCAAGACGCCCGTGGCCGCGGCCCTGTTTGACCGCACCACGCTGCTGCGTGTGACCACCGGCATGGACGATGGCGATGCTGGCAAGCTTTCGCTGCGCATTGAGGACTGGATGCGGCTGGAAAGCCTGCTGCGCCAGCAGGATGGCCAGAAGGCATACTTCGTGACACGGCCCACGCTCGCCGTGCTCTCCACCATCACATCGGCAGGCACGCTGGGCGAAGTCTTCGACCGCATCCTCAAGCGCTATGCCGAGAGCATGCCAACGGAAAACATCCGCCGCTCCACCCGCCTGCTTGGCTCCTATTTCCTGTCGCGCGTGGCGCGCAGTTGATCACGCGCTGTCGCTTCCGGCTCGCCACACCTGGCCCGGCCTGAAGGCCTTGAATTTTTCCGGCGCAATGCCAGCCGCCGCCAAGGCAATGGCCAAATCCTGCTCCGGCTTGTCGTGGGCTTCATCCGTCAGGTGGAAGGTGCCCCAATGGTGGCCGATGGCGGCTTCCGCTCCGCAATCCTGAAAGATCTGCACAGCCTCTGCCGGGTTCACATGCATGGATTGCATGAACCAGCGCGGCTCATAGGCACCGATGGGAATGATGGCGAGCCGCGGCGCGCCGAACTTCGCCTTCATGTCAAGCGAGATTGAGCCATCGCCATAACCCGTGTCGGCAATGTGATAGATGGTGCCTGCAGGCGTGGTGAAGACAAAAGAACCCCACAGGCTTTTCCGCCGGTCCAGCACACCGCGCGCCGCCCAATGGAAAGACGGCAGCAGATGCACGCTCACGCCCTGCCCCAGGTCAATCGACTGGCCCCAGTCGAAAGTCTCCACCGTGCCGGCAGCAGGCCCCATGATCGTGTCGTTGCCCAGGGGCGCAATGAACCGCGCCTTGTGCCACTTGGCAATCTCGCCCAGGGCCGCAACATCCATGTGGTCATAGTGACTGTGCGACACGAGCACCGCATCGATGGGTGGCAGCTTGTCCATGGCGATGCCGGGCGGGTTGCGCCGCGTGGGGCCAATGAACTGGAAGGGGCTCGCCCGCTCCGCATAGACGGGATCAATGAGCAGGTTGAGCCCCGCCACCTGAATGAGGAACGAGGCATGGCCGATGAGCGTCACGCGCAAATCTTCACTGCGCGCTGGCGGCGTGTCGGCAAAGGGGCTGGGAATGGCATCCGGCCAGGGGGCCCGCTGCGCCTTGCTGCGTGTCAGCATTCTGTAAACGCTGGAGAGGCCGCGCTCAATCTCGTGTCCCGGCACAAAGAAGCGCGTGCCATCGAAATGGTCCGTCACCGGACCGGCGTAATAGGGATTGCTCATTTGGGCATGGGCTCCCGTGCCAAACCCCGCAAGGGCGGCAAGCCCGAGAAAGCGGCGGATAAAGGACCGGCGGCTGATGCGGCGGCGCTCAGACAAGCAGCGCCCCCTCGTGACGCAGCAGCCATTCCTTGCGGTGAAGGCCGCCGCCATAACCCGTCATGGAGCCATCCGCCCCGATCACCCGGTGGCAGGGCACGGCAATCGCGATGGGGTTCTTGCCATTGGCCGTGCCCACGGCGCGGGAGAGCTGCACATCCCCCAGCTTGCGGGCGATGGCGCCATAGGACACCGTGGTGCCACAGGGAATGCGCTTCAATTCCGCCCACACCTGCTGCTCGAAATCCGTGCCGCCGCCATCGGTGAGAAGGTCATCGAGGGCGTGGAGGTTGCCGTTGAAATAGTCGCGCACACGGTCCGAAAGGCCAAAGGGGTTTGTGCTGGGTTGAAGCGCGTGATCGCCGAAGCGCGCCTTCATCTCGCGCGCCACCCGGCCTGTCGCCTCCTCAAACTCCAGAAGCAGCACAACACCATCCCGCGCCACCAGGATCATGGTGCCGATGGGCGTGGCGATGCGGTCCGTGAGGAAACAGTGCATGGTCGGAATATGGGGTGCGCGGGGCGTTTGGGCAACAGCGATGGTGACTCACCTCCCCCTTGTGGGGAGGTCGAAAATCACCGTGGTGATTTTCGGGTAGGGGTAATTAAGGACGACCAATCAAACAAAACTGCACTTGCGCTGCTACCCCCACCCCGGCCCTCCCCACAAGGGGGAGGGAGAAGCGTGGGAGAAGTCATCCCTTGGGCGCCGTCGCCAAGGCCCGCAAAGACATGAACCCCAGGCCCAGGCCGCAGACATAATGCCAGATGACGCGCGGGTCCATGATGTTGCCAATGGCCTTGCCGAAACCGAAAGCCACAAGCGCCCAGGCAAAACTGGCAAACGCGGTGAGCCCAACAAGCACCTTGTCGCCGCTGCGCGCCGGACGGAGAAGATTGAGCACCGCGACAAGAAACGCCGCCAAGGCAGCGCCCAGCGACCAGACCCAGACCTCACTGCCTGCCGGAAGCAGAGCAAGAGTGCCGTAAGTGTGAAACACCGCTCCCAGCAAAAGCAACAGCGCCAAGCCACGATCGAGATAGGTCAATTCACTCACCCCTTTTTATCATCTGGACGCTTGCAAGGTTTGCCGCAAGCATTTCACGCGCCTGCACTTCAACAAGCGAGAGGAATTCTTAAAACGTGTCCGCCTCAACGACCAATCCAGGAATGTCGGAAGAGGACGTGAAGACCTTTGCTTCCCCATCCCACACTGCCGTGACTCCAAAGGCGTGTTTCAGGGCGTGAACTTAGCAAATTTGGCCTGAAATGCCATGAGCAGCGGTCGGCGACAAAGCTATTTCAGACCTGCTTCACTTCCTTCGGCGACTGTCGCGCGGAGTTCCTCTTCATCTCTATAGTCGCCAGGAAACGGCGACACTACTGGCAATTTCATCAAACTGAGTGGGTGATCTACCACTTCATCAAACTTGTAATGTCTAAACCAGTTGACCTTCACCAGCCGCACATCAGGCTTAGGGGAATCGACTGTTAAAACATTTACGAGAGGTGGAAACGCCACTTCAGAGTAAGTGTAGACCATCCCCGTCTCCAAGTCGGCTCTGCCAACCAATCCCGAAGTGCGACTAAGGCGGGAACTATCCAAATTAAAGAGTGCAATATAGATGCCATACCTTCTCGGAAGATATTGGCAATTTCGATTCTCCACAAACTCAACCAGATCAGGGTTTAGTTGCCTGAAGGGGTCCGGATTCGAAGTAAGTGTCATCAGTACAATTTGCTTAAGCACATTGAGTGGGCAAAACTTGATTCTTGCTATCAATCCTTCCGCACTCCCCCTGTCCCTCATACTCTGCATCAGAACATGAGAAAAATCGGAGTATTTGGATGCGTACCATGAGCCAGTCTTAGAATTGCAGGGGCCGCACAACGTGAAACCACCGGCTCCTCTCTGATTGATACGTCCTTTGTGTTCGTCGAGATACTGCAACGGCTTGGATTCAAGGCCAAGTACGTAGTCAGCTCGCATCTCCAAAACACCTGTGTCGTTGAACGCAGCCTTAGGAGGTGTATGTTCGTAAGATCTACTTAGAGATTTCCCACAGAGTTTGCAGACACCCTCCACTACGCCCTTCATAACTCATCACCCCAGCCTCTTCAGCGCCTCGCCCACCTTGGCCTTGCGGGCTTCGAGGGCGGCCTTGAGGTCGCGCGACTCCTCCAGCACTTCGGGTGGGGCCTTGGCCACAAAGCCCGGATTGTTCAGGCGGCCGTCAATGCCCGCCATGTCCTTGGCGATCTTTTCCAGTTCCTTGTTGAGCCGCGCCTTCTCGGCCGCGAAATCAATGACGCCTTCCAGCGGCAGCGCAATCGTCGCTTCGTCCAGCACCATCTGCGCAGACGCCTTCGGCACCTGATCCTCGAAGGTGATGGCCGACAGGCGCGCCAGCCGCATGATCTCCGCCTCCCAGGCCTTGGCGCGGCGGCGGGCGTCCTGCCCGGCCCCCACCAGCACGCAAGGGATCTTGGCCCCGGCGTTCACGTTCATCTCGGCACGCACCGAGCGCACCTCCGAAACAAGGCGGATCACCCAATCCATTTCGGCATCTGCCGCCGCATCGCCCAGCCCTTTGTAGGAGGCCCAGGACGCGTCGATCAGCATGGTGCGGCGCGCCGCCGTCTTCTGCCACAGCTCCTCCGTGATGAAGGGCATGAAGGGGTGAAGCATGAGCAGGATCTGGTCCAGCACCCAGGCCGTGGTGGCCTGCGTTTCGGCCTTGGCCGCCTCGTCGGTGCCCGACAGGATGGGCTTGATCAACTCCACATACCAATCGCAGAACACATTCCACACGAACTGATAGGCCGCACCTGCCGCTTCGTTGAACTTGTAGTCCTCGATGCCCTTGGTGACCGCCGCATGGGCCCGCGCCACCTCGCCCGCAATCCAGCGGTTGACGGTGACACGCACCGCCACCGGATCAAAAGCGGCGGAGTGCTTGGCCCCATTCATCTGGGTGAAGCGCGTGGCGTTCCACAGCTTGGTGGCGAAGTTGCGGTAGCCCTCCACGCGGTTTTCGGAGAGTTTGATGTCACGGCCCATGGCCGCCATGGCAGCGAGCGTGAAGCGCAGCGCATCCGCACCGAATTTGTCGATCAGGTCCAGCGGGTCCATCACATTGCCCTTGGACTTCGACATCTTCTGGCCCTTCTCGTCGCGGACCAGCGCATGGATGTAAACCGTGTGGAAGGGCACCTCCTTCATAAAGTGCATGCCCATCATCATCATGCGCGCCACCCAGAAGAAGATGATGTCAAAACCGGTGACGAGAACATCGGTCTTGTAGTGGCGCTTCAGAACATCCGTCTGTTCCGGCCAGCCCAGCGTGGAAAACGGCCACAAGGCGGAGGAAAACCAGGTGTCGAGCACGTCTTCATCGCGCGTGAGAACAACGCCGGGGCCAGCCGCCTTCTGCGCGGCCTCCTCGGTTTCCTCCACATAGGTCTTGCCATCCGAGCCATACCACGCCGGAATCTGGTGGCCCCACCAGAGCTGGCGCGACACGCACCAGGGCTGAATGTTGCGCATCCATTCGAAATAGGTCTTGTCCCAATTGCCGGGCACGAAATTCGTTTGCCCCTGCTCCACTGCGGCAATGGCCGGCTTGGCCAGTTCGGCGGCATTCACATACCACTGTTCCGTCAGCATGGGCTCGATCACCACGCCAGAGCGGTCGCCGAAGGGCTGGGCGATCACCTTATCTTCCTTGCCGCGGAAGAAGCCAAGCTCCTCGATTTCCGCCAACACCATCTTGCGGGCCTCGTAGCGGTCCTTGCCGTGATAGCGTTCGGGCACATGGTTTTCCGGCGTGGCGATCATCCGCGCCTTCTTGTCCATCAGCACGATCAGCGGAATGTTGTGGCGCTTGGCCACGTGGAAGTCGTTCTCGTCATGGGCGCCCGTGATCTTCACCGCACCCGTGCCGAATTCCGGATCGGGATATTCGTCCGCGATGATGGGGATCAGGCGCTCGGCAATGGGCAGGCGAACCATCTTGCCCACCAGCTTCTTGTAGCGCTCGTCGGACGGATGCACCGCCACCGCGCCGTCCCCCAGCATGGTTTCGGGCCGCGTGGTGGAAATCACCACTTCGTTCACGCCATCCACCGGACCATCCGCCAGAGGATAGGCGAAGGACCACATGCTGCCCTTGGTCTCGCGTGTTTCCACTTCAAGATCGGAAATGGCGGTCTCAAACACCGGGTCCCAGTTCACAAGGCGCTGGTCCTTGTAGATGAGGCCATCCTTGTAAAGCTTCACAAACACCTTGCGCACGGCGGCCGAAAGCCCCTCGTCCATGGTGAAGCGCTCACGACTCCAGTCGCAGGAGGCGCCAAGGCGGCGCAGCTGCCTGGAGATGATGCCGCCGGATTCCGCCTTCCATTCCCACACGCGCTTGAGGAAAGCCTCGCGCCCCATGTCGCGGCGGTTTTTACCCTCCTTGGCCAGCAGGCGCTCCACCACCATTTGCGTAGCGATGCCGGCATGGTCGGTGCCCGGCTGCCACAGCACATCGCGGCCGCGCATGCGCTCGAAACGCACGAGAATGTCCTGGATTGTGTTGTTGAGGGCGTGCCCCATGTGCAGGCTGCCCGTGACGTTGGGCGGCGGAATCACAATCGTATAGGGTTTCGCATCCGGCTTGCGGCCGGGCTTGAAATAGCCGCCCTCCTCCCAACCCTCATAGAGGCGGGGTTCGATATCGGCGGGCGAAAAGGTCTTGTCGAGCATGGTGGCCAAATCTTTGTGGAATTTGGCCCCGCGTATAGGGGGCCAATCCCCGCCGATCAACCGTGCTCGGAAAGCTTCTTCGGCCTCAGAACGGAATGCTCAGATTGGCGCGGTAGGACGTGGCCCGCGCCTCATCCAGGCCAAGGCCCATGAACTCCGCTGCGGCGCTGAAATTCACGCCATTCGCCGTCTGCAGGCTGAAGCCCGTTTCTACGCGGGCTGACGCCCCATCAAGAGCCGAGTCCGCTGTTCCATCGCTCTCGGAGAACCGCCAGTCGCCGAAGCCGGAGACAAAGGGCGTGAGGCTGCCGCCGCCATCCAGTGGAATGGCATAGCCAAGCCGCGCCTGCCGAAACCCGTGCGCCACCGAGCTGGCCTTGCCATGAACAACAGAGGCTGAATCGGCATAGCCATCCTGCCACTCCCACATGCCCGAAGCCCGCAGCGTGGGCGCAAAGGTGAATGCCCTGCCGCATCGTGTGAGCGAGCCGCCCGCTGCCGTGAGGCGCGTGGCATCGAAGTCCCCGGTCACGGCACCGGCAGCCACATCATAGCCGATGAAGGTGGAGAGAAGCTGCGTGTCAAAGCTGAAACCCATCGCAGCTTGCCGCCAAAGTATCCGCCAATGGAATAACCGTCGCCCTTCAGCGTGGCGCCGGCCGTGTCCTCGGTGTCGTAGTTCTCGTAGCCGGCTACAAGCCCCGCCACCTTGCCATCGCCGAACAGAACCGAAGCGCCAATCAGGCCATTCCACTGCTTGCCATCCAGATCACCGCTCCGGTTGGTGCCGCCGGCCCTTCAGCCAGAAGCGCAGATTGCTGTCTGTGGAGAGCGCGCCATGATCATGTCGAGGTGGAGTTTGCACGCGTGCGCCACCGCGCACCAGACCCGGCGCCCAGGTCGAGCCCACCTTGCCATCGCTGGCCGAGAGCACCTCACACCTGCCCGGAAAGGGCATCGGTGATCGCTTCCGATGCGATATCGGTTGCCAGTTCATGACGACGTTGCCGCTATTGGGCTGCCCTTTTCCTGGATGTTGGAAACGAGGTTGGGATCGCCGGAAGAAACCAGCTGCTGCAGACCGGCCTCAGCCGACTCGTGATTGTCGTCACCCGAGTACACGGCCCTGATGTCGTGCGTGCCCGCTGTAAGCAAATCGGTGGAGAATGTGGCCACGCCCGCGATGACATCCGCTAAGGCCGATCGAGTGGGGCCATCAAAGAAGCGCACCGTGCCACCCGCTGCAAAGCCGCCACCAACGACACTTACCGTGATTGTGACCTCCTGGCCTGGCTGGGCAGGATTGGAACTCGACGTCAGGGTCAGGGCTGACGAAACCTTGGAGATGATCTGCGTCAGGGCCGCGGAGGCGCTCTCGTGATAAAGGTCCTTGCCCAGGTAATGGGCTGTGATGGAATGGCCGCCGGTAGGCAGTCCCACCGTAATCGTGGCCACACCGTTGACCAGCGTCACCGCGCCGATTTCGTCGGCTCCGTCGATGAATTTGACTGTGCCTGTGGGCACATCAAGTTCATTCACCGAATTGACGACTGTTGCAGTGAAGGTGACCAATTGTCCCGTATCCGAGGGATTTGCTGAGGACACAAGCGATGTGGAGGTCGCCATCACGGCATTGGGATCAAGGATCGATATGGCCATGGTGGCGGTGCTGGCGCTATAGCCGCCATTCCCCGCATATGTTGCCGTCACGATGTGATCACCGATGGCAAGGCCCGTGAAAGTTGCGGACACGCTGCCATCATTGGCTGTGGAGAGCGTCTGCACCAGATTTCCATCGAACTGCAAATTCACGGTGAGGCCCGATAGTGGGCCGAACCTGCCGGTGAATGTGGCCTTCACGTTGACAGGAGTGCCGTCAAACACCGACACGTGGGGCGTGGCAAAACTCGAGCTGATAGGTTCCTTGCTGATCTTGTAGTCCGCCGGAGCACTTGCGCTTGGCGCAAATTCCGTGTTGCCGGCATATCGGGCTGTCAACTGATAGGTGTCCGGGAAGAGCACGGGAATTGCGATCTCGGCAGCTCCATTCACAAGCTCAGCCGTGCGGTCAGACTGGCCGGGAATGTTGATGCTCACCTGCCCCGTTGGCGTCCCAGAGGCTGCTGTGACGGAGATATGCGCAAGGCCGCTATCGCTGGGATAAATTGTGCTGGGTGTGAAGGTCACAGTCGTAGTGGTGGCTGCCTTGGCAATTTCAATGGTCTGTGAAAGTGCTTCGGAAACGCTTGCACTAAACTGTTCGGTCACGCCCAGATACTTGGCAGTGATGCTGTGGCTGCCTGATGCCAGGGCCGATGTTGTGAAAGTGCTATCGCCCGTGGCGAGGTCAATAACTCCCAGCGACGTTGTTCCATCTAGGAACTCAACACTGCCGACGGTGACCGGCATCTGCATGCTGCCCATGTCCGGCCCTGAATCATACTCAACCATTGCTGTAAACGTGACGGAATCGACCGATGTTGCCGGATTTTTCGACGAAACAACCGCTGTGGTCGTCGCTCGCGATACCCCGCGAACCACCAGTGAAGCGGCTGTGGATTCTGCGGGCAGAAAACCTGCTTGTGACGGCGCATAGCGGGCTGTGATGCTGTGTGTGCCCGGACCAGACGCATTCATTGAGAAGGTCGCAGAACCGTCGGCCTCCACTGGCGTCTCATAAATATTCGAGTTGCCGTCGTAGAACGTCACAACGCCTGTTGTCACGGGATCACCGCTGGCCGCTTGCGTGACTGCCGCAGTGAGTTCAACCAGCATTCCCTCAAAAACTTCAGTTTGCGAAAGACGCAATTGAATCTGCGCCACCATCCCTACCAACGCGTTCAACGCATTTGATGCACTGGCCGCAAAACCCGGAGCCCCCTGATAGTTGGCGGTGAAAGTCATGGATTCGGGCTGGCCATAGGCCACCTGGAACGTCGCCTGGCCATGAGATAGGGCGAGATTGTAGACAGCATGATTCTGCCAGACAAACTCCACATTCCCAGTCGGCACTGCACCATCGTCGGAAGTCACCGTGACACTGACTGTAAGGACCTCACCAACCTGCACATTTGCAGAAGGGGTGCTGAGCACAGTGGTTGTAACCCTGGGCCTTTCGTTTACGTCCACCGTGACCGCAGCGGAATCGCTCCCCACATAAAGGTAGGGCACGCCCACATAGTGCGCAGTGACGTTGTGAGTGCCCGCCGGAAGTTGGCTGGTTTTCAGCTTTGCGATTCCATCAGCAATGGAAGAGGAACCCAGCAACTGCTGGCCATCGTAAAACTCGACGGTTCCTTGGGGGATAAAGAATTCGCTGTTCTTCTCCTTTACTTCGGCCGTGAAGGTGATCTCTTGGCCTGCGACCACAGCAGTGGCCGATGCAGAAATGGCGGCCCGCGACTCCACGTTCAAATTGGTGATGGTCACAGGCAAATGGGCCGCCCAGCTCTCCATGAAGGCCGGAGTTCCCAGATACTTCGCGTCAAAACCCTGATTGTCGCCATTGCCCGTCGAGAATGGAACTGACACCTTGCCCGTCGCATCAAGCGTCAGCACCATGTCCTGGTGTCCCTGCCAGATCAGCCACACCTGTCCGGTGGGAATGCTTCCATCTTCTGAGGTGACGGTCACGGTCACTGTAAAGGGCGTGTTGAGTTGCACATAAGGTGAGGGCGTCGACAAGACAGTCGTGGTCGCCCGTGGGGCCGAAGCGACATTGACGCGCAATGCAGCGGAGTCGCTGCCCAGAAAAAACAGCGGGTCTCCGCCGAAGCGCGCCGTAATGGTGTGGTCACCAACGGAAAGAACATCTGTGGTCAGCACGGCCACGCCATTGCTGAGGGTCCCTGTTCCCAGCGAGGTTTGACCATCAAAGAATTCGACGCTGCCTTGCAGCACGTTTGCACCGCTGATCTTCTCCTTGGTGCGGGCCGTGAAGCTGACGGCCTGGCCAGACAACAGCGCGGCTGAAGATACATCGAGCGTTGTTAGAGTTTCCACATTCAAGTTTGCAGTTTGCACAAGAAGGGAATTCGAAGAACTGCCCTGAAATCCCACGTCCCCAAGATAGACTGCATCGAACTGCAGAGTCGCCGCAGAGCCATTGTAGAATGTGAACGAAGCCTGGCCCTGTTCATTCAATGCCAGTAGGTAGTTGTCGTGACCCTGCCACGTCAACATGATGGTCCCTGTGGGCGTGCTTCCGTCCTCGGTGGATACCGTTGCGGTCACCACAATTGGCGCGTTGATGTTCACAATCGGCTCGTCACTCGAAAGCAACACTGTCGTGGGCCGTGGGGGTGGCGCGACTGTCAACTGAACGCCAGCCGAGTCAGCATCCTGATAGTATCCGGCAGTACCAGTGTAGTGGGCAGTCACGGTGTGTGTGCCAACTGAGAGCGAATATTTTGAGATGGACGCCGCGCCACTCATGACAGGAGCCGAACCGAGAGAGTTGTCATTCTCTTCAAAAAATTCAACGCTTCCATGAAGGACGGCGAAGTTGTTCCGTGAACTTTTGACCAAGGCTGAAAGCGTTACGGCCGTTCCCAATTCCACCGCTGTGGGGGCGACCGTCGCCGTGACGACAGGCACGTTGGTAAAATCGCTGGCAACGTACGTCGATTCAGAGGTGCTGGAGGCAAAGCCAGCAGAGCCGCCATAGACACCGTTGAAGGTGATGTTGCTTTTTCGCCCTCACTGATAATGTGAAAGACAGCCGATCCGGCACCATTGAGCGGAAGCGTATAGACGCAGGTGCCCTGCCAGACCAGATCAACGCTGCCGGTAGAGGTTGAACCGTCAGTTGATGTAACCGTGACTGTGACATCGAAACCGGCAAGGCGGTGACAAATTGCGGAGCCGACACCGTGGTTGTGGTCCCGAGCGCGACCTGGTTGGCACGGACGTCTCGGGCATCCAGCAGCGGCACCCCACAAGACAACACCACAGACAGCAGCCACAGCTTCGCCGCCACCAACAATCGATTCATCATTTCCCGCCGTACCCAAATCAGAACACAATGAGTTGCGATTGTTAGATGAATCGCAGATCCTGGTGTTGGTCCATTTTTGGTTACCAATTTCCTCGCGTCACTTAACGCAAGGCGTGCCTCAGGTTGAGTTGACTGGTTCGCCGCTGAAGGCTTTCAGGTAAACGCCGCACCCAACTCATCAACGCCAATCCAGACCCTTTCTGGCGTCTCGCGGTGGTTGGCCGCTCACCTCCAACTGGAAGATGTCGGGCACGCGGAAGGGCTCACCAATCTTGATGCGGACTCCTGTCTCCGAGACATCGCGCACGAGACAACTCAGCACGGATTTCCTGCCGTTGAAAATCACGCGGCCTTCCTTGAGGCGGCGCAGGCGGAGTGAGGCGCGGGGCGTTGGATGTTGTGCCGTCATGAAACACCTGAAAGTGGTCGTGTCAGGTGCCTCGCAAGCGGCGATACTGTGCACCCGCCACTTATCTACGCTGTTTGCAAATTATAGGCTTAACGGCCGTTGCGCGCCACGCGGAGCAGTTTCCTCGCGCACCAGGCGTTCCACCAGCGGCGGAAGATTGTCATCCAGCCACTGTTTCAGCATGCCGCGCAGCAATTCCCGCGTCACCTCTTCGAGGCGGCCACCCATGCCTTGGGCGAAAATCGAATCCGACAAATGCCGGAAGGCGGCATCCGTTGCCGCGCTTCGGCCCGGTGCAGGCGGCGGCGGCTGCTGGGCATAGTACTGCCTGCGCATCCGTCTCGTAGGGGGCCTGTGCATAGGGATCATGCCCGGCATGCTCATAGCCATCTGCAGCAGAGCCTCGGCTACGAAAGGGTCAGATCGTCATATTCATCCTGCAGGCTGCGCCGCGGCGGGGCGGCTCTGCACAGGGGCCGGCGGCGGCAGGCGGCACGGCGCACGAGCTCGGCCCCAACCCTGCGGGCCTGACCGGACATGATGGCCTTGAAATCACCCCGGGGAGGCTGCGGCGCTGCGGCCTGCCGTTGCGGTTCCAGAGAGGGCCGCGCCGTGCGGCGTGGCGGCGGCGGAAGCTTTCCGCGCTGTTGCGCAGAATGCGCCCGCGCAGTTCGGCAATTTCCTCGGCGGTCTGGCGGTTGCGGTTTTTGGCCTCGTCGAGATTGACGCGCATTTCGCGCAGGGCGCCCGCATCAAGGTGCCGCGCGCCTGCCCTGCGGTGGTGGCACTGCCATCCAGACCGCTCTCCGTATCGATAGCCATGCGGATGGAGGCCAGCAGGTCTTCCATTTTCGGCTCAATAGACACGTTTACAACCCCCTCGATGCCGCCCCGGTCGAATCCGGGGCAAGATCGCCGTCAAACTGTCATAGGCCACTGCCGGAGGGTTGTCACGCGGAAGACTATTGTACGGTTTCCACGTCGGTGCCGATCCACTTGTCGGTCACCGCGTTATAGTTCTCTTTGACGTCGTAGTACGGCCCGCCCAAGTTGAGATTGCGCGCCGTGAGTTTGCCGACGGCCGCCAGCAGCTGGTAGGACGCCACCACCAGATCATGCTCCGCCACCACAAGGCTGATGCGGGAGTTGATCATTTCCTGTTCGGCGTTCAGCACATCAATGGTGGAGCGAGAGCCCACGAGATATTCCTGGCGCACCCCGTTCAGCGCTTCCAAAGACGCAGAAACCTGCGCCTTGGCGGAGGAGATAGCCTGCCGCGCCGCCGAAACGAAATACCAGGCTGAGGTCACGCCCTGCACCACGCCGCGCGTGGCACCGATCACTTCAATGCGGCGCTGGCTCTCAATCTGCTTGGCCTGGCGGACAGCAGCATAGGTGCGGCCAGCTTCGTAAATGGGCACCGTCACGACGCCGGAAATTTCGGCTGAGCGGCTGGTCTCAATGCCGTTGGCAGGATCAGCCGTCAACGATGCCGTGGCCTGAAGCGAGGCCTGCGGCAGCAAATCACCCTTGGTGACTTCAACGCCATGTTCCTGCGCCAACGGGGTGTGCATGGCCGCCAGAATATTGGGGTTGATCGATCGGGCGCAGGACAGCGAGGCCTCCAGCGACTTCGGCATGTTGGCAACCGGCGCATTGGAAAGCTTGCCGGGCTTGTTGCCGATGATGGCGGCATAGCGGGATGAACTGTCGGCAAGCGAGGCCTGCGCCGTTGCCACCAGCGATTTCGCGCCGCTGACCCGGGCCCGGGCTTGCGACACATCCGTGCGCGTCACTTCACCGGCATTGAAGCGGGCCTGCGCGGCACTCGCTTGCCGCTGCAAATTTACCACATTCTGGTTGCGCAGTTCGAGAATCCGGCGGTCGCGGACCACATTCATGTAGGCCTCGACAGCCCCCAGCAGCACATTCTGCTCGGTGGCGAGCAGGCCCTGGCGCCCGGCCTCAACCGTTTCCTTGGCCTGGGCCACGCCTTCCACCGTCTTGAAGCCGCGGAACAAGGGCTGGTTCAACTGGATGGTCAGGTTCTTGGGATGGCTAACCGATGATGATCCCGGGTTAGTGTCGCTGAAATTGCGGGAGATCGTGCCCTGCGCCGTGATTGTGGGGCGCCAGCCGGATTTTGCGGCGGGGACCAGTTCGTCGGTGCCACGCTGACGGGCGCGGTCGCCCTGCAGTGTGGGATTGCTGCGATAGGCATTGAGAAGAGCCTGCTTGAACGAATCAGCCAAAGCCGGAGCAGCCGCCATCAGCGCGCTCACCGCAAAAGCCAAACCCATGCGCAAAATGCGCTTCTGCACTTTAGAAACCATGATCATGCCACACGAACTGCCTGCCGCCGCCCACCGACCTCTATCGGATCGATATATACGCTCTTTTGAATACAGGAGGCCGAAGCTTGCAAGCCTTTTCTGATGTTTTCACCAGACTGCGGCGGAATGGCCACGCACCTCCACCCAAAATGTCACCAGAAATGTCACCCGAAAAGCCAGTTGTGCAACGCACACCCTTCCCATATAAGCGCGACCAATTCTTAACCGGTCTGCCCTATCTGGTCTCCGGTCTGGGGCCTCGTGGCGGAGTGGCTACGCAGAGGACTGCAAATCCTTGCACGGGGGTTCGATTCCCTCCGAGGCCTCCATTCCCTAAATTGCGATCATTCCATTGGGGCGCGGCTGCCGCGCCGCGGCCCAAGGCCGATGCGCTGTGATGCATTGGGCCAGCGCGACTTGAACCACTCCCCCATCCGCACCGTCAGGCGCCGCCGGAATCGCCGCACGAATGGAAAATCGATGGAGAGGATGAGCAGGCCCAAGGGCAGCATCCAGTAGCCGAGAATGGGCAGGAAGCCGAGAAAACCGCCGATGATACAGGCAAGGCCCAACGCCACCCGCAGCACCACGCTGGCGGGCATGGGGATTCGCTTTCCCAGGAAATTCACTGACTTCACGCGTCTCCTCCTGTCATCGCGCCGCGCGGCTTAATCCGCCACCATATAGGGAGCCGTTTTACAATTTCACTACCGCCCGCCCCTCAAGCGGACCTTGCAGAAAAGTCTTTGCCACCGCCAATCACTCTGCTAAAGGCCCGGCCACATTCCCCGATAGCTCAGTTGGTAGAGCATTCGACTGTTAATCGAATGGTCCCTGGTTCGAGTCCAGGTCGGGGAGCCACTTTTCCCATCAGCGTGGTTCCGGCGGCACGCCTGCCTTTGACAGCGGGCGCGGCGGGTTACCAATTTTTATCCATTCCGGTGCCATATCTCCCATCCTGTTGTGTGTGAGTTTGCGTGGCGGAGGGGCCGTGGAACGGTTTTTCTCGATCATGGAGCGCGTATCGCCCATGGTTTTGTGCGGTCTTCTGGGGGCCACCGCGGCCTATGGCGGCTTCTGGCCCTATGACCCCTATATCAAGAACGCCCTCGAGGGCACGCAAGCCATCATTTTCGACACCGGCCTGAAGTTCGGCCTGCTCAGTGCCGATATCTGGGCTGGCGAATCCCTTTCGGCTGACCGCAGCAAGCTGGGCACCGGCGTCACGGTTTCAAAGCCGGGGCAGGATGAGACGGGACTCGTTCTTGTCACCGTCGGCCAGTCAGCCAAGCTGATCAATCACAAGGGCGACGTTCTGCATGAATGGTCCCTGCCCTATGGCCAGCTGCCGCCCGGCAACGGCCGCGTGGAAGCCACCCACGAAGACATGATGTACTGGCAGCGCGCCCGCGTCACGCCGGAAGGCGACCTCATCGTCATGGTCAACCACAATTACTATTCGCCCGATGGCCTGGCGATCATGCGCATCGATTCGAAATCGACTCTCAAATGGGTGCGCTACGGCCACTACAACCACGATTTCGATGTGACGGCTGACGGCAAGATCCATGTCATCTGGCAGGATACGCGCACCGCGCCACCCGACATCTACAAGCCGCTGGGCACCCCGATCCTTGATGAAGGCGTTGCCACCCTCGATGCCGACGGCAAGCTGCTTCATCAGGTTTCCGTTCTCGATGGCTTCGCCCGTTCCCGCTACAACCAGTTGCCGCTGATGCAGGGCGTGACACCGGACAACAAGCCCGGCGACCGCATGCACAACAACAATGTTGACGTGCTGAGCGAAGCACAGGCCAAGGCCCTGCCCGGCGCCAAGGCAGGCGATGTTCTCATCTCCATGCGCGAATGGAACAGCATTGCCGCCATGGACCCCGCGACCGGCGCCATTGATTGGGCCATGCACGGCTCTTTCAACCGCCAGCATGATCCCGATCTCCTGCCCAACGGCAACATCATGTTGTTCGACAACATGGGCGACTGGCAGCGCAACGCCGCCTCGCGCGTGATCGAGTTCAATCCCAAGACCGAGGAAATTGTCTGGCAGTTTCCGGCCCCCGGCAGCCACGATGATCTGTGGAGCCGCATCCGCGGCGAACAGCAGGTGCTGCCCAACGGCAATGTTCTCATCAACGAGACACAGGGTGGCCGCCTGCTTGAAGTGAACCGCGCCAGCGAAGTGGTGTGGGAATACCGCTGCCCCTTCACCTTCCACAACGAAGGCAAGCGCTTGTGCAATCTCATGTCGTCGCAGCCCTATGCGGAAGGCGACCTGCCCTTCCTCGCCAATGCCCCTCTCAAGCTTTCGACCCTGAACTAAGGAGACCTGCCATGAAGAAATATGTTGCTGCCGCTTTCGCGCTTCTCGCCTTTTCTGCTCCGGCCATGGCCTATGTGGGCCCCGGCGCAGGCATCAGCCTGATCGGAGCCGTCCTGGGATTCTTCGGCGTCATCGGCACCACGCTGGGCTTTGTGGTCATGGCGCCCTTCCGTGCCGCCCGCAAACGCGCCGCTGCCGCCCGCAAGACCGCGCAGTAAGCCTCAAGACAATGGGCTTCTTTGATCTGCCAGCACCGGCCTTGCAGGCCGTCGATGCCGCCGCGGCCCATGTGGCCAATGAGACGGCACGCATCGTGTTGTGGGCGGGCCTCACCTCCGCCCTAGTGATGGCACTCTACCGGAAGCTCTCCAACCAGAAGCGCATCGCCGCCCTGAAGGCGGAAATCGCTGCTGGCAAACGCGACATGGCCGACATCGATGCCGAGGACATGGGCGCGGTGATGGCCCATTCCCGCAAGCTGCTGGGCCTCAGCCTGAAGCAGATCGGTGCCAGCCTCTGGCCCACACTGGTGTCGGGCCTTCCTGTCCTGTTTGTCTTTGCCTTTCTTGGCAATGTCTATTCCTACACCGCACCGGAAGCGGGCGCGCAGATCGCCGCCACAGTGGTGCATGCCGATGGCCTTGTGCAGAGCGAAAGCCTGGCCTGGCCGCTCCAAGACACCCGCATCGACAGCACAGCCGTGCCCAGCGGCGTGTCCGCCAGCATCGCGCCCCGGGGCTGGACAGCCCGCCTCTTCGGCAATCCCGCAGGCTATCTCAACACGGCAGCCGCCGTGGAGCGCATCGACCTCGGCCTTCAGCCGAAGGTTTTCCTCTCCTTCATGCCGGACTGGCTCTCGGGTTGGGAAGTCCTCTTCCTCGCCGTCATGACCAGCCTGTCGCTGGCCATCAAGTTCATCTTCAGGATCGAGTGACCCCCATGGCTCAGCAAAACGCCGCAGCGGCCTTTCAGGTGACAGGCTGGAGCCATTGGGCCGGTGGCCTGGTGGAACGCCACAAGAAGTTGTTCCTGACTCTTGCCGATATTGAATCGAAGGTCATGGCTGACGCGCTGGACGCGCGCCCCATCGAAAAGCCGATCTTCGTCACGGGCCTGGCCCGGGCCGGCACTACCATCGTTCTGGAGGCCCTGGCCGGCCACCCCGTGGTGGGCACGCACCGTTACAGCGACTATCCCTTTGTCTATCTGCCCTATTGGTGGGGCGAGCTTTCGCGCTCCATGCTGAAGCAGGATTACGTGGCCACGGAACGCGCCCATGGCGACCGCCTGGCCGTGACACCGCATTCGCCAGAGGCCATGGAGGAGGCCCTGTGGATGGCCTTCTTCCCCCATCTGCATGGCAAGGGGGCCCACCCCCTGCTCGATGCCAGCACCAGCAATCCGGAATTTGAAAGCCATTACCGCAGCCACATCCAGAAGCTGCTGCTCAGCCGGGGCAAGGGCCGCTATGTGTCCAAGGGCAATTACAACATTTCCCGTATGGCCTATCTGCAGAAGATCTTCGCCGATGCGCGCTTCGTGATTCCCGTCCGCGCGCCCGAGGGGCACATTGCCTCCCTCATGCGCCAGCACCGGCATTTCATGGAGGGGCTGACGGGCAACGAAAAGGGCCGCGAACACCTGCGCCGCATCGGGCACTTTGAGTTTGGCCCGGAACGGGAAGCCATTTCCGTGACTGACATGAGCGACGTGGACGTCTTGTGGGCGAATGGCGAAGAACTGCGCGGCTGGGCCCGGTATTGGGCCAAGCTCTATGGCTTTGTGGCCGACCAGATGGCCGCCACAGACAACTTGCAGGGCGCCGCCCTCATCCTGCGTTACGAGGATTTCTGCGCAGAGTCACAGGCTGAACTGTCCCGTGTCTTCACCCATGCCGGGCTGGACTGCAGTGCAGACTGGCTGCAGGGCTTCGCACGCGGCGTCTCCGCCCCGAGCTACTACAAGTCCGGCTTCACCGAGGCTGACCGCGCCATCATCCGGGCGGAAACAGCTGACGTGGCACAGCGCCTGGGGTTCAAACTCTGATCCTTCAGTTCTCTTGAATTGACCTTGCGAGCCTGCTGGGGCATTCCTTGCCACTCGCAAGGATCGGCAGGCATGGACATTCGCAACGACGTTACAGCAGCTATCGGCAACACCCCGCTCATCAAGCTGCGCAAGGCCTCGGAACTCACGGGCTGCACCATTCTGGGCAAGGCCGAGTTCATGAACCCTGGCCAGTCGGTAAAAGACCGCGCCGCCCTCTTCATCATCAAGGATGCCATCGCCCGGGGCGAGTTGAAGCCCGGCGGCATCATTGTGGAAGGCACAGCAGGCAACACGGGGATCGGCCTCACGGTTGTGGCCAATGCGCTCGGCTTCAAGTCGGTGATCGTCATTCCCGAAACCCAGTCGCAGGAGAAGAAAGACGCCTTGCGGCAGCTGGGCGCCGAACTGGTTGAAGTGCCAGCCGTGCCCTACAAGAACCCCAACAACTACGTGAAATATTCGGGCCGCCTCGCCAAGGCGCTGAACAGCGTGTGGGCCAACCAGTTCGACAATGTGGCCAACCGCCAGGCCCACATCGAAACAACCGCGCCTGAAATCTGGGCCCAGACCGATGGCAAGGTGGATGGCTTTGTGTCTGCTGTTGGCTCCGGCGGCACGCTGGGCGGCGTCAGCCTCGGCCTCAAGTCGCGCAACAAGAATGTGCGCATTGCTCTTGCTGACCCGATGGGGGCCGCCCTCTTCAGCTATTACAAGACGGGCGAGCTGAAGTCCGAGGGCTCCTCCATCACGGAGGGTATTGGCCAGGGCCGCATCACCCGCAACCTCGAAGACATTGTGGTCGATGAAGCCTTCCAGATTCCCGATGCGGAAGCCGTGCAGATCGCCTTTGACCTTCTCGAACATGAAGGCCTGTGCATGGGCGGCTCCACCGGCGTGAACGTGGCAGGTGCCATCCGCCTCGCCAAACAAATGGGCCCCGGCCACACCATTGTGACGGTGCTCTGCGATTACGGCACGCGCTATGCCTCAAAGCTGTTCAATCCCGCCTTCCTGCGCTCGAAAAACCTGCCCGTGCCGCGCTGGCTGGAAGCGGCCTCCACGGCCCCCAAGGTGTTCGAAGAGGTCCCTGCGTGACCACCCTCCTCTTTCGTGAGGATGCCTACCGCACGTCCTGCCCGGCCACGGTGCTGGCCGTGAATGACTTGGGAGGGATCGTTCTGGATCAAACCGTCTTTTATGCCACCGCGGGCGGCCAGCCCGGCGACAAGGGTGTGATCCATGCGGGGAACCGCGCCATCACCATCGCCACCACGGTTTACGACGCGGAGAAGAACATTGTTCATGTGCCCGCCCCCGGCCAGACCTTGCCCGCCGTGGGCGAGGCCGTGACGGCCGAGATTGACTGGGTCTTCCGCCATGGCGTGATGCGCCGCCACACCATGATGCATCTGCTCTGCGCCTGCGTGCCCTTTCCGGTCACGGGTTCGGCCATCGGGGATGCGGTCGGCCGCATCGACTTTGACATTCCCGAGGGTCAGATCCCGGACCGCGTGGAACTGGCGGACAAGATCAACAGTCTGATCCGGGAAAATCATCCCGTCACCATCAGTTCCATGACCGAAGACGAACTTGATGCCCGGCCGGAATTGGTGCGCACCATGTTCGTGAAGCCGCCGCGCGGGGCGGGTGTTGTCCGTCTGGTGCTGATTGGCGAGGGCGGCAAAGTGGACCTTCAGCCCTGTGGCGGCACCCATGTGAAGTCAACGGGCGAAATCGGGGAGATCACCGTGGAGAAAATCGAAAACAAGGGCAAGATCAACCGCCGCATCCGGCTGGCGCTGGTGCGGCCATGAGCGCCCTTCCCGGCAACCGCGTCTCCGCCGGCTGGCTCGCGGCCCATCTCAGCGATCCTGACCTTGTGATTCTCGATGCCTCCTGGCACCTGCCCACGGCGGGGCGAAATGCCAAGGCCGAGTTCGCGCAGAAGCGCATTCCCGGCGCGCGCTTCTTTGACATCGATGCCACGTCTGACAAGACGAGCAAGCTGCCGCACATGCTGCCGGCGGCGGATGATTTTGCCCGCGATGCCGGCGCGCTCGGCATCGGCAACGGCAGCAAGGTGGTGTGCTACGACAGTGTTGGCCTCTTCTCGGCGGCGCGTTGCTGGTGGACCTTCAAGGCCTTCGGCCATGATGCGGTGGCCGTGCTGGATGGCGGCCTGCCCGCCTGGGAGAAGGCTGGAGGCCCATTGGAAACGGACTCAGCCGCATCGCCTGCCCCCGCCAGCTTCAAGGCCCATCTGCGGGCGGGCATGGTGAAGTCCATGGATCAGGTGGCTGAAGGCCTGCGCACCGGCGCCTTTCAGGTGGCCGATGCCCGCTCGGGCAGCCGCTTCCGCGGCGAGGAACAGGAACCGCGCCCCGGCGTGCGCCCCGGCCACATGCCCGGTGCCCGCAATGTCCACTATGCCAGCCTGCTCGGCCCTGACGGCAGTCTCAAACCTCAGAAAGACCTGGAGCAAGCCTTCACATCCAGCGGAATTGACTTGGAAAAACCTGTTGTCACAAGCTGCGGCTCCGGCGTCACCGCGGCCATTTTGACCTTGGCTCTCACCGAACTCGGTGTGAAGGACCATGCCCTCTATGATGGTTCATGGACAGAATGGGGCGCAAGCACCCAGCCCGTGGCGGTTAGATGATCAAACGCGCGACTTGCGCAGCCAATCCGCAAGTTCGGTTTCCGAATTCAAATATCGCATACAGACACTTGTTCAATGCGAACCTCTGGCGGCTCGCTCATTCTGCAAGCTTTTTCATGGCATCCGGATAATTGCCCATGAAGTCACGCGCCGCGTCTATGGCCTGCTTGAATTTCTCTTCGTAAGGAAAGATTTCGAATCCGCGGGGTGTGCGAACTGCATACACCCTGTCGCCTTCACTCAAACCCATTTCATGTGCAAGATCAGAAATGGTCAGCGCAAGTGAATTGCCGATTTTGACGATGGTCAGCGGCTTTTTCATGGACGCCCATGTATACCTCACCGCACCGGTGGTGCATAGAGCACACCGCCCTTGTCCCACGTGGCATTGAGGCCGCGCTCGATCAACAGCTTTGAGCCTGCGCCCAGATTGCGGTCGAAGATTTCGCCGTAGTTTCCAACCGCCGCGATGGCCCGCGCTGCCCAGTCATTGTCGAGGCCAAGGTCGGTGCCGAAGCTGCCATCCACACCCAGAAGGCGGCGCACGGCAGGCTTTTTGGAATTGGCTTTGAGGTCGGCCACGTTGGGGCCGCGCACGTCCAGCTCTTCACCATTGATGAGGGCGAAAAGAACCCAGCGGCAGATGTTGAACCACTGGTCATCGCCGCTGCGCACGGCAGGGCCCAAGGGCTCCTTGGAAATCACTTCCGGCAGGATAATGTGCTCTTCCGGACGCTTCAGCTTGAGCCGGACCGCATAAAGCTGCGATTGATCGGCAGTATAGGCATCGCACTTGCCGTCTTCATAGGCGGCCACCGCCTCGTCGATGGTGTTGAAAACCTGGGCCGTGTAGGCCATTTCCTTCTCTTTGAAGAAGTCGTCCACATTGGCCTGGGTGGTTGTGCCGCTGACGAAGCAGATCGACGCCTGGCTCATGTTGAAAACCGAAGTGACCCCCGACAGCTTGGCCACCAGAAAGCCTTGCCCGTCGTGATAGTTCACGCCCACGAACTCGAAGGGAAATTTGGTTTCGCGCTCCATGGTCCAGGTGGTGTTGCGGGCGAGAATGTCGACAGCACCGGACTTGAGCTTGTCAAAACGGTCCTGCGCGGTGAGGCCGACGAAAGTGACCTTGTTGCCATCGCCCAGCACGGCAGCAGCCACAGCCTTGCAATAATCAACGTCGAAGCCCTTCCAGGCCCCGCTCTCATCCTTGGCGGCAAAACCCAGCAACCCGGCATTCACACCGCAGTTCAGGGTGCCACGGGCCTTCACGTCGGCCAGCGTGGCGGCAGAGGCCGACACTCCCAGAAGGCAGGCGGTGAGCGCGGCAACAAGCAATCGGAGCATCGGCGAAATCCTGATTTGACGCCGCAAAGACTAGCCCGCCTTCCCGGTGATTCCAAGCAAGGCGGCAGCCACATCCGGAAAACTCCGGACAGGCGGTTTGGCAGGCCGCCGCACCATGACAACGGGAAGGCCAAGCTGCCGCGCGGCCTCCAGTTTTGCCTCCGTCCCACTGCCCCCGGAATTCTTGCTCACGACACAGGTGATGGCCTCGCGCTGCAGCAACGCCAACTCTCCTTCAAGCCGATGCGGCGGCCGTTCGCTGACCAGCGCCCAGCCCTGCGGCAAGGCGAGGGCCGGATCCTCAATCACCCGCACAAGGCCGCCTAGATCCTCGCGCGCGAAAAATCCATCAAGCCCCTTGTGCCCCGTTGTGAGCAGAACACGCGCCTGTTGCGGCACCTTTTTTGCAGCCTCTGCCAGCGTGGCGGCGTTGATCCATGTATCGCCAGGCCCCGCCACCCAGGTCGGGCGTTCCAGCCGCGACAGGGGCAGCTTCACGCTCTCGCAGGCCGCATGGGCATGGGCCGACATCTGCGCTGCGAAGGGATGCGTGGCATCAACAACCCGGTCGAATCCGCCCGCCCTCAGAAAGGCGGCAAGCCCATCCGCGCCGCCAAAGCCGCCCACGTGATGCGCCCCCAGAGGCAGAAGGGGCGACGCCGTGACACCTGCAAAGGAGGTTGTCACATCGAACCCCTGCTCCACCAGCCCATCGGCCAGGTGGCGGGCGTCGGATGTGCCACCGAGAATGAGAATGCGCTCACGCGGCATGGGCAATCACGTCACCGGCGCGGTCCACAATCACGACATCAGCGATAATGGGGGCATCCCCCAACAGCTTCCGCACCTGCGAAAGCCCGGCCCCAGCCACCTTCTCTGCCAGGCCGGGGCCAGCCATTTGCAGCACTTCCAGAGCCGTGTTGGCCAGTTGCACCTCTGTGGCCATGGCCGGGGGCACATGTTGCGCGAGCCAGGCAAAGTCCACCTGCGAGCGCCCGGAATGCAGGTCCATCGCGCCCTGCCCCAGCTTCACCATCTTGCCGAAACCGCCGCCGATGGTGACGCGCGGCACCGGATGGGTGCGCAGATATTTCAGAAGTCCTCCGGCAAAATCGCCCATGTCGATCATGGCACCCAGCGGCAGGCCATGGAGCTTCTGCACCGCCGCCTCGGATGTCGAGCCGGTGCAGCCCGCCACATGGCCAAGGCCTTCCGCCCGGGCCACATCAACGCCGCGATGAATGGAGGCAATCCAGGCCGCGCAAGAAAACGGATTGACGATGCCCGTGGTGCCCAGAACGGAAAGCCCACCCACGATGCCAAGCCGCGGGTTCCAGGTCTTTTCGGCGAGGGCCGCCCCGCCGGGAATGCTGATCTCGATTTCTGCACCCGTGCCAAGCTCCGCCGCCACCTCTTCCATCATGCGGCGGGGCACGGGGTTGATCGCAGGCTCGCCAACGGCAAGTGGCAGGCCGGGCTTGGTCACCGTGCCAACGCCCTCACCTGACCTGAACACCACACCCTGCTGGCGCAGCCGCACCCGGGCCACCAGGCAGCCATGGGTGACATCCGGATCATCTCCGGCATCCTTGATCACGCCGGCCTGGGCCCAACCCTCACCTTTTTCTTCCTGCGCCAGGGCAAAGGAAACCTCCTGCCCCTTGGGCAGACGGATGCTCACCGGGTCCGGAAAGCGGCCCGTCAGCAGGGCCGTAAGCGCGGCCTTGCAGGCCGCCGTGGCGCAGGCCCCTGTCGTCCAACCGCGCCGCAGCGTCTCTTGTGGCTTTTCCAGTCCCATGAGACGTGGGTATAAGGGGCCATGAGCCACACGCCAACGAAAAGCGCCAGGACCTGGGAAGGTGAAAGCCACGCCCCCGGATTTGCGCGCCTGGACGAGGAAGCCTTCCCGGTTTTCCAGCCGGGCTGGGTCTGGCTTGTCGGGGCTGGCCCCGGCGCGCCCGGCCTCATGTCGCTGCTCGCCTATCATGCGATGCAGCACTGCGATGTGGTTGTTTATGATGCCCTGGTGAACCCGGATATTCTGCGCTGGGTGCGCGTGGGCGCCGAACTGGAATATGCGGGCAAGCGCGGCGGCAAGCCTTCGCCCGTGCAGCGCGACATCTCCTACCGCCTCATCGAACTGGCGGAAGCCGGAAAGCGCGTGCTGCGCTTGAAGGGCGGCGATCCCTTCATGTTTGGCCGCGGCGGCGAGGAAAGCCAGACGCTGGCCAAACACAATGTGCCCTTCCGGATCGTGCCCGGCATTACCGCGGGTGTGGGCGGCCTGGCCTATGCCGGCATTCCCGCCACCCACCGTGACACCAATCACGCCGTCATATTCCTCACCGGACATGATGCGACAGGCAAGATGCCGGCCAACGTGAACTGGCCCGCCATCGCCACGGCAGCGCCAGTCTTGGTCATGTATATGGCCGTGAAGAATCTGGGCGAAATCGCAGCCAAGCTGATGGAAAGCGGCCGCAGTGGGGACGACCCCGTGGCTATTGTGTCCAACGCCTCGCTGCCGCACCAGCAGGTGGCCAATACCACGCTGGCACAGGCTGACGCCTATGTGGAGACCCATGATCCGCCCACGCCCGCCATTGTGGTGGTGGGCCACGCCGCCGACTGGCAATCCGTGCTGGGCTGGTATGAGGACGGCCTGCGGGAGAACGGCATTGGCTGAACCCCGGCGGGCAGGTTCTGCCCGGGCTTTCGTGGTAGCAGCCCCCCAGTCCGGCAGTGGCAAAACCCTGATCACCCTTGGCCTGCTCCGTGCGCTGCGCAACCGTGGCCTCGCTGTGCGCTCCTGCAAGGTGGGACCGGACTATATCGATCCCGGCTTCCATGCCGCAGCGACAGGTGCCCCCTGCAATAACCTCGATCTCTGGGCCATGGGGCGCGACACCTGTGCGGCCCTTCTGGCGCGGCAGGCGGCAGAGGCGGAGGTCGTGATCGTTGAAGGCGTGATGGGCCTGTTCGATGGCCCGCAAGGCGCGGAAGGTTCGACGGCTGATCTGGCGGCGGCGCTGGCACTGCCGGTGGTGCTGGTCATTGATTGCAGCCATCAGGCCCAGTCCATTGCCGCGCTGGTGTCGGGCTTCACGCAATTCCGCAAGGACGTGCAGATTGTTGGCCTCATCCTCAACCGGGTGAAGAGCGACCGCCATGAGGCGCTGCTGCGCGAGGCCCTGAAGGGTGCGCCGCCGGTCTTGGGCGTGGTGCGGCAGACTGACTCACTGGCCCTGCCCTCCCGCCACCTGGGGCTGGTTCAAGCCCAGGAAAATCAATCGCTTGAGACCCTGCTTGAAAGTGCGGCCACAGGAGTCGCACGTGAAACAATTCTTGACAAACTGATTCAGATTGGAACGCCGATCACGAATCAAGCCGCAGGGAACAGCCTGCCGCCTCCCGGCCAGCACATTGCCGTGGCGCGGGACGAGGCCTTTTCCTTTGCCTATCCCCACCTGCTCACAGGCTGGCGCGAGGCTGGTGCCAGCCTGTCATTCTTCTCGCCCTTGGCCAATGAAGCCCCCGCCGCAGATGCGGATTTCATCTTTCTGCCCGGCGGTTATCCCGAGCTTCACGCGGGAAGGCTGGCCTCTGCGCTCAATTTCTTTGATGGCCTCGCAAAGTCCCGCGCCACCATCTATGGCGAGTGCGGCGGCTACATGGTGCTGGGCCAGGGCCTGACGGATGCGCAAGGGGTGCGTCACACCATGGCCTGCATGCTGCCCCTTGAGACAAGCTTCGCCACCCGCAAACTCCATTTGGGTTACCGCCAGCTCAAGTCCTTTGGCGGGCCCTTCCAGACATGGCTGCGCGGCCATGAATTCCATTACTCCACGGAAAAGCTCTTCCCGGGCGCCCAACCCCTTTTTCAGGCAAGCACCGCTGCGGGCGAGGATCTCGGCCCCATGGGCCAGCGCATGGGCCGTTTGATGGGCTCCTATGCCCATGTCATCGCAGGTGCGCCATGACAGCGAAGGCCCTCATGATCATGGGCACGGGCAGCGACGTGGGAAAGTCCCTCATCGTTGCGGGCCTCGCCCGGCTTTTCGCGCGGCAGGGCCTGCGGGTGGCCCCCTTCAAGCCGCAGAACATGTCAAACAACGCCGCCGTGGCCGCAGGCGGGGAGATTGGCCGCGCCCAGGCCTTGCAGGCCCGCGCCGCCCGCCTGCCAGCCAGCGTTGACATGAACCCCATCCTGCTGAAGCCCGAAAGCGAGACAGGCGCGCAAGTCATCGTGCAGGGCCGCCGCGACAGCACGCTGAAGGCCCGCGAATTCTTTGCCGCGCGGCAGCGCTTCATGCCCGCCATCCTCGAAAGTTTCGGGCGGCTTGCCGCCACCTCCGACCTGATCCTTTGTGAAGGCGCGGGAAGCCCCGCTGAAACAAACCTGCGGGCGGGCGACCTCGCCAATTTCGGCTTTGCCAGCGCTGCGCAGGTGCCTGCGGTGCTGGTGGGTGACATTCACCGGGGCGGCGTCATCGCCTCCATCGTGGGCACCCATGCGCTGCTGGACCCGGATGACCGCAAACTGCTGAAAGCCTTTCTCATCAACAAGTTCCATGGCGATCCCACCCTGTTTGATGAAGGACGGACGACCATTGAACAGCGCTGCGGCATGCCATGCCTCGGCGTCGTGCCGCATTTTCCCGCCGCCCGTGACCTGCCCGCCGAAGATGCCGTGGCCCTGGATGGAGCCTCCGGAAAATCAGGTGGTGCCTTTAACATCGCCGTCCTCCGCCTGCCGCGCATCGCCAATTTCGATGACCTCGATCCCCTGCGGCTGGAGCCTGGCGTCGCCGTTACTTTCGTGCAGCCGGGTGAAGCCATTCCCGCAAGCGCAAGACTGGTGATCCTGCCCGGCAGCAAGTCCACCCTCGCTGATCTTGCAGCCCTGCGTCACAACGGCTGGGACATTGATATCGCTGCCCATGTCCGCCGCGGCGGTCACGTTCTGGGCCTGTGCGGCGGTTATCAGATGCTGGGGCGCATGATCCACGATCCGCAGCGGCTGGAAGGCTTGGCCTCCTCCGCCCCGGGCCTGGCGCTGCTCGACGCCGAAACCACGCTTCTGCCCGACAAGACAGTGACGGAAACCGAAGGCCGCCACCTCGCCACCAACACGCGCCTCAAGGCCTATGAAATCCATCTCGGCAAGACGACGGGAGCCGACACAGCGCGACCCTTCGCCGAAACCCGCAAGGGGCTGGATGGCGCCATCAGCCGCAATGGCCGGGTGATGGGAACCTATCTGCATGGCTGCTTCACCAGCGACCCCTTCCGCCGGGCCTTCCTGCATCATCTGGGGGCTCAGGCCTCTGACCTGGCCTATGAAGATCACGTGGATAGGACGCTCGACGCCCTCGCGGACCACATGGAAAAGCATGTAAACTGGCAGGCCCTTTTGCAACTGGCGGTTACGCCAAGGCTTTGATGATGGAAACTGTTCTGGCCCTGATCGGACCTCGCGTGCAGCCGCTTGTGGCGGTGCTGCTGGAGCGCGTCATCGGCTACCCCAATTTTCGGTTCCGGCTGATCGGACATCCTGTCACCTGGATCGGCAATCTCATCTCCACCATGGATGAGAAGCTCAACACCACGGCCCACCTCAAGGGCCTGTCGCGCCTCAACGGCGTTCTGGCCATGGTGCTGCTGCTGGCCGCCGTGTGGTTCGCGGCCGCCTGCGTGGATGTGATCTGCAACAGCTTCGCTTTTGGCCATCTGCTGAGCGCGCTCTTAGCCACCACACTCATTGCCCAGAAGTCGCTGCGTGACCACGTGCGTGACGTGGGGCGCGGCCTTTCCTCCTCGCTCACCGAAGGCAGACTTGCCGTCTCGAAAATCGTTGGGCGCGACACGCGCGGCCTCAATGTCTCCGATGTGGTGAAGGCGGCACTCGAAAGCCTGGCCGAAAACACCGCCGATGGCGTGGTGGCGCCGGTCTTCTGGTATTGTGTGGGCTGCCTCACCATCGGCGGACTTCCGGCCCTTGCCATCTACAAGGCCATCAACACCGCCGATTCCATGATCGGCCACAAGACACCACAGTATCTGCATTTCGGCTGGGCGGCCGCCCGCCTTGATGATCTTGTGAACCTGCCCGCCTCGCGCCTCACCGCCCTGCTCTTCACCGCGGCTGCCGGATTTGGCGGACTCGACAAGGCGATGAATACGGCCCGCATCACCTGGCGGGATGCCCGCCGTCACCGTTCGCCCAATGCCGGCTGGCCGGAAGCCGCCATGGCCGGCGCCCTGGGCTTCAAGTTCGGCGGTCCCCGCACCTATGGCGGCGAATTTGTGAAACTGCCCTACATGGGCGAAGGCCGCGACAATTTCCTGCGGCAGGACATTGATGCGGGCCTCAAGCTCTATGACCGGGCCCTGCTCATCCTCTGGATCCTGCTGGCTCTTTTTGCCATCATTCCTTGATCAGCCCTTGAGTGTCAGCGGCAGACCCGCCGCTACGAAGATCACCTTGTCTGCCGCCTGCGCCACACGCTGGTTGAGCGTGCCCTGGGCATCGCGGAACCGCCGCGCCAGCGCGTTTTCCGGCACGATGGATAGCCCCACTTCGTTCGACACGAGCACAACATCGGCCCGCAAGCCCGGCAAGGCGGCCACCAGCACCTCGGTCATGGCCAACCAGTCGGCCTCCGCCAGCATGAGATTGCTCAGCCAGAGCGTCAGACAATCCACCAACAGCACCCGCCCAGCGCCATCTGCGGCCTTCAGGGCCTCCGGCAGGTCGAGCACCACTTCATGCGTCACCCAGCCCGCGCCCCGCTGCTTCTGGTGGGCGGCGATGCGGTCTTTCATCTCCGAGTCAAAGGCCTGGGCCGTGGCGATATAATGCCGCTCGCCCCGGCACAGGCTTTCCGCCAGCCCTGATTTGCCGGAACGCGCGCCCCCGAGAACAAGCGTGATGCTCATGGCTTCTCCGGCGGAATGCGGGCGATGAAATGCCCGCGCATGGCCTGCGGCCATTGCCGGAAAGGCACCTCGCCTGTTTCACTCTGGCCATGCAGATCAAACCAGGCAAGCAATGCCTCGGCCTGCGCCTCAGTCGGTTCGTTCTTGCCCGTGATGTAGCTGAAGCGGCGGCTGTCGCGGAACGCCACACTGCACGGCCTGTCGCAGTTCCACAGACAGGCCTGGATCTCCACGCGAATGTCGGTCCGCCCCAGCCTTGCCAAGGTGGCCAGCATGGCCTGATACAGGATGCTGCCCGCCGAACGGCCCTCGTCATCCAGCTTGCGGCCGTCCGCATGCTTGCAGGTGGAACAAATCACAATGGCGCGGGCGGTGTCGGTCAATTCCTGTGGCCTAGGCAAATTCTCGAAAGCAATGGTATGTGTTCCTTGGAACCCGGCCACTGATCTGTCAACGCGCGAGCCACCATGAAATTGAACCGCATCGCCTTTGTGGCCTCGGATGCCCCCGCCGCAAAGCGCGCCCTCGCCGCCTTGCAGAAGCGCCATGGCAAGGTGGACCCGGAAACAGCCGATGTCGTGGTGGCGCTGGGGGGCGATGGCATGATGCTGCAGGCCATGCACCGCTTTGTTTCAACCGGCATTCCGGTTTACGGCATGAACCGTGGCTCTGTCGGCTTCCTGATGAATGACTACATCGAAAAGGATTTGCCCGCCCGCCTGGCCGCATCTGAACTCACGATCATCCACCCCCTTAAAATGGTGGCCACCGCCCAGGACGGCGGCAAACAAACGGCCATCGCCTTCAACGAAGTGTCGCTGCTGCGCCAGCGCCATCAGGCTGCGAAGATCGCCATTGAAGTGGATGGCAAGGTGCGGCTGGAAGAGTTGGCCTGCGACGGCATTCTGCTGGCCACGCCGGTGGGCAGCACCGCCTATAATCTTTCGGCCCACGGCCCCATTCTGCCCATTGGTTCGCCGCTTCTGGCACTCACCCCCATCAGCGCCTTCCGGCCCCGCCATTGGCGCGGGGCGCTTCTGCCCCAGAAAGCCCGGGTGACGCTGCGCATTCTGGAGGCGGACAAACGCCCGGTGGCGGCCGTGGCCGACCATCTGGAAGTGCGCAATGTCGAGACGGTTGAAATCGCCGAGGAGAAGAAGAAGTCCGTGAAGGTGCTCTTCGATCCCGGCCATAGCCTGGCCGAGCGCGTGCTCAACGAACAGTTCCGCTATTGAATTGCCTCAGGCGGCGCGCTGGAAATCAGACTTCAGCTGCCGGGCAATCTTGCGCACGGCGTCTTCAGCGAACATGCCCACATAGCTGATCTGCTTGGCGCGATCGGCTGGAGACAAATCGTCAAAGCGCGTCATCAATGCTTCGAGAAGGCGGCGGCCAAAGCTCTGGCGGCCCAACTTCACGCCCTCTTCGCGCGCCTCCATCACAACAGCGGCATAGGCCACGAGAAGCCCCCGGCAGGCAGGTGGCAGGCCGCACTTCGCAACGAGCGACTTCATGCCGCCGCGGTAAGCAAGCGCTGCGGCGCGCTCCGGCGCATAACCCGAAAGATGAGCGAGCGCCGCCTCGACAACGCGCATTTCGCCCTGGCAGGCGGCGCGGATGAGCAGCGCCGGTGTCAACATGTTCTTGCCCGCCATGAAATGCACGGCCTTCAGAAGGTCAGTGGGATCCAATGAAACCAGCACCTCGACGACGGCCTGGTCTTCCGCATCCGTCACCAGTTCGGCAGCGTCGGTGGCAGGAAGCCAGCCGCGTTCGGCCATCAACTGGCGCATGCGCGTTGCGGCACGCTTGGCCTGCAGGATGCGGATATCCGGCGGGAGGTTGGGCAGCATGAGCAGCCGCTCGATCATCGCCTCCACCTGGCCGAAGCGCTGGAAGAGAATTTGGTGATCGCGCTGCTCCAGCTCAATGGCCCCGTTGTCCATGAGGGCGAGCACCACGGGAAGCGCCGATGACTTTATGATGTAGGCGGCGGCTTCCGCTGTCAGGTCCGGGCGCGAGGCCAGCGTGCATTGGCGGGATTCATCGCCCACCCGCAGGATCGCCATCATGTGCCACGGGCTGAGCGCCGGTGTGGCCTTGAGAAATGGCAGGGCAAGGTCATCCTCGCCCGCAACAATGCAGAACAGGAGATCGGGGTTGAGGTCCGCAACGGTGACAAGCTCATCGGCCACGGTGCGGCGCACCGCCAGCTCTTCATCCACCGCCAGCTTGAGCATCACGGGAAGCACGGCTTCCTTCTCGCCAGCCGGTGTATCCGCAGCGGCCAGCAAGGTGGCCAATTGCCGGGCCAATGTGGACCGTGCCTCAGTGCCCCCATTGTCGATGACGGCTTCGAAAACCGCCACATCCAAACTCTGAACAGACTCGATGTGCATTACCTTACCCACGCAAACAGAGGCACAGGCTATGCGGGAACGCTTAACAATCGGTTCACCACGGTTGTTAAGAAACAGGCAGGAATTTCAGTGGCGCAAAAGCCCGGCCTGACGCAGCTTGAAGGACAGGAGATCCTGGTCGAAAGGCTTGAGCAGGAATTCCGCCGCCCCTTCCAGAATGGTTTCGCCCATGGCGGCAATGCCGGGCTGGCTGGCATAGAGAATGACAACACTGCCGCCCGCCCCGCCCCGCGTGGCACGCAGCACATCGCGTGCTTCATCAACAGCGGCGGCATCCATCATCACCAGTTCAGGTGTGTGGGCGCGGCAATAGGCGAGCGCCGCGCTGGCATCAGCAACGCTTTCACAGGCAAAGCCGAGGCCCGAGAGAAGGCTCTGGAGGCGGTGGCGTTCCGCCGTATCACGTTCAACAAGAAGGCATGCGCCCATGGCCGGAAGAGTGCCTATTCACAGGACGGAAACCGTTTCCGCCCCTCGTCTGGCGAGTCCTGCGCTTGCATGGTTAACGAGGCGTTAAACAGCTTATCCACAGGCCCGGCAGACTGCCAAATCGTTGATTCAACGATAGAAGTTTATACTATCCCCAGAGTTATCCACAGACCGCGTTTTCCACAGGCGCAGGCGATTCCGGCGAAGGCCCGCGACTCGGAGGCTCCTCAGCCGGGCCGCCGCATGCGCCACACTGTATCGACTGTGGCATATTCGGAATAACCGAGCCGTGCGATTGCCTGCAGGGCAGCGGTATCGACGCGTCCCTCCACAATGTAGCGGTCGTCGATGTGAACCCCCACCACCCGGCCAATGACCAGATAGTCGGCCACCGATCCATCATCACCCGGCAATTCCACCGTCTTGAAGTGGCGGCACTCCAGCGCCACCGGGCTTTCCGCCACCCGGGGCGCCGCAATCATGGTGCAGGGCACAGGCGTCAGGCCCGCCAGCTTGAATTCATCCACCTCGGGGGCGACGCTGGCGGAACTGGCATTCATCGCCTCCCGCAGGGCATAGGTGGCGAGATTGAAGGCGAAGACGCCGGTCTCCTCGGTGTTGCGCAGCGTGTCTTTGCGCCCGCCGGAGCCGAAGGCCACATAGTTTGGGTCATCGGCAAAGGCGTTGAAGAAACTGTAGGGGGCCAGATTGTTGATACCCGCCTTGGACACGGTGGAGATCCAGCCGATGGGCCGCGGCACCACCACGGCCTTGAAGGGATCAAGCGCCAGGCCATGGCTGTTCTTGATGGCGTCGTAAAACATCAGAGCCCCCGCAGCAGGGCCGGAAGATCGGCAACGCTGTCGAGCGTGTGGTCAGCGAGATGCGCGATGTCCTCATGGGCGGAATTGCCGGAGAGAACCGCGATGGCCAACCCTGCTCCGCCGTGGCGCGCTTCATCGATGTCGTGGCCATTGTCGCCGACCATCGCCACTTCCGCGGGCTTCAACCCGGTGCGCGCACAGAACAGCTCGATCATGTGGCCGGAAGGCTTGGGGATCACCACGGAATCCGATCCGATGATGTGCTCGAAATACTCGTGCACCTCGAGATGGTTCATCTGCGCCGTGGCAGACTGGTGGCTGTCGTTAGTGGCAATGCCCAGCCGATATCCCATCTCCCGCAATTCATCAAAAACCTTGGACAAGTCCATGAGTGGCTTGATGAATTTCTTGGCTTGCGGGGCCAAGTCATTGTCGATGATGCGGGTGCGCGCGGCCTGCTGCTCCGGCGAAAGCGAGGGCCACCACAGGGCCACGATTTGCCGCGTGGTGCCCGCCGCCAGCGTGCTGCCGGCCCGAAACACGCCGGTTGAGGGCTCGTAGCCGCCGCGTTGCAACATGTCCTCGATCTCTTCCGGGCTGTGCCCGAATTCGGTTTTCAGCATGTCGCGGTAGAGTGGCACCCAGGTGGCATTTACCTCGATCAGCGTGCCATCCTTGTCAAACAATACGCCCTTGATTGCCATTACGCGCTCCACTTCGTGTGCAGGGCCGCCGCATCAGGCCGTGGCCGGTCCTCGAGAGGTGCCGCTGCCGTGCCGATGTAGATGAGGCCCGCGATGTTTTCGTCTGCCGCAACACCCATCAGCGCCTTGGCCTTTTCGTCATAGGAAACCCAGTCGGTCATCCACTGCGCGTCAAAGCCCATGGCCTGGGCCGCCAGCACCAGATTGAAGCAGACTGCCGCCGCCGACATCTGCTGCTCCCACACCGGAATTTTGGGATGCGCCGCAGCGGTTGAAACCACCGCCACCACGACAGGCGCACGTGTGAACATGCCTGCCACAAAGGCCTGAATGTCTGGGCCATGTTCAGGGTGCAGCTCCTGCCAGCGCGCCTTGAAGCCCTCGCCCACCCGTGCGCGGGCTTCCCCGGAAAAGGAGATGAAGCGCCAAGGGGCCAGTTTGCCATGGTCCGGCACGCGCACGGCAAGCTGCAGCATGTCCGCCAGTTGAGACTCGCTGGGGCCAGGTACGGTCATGGCCTTGGCTGAGGCGGATTTGCGGGTTTTGAGGAAGGCGAGAAGCGAAGACGTGTCGTTGAAAGGACTCATACCCCCATATGGCAAGAGCCCTGCCCCATTGGCAATGCCTGCAATTGCACGGCTGGTATTAACCATCCATTAAGCATTCCGTTGCGGCGGACCGTGGCTTGGTGTTGTTTGTCCCTGCCGGCCGGAAGGCTTGGGGAGAGCGGCACCGGAGCCACAGTGGCAGACGGTGCAACAGAGTGAGTACAGGGGAATGCCGATGGACGCCTGCACCCGTCCTTCGCACACAAGCCGCCAGGCGAGGAAACCGAACTGGTCCCGCCTGGCGGTTCTTTCTGTTGCGATTGCATCGATCTTGGCGAGCGGACACGCTTTCGCCTCCACGACAAATGGCATTGAGGCGGAAGACCCGGAAACGGCCTCCATCTCCCCCTCCTCCCAGCACATCATGGAAGTCACACCCGTGGCACCTGGTCAGGAAATGGCGACCTTTGCCGCCCGCCTGACCGAAGGCTCCACCTCGCTGGCCCGCGACGTTGAGTGGACTGTCACTTCGGGCAGCGGCCAGGTTGTGCTTGCCAGCACCTCCACCACGGCGGCGGCCGCATTGCCCCCCGGATTCTACACCGTGGCTGCCCGCTATGGCGCCATCAAGCTGGATGAAAGTTTCACGCTGCTGGAAGGCACCAGCGCCAATCTTGTTTTCGTGCTGAACGCCGGCGCGCTGCGCGTGCTGCCCCGCGTGCCCGGCATCACCACGCCAGATGTTGCCAGCGAAACCCGCATCTTCGCGCTCACCGGCAAGGCCCAGGGCAAGCTGGTGGAGGAAAGCCATGTGCCCGGCGAGATCATCAATCTCACGGCGGGCCAATACCGCATCGAAAGCCGCATGATGATGGGCAATGCCGTGGCCGTGACCGATGTGAAGGTGAAGCCCGGCGTCATCAGCGCCGTGGAGATAGACCACCACGCCGGGCTTGCCCGCCTCGCCTATGTGGGGGCCCCCAGCGCCAAGGTGAAATGGGAGATCCGCCGCGGCCCCGCCGTTGAAATCAGCAGCATTGACGGCCTCAATGCCAGCGTGGTGCTGCGCCCCGGCAGTTACACGGCGGTGGCCCATGTGGGCCGCGAGGAGCTCAGCGCCACCTTCCAGATCGAAGATGGCAAGGCCCGCGACATCATGCTGGGCAATTGACGCTCAATCCGGCAGCGGGATGAAATCCTTCTCGTCGCCAGGCACAATGGCAAAGCGCGCCCGCTTCCAGTCGTCTTTCGCGGCCTCGATGCGCTCCTTCGAAGACGACACGAAGTTCCACCAGATATAGCGCGGCCCATCCATGGGCTCGCCACCGAGCAGCATGAAGCGGACTCCCGTTTGCGTGGAGAGCGTCAGCGCATCACCCGGCCTGAACACCAGAAGCCGCCCGGCCTCATGGATGACACCGCCCACTTCCAGCGTGCCTTCAGAGATATAGATGCCGCGCTCCTCATGCTCCGCCGGAAGCGGCAGCCGCGTGCCAGCCTCCAGCGTCACATCGGCATAGAAAAGGTCGGTCGCAGTCTTCACGGGTGAGGTTGCGCCAAAGAGTGAGCCCGCGATCACCTGAACCTTGCGGCCATGATCCTCCAGCAGCGGCAAGGCCTGGGACTGCACATGCTCGAACTTGGGTGCCACATCCTCAAGTCTCTTCGGCAGGGCCACCCAGCTTTGAATGCCATAGACCTTCTGGCCTGCTGACCGTTCGCGCGGCGGCGTGCGCTCGGAATGCACAATGCCCTTGCCTGCCGTCATCCAGTTCAACTCGCCGGGCCGGATGGGCTGGTCATAGCCCAGGCTGTCCTTGTGCTGGATCACGCCATCATAAACCCAGGTGACAGTCGAAAGCCCGATATGGGGGTGTGGCCGCACATCCATGCCCTGCCCCGCCTGCATCAAAACAGGTCCAAACTGGTCAAAGAAAATGAAAGGCCCCACCATCTGCCGCTGCGGCGAAGGCAAGGCCCGGCGCACCTCAAAACTGCCGATGTCCCGGGCCCGCGGCACAATGACGGTTTCAATGGCATCGGCGGCGGCGGCATCACCCGGCAGCGGATCAGGAACATGGGGCAGTGTCATCACGCACCTCCGACAGCTTTGCGCACCACTGGTGCGACTTTCGTTCCCATCAATTCGATGGCCCGCATCTGCTCCTTGTGGGGCACCGTGCCAATGGCCATCTGAATGAGGAAGCGGGTGTTCTTGAAAATCGCATGAAGCTCAATCATCCGCTCCGCCACACGCGAGGGGTCCCCGATCACCAGATTGCCCGTGGGGCCACAGGAGGCTTCAAACTGCGCCCGTGTGGCAGGCGGCCAACCGCGCTCGCGGCCAATGCGCGTCATCACCTCCATGTGGGCGGCGGCATAGATGTCCTTGGCGCTCTCGGTGCTGTCATGCACGAAGCCGTGCATGTTGAGGCTGAGTTGGATGCTCTTGGCGTCATGGCCGGACTTGCCGTGGGCCTCGCGGTAAAGCGCGAAGAAGGGTTCGAAGCGGCGCGGGTCGCCACCGATGATGGCCAGTGCCATGGGAAGATCGAGCGAGGCCGCCCGCACCACCGACTGCGGTGTGCCGCCCACGGCGATCCAGATCGGCATCTTCTTCTGTTCCGGGCGCGGATAAATGCCGAGATTGTTGAGCGCGGGCCGCAGAGCCCCGGCCCACGTGATGCGCTCTGCCTCCCCGCAGCTTCATCAACAGGTCCAGCTTCTCGCCAAACAGCGCGTCATAGTCATCGAGGTCATAGCCGAAGAGCGGGTAGGACTCGATGAAACTGCCCCGGCCCGCCATGATTTCGGCGCGGCCATTGGACAGGCCATCCACCGTGGCGAACTGCTGGAACACGCGCACCGGATCATCCGACGACAAGACCGTCACCGCACTCGACAGGCGGATGCGCTTGGTGCGCGCAGCACCTGCGGCCAGTGCCACAGCGGGCGATGACACCGCATAATCCGCCCGGTGATGCTCACCCACAGCAAAGACATCGAGGCCAACCTGATCGGCCAGCTCCATTTCCTCAACGAGATTGCGCAGGCGCTGACCCGCCAGTTCAGGGTGCCCTGCGGCCACGTCAGCAAATGTATAGAGACCGATGTCCATGCCGTGCTTCCTTTGGCCTTATATGTAACGCCGAGGGAAACACTTCAAGCGCGACGGGTCAGACGCCTGCGGAAACTTGATCAGCCGTGCATGGCCTTCATGGCAGAATCCAGTTCCATCATGCATTCATGCTTCTTGTGGTGCATCTTCATCTCCTTTGCCATCTTCACGTGGTCCATGGCCATCATCATGGAGGTTTTCTGTTCCGGCTTGTTCATGCCCTTGGCCATCATCTCTGTCTTGTGGATGTTGGCGTTGGTGCAGGGCATCATCATATTGTCGGCCAGGGCCGGCAGGCTGAATACGGCAAGGGCAGCAGATGCAAAAACAATCTTCTTCATGGGTGGAATCTCCTCTTTTCCGGAACACAAGTCCCGTGCCCGAGGTGTGAAGCAGCGCCTGATCACAAAAAACTCACAAGCGCTGGAGCCACGGAATCGTGAAAGCCGCGTGAAGGGAACAAGCCCTCGTCAGGTCTGGCCAGCGATGAGTGCGAGGACAATCTTTACGGCTTCCGCGACCCCGGACTTTTCAAGGGCAGAGACCACAAAAGACGGAAATCCATCCGGATTGGAAGACGTCCATGGCACCCCCCTGTCGCGCAACTTCGCAACAAGTGCCTGCCTGTCTTCTGACGCATGAAACGGGCCGGGATGAACCTTCAACCATTTGAGATTGAGAGAGACGGCGCCTGCTGGCCATAAACTGAAGGGATAGGCCGTTTTGCCATTCTTGAGCCTGAAAGCTGCGACGAGAGAACCATTACCGCTGCCGACTAGAATTTCTCCACCGGCCTGCTCCACAATCGCAAGAAGGTGCTGTGCACCCATGACCAAGGCCTCGCCCCGCGGCTCGATGTTGCGGGCGATCCATTCTGCCGGGCTCAGCCGTTCCTCCGGGCTCTTCTGCTGCTTGCGCGCCGCGACAAGCGCGCTGCCGCCAATATGCCGGGGCACCAGCGTGAGCGCTCCTTCGGCACTCTCATACCAGCGCAATTCCACGGCACGCACATCCGCGTCCATCTGCTCGTTCAGAAATTCAACGATGCGCTCGAGCTCTGGCGGAACCAAATCTGCCGCAAAAACCATGCGCAGCTTGCCAGACCTCAGATTTCGTTCAGCAAATTGCCAAAAAGATGAGAGGTCATCACTCCCGATGAACTCTGCCAACAGCGTGTCCGCAGCCTCTCCGGTGCGCTTGCGATATTGCGATTCAAGCTCACCCTGCGGCCAATAGGCCGAACTGTTGGCGGCATAGTCCAGCATCTGGCCGACGACTTCGCGGCGCAGGCGCGTGTCAACAGCGCGTTTCAACTCGACCAACACCGGCACGGCATCCCGAGTTACGAATACATGATCGATGGACCATCGCCCGCTGCCATCGGCGGTGTCCGGCACGGCATGTTCACGCCGCACCAGAAGCAGGTTCTCATTTTCCGCGCAGAGAAGCTCTGGATGCGCCGCCACCAGCGACTGCATGCGGTCTTCCGTTTGCGGCGTCGCATTTTTCAGTCGGGTCAGACCGACTTCGGCATTCCAGTTAAAAACAGAACCAGCGGACATGGGAGCCTCCTGCCCGAGGACTACACGCGTCTGTTGTAGAATGCCTTAACCCGGCGGGTAAAATAAGCCCCCGCCAATCCGGCGGCGAGTGCTGCAAGCGCCCAGTCCAACCTCATGGCAGTCTGATCCCGCGCTCCCGCCGCGCATCAACCCTTGCCGCGCAGCGACGAGCGCCCACCATCCACGCCAATCACCTGGCCTGTGATCCAGCCCGCCTCGGCTGACAGCAGGAAGGCTGCGAGTGCCGCGGCGTCATCCGCACGGCCGAGCCGTTGCAGCGGATGCAGCGCCGCAATCGCTGCTGCAGTCTGCGGATTGCCCGTCAAGGCTGCGGCGAGTGGCGTTTCCGTGAGCGATGGCGCAATGGCGTTGACCCTGATCTTGGGCGCAAGCTCTGCGGCGAGCGCCCGCGTCAGACCTTCGACAGCCCCCTTCGCCATGGCGACAGACGCGTGCGCGGCAAAGCCCTGCTGCACGGCCACGGTGGAAAAGAACAGCACCGAAGCCGTGGGCTGCCCCGTGGCCTTGAGCGCGGGCAGCGCCGCCTTGACGGCCCTGAAGGCCCCCAGCGCATTCAATTGGAAATCCGCCAGCGCCTCCGCCTCGGTCAGGCGGGAGGCCGGTTTGAGATTGATGGACCCCACGCAATAGGCAAGCCCCTCAACCACGGGCCCAGCCTGTGCAATGGCTTCCTCCAGTTCGCCAGCCTGCGTGACATCGGCAGCGGCATGGCTGGCCCCCAGATCAGAAGCCAGTGCCGCAAGGCGCGTTGCATCCCGCGAAACAAGGTGGAGGGCAGCGCCTGCCGCCGCCAGCCGCCGCGCCAATGCGCCGCCGATGCCTGAGGTGCCGATGATGATGTGCTTGGCCATGGCCCCGCTTACGACGCCAGGCCCAGGTCAGATCACCGCAAATCCGGCGGCGTTGCCTCGGTGGTGAGCGCCGCCAGCGCATCCGCAAAGCTCATGGCCTTCTGGTCCTGCGACCCCAGCCTGCGCATGTTGACGGCCTTTTCCTCCATCTCGCGCTTGCCCACCACCAGAATGACCGGAACCTTCGTCACCGAATGTTCGCGAACCTTGTAGTTGATTTTCTCGTTGCGCAAGTCGGCATCGGCCCGCAAGCCCGCCTTCTTCAGCGCCGCACACACCTCCGCTGCATATGCATCCGCCTCAGAGGTGATGGTGCAGACCATCACCTGCACCGGCGCCAGCCAGAGCGGGAAATGCCCGGCAAAATGCTCAATGAGAATGCCGAGGAAACGCTCCATGGAGCCGCAGATGGCACGATGGATCATCACGGGCACATGCTTGTTGCCGTCTTCGCCGATGTAGAAGGCGCCGAAGCGTTCCGGCAGGTTGAAGTCCACCTGCGTGGTGCCGCACTGCCAGTCACGGCCAATGGCATCGCGCAGCACATATTCGAACTTGGGGCCGTAGAATGCACCCTCGCCCGGATTGATGGCCGTCTTGATCTTGCCGCCGCTCTCATCGGCGATCTGCTGCAGCACCTCGCCCATGATCTTTTCGGCCCGGTCCCAGGCGGCATCAGAACCCACACGTTTCTCGGGTCGCGTGGAGAGCTTCACCACAATCTGCTCGAAGCCGAAGTCCTTGTAAGTGGAGAGGATGAGGTCGTTGATCTTCAGGCACTCGTCGCGCATCTGCTCTTCCGTGCAGAAGATGTGCGCATCGTCCTGTGCAAAGCCGCGCACGCGCATCAGGCCATGCAGCGCGCCCGAAGGTTCATGCGAAGCGATGCACTGGTGCCGAATTCCGCAAGCCGCATGGGCAACTCGCGATAGCTGCGCAGGCCATGCTTGAAAATCTGCACGTGGCCCGGGCAGTTCATGGGCTTGATGGCATAGGTGCGTTCGCCATCCTCGGCCTCTTCGCCTGCGGGCGTGGCACCGAACATGGCTTCCTTGTACCAGCCCCAATGGCCGGAGGTTTCCCACAGGCTCTTGTCGAGCAGCTGCGGGGCGTTCACCTCATCATAGCCCAGCCGATTCAGGCGGCGGCGCATGTATTGGATGAGCTGCTGGAACATGGCCCAGCCCTTGGGATGCCAGAAGACAACACCCGGCCCCTCTTCCTGGAAATGGTAGAGATCCATTTCGCGGCCCAGCTTGCGGTGGTCACGCTTTTCCGCCTCTTCCAGGGCCGTCACATAGGCCTGCAATTCCTTGTCGCTGTGCCAGGCCGTGCCATAGATGCGCGTCAGCATCGGGTTCTTGGCATCACCGCGCCAATAGGCGCCGGCCACCTTCATCAGCTTGAAGGCATTTCCGATTTTGCCCGTCGATGTCATGTGCGGCCCGCGGCACAGGTCCGTCCAGCCCCCCTGGTCATAGAACTTGATGTCTTCATTGCCGGGAATGGCATCCACAAGTTCGACCTTGAAGGCCTCGCCCTTGGCGCGGAAAAACGCCTTCGCCTCCTCGCGCGTCTTGGTGGACTTGCTGAAGGGTTTGTCGCGGGCGATGATCTCCCGCATCTTCTTTTCAATCGCCGGAAAATCCGCCGGCGTGAAAGGCTCATTGCGGAAGAAGTCGTAATAGAAGCCGTTCTCGATCACCGGGCCAATCGTCACCTGCGTGCCGGGGAACAATTCCTGCACCGCTTCCGCCAGCACATGGGCCGCATCGTGGCGAATGAGTTCCAGGGCGCGGGGATCATCGCGCACCACAATCTCGAGCGTGGCATCAGCCGAAAGTGCATCCGAAAGATCGCTGAGCTTGCCATTGATGACGGCTGCCACGGCTTTCTTTTCGAGGGATTTGGAAATGGCGGCAGCCACCTGCCCCGCCGTTGTTCCCGCTGCAAACTCGCGCTTCGCGCCATCGGGAAATGTCACATTGATCATTGTCTGTCCTCCTGCCCACTCCCGGCCACAGACCCGGGTAGGCGCAAATCAATTCAGCACAACTGCCATGCCGCGAGACATGACTTGCGTCAAGAAGGCGCAAAATAGCCCGTATTTAAAGGGTTTTTTAACATCTTGGGAACGCAACATTAACCTTAACAAGTCATCTTGGCCCCACTGTTTGCGTTAACTGTAACTGGGTACCAAAATGAAAAAGCTCCTTCTCGCTCTCACTCTCGCCGCAGGACTGATGCCTGTTGCTTCCGCTGTTGCCGCGGACCTCGACATTCCGCCGCCGCCTGTGCAGGAGCTTCGCCCTGCCCAGTATGACTGGTCAGGTTTCTATCTGGGCGGCTGGGCCGGCTCGACCTGCGTTGATGGCACGCTCACCGACAACTCCGCCCCCGCTGACTGGGACATGGCCGGCTGCGGCTGGAAGGGCGGCGTGATGGGTGGTTATAACCAGCAATTTGACCAGTGGGTCGTCGGCCTTGAAGGCGACTGGGGCACCAGCGGCAAGATCGTCCAGAACGATGAAACCGGCGCCGATTTCGCGTTCAAGACCAAGCAGATTGCCACGTTGCGCGTGCGCAGCGGCATCGCCTTTGACGACACCCTGCTCTTCGCCACCGCGGGTGGCGCCTGGGCCCAGGGTGACCTGGTGGGCACCAATCTGGGTGGCCCGGAAAACATGAACTCCAATCACTGGGGCTGGTCCTGGGGCTTCGGCGCCGAACAGGCCATCACCGATCAGATCCGCCTGAAGCTTGACTATTTGCACACGGCCTTCAACGGCGGCCACTACAGCTCGCCCTGCGGCGCCTGCGACGTCGACATTCACAAGTTTGATGACAACGAAGTGCGCCTTGGCGTGATCTGGGCCTTCTAAGCCAGACTGCCAGAAAAGATCAGGGCCGGTCGCAAGACCGGCCTTTTTCATTTGTGGTGCGCGCAGTCCGGGTTCTCTGGCACGGGATCAAAACCCTCCCCGCCCCAGGGGTGGCAGCGCGCCACCCGCCTGAGCGCCAGCCTGCCACCGCACAACACCCCATGTTTTTCGATGGCCTGCCGCGCATAGTCCGAACATGTCGGAAGAAAGCGGCAATGACGCCCCATGACCGATGATAAGGTCAACTGGTATATGCGGATCAGAAGCAGCAGCAGGAATTTCATCAGGGGAACATAATGGCAGCGCGGCAAAAACCCAACATCGTCCTTGTCATGGCAGATCAGCTCACGGCCTCCGCTCTGCCCTTCCATGGCCACCCGCTGGTCAAGACGCCAGCCCTCTCGCGGCTGGCGGCGGAAGGCATCGTGTTCGAGAACTGCTATTCCACCAGTCCGCTCTGCTCTCCGGCCCGCGCCACGGTGATGAACGGCCTGCTGCCCTCACGCACTGGCGTTTACGACAACGCCGCGGAGTTTCCCTCGGCCATTCCCACCTGGGCGCATTATCTCCGCCGCGAAGGCTATCGCACCTGCCTCTCGGGCAAGATGCATTTCGTCGGGCCCGATCAGCTGCACGGCCTGGAAGAACGCCTGACCACTGACATCTATCCCGCAGACTTCGGCTGGACGCCCGACTGGCGGCTGCGCCAGGAACGCATCGACTGGTGGTATCACAATATGACCAGCGTGCTGCAGCCGGGCGTGGCGGAAATCACCAACCAGCTTGAGTTTGATGATGATGTGGCCTTCCAGGCCCAGCGCAAGATCTATGACCACGCCCGTTTCGACCGGGAAACGCCGCTGGCGCTGATGGTGTCCTTCACCCATCCCCATGATCCCTATGCGGCGCGCCAGCAGTTCTGGGACCTCTACCGGGATGAAGGCATCGACCTGCCGCGGGTTCCCGCCATGCCTCGCGCACAACTGGATGCCCACAGCCAGCGTCTCTATGATGTTTCGGCCATGGATGACTACACGGTCACCGAGGCCGATGTGCGCGCCGCCCGCCATGGCTACTACGCCAATATTTCCTATGTAGATTCCCTCGTCGGCAAACTCATCGACACGCTGGAAAAGACGGGGATGCTCGACAACACGGTGATCCTCTTCACCTCGGACCATGGTGATTTTCTGGGCGAGCGTGGCCTCTGGTACAAGATGAGCTACCTTGAGCCCTCATCCCATGTGCCCATGCTGGCCTGGGGCCCGTCCTGCTTCCAGCCGCGCCGTGTGAAGGAGCCTGTGTCACTGGCCGATCTTCTGCCCACGCTTGCGGAACTTGGACAAGGTCACGCGCCGGACCTGGCCCGCGTTGTTGATGGCCGCTCGCTTGTGCCGCTGATGGCAGGTGCCAAGGAAGACCCGGACGCCACCACCTGGGGCGAATATCTGGCCGAGGGTGCCATCGCCCCCATGTACATGCTGCGGCGGGGCCCCTGGAAATTCATCCACACGCCAACTGACCCTGATCAGTTGTTCAATCTCGTTGATGATCCGGACGAACTGCACAATCTCGCCGCCACCCATCCGCTGGCCCGCAAGATGCGGGCAGAGGTCGAGGCGAAGTTCGACATTCCCCGCATCCACAAGGAGGTGCTGCAAAGCCAGCAGGCCCGCCTGATGATGTTCGAGGCCATGAAAAAAGGCTCGCTCTTCCCCTGGGATTTCCAGCCCCTGCGCAAGGCTTCGGAGCAGTACACCCGCAACCACATGAGCGTCACGGACCGCGACCTGCAATCACGCTATCCGCAGGCCCCCGATATCGAGAAAAAGCGGGCCCGATGATCTATCCGCCAAACACCCCGGTGCTGAGGGCCCAGCGCACCAGCACATAGATCACGGCGGAAACCACCGTTGTCATACCGGCCTTCCACAGAAGCCCGTGGGCGACAGGCGCGCCCGCGTCATGGCCATCGCCAACCTGCGCGCCAGCCTCATGGGAGTTGCGCACGCCAAAGGGCAGCACGGCAAAAAGCACCACCCACCAGATGATGAAGTAGATGGCGATGGCGCTTCCGTATTTCATGCCTGCTCCAGTTCAATAAGGGTGCCTGTGAAATCCTTGGGATGGAGGAACAGCACCGGCTTGCCATGGGCTCCGGTCTTGGGCGAACCATCTCCCAGCACCCGCGCACCCCCGGCCTTCAGCCGGTCACGGGCAGCGAGAATATCGTCCACCTCGAAACACATGTGATGCATGCCGCCGGATGGATTCTTGGCCAGGAATGCGGCGATGGGCGAGGCCTCCCCGAGGGGCTCCAGCAGTTCCACCTTGCTGTTGGGCAGGGTGACAAAAACCACGGTTACGCCATGCTCCGGCAAGGCCTGGGGCGGCGACACATCCGCGCCAAGGGCAGACCTGTATTGCTGGGCCGCCGCCGCAAGGTCTGGCACCGCAATCGCCACATGGTTCAATTTTCCGATCATGCCGCCACCTGCTCCAGTCTTTCCTGCAACGTCACCCGTGATTGCGGCATGGCCACGCTGCGCGGGCCCAGCACATGCCGCTCCAGAAAATATCCCGTCAGGCGCAGGCCCGCGATCACGTCTCCTGCCGTGGCCTGGCCCTCGCCTTTGAGAAAGGATGGCAACCGGAACAGCTTGGCATCATAGGCCCGGCCCGCCGCCGCACTCACCGCCCGGCCCGAGCGCGGCGAAACATAGGCGAGATCATCCCGCGCGCCTGTCGCCGCGCATTGGCTGAGGTCAAGGCCGAAGCCCAACTCATCCAGCAATCCCATTTCCCAGCGCACCACCAGGGCGGGCCACACGTCATCCACATCAATGGCATCCAGCACCACGCGCATGGCGGCAAACATGCGGGGGTGCGGCTCGCGCTCCGGCAACAGCTGCGCCAGCGCCGTCAGCGAGGCAAGCGCCGCAAGCCGCAAGGGCTCCTCCATGATCAGGCCCGCCTGCAAATGCAGCGCTTCCAGCTGAAACTGCCCCAGATGCTCTTCAAGCCGCGCCCGCCAGACAAGGCCCACATGGTTGCCCGGCTGCAAAACAGGCCGTTGCGTGCGCGAGCGGCCGCCCCGCACCATTCCCATGCAGCGGCCATGGTCCTGCGTCAGCACTTCGGCAATGGCGGAGGTTTCGCCATGGCCGCGCACCGCCAGAATGATTCCCTCGTCGCGCCACTCCATGGCCCAAGCTTACAGGGTGAGCCCCATCATGCGCAAACGCTCCGGGTCTTCGGCCCAGTTCTCGCGCACCTTGACGAAAAGGAAAAGATGAACGCGGCGCTCAAAGGTCTTTTCCATCTCCTCGCGCGCCAGTTTTCCCAGCGTCTTCACCATTTGCCCGCCCTTGCCCAGCACGATGGCCTTCTGCCCATCCCGCGCCACGAAAATGGCCTGGGTGATCTTGACAGAGCCATCCTTCATGTCCTCCCATTTTTCCGTTTCCACGGTGGAGGAATAGGGAAGCTCCTCATGCAGGCGCTCATAGATCTTCTCGCGGGTGATCTCGGAGGCGAGGAAGCGCAGGTTCAGGTCCGCCGTCTGGTCTTCGGGATAGTGCCACGGCCCTTCCGGCATGGCCGCGAGAAGCTTCTCCTTGAGGGCGGCAACACCGGAGCCTGTGAGTGCCGAAACCATGAAAGTGTCGGTAAAGGCATGGGCGGCGTTCAGCTCCTGGGCCAGCGGCAAGAGCGTGTCGGGGCGCACCAGATCCGTCTTGTTGATCACAAGCATGGCCTTGCGCCTGTGCTGGGCCAGATGCGCGATGATCGCCTTCACCTGCTCATCCATGCCGCGCTTGGCATCCACCAGCAGCGCCACGGCGTCGGCCTCCTCGGCCCCGGCCCAGGCATTGTCCACCATGGCCGTGTCCAGCTTTCGCCGCGGCACGAAAATGCCGGGCGTGTCCACCAGCACCGCCTGCGCTTCGCCTTCAGTGATGATGGCGCGAATGCGGGCCCGGGTTGTCTGCACCTTGTGGCTGACAATGGTGATCTTGCTTCCGGTGAGCTGGTTGACCAGCGTGGATTTGCCGGCATTTGGCGCGCCGATGATGGCGGCGAAGCCAAAGCGCGTCGTCTTCTCTGTCATTACCTCAATCCTTCGCGGGCGATGAAGGCGCTGGCCGCCGCCATTTCCGCTGCCTGTTTGGTGGAGCCTGTGCCTTCCACCGGCTGATGTTTCTCGAGCGCCAGCCGCACCGTGAACTGTGGCCGGTGTTCCGGCCCGCTGCGCCCCACCAACTCGTAGCGCGGCAGCGGCAGCGCCTTGGAAAGCCCCCACTCCTGCACAAAGGTCTTGGCATCCTTCAGCGCCGTTTCCGGCCGCTTCAGGGCTTCAGCCCAGAAGCGCAGCACCACGCCCTGCGCCGCGTCATAGCCGCCGTCGATATAGACAGCACCAATCAGCGCCTCAACCACGTCGCCCAGAACGGACAGCGTGCGGTGCACGCCGGAGCGCTTCTCCGTGTCGCCCACCCGGATCACGTCTTCCAGGCCCATGGCCCGGCCCACTTCGGCACAGGCCTCGCCGCGCACCAGCGTGGAGTGCCGGGCCGCCAGCTTGCCTTCCTTTTCCTTGCCATGCTGCTGGAAAAGCGCATCTGCCACGGCCAGCGACAGCACCCGGTCCCCCAGGAATTCCAGGCGTTCGTAATCCTTGGCCTTGCGGCTGGAGGAGCCATGGGTCAGCGCCTGCTGCAACAGCGTCCTGTCCCGGAAGGCATAGCCCAGCCGGTCACACAGGGTTTGCAGCGGATCCTTGTGTGGCTTTGTTCCAGCCGGCATCAGATCAGGTGGAAAAAGCGCATCCAGCGCGTCATGAACGGCCATTCCCACGGCTTGAACAGACGCGCTTCCGGCGAAATGGAGAAGAAGATGATGTCGGCCCGGCCCATGTAGTTCTCGATGGGCACATAGCCAACTTCGTCGAGGTAGCGGCTGTCCTGCGAATTGTCGCGGTTGTCGCCCATCATGAAGTAGTGGCCTTCCGGGACCACATAAACGTCGGTGTTGTCGGCGCCGGAATTGGGATCGGAATCCAGCACATTGTAGCTCACGCCATTGGGCAGGGTTTCCCGGTATTGTGGAATGGGCCGGCCGCCACCGCCCTCCTCGTCGGAATCAACATAGTCCTCAACCCGCACCTTGGGCACCGCCACATCATTGATGTAGAGTACGCCGTCCTTCATCTGGATGCGGTCACCCGGCAGGCCGATGACCCGCTTGATGTAGTCGATTTCGGTGTCTGTCGGCTTCTTGAATACCGCCACGTCGCCACGCTGCGGCGTGCCCGGCAGCACCTTGCGCCCCGGAAAATCCACCGGGCAGCAATGCAGGAACGTGGTGTCGCGGAAGCCCAGGCTGAAGTTGAAGGAATACTTGCCGTAACCGTAGGAAAGCTTTGAAACAAATATGTAATCCCCCACCTTTAGCGTGGGATACATGGACGATGACGGGATATTGAACGGCTGGAAGAAGAAGGTGCGCACGAAGAACGCAATGGCCAGCGCCTGGACGATGACCTTGGCGGTCTCCCACAGGCCTTCTTCCTGCTTGCCATCACCGGCACGGCGGGCGGCGAGCATATTGTCGTTCTTTGCCATTCAAACCATGGCCGCGCGCGGCGGCCCCTTCAGACACAACGGTCTTTAACTATAGCGATTTGGGCATATGGGCGGCAATCCGGGCAAAACCAAGCCCCGCCTCTGTGGCGGAATTGCAACAGGTGGAAATGGCGGCGTGACCGCGTCCTATACCGCCTCGATGATCACGATCGCCTGGGCATAGGGATATTCGTCGGTCATGGTCAGATGCACCTTGGCCGTAAGCCCGGCGGGCGTGAGCCTGGCCAGCCGCACCCCTGCCCCGTTCGTGAGCAACAGCGTGGGCTTGCCCGAGGGCTCGTTCACCACGCCCATGTCCCGCCAGTAGACGCCCTGGCTCAGGCCCGTGCCCAAGGCCTTGGAACAGGCCTCCTTGGCGGCAAAACGCTTGGCATAGGAGGCCGCCCGTTGCGCCCGCTGGTCCGACTTGCGGCGCTCGATTTCCGTGAACACCCGGTTGGTGAAACGCTCGCCATGCTTGGCCAGCGTTTTTTCAATGCGGCGGATATCTATGATGTCGTTGCCGATGCCGATGATCATCGTTTTCCCTGGTTCGTTGCAAATTGAGTGACAGTCCAGCACCAGCACCGTAATTTGTCACTGGAATACTCACTCAACGGCAAGAGCACCCAATGAAAAAAATCTGCGTTGCCCTGTCCATTCTTTTGTGGGGCGTCACGGCCAGTCTCAGCAGGGCCGACCAGGTGGTGTTGCAGGGCCTGCTGCCCCAGGAGCTTCGCGGTCTTGCGCCGGACAAGCTCGAAGCAGCGAAGCGCTTTGTGCTGAACAACGTGCGCTTTGTGATGTTCCATGAAACCGGCCATTTGCTGGTGAGCGAGCTTGATCTTCCCGTGGTGGGCCGCGAGGAAGACGCCGTGGACACGCTCTCCACGCTGGTGCTGCTCAACCATCCCGACCCCGAATTGAGCGAGTCGGTGGGGCCGGCCTCGGTGGGCTGGATGTTCGCAGGCGAAGATGGCGCGGCTGCTGGCGCACTGCCGCCCATGTGGGATGTGCACAGCCTGGACCAGCAGCGCGGCTACAACATCATCTGCCTGATGTATGGCAAGGACCCCAACTACCTTGTTTATGCCCATGCCTTCGGCCTGCCCGACGAACGCCTTCAAGGCTGCGCGCAGGAATATGCCCAGGCCGCCCGCAGCTGGGACAAGCTGCTGAGACCCTATCAAACGCAGGTGCAGAACCAGTCGGCTTTCACCGTGACCTACTATAAGCCGGAGCACTGGGAACTGGACTACTATGCCAAGTTGGCGCAGAGCGCCGGCGTGCTGGAACTGATCGACAAGACCGTGACGGACTCTTTCGCCCTAGCACCGGGCATGCGTATCACCGCGAGGGAATGCGGCTTCGTGAATGCCTTCTGGATGCCAAGCCAGCGCGAACTAACATTGTGCTACGAGTTGATGCCATGGTTCGCGGAATCCTTTGCGAAACGGAACAGGTGACATCGGCATGCGCCTCACCCGCTGCTCCATCCGTTGCGGCAGGCTCGATCATGGGGGCGGCGCAAACGGATTGACGACGCGCAGCTTTCCAAAGCACTGGCCCGCCTGCAGATCTTCACTGACAAGGCGGTCGCAGCCGCATTCCAATGCCGAGGCCACAATGAGGGCATCATAGAAGCTGAGCATGTGCTGTCGCACCAGACCAAAGGCCAGGGCATGTGTGTCTGCCGTCAGGGGCGCAATATCTAGGATGTGCGAGCGAAGAAGCGTGATGGCCTCGGCCACGTCTTCCCAGCTGCGGCCATGTTTACGCAGGGCCACGGACGTAAACTCATTCAGCACCTGAGCGCTGATTACGCCGCCTTCCGCCAAGGCGGCCTGTGCTGTCCCCCGCTTCTCCACATCGAGAAAAGCATAGACAACCACGTTGGTATCAAAAAACGCCGTCACCGCGTGTTGGCATCATCGCGGTTGAATTTGTAATCCTTGGCAGCAGGCCAGTGGAATTTGGCCATGCTGGCCAGAAACGCCGCTTTGCTGTTTTCCTTGGCCACGGCGATTTCGTGGGGCTTGGCCTTCACAACGGCTAGCTCATCGCCCTCATCCAGGCCCAACTCATCAACAAGAGATTTGGGAAGGCGAACAGCCAGGCTGTTGCCCCATTTGGAAACAATCACGGTAGCCTCCATGATATACCGAAATCTGTGTATATCATAAGCATCCGCCCTTGTCCATCCGCGGTGGACCGGCCGGAATGCCCCCTACTTCATCCCCCGGCTGCCCGGCTTGATGGCGGGGATGGCGGCAAGTTCCGGCGGCAGGGCATCCGCCGCATAGGTGGGAATGTCGAGCCGCGTGAGGCAGAAGAGCGGCACGCCCACATCGGCCTTTCCGTTGGAGCGGTCGATCAGGCAGGCCGCCCCCACAACCTTGCCACCTTCCGCATGAATGCCCTCGATGCACTCGCGCGACGAAAGCCCTGTTGTGACGATGTCCTCCACCATCAGCACGCGGGCCCCCTTGGCAATGTCGAAGCCACGGCGCAGCACCAGCTTGCCATCCACCCGCTCGAAGAACACGGCAGGCACACCCAGCGCCCGGCCCATTTCATGGCCGATGATCACCCCACCCATGGCAGGCGAAGCAACAATGTCGATGCCGTCCACGCCGCCCGCTCTCACCCGCGCAGCCAGATCTTCGGCAAGGCGTGCCGCCCGTTTCGGGTCCATTAGCACGCGGGCGCATTGCAGATAGCGCCCGCTGCGCAGGCCGGAGGATAAAATGAAATGCCCTTCCAGCAGCGCGCCCGCCGCCCGGAATTCATCCAGAACCTGTTCGTGTGAAAGCATACCCTACCCCGTGACCCGCGTCACTTCGCTGACGCTCGGCCTCGCCTTTAAGCCGTTGATGATGTCGTTCAAGTGCTTGTTGTCGAAAACCTCAAGCAACATGGTGAGATCGAAAAAGTCCGAGGCTCCGGCCCGCTTCAGCAATTGCAGCTCGTCGATGTTGCCGCCCTGGTCGCCCACCACCTGTGTGACCTGGGCCAGCGCCCCCACCTCGTTGAGCAGGGTGAGCTTGATGCGGGCGGGAAAACGCTGCCCCTCCTCCGCCACGCCCCAGGCGAGATCGACCCAGCGTTCCGGCTGGCTGTCGAACTGCTCGAGTTCTTCCGCGAAGATGGGATAGATGGTGATGCCTTCGCCCGGCGTCAGAATGCCAACGATGCGTTCGCCCGGTACAGCCCCCGTCTTGATGTGGAATTTGAGCACGCTGCCCGCCGCCGCACCGCGCACCGGAAGGGCGGAAGACGACGTCTTCTCCGCCTTCTTGGCGGCAAGCTTGCGCCGCGCCGCTTTCAAATCAGCTTCGTCGACGGCAATGCCCAGCGCCTTCAGGACATCGGTGGCGGAAAGCTCGCCCTTGCCCACGGCGGCCAGCGCATCATCGGCATTCTTGTGGCCAAGCCGCGGCACGGCGGTCTGCAGGTTCTTTTCCGAGAACTCCACCTTGTGTCGTTCTAGGAGCTTGCTCACCAATTCCCGGCCAAGCCCGGCAAACTGCTTGCGCACCGCAGCCCGTGTGGCCCGGCGAATGGCAGCCTTGGCCTTGCCCGTGACCACGATTGCTTCCCAGGCGGGCGGCGGCACTTGCGCATCGGAGCGGATGATCTCCACCTCGTCGCCATTGTTCAGCTGGGTCACAAGTGGCGCGTGACGGCCGTTCACCCGCGCGCCCACGCAACTGTCGCCCAGCTTGGTGTGCAGGGCATAGGCAAAGTCAATGGGCGTGGCACCACGTGGCAGGGCAATGAGCTGGCCCTTGGGTGTGAAGCAGAACACCTGATCATGGAACAGCTCCAGCCGCGTGTGTTCCAGAAACTCCTTGGGGCTGTCGCCTTCTTGCAGAACTTCCATGAGGTGACGCAGCCAGCGGTAGGCGCTGGATTCCGCCAGCCCTTCGCGTGCCCCGGCCTCGGCCTGCTTCACTTCCTTGGTGTCCTTGTAGAGTGCATGTGCCGCCACACCGCGCTCCGCGATTTCATCCATGATGCGGGTGCGGATCTGCATTTCCACACGCATGTGGTGCGGCCCGATCACCGTGGTGTGGATGGAGCGGTAGTCATTCTGCTTGGGTGTGGAGACATAATCCTTGAAGCGCCCCGGCACGGCGCGCCAGGCGCGGTGGACCAAACCCAGCGCCCGGTAGCAGTCGTCGAGGTTTTCCACGATCACCCGGAAGGCGAAAATGTCAGACAACTGGTCGAGCGACAGGTGCTTGCGCTCCATCTTGCGCCAGATGGAATAGGGCCGCTTTTCGCGCCCATGCACGGTGGCCTTCATGCCGCGCTTCTCGAACAGTTCCTGCAGCGTGCGCTCGATTTCCTTGAGCACGTCGCCGCTTTCCTGGTGAAGGCGGTCAAGGCGCTCATTGATGATGCGGTTCGCCTCCGGATTGAGAATGCGGAAGCAGATGTCCTCCATTTCATCGCGCACCACCTGCATGCCCATGCGGCCCGCGAGCGGCGCATAGATGTCCATGGTCTCCTGGGCGATGCGCGTGCGCTTCTCGGGCTTCACATGGCCAAGGGTGCGCAGGTTGTGCAGACGGTCCGCCAGCTTGACGAGAAGCACGCGCACATCGCGTGACATGGCAAGCAGCAATTTGCGCAGATTCTCGGCCTGTGTGGCCTCGCGCGTCACCCGGTCCAGCTGCTTGATCTTGGTCAGGCCATCAACCAGCGAGGCGATTTCCGGACCGAACTTTTCGGCGATCTCCTGGGTGGTGGCACCCGTGTCTTCCACCGTGTCATGCAGCAGGGCCGCCGCGATGGTGGCATCGTCCAGCTTCATGTCGGCAAGAATGGCCGCCACTTCGAGGGGATGATTGAAATAGGCCTCGCCGGACTCGCGCTTCTGGTTGCCATGGGCCCGCATGGCATAGACATAGGCCCTGTTCAGAAGGTCCTCATTGGCATCCGGGTCATAGCGGGTCACCCGCTCGACCAGCTCGTACTGGCGCATCATGATGATGGCACTCTACAAAAACAAAGGCCGGGGTCCAGCCCCGGCCTCGTGAATATCATGCTTTTAACGATCAGTAGCCGTTGCGCTGGCTGCCCGGGCTTTCGGCGGGCGGCAGGCCTTCCAGGCCGCGCAGCAGTTCTTCCTCGGTCATCTGCTCGAACTCGGCGCTCTCCTCGGCCGATTCGTTCACCATCACCATGTCGCCCGACTGGGCAATCAGCGGCACTTCGGTTTCTTCCGGCTCGTCCACTTCCACATGCTTCTGCATGGCGTGGATGTATTCCTCGCGCAGGTCATCCTTGTTGATCGTCTCGGAAGCAATTTCGCGCAGCGAGACCACGGATCCTTGTCACGGTCACGGTCAACAGTGAGCGGCGAGCCCTGGGAGATCAGGCGGGCACGGTGCGCCGCGAGCAGAACCAGCTCGAAGCGGTTGGGCAACTTGTCAATGCAGTCTTCGATGGTGACACGCGCCATGAAGCGGAGACTCCTTGGAATGTATTGGAAATCGGGGCGCTTCTAGAAGCTTCCCCCCCAAAACACAAGCCCCGCCGGTGAGGGCGGGGCATGTCGCTTCAAAAGCCTGGTGCGGTCGAAAGGACTCGAACCTTCACGGGTTGCCCCGCTACCACCTCAAGGTAGTGCGTCTACCAATTCCGCCACGACCGCATATCGTTTTGTGAAACGCGGCGCGTCCTTAACAGGCGATTTGCAGATGCGCAACCCCTGCCCTGCTTTTCGCGAAAAGCGGCGGAAAAACGCCGCAAATCCGGCGTGGTAAACGCGAAGGTAAAGCAATTCCCCGGCATTTTCATAAACTTGTGGCCTGCGCCTGAACCCCGTCTCAAGCCGCGCCTGCTACTTTGCCCCCAACGGACAAACGCAAAGGGGCGCCGAACATCATGAACAGGACCGCAGTGGGAGCAGCACTGCTCTTGACCGCTTGCTGGCCTTTCATGGCGCCAGTGACGGCCGAGGCAAGTGCCAAGGTTTCTGAATCTTCGAAAGCCTATGAACCGGATTTCGGCGCGGCTCGCCCGCCCATCGGTTTTGTGCGCTTCTGCGCTGAAAACGCCGATTCCTGCGCGCGCCAGGGCCTGATCACCACCAGGCACGCCGCCATGGATCCGGACCGCTGGAACCTGCTCTATCAGGTCAACACTTACGTCAACGGCAAGATCAAGCCGGAATCAGACCAGCAGCTTTATGGTGAGCCTGAACGCTGGGTGATCCCGGTCGCCGCCGGTGACTGCGAAGACTTCATGCTGCTCAAGCAGAAATATCTGGTGGGCCTCGGTTTTCCGCTCGCCTCGCTCCTGGCCACCGTGGTGCTGGATGAAAAGGGCGAAGGCCACGCCGTGCTGACTGTTTCAACCAGCGATGGCGACTTCATCCTCGACAACCGCAACAACGAAATTCTCCGCTGGAACGACACCCCCTACACGTTCCTCAAGCGCCAATCCCCGCAGGATCCCAAGCAATGGGTGGCCTTGCAGAAAGAAAAATCCCTCCTGCCCAGCGACGTAGCCGTCAGCGAAGGCCCCTGAACGCGCAGGAACAGAGTTAGGCCCGGCCGGCGTCCCCCATCCCCCAAACCGCCGGGCTTCTAGGAGCCGTCACCGTCCCACCCGGTGGCGGCTCCACTTTTTTGGCCGGGAATTGCCACAAATATGAATCTCCACAGGGGCCGTTAACCAAGCGGTAACACTTTGGTTGCGCCAAAAGCCCGAGTATAGGAGTCTTAACGAAGGGTTAATTGCGTTAGCGGGCGTAAACAGATGGGCAAGATCAAGGCAGCGATTGTGGCGGTTCTCGCCTTGATCATGGTTCCCCTTCAGGCGTCCGCCGCCACCCCCGACATTGAGAAGGAATATGGCGCCACCAAGCCGCCCATTGGCTATGTGCGCTTCTGCGGTCAGCATCCGGAAGCCTGCAAGGGCCCATCCGCCCTCTTCACCACCCGCCTGAAGCTGACGCCGGAACGCTGGAACATGCTGTATGCGGTGAACACCAAGGTGAACACCACCATCAAGCCCGCCACCGATGAAGAGCTTTATGGCCAGCCCGAATACTGGACCTACCCCACCACTGCCGGCGACTGCGAAGACTATCTGCTGCTCAAGCAGAAGATGCTGGTGGAAGCGGGCGTGCCAGCCTCGGCCTTGCTCATCACCGTGGTGCTGGACGAACGCGGCGAAGGCCATGCCGTGCTCACCGTTGCGGGCGACCAGGGCGACTTCGTGCTCGACAACCGCCGCGACGACATTCTTCTGTGGAAGGACACAAACTACAAGTTCCTCAAGCGCCAGTCGCAGCGCGACCCCAAGCAGTGGGTTTCGCTGGATGACAGCAAGACCACCGCCTCCGGCGTTGTGGCCAGTTCCCCCGGCAATTGACGCCCAAAATCTTTGCTGCAAATGTGTGTGGGTGAATACCACGCAGATCACATTGGGTTCCGGTCAGCGCAGGCTGATCCGCGAACTTCTGGCACGCACGGGATGGACACAGACCGAGCTGGCCAAACGCGCCGGCGTTGATCCATCAACCTTGTCCCGCTTCCTCTCGGAGACGCAGAAGGACCAGAGCCTGCGGGCCTCCACCCTCTTGCGCATCGAAGCCGCTGCCGGCGTGCCCTTGGAAAAAGTGGAGGCGGCGGAGGACCACAGCACTTTTTCCGGCCTTGCCGAAGGTGAAGCTGAGCCCCTGGCGCAGGGTCACGGTCAACTTCTTCCGCACACGGATGATACGCTGGCACTTGATGCCTGGGTGCTGAAAAGCCGCGCCCTGGACCAGATGGGCTATCTCCCCGGCGATGTGCTCTACGTGAAATTGGGTGCGGCCCCCTTCAAGGGCAATATTGTCTGCGCCCAGGTCTATGACTGGCCGAAGCGAACGGCACAAACGCTCTTCCGTCTCTATGACCCGCCCTATCTGGTTGCGGCCACGCAACATGTGGCCCTGCTGCGCCCTTACGAAGTGGACAACCAGAACGTCATCATCAAGGGCGTGGTGCAACACATGGTGCGGAAACCGTAGACCTTTCCATTTTTTTCATATTCGCATGTGATTTCACAGTTGCAAAATCACACCAACTGGTTTAACAGAGTCATGTGTCACACCTTTTGCTTGTGGGGAGAACAGCATGAAACTGGTGTTTACGGCAGAGGAGGTCGCTGCCGCCTTGCAGCATTCCCTTGAGGAATTTCAGGAAATGCGTCCGGCACTGGAGGCCCTTGGCTTTCCCAAGCCGGTGCGGGGGTTGGAAGATCGCTGGCCCATCATCTCCGTGATGAACTGGGTCAACACATCACCACTTGAGGCAAGTGGCAGCGGCTTTGGCGAAGGCGGCACACCTCCACCGGTCCTGCCCCGCCGTTGAAAGACGCAGCTTGATGTTCCTCAATCAGGACACTGGCTTCATGCCAGCGGCATAGCGTTTCCAGTTCCGCACATAGCTCTGCGCCGCGCCTGTAAGCTTTGCAATGGCCGCAGCGTCCAGTTCGCGGATCACTTTGCCGGGGGCGCCCACGACAAGCGAATTGTCCGGAATGACCTTGCCTTCGGGAATAAGGGCGTTGGCTCCAATCAGGCAGTTGCGCCCGATGATCACGTGATTGAGGATCGTGGCCCCCATGCCCACCAGGCTGTTGTCGCCAATGGTGCAGCCATGAAGAATGGCCTGGTGGCCGATGGTGCAATCGCGGCCAATGGTAAGCGGTGCGCCCATATCGGTGTGCAGCACGGCCCCATCCTGCACGTTGCTGCCTTCGCCCACGGTGATCCATTCATTGTCGCCGCGCAACACCGCATTGAACCAAACGCTCGCATCTCTGAGCAGCCGCACCACGGCCTACAAGCACCGCACCAGGCGCAACCCAATGATGTTCCGCGGACGGAAGATCAGGCCTTTGGCCATCGAGTTCAAAGAGCGGCATTGCAAGGGTCCTCCGGGAAGAAGACAGATGTTCACCGAAAGGGCAGGAATTGCAAGTCTAGCCCCGTCAGGTGATGCCGAAGACCTGGGTGAGAATGAACACGCCCTCAAAGAAACTCCACACCAGGGATGCGGCCAGCACCGGAATGCCGAGAATGGGCCGGTTGATCATGTCGGAAAAGGCGCGCAGCAGCACAGTGGTGGGGGCGGCAAAGACGATAGCGAGAACCCGGAAAGGCGTCAGGAACGTGGGATAGGGATCGAGCAAGCGCGACAGCATCGGCACTTCATCAAAAGCCAGCTGCCACAGCGAACCGATGATGCCAGCTGCCGTAAAGCCCACCGCAATGGCAAACAAGATGGCCGCATGGCTTACCCCTGCCTGACTGACATCCATGACGCAACCCCACACACATGACGGCTGTGCCACTTTGGCACAGGCCGTTTACGCATGATTCAGAATTGCAAGATCAAGGCCGGGAGGCAAGGGGCTAGGCGGTGTGGGCCCCTCAGCGTGGCCGCCTATTCTTCCAGATCGAAATCCAGAATGGCCATGGAGAAATTATACGACAGCTCGCCGTCTTCCTCGTCGCGGAAGATGACGCCGACAAATTCCTCGCCGATGTAGACTTCGCCCGAATCCTTCTTCTGCGGCCGGGCCCGCACGCTCATCGTGGGATTGTTGAACTTCTCCCGCAGGAACTTCGAGAGCTTGGCGATTTCATCGGGTTTCATGGCGCGCATCCGGTTGCTGTTGCGCCCGCTTAGCCCTGTTTGGGGCCACTCGCAACATCATCCACCTGATGGTCCATGGCACGCGACGGCTCGGCACAGCCGGCATAGCCCACCACCTTGGCCGGAACGCCGGCCACCGTGCTGTTGGGCGGCACCGGATGCAGCACCACGCTGCAAGCCGCAACCCGCGAGCAATGGCCGATCTCGATGTTGCCCAGCACTTTGGCACCAGCGCCGATCAAAACACCCCAGCGGATCTTGGGATGGCGGTCACCGGATTCCTTGCCCGTGCCACCCAGCGTCACGCCCTGCATGAGCGAAACATTGTCTTCGATGACGGTTGTTTCGCCAATGACGATGTCATGGCCGTGGTCGATCATGATACCCTTGCCGATCTTGGCGGCGGGATGAATGTCGAGGCTGGAGATCACCGAGGACCGGCTTTGCAGATAATACGCAAAATCCCTCCGCCCCATGTGCCAGAGACGGTGCGCCATCCGGTGGGTCTGCAAGGCCTGATAGCCTTTGAAATAGAGCAGCGGATCAATGTAGCGGTGGCAGGCGGGATCGCGGTCGAACGTGGCCGTCAGATCGGCGCGCGCCGCAAGGCCAATGCCGGGCTCGGCTTCCAGGGCATCTTCGAAGGCGTTGACGATCGTGTCGGAGCCAAGGTCCGCACTGTCGAGCCGCTGCGCCAGGCGGTGCACAAGAGCTGCTTCAAAACTGCCATGCGCCAGCACCACGGAATAGACAAAAGCGCCAAGCGCCGGCTCTCCCCGCACCGCCTCCTCCGCCTCGCGGCGGATACGGTCCCACACGGGGTCAATCTTCTCGACGGCCTTGGTAACACTGTCCCGGGACATGGATACAACCTCTTGCCGCCGCGTTAAGCACGGGAGCCTCTTTGGCAACCATAACACAGCCCGTGCAATTTGGGGAGGCCGGGTGCCTCACGCAAGGTGCGATGGTTAAACGGTGGCTTCAGCCAGAAACGCCAGCACCGCCTGCTTGTGCCCCCGGTCGCCCACGGCATTCATGTGGTTGCGGCCGGGCAATGTGACCCCGCGTGCCCCGGGGATCATGTCCACCAGCGGCTGCACTGCGCCCGCCACATCGTCTTCGCTGCCGGCCACCACAAGTACCGGACAGCGAATGGCAACCAACGCCTCCGCCTTGATCTTGACCCGCGAGGAGCGGATGCAGGCTGCCAGCGCCAGCCGGTCACTCTTCGTCTGCTCGGCAAAAAGCCGGAAAGACCGCGCACCGGGATCTGTCACGTCCGTCATGGTTTCAGCCTCCAGCCCCTGGGCAATGGCTTCAGCCCCACCGACGCCTGTGACCAGCCGTTCCGCGAGGCCGGAGAAGACCGCGCATTCCACCTTGTCCGGATGAAGCAGCGTCAGAAACGCCGAAATGCGCGCGCCCATGGAGTAGCCCATCACCGCGGCGCGGGCGATGCCAAGGTGGTCCAGAAGCCGGCGCGCATCTTCCGCCATCATGGTGGCGGCATACTGCGACGAATCGTAAAGCTTCCCGCTCTCGCCATGGCCGCGGTTGTCGATCATGATCAGGCGGTAACCCGCGTCCAGTAGCGTCTTGTGCCAGCCCGTGGCCACCCAGTTCACCCGCATGTTGGAGGCAAAGCCGTGAATGAGCAGCACGGGATAGCCGTGGCCCTCATCCCTGTAGGCGATCTCCACGCCTGCCGAATTGAATTTTTGCATGATCGGCAAGATATGCTATTCGCCGCAGCACACAAGGCTTTGGAGACGTTCGATGGCATCTGGCGCAACCCCCCATTACCACAACAGCATGGGCCTGCCCGCCATTGAAACAGGCTCGAAGGAGTTCATGTGCATCGGGGCCAAGCCGCCCTATGATCACCCCCATGTGTTTCTCGACATGGGTGCCGCGGGCGAGATCATCTGCCCCTATTGCTCCACCCACTACCGCTACAATGCCAAGCTGGCGGCGGGCGCATCCGTCCCCGCCGAAGCGGCCTGGCACGAAGAAGCGGCATGAACAACGCCGTCACGATTCGCCATTATCGGGAATCTGACAAGAGCGCAGTGATAGATGTTTTGCGAGACCTATTCGCAAGCGAGAGCACCCATTACGACCGGATGCGCGCACCCGGCGAGATTGGAGCCGCCTACGTTGAAGACTTGCAGCGGGAGTCGGAAAAATCTCGCGGCGCAATGCTGGTGGCCGAACTTGACGGCGCTGTCGTCGGCTATTGCACGCTTCACACGCACCGCAGCTCGGAAGGCGACACGGACGAAATATTCTACGAATACGCCCATATCGGAGATTTTGTCGTTCGCAGCATATGCCGGGGCAACGGCATCGGCACGCAGCTGATGCAGCGCTGCGAGGAAATCGTGAGGAATGCTGGTATCAAGTGGCTGCGGCTGACGGTCGGGGCCGCAAACCATCGGGGCCGGCAGTTCTATGAGAGGGCCGGCTTCAACGAACTCGTGCTCACGCTTGAAAAACCACTGTCGTGACACGCTCGCTTTCACAGGACGAAGCCCGCCGCGCCGCTCTGGCCGCACAGGGGTTCGCTGGCCGCAAGCGCCCGGCCAAGCCCGGATGGGCTGACATCGCCCGCACCATCAACCGCCTGCATCTCCTGCAGATCGACAGCGTGAATGTTGTGGTGCGCTCGCATTATCTGCCGCTCTTTGCCCGCCTTGGGTCTTATGACCGCGCCCTTCTGGATGACCGCAGCTTCGGCACTGGCCAACGCGAGCTGTTTGAATGCTGGGCCCATGAGGCAAGCTTCGTGCCGCTGGCACTGCATCCCCTCACCCGCTGGCGGCACGCCCGTGCCCGGGCGGGTGACGGCATCTATTCCGGCATGGACACTTTCGCCCGCGAGGAAGCGGGTTATCTCAAGTCCGTGATCAAACACATCGAAGCCAAGGGCCCGACACGGGCCCGCGACCTGCCGGATGGCGGCAAGGGGTCCGGCGGCTGGTGGGGCTGGTCACGCGGCAAGCTGGCGCTGGAGACGCTCTTCGACCACGGCCATGTGACCGCCGCAGCCCGCGATGGCTTCGAACGCATCTACGATCTGCCCGAGCGCGTGCTGCCGCAAGATGTGCTGCAAGCGGAAACCCCGCCGGAGCGCGAGGCCTTCCGCCGCCTCACCATCATGGCGGCGGAGGCGCTGGGCGTGGCGACGGCCACAGACCTCCGCGACTACTTCCGCTTGCCTGTCGCCGGAGCGAAACAAGCCCTGGAAGATGCCGTGGCCGACGGCGCAATCCTGCCCGTTGCCGTGAAGGGCTGGAAGCCCCAGGCCTTCATGCACCGGGACGCGGCAATTCCGGCCAAGGACCATGGCACCGCCCTGCTTTCGCCCTTCGACCCACTGGTGTGGGAGCGCGCCCGGGCCGAGCGCCTGTTCAATTTCCACTACAGGATTGAACTCTATACACCTGAACATAAACGGAAATATGGCTACTACGTGCTGCCCTTCCTGTGCAGTGGCAGGCTCGCAGGCCGGGTCTGCCTGAAGTCAGACCGGGAGGCGGGCGTGCTGAAAGTCAACACGGCCCATATTGAGAAAGAGGCTGTCGCCGAGGAGGTGGCACCGCATCTGGCCAGCGAATTGCATCTGATGGCCACATGGCTTGGTCTCTCTTCCGTCGCTGTCGCCCGCAAGGGCAATCTCGCTGCCCTCCTGCGCAAGGCCGTGGCGGCATGAGGGGCCTCGCGGCCCTTCTTCTGCTCGTCTTGATCGCATCACCCGCGCCCGCCGCCTTGCACTGGACCACCACCGGGCCCGGCGGCGGCGGCGCATTTGAATCGCCCTCCGCCAGCGCCCGCGCCATGGCCACGGACGGCGCAGAGGGCAGCATCTTTGTGGCCTCCGACCTGAGCGGCGTTTACCGCAGCATCGATGGCGGTGCCCATTGGAACATGATCGGTGCGGACAACGGCCTCACCACAACCCATGTGGATGCGATTGCCCACCACCCCCGCGAGGATGGCACGGTGATCCTGGCCAGTGAGGACGGGCTTTTCATCTCCTATGACTGCGACAGCAGCAGCACCGCAGCTTGCACCTTTCATCCTGTGGTGCAGGGCTACACGACGGCCGCTGTCTGGGCCGGGCAGGCCCGCGCCTATGCCGCTAGCCTCGCGGGCTATTGCGTGGCGGGACCCCACATCTGGCGCACCAATGACGCGGGCCTCACCTGGACGGAGGCCGCAGCGCGCGGGCTTCCGGCCTCTGCCAACATCATGGCGCTCCGTCCCCAACCCGGCCAGCCCGACGTTCTGATCGCCCTTTCAACGCCTGAACGCTTTTCCGGGCCGGAGACCTGCGGCAAGGACCGCTGGCCAGACGCCGCGCCCAACCGCGCTTATCTCTCCACCGATGGCGGCGAGACATTTGCGCCGCTCGTGATCCCCACAACACAGGCTGCCCTGCTGCAAACCGCCGCTGGCGAAAGCTGGGGCTTTGTCGAGGACGTGAAGTTCGATCGCACGAACCCCAACCGCATCTGGGCCACGCTCACGGCCAATCCCGCAACGGCAGGCGCAGAACCCTGGGCCGTGAATGGCGAACTCTGGATGAGCGATGGCAAGGCAGGCCTGGGGCAGGATTTTCAGTGGCAATCCGGTGAACAAACCGGGCAGATCTGGCCACTCTCTTCGGGTGGCATCCGCGTTGTGGACCTGCGGCGGCAGCGGCCCTGGAAGAACAAGCCCCATGCAGCAGAAAGCCAGACCGGGTTTTTCGAATGGAATGCCGCGGAAAAAACCTGGTCCCGCGTGACCTCCGATGACGACTACAACGGCTGGACCACGGCCTGGACCGGGCTTGTCTATGCGCCCCGCGAGTCGCTGAACGGCAACCTGCAAAGCTTCCTGCCGCTGGGCGACAGCACGGCCTGGTGGGCGGATGAGCAATTCGTGTTTGCCACCCGCGATGGCGGCCACAGTCTGGAGCAGCAGTTCAGCACGCCCAACAACGGCGGCTTTGACAGCCGGGGCATCAACAACATGGTGGCAGGCATTCTCGTGCCAAGCCCCTTGTCACCGGACACACTTTATGTGGGTGCCTTCGACATGGGCTGCTGGAAAACCACCCGTGCCCTGGCCGACCCCGGCACCTTGGCCTGGCAGGATTGCAATGGCCCGAAATCGCAGTTGGAAGTTGGCAAGCCCCTGCCCCATTCCCCGCTCAATGGCTGGTGGGAAGGTTTTGGCGGCAACACCACTGGCATCGTGCCGGACCCGGAGAATGCAAATGTGGTGTGGGCCGTGCATTCCCCCCACAACGAGGAAACATCAAATGCCGAGCGCGGCTTTTACCAGATCGCCCGGAGCGATGATGGCGGCACAAGCTGGACCAGCGTGACCACCAATCTGAATGATCTCAGCGGCAACACAGCCATCCTCGATCTTGCCGTGACGGTGAAGGACGGCAAGCGTCACCTCTGGGTGATCGCCGGCAACCGACTCTTCACAAGGATCGACGGCATCGGGCAATGGCACGCGGTTGATACTGGCAAGTGCAACGGCGGCCTGCTGACCATGGCAGCCTCGGGCAAGTTGATGCTGGTGGGCGGCAGTGCCGGTGTCTGCCGCTCCACCGACAATGGCAAGAGCTGGGCCTGGTGGAAAAATGCCCAAAGCTTCGGAAAGGCCACGCCAACCTGGTGGGGCACCTTTGGCAACGCGCCTTCGGGCGTGACTGACTTTGCCATCGATCCCGGCACGGAGTCCCATGCCTTTCTCACCGTCATGACACCAGACTACGAAAAGACCGTACCCGCCGCCGGACTCTTTGAAACCCGCGATGGAGGCCGGTCATGGAAGAAGCTGAGCGGCCTCGCCACGGGAGAGCGCGAACAGAACTTCCTGCGCACAGTCGCCATCAACCCGGCCAACCCCAATGAGCTTGTTGCGGGATCGTCACCCGCCCTGTTTGCGGGAGGATTTTCCCCGGCTGTGGCGCAGTCCGGGGCCTGGGTGTCGCGCGATGGCGGAAAGACCTGGAGTGCCGCCCCCGAAAACGAAGGCCTTGCGTGGCCCTTCATCACGCGGCTGCGTTACACCGCTGGCCCCGCCCCGCGGCTCTTCGGCATCAGCCCCGGACAGGGTGTGGTCATTGCTGATGACAGGTGATCAGCCGGAAAGCCGGGTGCGGAACAAATGCCCGTGCTGGCGCAGCACATGGTCGAGCGCCGCTTCAAGCCTTGCAAATGCGTCGTCATCAAGCGTCAGGGCCAGCGCCATGAAGCCGCGCTCGGCAACGTAAACGCCCTGCTCCAGCAGCGCGAAATACAGGAGCCGTCGCAGCCGCACGTCAGCCTTGGCCACGTCTTCGGGCGTTGAGATAGTGCCCGCGACAGGATGGAAGTTGAGCAGCGTGCCACTGCCCGTCACCTGCAGGGCCGCCTGATGCGACATGGCAATGGCATTGAGCCGCGCCTTCAGAGCTTCGCCCCGCGCCGTGTGTTGGAGAGCAGCGTCACGGGTGTAGATCTCTGTGATGCCCGCCCGGCCCGCCGTCATGGTCAGCGTATTGTTGTTGAACGTTCCGGCATGGGGCAGTGCGCCCGGTTTGCGCGGGTCGAACTGGTCCATGATATCCGCACGGCCGCCAAAGGCACCAAAGCTCATGCCGCCACCAATGTATTTGCCGAGCGCCTTGAGATCAGGCTGGATATCCAAGATCGCAGACAGCCCGCCGGGCCCCAGCCGCGACGTCATCACCTCATCGAAGATCAGCACGATATTATGAGTCGAACATTCAGCCCGCAGCATCTGCAGGAATTCCGCCGAAGCCGGAATGCAGCCGCCACTGCCCAGCATGGGTTCCACGATCACCGCAGCAAGCCGGTCTGCAGTGGCGCGCAATGCGGCCCGCGTGGCGTCAATGTCGTTGTAGGTGCCGAGCACTGTTTCAAAGGGCGCGTTGACCGGTGAGCCGCCGCCACCATAGTAAAGCGTGCCGCCGTGATAGCCGCCACGCATGGGCATGCTGGCACTGCGCCCGGTGAAGTGCCGTGCCGCCGCCACGGCAAGCATGTTGGCTTCCGTTCCGGAATTGGTGAAGCGCACGCGCTCCAGCGCAAAGCGTTCTGTCACCGCTTCGGCAAAGGCGATCTCCCGTTCGTGATGAGCTCCGTAGTTGATGCCCGCCGCCATGGCCTCTGCCACCGCCCGGGCAATGCGCGGATGCGAGTGGCCGTAGAGGCCCGCTGAATACTCGCCGAGGAAATCCGTGTAGCTGTGGCCATCCACATCCGTGATGACGGAACCTTCCGCCTTTGCCACGCGAATGGGAAAGGGCTGCGCGAATAGCACGGTGCGCGTGTTGCCACCCGGCATGACCTTCTCGGCGCGCGTCTGCAGCGCCGCCGTCTTCGGGCGCTTTGCCGCGTAATTGGCAATGGCCACTGCCAGCGCCTGATCTATCCCGTCTGTCATCATTCCACCTGTTCCGGCCTGCTGGTGCGGGCGGTGGGACTCGAACCCACACGGAGTTTCCTCCAACGGATTTTAAGTCCGTTGCGTCTACCATTCCGCCACGCCCGCCGGCGCAGCATTTGCCCGGCACTGCATCTAGGCGTGCCGCCATTGGCTTGACAAGGTGCCGCCGCGCACTGAATCTGGCAGCCGAAGCGGAAGGATGGCAAAATGGACCTGAGCACCTGGGGCAATCTGATCGGACATCTGTCCTATCTGGTGCTGGCGCTGTCCTATTGGCTGACCAGCATCTATTGGCTGCGCGTTGTCGCCATCATCGGGTCAGCGCTGGAAATCATCTATTTCACCTACACTGGCGGCGATTTGCAGGTGGCGGTCATCTGGACCGCCGTTTTCATTGCCATCAACACGTTCCACCTGGTGCTTTTGACCCGCGAGCGCCTGAGCCTGCGCCTGCCGGAGGCGGATGCGCCGCTGCTGCGGGAATCACTGACTGGCCTCACTGACCCGCAGATTGCCAAGCTGCTGCGCGCCGCCGATTGGCGCGATTGCCTGGCCGGTGAAGTGCTGACGCGGCAGGACGCCCCTGTTGATTCGCTGTTCTTCCTTTGCCGCGGCCGCGCCAACGTCGAGGTGGGCGGCAAGTTCATCACCTATCTGGAAAAGGGTTCATTCATCGGCGAGATCGCCTACCTCACCGGCAACCCCGCAACCGCCACCGTGACTGTCGACGAGCCGAGCCGGCTTCTTGCCTTCAACAAGATGAAGATGGCCCGCGTCGTCGCCTCAGACGAACAGATCTCCGGTATTGTCTATCAGCTTCTCGGCCGCGACCTTGCCCAGAAAATGCGCCGCACCAACACACGCCGCGTGCTTGACGACGACGACCCTACGCGTTTGTGAAGACGATCCACGCCACCAGCAAATAGGTGTACTGGTGCAGCAACTGGTCGGCGCTGATCGCCCACCAGAACGGGGCATCCTTCGGCGTCCAGCCTGCCAAGCGCACCAGCGTCTCCTTGCTGAAGTCAACATGGTAGTGGATGAGTGTGTCCATGACGGCCAGCACTACCGTCAGCTTTAACCCCACGCCAGCCACCAACAGCGCAATGGCGGTGCCCACGCCATGGAGGCCCGCATGCAACAGTCCCAGCGGCCGGCCATAGTGCCCCTTGTCCCGCACCATTGCAGCCGTTTGCAGGGGGCCATCGGCAACGAAATGTTTGAATTGCAGCAAGGCAATCAACACAAGCAGGGGCAGGAGTTGCACACTCATGCCTCCAACTTAATGACAAGCGGCGGCAATTGCAAAGCTGGCATAATGCGGCTAAGTTGAACCCAGGGGCATTACTATTCAGGATTTTCGCGTCATGAGTCTGCGCCGCAATTCGCTTGCCATCCTCGCCCTTGGCCTGTTGCTCCACACACCTGCCGCCAACGCCGCCACGGCCATCGGCAAGGTGGTGGCTGTGCTCGGTTCCCCCTCCGCTTCCGGACCGGGTGGCGACCGCAAACTCTCTGCCGGGTCACCCGTTTACGAACACGACAAGATCAAGGTGGGCAACGGCAATGCCCAGATCGTGTTGAACGACGACACCAAGCTTGTGGTCGGCCCCGGATCGGAACTGCAAATTGAAAGCTTCCTGATGCGCGGCGGCAACACGGCGCAGAAGGTGTCCGTGAATGCATTGCGTGGCACTTTCCGTTTCATCACCGGCAAGTCGAAGAAAAGCGCCTATGATGTCGAAACGGCGAGCGCCACCATCGGCATCCGCGGGACGGGCTTCGACTTCTGGGTCCGTGGCCAGACAGGCCTTGCCCTGATGCAGGGCCATGCAACGCTTTGCGCCAAGCAGGGCGGCAAGAAATCAGCCAAATGCGTAAACCTTGACCCCACTTGTGAATTGGGCCGTGCAGGCGGCACCTCAGCCACCATTGTCTCACGCGGCAATCAAGGCCAGTTCATCTACAGGAACCTTCCGTACATCATCAACCAGTCACCGTTGCGGACGCAATTCCATCTGCCGGTCAGCACCTGCTCGGCCTATGTCAATGGGCCCGGCGGCGCTGGCGGACAAGGCAACCAGGGCAATCCCGCCAACACTTCACGCGGCGTGCTTGGGAATGATGGCGGCACCTGTCCGAACAATCCGGATTGCTGACACTTTGCCAACATTGATTGTGATGCGGTGAAGATGCGGGGGGCCAAAACCAGCCTGGTCGTGTCACTGCTCGTGATAGCAGTGCTGACAGCAGTCCGCGCCACAGACACAGGCCCCCTGCAATCGCTGCGTAACACCAGCTTTGACACGCTGCAACGCCTGTGGCCGCGGCAGCTGGAGCAGCCGCTACCGGTGCGAGTGATCGACATCGACGAAAAATCACTGGCCGCCGTCGGCCAGTGGCCCTGGCCGCGCGTGGTGTTGGCGCGGCTGACGCAGCGGCTGATTGATCTTGGCGTCAGCACGGTGGCCTTTGACGTCCTCTTCCCCGAACCGGACCGCATGTCGCCGCGCCGCGTGATCGAAAACTTGCAGGCGGGCGGCAGTGCTCCCCTGCCCGCCTCGGTTGATGTGCGGGGCCTGCCCGACAATGACGAGATTTTCGCCAAGGCGATTGCTGGCCAGCCGGTGGTGCTGGCCTTTGCCAAGGCGGCAGGCAGCACCAAACTGCCACCGCAAAAGGCAGGGATCGCGCAAACGGGAGCAGACGCCCTGGGCGCGCCGCCACACTTGAGTGGGGCCACCACCAATCTCACGGAACTCGACATGGCGGCTGCGGGCATTGGCGGCATGACCATCGATCTCGCCCATGATGAGGGCATCACCCGGCAGATTGCCATGCTGTGGAGCGATGGTCAGACCTTTCATCCTGCCTTGTCGCTGGAGGCCCTGCGTGTGGCCCAGGGCGAACAGACAATTGTCGTCAACAATGATGCCGACCGCACCGATGCCATTGAATCGATCCGCGCCGGAAATTTCGAAATCCCCGTTTCAGAATCCGGGGCCTTTCACGTCTATTACAGGGCGAAGCTGGATGATCTCTACGTCTCGGCAGCCGATGTGCTGAACGGCGGGGATGATGCGGCGCTGAAGGAAAGGCTCGATGGCGCCATTGTCTTCATCGGCACCTCCGCCGTGGGCTTGCTCGATACGCGCACCAATGCGCTGGGCCAAGCCATACCGGGCGTGTCGGTTCACGCCGAAGCGCTGGAGCAGATGCTTTCGGGGATCTTCCTCACGCGGCCGGAATGGGTGGCGGGCGCGGAGCTCTGGGCCACCGCCCTGGCGGCTCTGACGTTGGCCGCACTCATCACGCTCTTGCGCCCCCGCGCGGCACTGGCCGCTTTCGTCGGCCTTGGCATCGCGACGCTGGCGCTCACGGGCTGGGCCTTCCGCGCCCATGGCCTGCTGGTGGATGCGACTTTTCCCCTGATGACGCTGACGGCGGTGTTCCTCACCTCCATTGCCTACAAGCTGCTGGTGACGGAGCGCGTCGGGCGGCAATTGCGCGGGGCCTTTGCACAATATGTGGCGCCGGGCGTTCTCGCCGAGATCGAGCGCAACCCTGATGCCCTGCGCCTCGGCGGCGAAATGCGTGATGTGACGGTGATGTTCGTCGATATCGAGAATTTCACCCCTCTCAGCGAGAAACTTGATCCGGTCAGCCTCGTGTCCGTGGTCAACCGGATACTTGATGCGGGCAGCAAGGCCATCCTTGCGGAACAGGGCACCATCGACAAATACATCGGCGATGCCATCATGGCCTTCTGGAATGCGCCCCTGGCCTTGCCCGATCATCAATATCACGCCGCCCGGGCCGCCATTGCAGTGCACAAGGCGATTGCCCACCTGAACGACGAACCTGATCTTGCAACCCTGCTCAAGGAAAAAGGCGCGCCCCGCATCTCCGTTCGTGTGGGTCTGGCCAGCGGTCCCGCCTGCGTGGGCAACATGGGCTCCAGCACCCGCTTTGATTATTCTGTGGTGGGCGAAACAGTAAACACGGCGGCCCGCACCGAATCTGCCTGCAAGGACGTGGGCTATGGCGTCGCCATCTCAGGTGAGCTTTCGGACAAGACCAAAACGCTGGCCGTCCTGCCCTGCGGGGCCCTGCCCATGAAGGGCCGTTCCAGGCGCGAAGCCGTTCACATCATCGTGGGTGATGAAAACCGCGCTGGCCAGAGCGCTTTCCACACCATGCAGGCCGCCGTGAGCCAGATCGCCAGCGCCATGACCGAAGGCAAATCACACGCCAATGAAACCGCAAATGCCGCTGTGCTGGCCGAACTCGCCGACCAGCACCCTGACCTTGAAAGCTTCTTCGAGCGACTGCCCAAGCGGCTGGACGACTACCGGGCGCTCGCCAAGGCTTGACAGCTTCAGGCCGTGGCCCGCTCGCGGATGGGTGGGGCGAACTGCAGGTCCATGTCCCACGGCAGGTAGATCCACGTGTCCTGGCTCACTTCCGTGACAAAGGTATCAACCAGCGGGCGGCCCGATGGCTTGGCATAGACCGTGGCAAAATGTGCCTTGGGCAGCATTTCCCGCACCACCCGCGCCGTGGCCCCCGTATCCACAAGATCATCGACAATCAGCACGCCCGCGCCCTGATCACTGCCAATCACCTCGGCTGCCACTTTTTTGAGCACCGAGATCTCGCCCTGCTTGTCATAGTCATAGGAGGCGATGCAGACAGTTTCGACAACGCGGATGCCCAGTTCGCGGGCCACCACCGCCGCCGGAACCATGCCGCCGCGGGTAATGCCCACCAGGGCCCGGAAAGGCCCCGCCCCCGAAAGCCGCCAGGCCAAGGCCCGGGCATCCCGGTGAAACTGGTCCCAGGAGACCGGAAAACTCTTTGCCCACTTCTCGTCCATGGCCTGTGCTCCTCTGCTCGAGCGTGGCTTATGCCCGGTGAATGGCAATCGTTCAATGGGAGGCACCGCAGCAAGGTTTGCTTCATGTTTTTCCGCCAATATCGGCGGCTTAACACATCTTAACGGCCACCTCTTTTCCGCACAGTGTGAGCATGATCGAGAACCTGATTAAGGCCTTTGAACAGGCAAAGGTTGAGGCGATGACCGTCTCCCTGCCCGATGCCACCATCGCCGATGTCACGACGGCGCTGCTGCAATCCTGGAACTGCCACCGGCCCGATGTGGTGGGCAAGCCCATTCTGAAAGCTGGAGCCGGAACGATTTCCGCCCGCCACCTCACCAACACCGATGGCAGCGAGGCCCAGTATATCGAGATTTCCTACGCCCAGATTCTGGGCTCGGTCATCCGCAAGAAGTTCTATGCGCAGAAGTGGACGGATGCGGGCCAGGACTATTACCTGCTCATCGGCCGCAGCGCTGAGGCGGAAACCGCCGTGAATGCCCAGCAGAACGAGAAGCGCCTGTCGCTGGCCCTGCGCTCCGGCGGCTATGCGCTCTGGGACTACGACTATGTGACGGGCGAAACCTACAATGCGCCGGAAATGTATGAAATCTTCGGCCACAAGGTGGGTGCCCAGGAACTGAACTTCAACACCTTCAACGAACTCATCCATCCCGACGACAAAGACAAGACGCTGAGCGAGAAAATCCGCAAGGCCCCCTTTGGCGCGGATGTGTTCCAGACGCGCTACCGCGTGAAAACCGCTACCGGCAAATATGTCTGGATTGAAAGCCTCGCGGGCGTCATCCGCAATCCCGCCGATGGCGAACCCATGAAGGCCATCGGCCTGTGCCGCAACATCGACGAACAGATGGTGGCGCTGGAGCGCCTCAAGATTTCCGAGCGCAACTTCAAGCGCACCCAGGCCGCTGCCCGCCTGGGCAGCTTCTCGCTGCGCATTGAATCCGGTGTCTCTCGCCTCTCGCAGGAGATGGCCGCCCTCATCGGCATGGCTGACGCCATGGTGCATCCCAACCTCAAGACCTTCATCGGCATGATTGAGCCAGGAGACCGCGAGAAGTTCTGCGAGACTCTCGAGCTGGCCAAGCTGGGCACCACCATCAAGAACCTCGAAATCGCCGTGAAGGACAAGAAGGGCGAAATCTCGCACTTCGAAGTCACCCTAGAACCGGAACGCGACGACACGGGCGCCATTGAAGGCGTGTTCGGCTGCTGCCAGTGCGTGTCGGAGCGCAAGGCGCTGGAAAAGCGCTTCCAGCAGGCCCAGAAAATGGAAGCGGTGGGCCAGCTTACGGGCGGCATAGCCCACGACTTCAACAACCTGCTCATGGTCGTCATGGGCAACCTGCAGCTGGTGGAGCAACTGGTGAAGGGCGACGAACGCGCCCTGAAGCGAATCCGTGCGGCCATTGACGCCTCGGAAAAAGGCTCGGAACTCACCCGCCGCATGCTCGCCTTCTCGCGCCAGCAGACGCTGCAGAACACGGAGATCACGGTCAACGATCTGGTCTTCTCCATGCAGGACATGCTGAAGCAGGCCCTCACCGCCATTGTGGAACTGAAGATCATTCCGGGCGATGGTCTGTGGCCCGTGAAGGCAGACAAGACCATGCTGGAAACGGCGATCCTCAACCTTGCCATCAACGCCCGCGATGCCATGCAGCCCAAGGGCGGCAGCCTGATCATCGAAACATCAAACCGCACCCTGGACGCCACCTATTGCGCCGAGCACGAGGAAGTGGTTCCCGGCGACTATGTGGAAGTGTCCGTGACCGACACCGGCATGGGCATGACACCGGAAGTGATGGAGCGCGTGTTCCAGCCCTTCTTCACCACCAAGGGCCCCGAGAAGGGCTCGGGCCTTGGCCTGTCGATGATCTATGGCTTCGTCAAGCAGTCGCAGGGCCACATCAAGATGTATTCGGAAGTGGGCCACGGCACCACCGTGAAGCTCTATCTGCCGCGCCTCAAGGGTGGTGCCAAGAACATCAAGCCCAGCCTGCCCAATGATTTGCAGGCGCAAATCCAGCGCGAACTGTCGCACAGCGCGGAGACGGCGCAGCAAGAAACCGCAACCGTCGCCAATGCCCGCAAGCAGCTTGTGCTGGTTGTCGAGGACAATCCCTCGGTGCGCGACGTGGCCGCGGCCATGATCGAGGAAATGGGCTTCGAGGTCATCACCGCATCTGACGGTCACGAAGGCCTGAGGCTGATCACCGAACGCGAAGACATTGATCTCGTGCTCTCGGACGTGATCATGGCGGGCGGCATGAACGGCCCGGAACTCGCCGTGAAGGCTGTGAAAGTGCGGCCCAACCTGAAGATCCTCTTCATGTCGGGCTATGCGCCGGGCTCGGTGCGCCAGATGCAGGACCTGCCGGATTCAATCGAGCTTGTGAACAAGCCATTCACCCGCAACGATCTCACGGAGAAGGTGCGGAAGGCACTCGTGGCCTGATCAGACCTCGCTGACGCCGCGCGCCTTCCCTTCCGCAACCAGCTTCTCCGCCTCGCCGCGCACGCGGGACAAGGCCTCATCAAGGCGCGCCGCATCGCGCGACCGCAGCACCAGGTTGGTGCAGAAGCCGCCCTGCCCTTCAAAGGGATAGGAACCCATCACCACATCGGGGAAGGCGTCCTGCGCTGCGCCCAAGGGTTTGGCGATATCGCCTTCGCCACCCTCAAACAGCAGCGTGCGGGACAGCATCTGCGCCCCGCGCCGAAGTGTGGGGGCAACCTCATCCATCATCGCCTGCATGATCTTGGGAACGCCGGCCATGACAAACACGTTGCCGATGCGAAAGCCCGGCGCCCGTGACACCTTGTTGATGATCAGAGTGCCACCCTCAGGAATGCGGGCCATGCGCATGCGGGCCTCGTTGGCCTCGCGCCCGATTTCCCGGAAATAGTTTTCGAGAATGGCCACGGCTTCCGGGTGGTGCGAAATGCCCACACTAAAGGCCTTGGCGATACAGTCTGCGGTGATGTCGTCATGGGTGGGGCCGATGCCCCCGGTGGTGAAGACGTAGGTGTAGCGCTGGCGCAGCGCATTCACCGCCTCCACAATGGCGGCTTCGTCATCCGCCACCACCCGCGCTTCCAAAAGGTCGATGCCCAGCGCCGTCAGATAGTCTGCGATGAAGCCAAGGTTCTTGTCCTTGGTGCGGCCGGAAAGGACTTCATTGCCGATCAGCAGAACGGCGGCGGTGGGCGTGTCGTTGATCATGCCATGGGGATACGACCGCAGGGCCGTTTCAGGCAAGCCCCAGCCTGTGCCGTCCCCGGCTTTCAACCAATGTTGAGCGTGCGGCCCCGGTTGAAGATATAGCCGGCCGTGCCGCTGGCCAGCACCTCCACCCAGCGGCGGCGGGCAAAGCGGCTGGAGACGATGATGCGCGGCAAGGCGTGGAGATGGCTCGCATGCGCGGCATGAACGCTGCCCAGCCGCGTGGTGACGGCCGTGGCAAAGCCCGCCCGCGCCGCAATGGCAAAGTCACGCGGCCCCGCATGAGCCACATTGCCGTAAGGGAAGGCGAAATGCGGCACCAGCCTGCCCAATTCCCGTTCCAGTTCAGCCTTCGAGTCCGCCAACTCCCGCAATGCCTCATCGGCGGAGAGTTTTGAGGTGACGAAATGATTGACCGTGTGCGCCCCGATGGTGGCCAGCGGATCGCGCCCCATCTCCCGCACCTCGTCCCATGTCATAAGGCTGGCGCGGCATTGCTGGGCGAGATCAAGTCCGCAACCCTTCGCCGCATCGCGGATCCAGACGCGCTGGCCCTTTTCCGGCAAGGCCTGCAAACGCGGAAAAAGAAAGTCCCACGCTGCGTTGAAGGAGGCAGCCCCTGCATCCCCCACCTGAAAACGCTGCCCGGCTACCGTGAAGCTGCGGCCGGCGCTGCGGCGGATGATGTCTTCCAGCGCACGCCACCACATCTCGGTCGTGCCGTTCACCAGGCCGCTGCAAACATAAACCGCATAGGGGCAGGCGTGGCGGCGAAACACGGGCGCGCCGTGAACCAGATTGTCCCGGTATCCGTCATCCAGCGTGAAGACGGCGAAAGGCTTTTCCGGCGTCTCGCCCGACTGGAGTTCGCGCACCACATCATCAAGTGAGAGGAAGCGGTAACCCCGGCTCTTCAGATGCAGCAGCATCTGGTCGAGGAATTCTGGTGTCGTCTCCAGATTGCTGTTGGGCGCAAAGCCATCGCCCGGCGTGGCCGGCAAAACATGATGCAGGCATAAAATCACGCCCCGGCCCTGGGCCACTGGGCGCAAGAGCCGCGACAGGCCGGAGAAATATGCGGCATCAAACACCGCCCGCGCCACTGCAATCCGCGCGCTCATGTGCTGTCAGCTTGCCTTGCGCAGGTCTTCGGCGTCGCCATCCCGCGGCACAAGGCGCACGAACAAGGACTGCCGCACACCCTTGGCCATGACGGACTTGGCAGCCGCCACGGCGTCCCGCTGGCGGGACTGCGGTGCCAGGAACAGCATGGTGCCAACGCCTTGCAGCACGTCTGCGGTTGCCGCCGAGGCTTCGCCCGCGTTGAGGAGCACAATATCATAGACTTGCGACAATGACGCGATGACCGCGCCAAGCCGTTGCGCCAGCAGCGGCCGCACGGTAGCTTCCGGCATCTGGCCAAAGCGCATGTGCTGGGCCGAACTTGCCTTGTCGCGCAGGATAACCTTGTCAACGGCGGCCTTGCCACTCACCAATTCACCCAAGCCCTGCCCGTCCGCCATAGACAGGAGATCGGTGCTGGACGGCCGGCTGCCGGCAATGTCAACGGCGATCACTTTCACGCGCTCGCGTGACAGGGCACGGGCCAACGCAACGGTCGTATAAGCAGCATCAAAATTGCCGCCGATGCTGGTGATGCACAATGTCTTGTGCCCCTGACCCTGCACCACCGCTTTGAGGGCGCTGGCGAGTTCCAGAAGTGACTCCCCGCCGTCTGGCGCATTGGCAGGCGATTCCAGTTCGGCGAAGGCAGAGGCCAGCGGCGGTGCCGCCAGCAGGGATGCCAGAACCTTGGGCACTGCTTCTGCTGTGGCAGGCGCTACCGCAGGCGCAGAGAAATCAAGCGCCGGAATCTGGATGCCCGTATCAGCCGCATAGACCGCCTCGCGTGCCAGCGCCGCATGGCTGTAGCGCCGCGAGGGCGGCGGCACCGGGGTCTGCTGGGCCGCAATACGGGCCGACTGCGCCATGATCTCCATCAGGAAGGCAAGCCCGAGACCAAGTCCCAACCCCGCAAAACTGGCGAGCAGAACTGTGGGGCCCACCTTGGGGAAGTATGGCGAATAAGCCGGAGTTGCCGTCTGGATGACGCGCGCATAGCCCGGCTGCACATTCAAATCCTGCCGGGCATTGGCATCGGCATAGCGAGACAACATGGTTTCAAGCAACGTGCGGTCGGCGGCGGCTTCGCGCTCCAGTGCCTTCAGCTTCACATCGCTTTGCAGGTCCACGCCCTGCTGCCCCTTGGACTTGTCGAGGCTTTGGCGCAGCGAAACAGCGCGAGCATGGGCCACCTTGGCCTGGCCCTGAAGCGAAGCCACAACCTTCAGCGCCTCGCGCCGCAGTTGGGTGTTCACGTCGTTCAGTTCGCGCTGCGCCGCAATCATCTTGGGGTGATTGGGAAGATAGGTGGCGGAAAGCTGCGAAATCTTCTGGCTGGCAGACACCTGCTGTTCGCGCAGCCTTTGAATCACCGGAGAGCTGAGAACCTCCGCCGACGCATCAACAGAGCCTGTGGACTCCAGCATGGACCGGATGTCCTGCGCCTTGGCCTCCGCTTCGCTGGCCGCCGCTTCCGCCAGGGTGATCTGGCTGTTCAGTTCTGAAATCTGCTGCTGGCCAAGTGTGGTCGTCTGGCCGACAAACAGCCCCGCCTCGGCCCGGTATTTCTCGGCCGCCGCCTCGGACTTGGACACCTTGTCACGCAACATGGCAATCTGGCTCGCCAGCCAGTCGCGCGCCCGGGTGTTGGGCCCGGACTGGCTTTCGCGGGTGGACAGCACGAATGTCTCGGCAATGGCGTTTGCAACCTTGGCTGCCGCATCCGGATCGCCCGCCGAGAAGCGGATGGCGATCACGTCGGATTCCGGCACGGGATAGACGGTTGTCTGCTTCACCAGCTTGTCCACCGCAAGGTCTTCCGGTGGCATCATGCTGGTGTCGGGCACAAAGCCCAACGCAATCAGAATCTTCTTGAGCGCCCCCGGCTTCTTCTTGCTTGCACCAAACTCGCTGTCAGTGGCGAGGTTGAGCGACTTCACCACGCGGCGCGCCATGTCATCCGATTGCAGCACCGAAACCTGCGAGGCGACAAAGCGGTCGTCATAGGGATCGCGCGTGGTATCGCTGGCAGCGCTATTTGTAGAGTCATAAGGCGTGGCCATGTTGGCAATCAGCACGCGGGCTTCGCTGGCATATTTCGGCGCATTGAGAGCGACCACGGCAAGACCGCCGCACAGGCCCAGGGCCAGGCACGTTGCGGCCAGCAGCTTGCGGCGCATCATGCCGCGCACCACGTCAAGGATGCTCATGCTGGCCGTGCCTTCGGCAATGGTACTCATGGATGAAAGCGCTCTACGACTTGAAAGACAGAACTGTGCACATCTGGCACATTTCCCCATTTATGGTTTCCAAGTGCTTAATGAAGCCGCCTGCGCAGCAGCTTTGTCCCGGTTAAGCGATTGTTCACCATAACGGATTAACCACGTCTGGAATGTGGCTGGCCTCTGCCTGCCTTCAGTGTGCGTTTGAAGTGGTTTGTCATGCGTAGTTTCATTCTGGTTGCCGTTGCCTTCAGCCTCTCGGGGTGTGCAAACACCTGGGAGCAATATGGCCCCGCCTCTCCGCCGGGGGGCACCGGTGTGACCGCCAACGACACGCTCGAGGAGGGCCCGGACGCCGTCTCCTCCGTCTCGCAAATCCCCGCCTACAATGAACGCGGCTCCCTGCCCCCTTACGCCACGCAGGGCCACGCCGCAGCCTATGAATTTGCCAGCGGCTATCGCGTGGGCGCGGGCGACAAGCTTGCCATCCGCGTGGCGGGTGAGGCAGACCTGACAGGTGAATATGTTGTCGATCCCTCGGGCATCCTGTCCATGCCCTATGTGCGCTCGGTGCCCGTCGCTGGGTTGACGACAGGCGACATCGAAGCGCTGGTGACGCGCAAGCTGCAGGCCGGTTTCCTGCGGGATCCCAAGGTATCCGTGCAGGCCGTGGGCCTACGCCCCGTCTTCATCATGGGTGAAGTGACAACGGCAGGCAGCTTCCCCTATCAGGGCGGCATGACCGTGCAGCAGGCAATCGCCACGGCGGGTGGCTATGCCGCCCGCGCCGATCAGGGGGCCGTTCTCATCACGCGGCGCAATGCCGAAGGCACCAAGACCTTCAAGGTGCCCGTCACAACGCAAATCTATCCCGGCGACATCGTGTATATTCGCGAACGCTGGTTCTGATCCGCCATCATGCGCATCCTCCATGTCTTCCGCAGTCCCGTGGGCGGGCTCTTCCGCCACGTGCGGGACCTGGCCAAGGCCCAGGCCGCCATGGGCCATCAGGTTGGACTTGTGTGTGACAGCATCACAGGCGGCGGCACGGCAGCGCAATTGCTGGAAAGCTGCAAACCCTTCTGCACCCTCGGCATATCCACACTTCCCATCCCCCGCCTGCCCGCCCCGGCTGACGCCCGCGCCATCTCCGATGTGACAAAGATGGCCCGCGAGGCCCAAGCTGATGTCATCCACTGCCATGGTGCAAAAGGCGGCCTTGTGGGCCGCATTGCCGCGCGCCGCCTGCATGTGCCTTCGGTTTACACGCCTCATGGCGGAAGCCTGCACTATGCCTGGAAAAGCCCGGTTGGTGCGGCCTTCCTGGCCGCCGAGAAAATGCTTGCGCGCATCGGCTCCGGCTTTGTCTTTGTCTGCGATTTTGAACGCACCGCCTTCACCCGCAAAATCGGCCTTGCCGGGCGGCCCTCAGTGGTCGCCTTCAACGGCCTGTGGCCGGAGGAGTTTGCCGAAATTCCACTGGCCCCCGAAGCAACCGACCTTGTCTTTGTGGGTGAAGTGCGGCGCCTGAAAGGCATCGACATGCTGCTTCAGGCTGTCGCTGCGTTGAAACCGGAGCGCGCCATCACACTCACGGTGGTGGGCGACGGCCCGGAACTGGATGAATTCCGCGCCATGGCAGCGTCGCTGGGTCTGGCGTCACAGGTCAACTTTGCGGGCCGCCTGCCCATCGCAAAGGCCCTGTCGCTGGGCCGCGTCATGGTCATTCCCTCCCGCGCCGAAAGCTTCCCCTATGTGGTGCTGGAAACCGCAGCGGCAGCCCGCACCATGCTCGCCACCGCCGTGGGCGGCATTCCGGAAATCCTGCCCGCCAGCATGACATGCCAGCCCGATGCCGCTTCGATTGCAGAAAGCCTGCGTGGCATTCTCGCCAACCTGTCCGCCCGCGAAGCAGAGGCCCGCGCCCTCTCCACATCGATCCGCGACAGGTTCTCGGCCCGCCGCATGGCCGAAACCATCACCAACTTCTACATTGCGCTCGGCGCCTAGGAAGAGCGTTAACGATTGCTTCACCATGATGAACAACCGTGGTGAATGACGGCCCCGACAGGCCTCGGCCTTGCAACACCGGGTTTGGAACAATTCTGGAGTTCCAAAACGGTGCAAGGCATGAAACCCGATCTGGAGCAGTTGAAGCAGGCGAGCGTCGTCGACCTGAAGTCGCTGGCCGCCAATCCATCTCCCATTGTTGAAGAAACGCGCGGTTTCATCGCCCCGCGAGTTGCAAAAACCCTTATTCTTCTCACGGAAGCTGTGGCCATCGCGCTGGCCGCCCTCGGCACGCTCGCTCTCTATCCTGGCATGCTCTATGCCGAGCCCTTCGCGAACTACGCCAGTATCATCGCGGCCATGACATTGGCCTTCCCGCTCGCGGCACAGGCTGCGGGCCTCTATCATCTCGATGCCATTCTCTCGCCGCCACGCAGCGCTCCGAAGCTCGTGTCGCTGTGGCTCCTGCTTCTGGCGGCCATCGCCATGGCGACTGTCGCCTTCAAGACAGGTGACAGCCTCTCCCGCGGCTGGCTTATCACCTGGGGTATCGCCGGCCTCGGCTGGATGCTGCTGGTGCGCAGCGGCATTGCCGCCCTATCCCGCCGCCTCAACGCCAATGGCCAGTTCAACCGCCGCGCCGTCATCGTCGGTGGCGGCGCGGAAGCCGACATGGTGATCGAGACGCTGCAGAAAAGCGGCGACACGGGCATCACGCTGCTTGGCATGTTTGACGACCGCCGCGATGACCGCAGCCCGGATGTGACGCGCGGCCTACGCAAACTGGGCACCATCGAAGAACTGGTGGCCTATGCCCGGCGCACCCGGGTCGACACGTTGATCGTCACCCTGCCCGTCCATGCCGAAGCGCGGCTTCTGCAAATCATCAGCCGCCTGTGGATTCTGCCCGTGGACATCCGCCTCTCGGCCCACAGCCAGAAACTGCGCTACCGCCCGCGCGCCTATTCCCACATCGGCAACCTGGCCCTGCTTGATGTTTTCGACCGGCCGCTGGGTGATTGGGGCCCGCTGCTCAAATCAATTGAAGACAAGCTGATCGCCAGCGTCGCCCTGGTGTTGCTCTCTCCCGTCATGCTCGCTGTCGCGCTCGCCGTGAAGCTGGGCAGCAAGGGCCCCGTCTTCTTCCGGCAGAGGCGCTATGGCTTCAACAACGAGCTTATCGAGGTCTACAAATTCCGCTCCATGTACACCGACATGGCGGATGCCGATGCCCGCAAGCTGGTGAGCAAGGATGACCCGCGCGTCACCCCCATCGGCCGCTTCATCCGCAAGACCACGCTGGATGAGTTGCCGCAACTCTTCAACGTGCTGAAGGGCGAATTGTCACTCGTTGGCCCCCGCCCCCATGCCACCCGGGCAAGTGCCGCCGGCACGCTCTATGAAAACGCCGTCAACGGCTATTTCGCCCGCCACAAGGTGAAACCCGGCATGACCGGCTGGGCCCAGATCAACGGCTGGCGCGGCGAAACCGATACGGAAGAGAAAATCCGCAACCGTGTGGAACACGATCTCTTCTATATTGAGAACTGGTCGTTAACCTTCGATCTTTACATCTTGGCAAGGACTCCACTCGCGCTGCTGAACACCAAAAACGCCTATTAGCATGACCCATGCCGCCACCTTTGAAGCTCCTGCCCAGCCACGCATCACCATGGGCATGCTGCGCAATGGGCTGGTGGCCATGGTGTTCGTCAGTTCTTTCCTGTCCAAGTTCGAGCCCGCACCGACCGACTTCTTTCTGATTCTGGCCGTCATCGCCGCCATCACCGGGGGCCTGCGCCTCGCCCCGGCCATTGTGCCGCTGTTCCTGTTCCTGCTGATCTACAACCTGTCGGGCGTCATCAGCTATATGCAGGTGCCATACGACATCTATGAAGGCTATGTGTTTCTCGTCGGTCTGGCGCTCACCTCAAGCTCCGCCATTTTCGTGGCCGCCTATGTGGCCGATGATCCGGCCCGGCGCTTCATCCTCATCCGCAACGCCTATTGGGTGGGCGCCACCATCGGCGGCATTCTCGGCCTCATCAGCTACTTCAAGATTCCCCCCCTCTACGCCGTCTTTCCCGATTTCGCCGGGCGCGCCGTGGGTGGCTACAAGGACCCCAACGTCTTCTCCACCTGGCTGGTGCCGCCCGTGGTTTTCATGTTGCAAGGCTTTGTCATGGGCCACATCCGCGTGCGTCTGCTCAGCGTGGTCAGTTTTGTCATCATGTTTTCGGCCCTCTTCCTCGCCTTCTCGCGCGGTGCCTGGGTCAATGCCGTGATGTCCTCGGCGCTGACCTTGGGCTTCACCTTCGTCCTGTCACCCAGCAGCGGCCTGCGCCGCCGCATGGGGGTGGCCAGCATCATCGGCGTGGTGCTTCTAGCGGTCATGCTCATCGCCATGTTGTCCATTCCCACGACGCGTGACCTGTTTCTCGACCGCTTCACGCTTGTGAAATCCTACGACGCGGGCGAGACAGGACGCTTTGGCAACCAGATCAATTCCCTGCCCATGCTGCTGGACCGGCCTTTCGGCTTCGGCCCCTATCAGTTTGTCGCCATCTTCAACCTGGCGCCGCACAACACCTTTCTCAATTCATTCTCGTCCTGCGGCTGGATCGGCGGCATTACCTACATCGTGCTCGTGGTCTGCAACATGTTCGTGGGCTTCCGCACCATGCTCATTCGCACACCGTTCCAGCCCTATGCCATCGCCGCCTACAGCTGCCTTGTCTATGTGACCTTTCAGGGCGTGCAGATCGACACCGAGCACTGGCGTCACATGTACTGGATGATGGGCCTCACCTGGGGCTTCTTCGCCGCCAGCTTTGCGTATGTCCACCGCCCGCCGCCCGATGAACAAATCGCGCAGGCCTGGGCACTGGCGCCGCGGCGCAAGTGACCATGCCATCCGCAGAGGCGCAGAAGGGCCGCGCACTTCTCGGCTCCGGCCTTGTGTCGCTGGTGATCAAGGTCGCAGGCGCCGCCCTCAGCTATGCCATGATCGTGGCCTTCGCGCGCCTGCTGCCGCCCGATGAATATGGCCGCTATGGCCTTGGACTGAACCTCGCCATCATCGCCGCCGCCTTTGGCGGCTTTGGCATGAGCACCGGCATCATGCGCTACTGGCCAAAATATCTGGCGCAGGACAACGCACCTGCGGCCCGTGCCGTGGTGGCCCTGGGCTATCGCCTGATTTTGCTGGGCGGCGTAGCTGTTTCACTGATCGGCCTTGTGGGGGCCGCCATCGCCCATGCCCTTGGCCATGCCATCACTGTTGCCGACATGGCCGCCATCGCCACGCTGGGTCTCGCCATCAATTTCGGTGATTACGCCACCAATCTCCTGCGCGCCCAGGGCAGCACGGTTGTTTCCATGCTGCCGCGCGATGTGTTGTGGCGCGTGCTTTCTCCCCTGTTGATGGTGGCAGCACTTTATGCGGGCGCCGCCGCCACGAGCCGCGTCGCCTTGCTGCTCACGGCGGCAGCCCTTGTGGCCCTTGTGATCTGGCAAGGCATTCATGTGCGCCGCGCCATGGTGCTTCAGGCCAGCGGCAACGGCGGCACATTTGATCGCCGTGACATTCTGCCAAGCCTCATGCCGCTCTGGGCCTCGGGCATCATCTTCGCGATGATCCAGCAATTCGATGTGGTGATCGTGGGCACGCTGATCGGCCCCGCGGAAGCAGGCGGCTATTTCGCCGCCCAGAAAACGGCCATGCTTCTCAGCCTGGTGCTGATCGCGGGCGGGCTTGCCACCGCCCCCACCATGGCGGCACTCTATCATTCCGGCAAAAACCACGCACTTCAGGCCCTGTGCCGCAAGCTGGCACTGGCCATTGCCGTCGTGACGCTAATTGGCTTTGTGATGCTGCTGGTGATCGGCAAATATCTGCTGGCCTTCTTCGATCCCTCCTTCGTCAGCGCCTATCCGGTGCTGGTGGTGGTGGCCGTGGGCTGCATGGTGGATGCCATGGCGGGCCCCAATGCCTACCTCATGCAGATGACCTCCTATGAACGCCACTATCTGTGGATCATGTTGGCCTGCTATCTGCTGGTGCTCGTGGGCCAGATCATCCTTATTCCCCTCTTCGGCGTGCTGGGCGCAGCTCTCGCTTCGGCGGGCGGTGTCATCTGCTGGAACGTGGCGGCCATCGCCATCCTGCGCCGCAAGGCGGGCCTTGATCCCTCCCTGTTGTCGCTTCTTTTACCACCTGCCCCCAAAACCGGGCCATGACCACGCCAACGCATCGCATCGCCGTTCTGCTGCCCGCCTACAACGCAGGACCGGACCTTGCTGTGACCCTCGACAGTTTGCGCCAGCAGACCCATCCCAACACCCTGTTTCTCGTCGATGACGGCAGCAGCCGCAAGCCTGACTATGCCACTCTCATCAAGGGCATGGACTGCCGCCTGATCGAACTGCCGCGGAACCTTGGCATCACCGGTGCCATGAACGCCGGTCTCGCCGAGATCCTCAAGGACAAGAGCTTCGATCTCATTGCCCGCATCGACGCAGGCGACATGGCGCAGCCCGAGCGCTTTACCCGCCAGGTGCTCTTCCTTGATGCCAATTCGGCAATTGACATCGTCGGGTCTGCCATTGACTTCCGCCAGCATGATGCCGCGGGCAAACTACTTGCATCGCGCATCGTGCATTTCCCGCTGACGCCAGAAGCCTGCCGCGCCCGCCTGCCAGGCAACTCCCCCGTCAGCCACCCGGCCATTCTCGTGCGCCGCAATGTCTTCGAAAAGCTCAGGGGCTATTCCGAGGACTACCCCGCCGCCGAGGACTATGATCTCATGTGGCGCGCTGCCCGGGCCGGTTTCGCCATTGCCAATTTGCCGGATGTGCTGCTCGTGAAGGAAGAAAACCCCGGCTCCATTTCCCAGCGACGACGACGCCGCCAGATTCACAGCCGCATGCGAATCCAATGGGCCAATCTCGACATGCAGTCGGTTGCGGCCTGGCGCGGTCTCGCGCGCAGCCTGTTGACGTTGGCCCTGCCGGGACAGGCGGTTTCGCTGCTCAAGGGAATTGTGTCTGGGAAGTGAGGGAAATGGTCGGAGCGACTGGATTCGAACCAGCGACCCCTAACCCCCCAGATTAGTGCGCTACCGGGCTGCGCTACGCTCCGACTTGCGCCAGCCTCTAGCCAAGCTGCCCCCCATTGTCCACCCGGAATTTATGTATTGCGGGCGAGCCACAACATATCGGCCCGGCGGCCACAAAAGGCCTGCGCCTGCGCCGCAAGACCCGCAAGCCAGGCCAGTTCTGCCGCAATTGCCCCATAGCCCAGCCCTGCCATGCCGAAGTGGCGGCAGGCGAGCGCCGACACGCAGGCCAACACCACAAGCGCAACCAGACAGGACCGCATGGTTTGCAGCTGGAACCCCTGAATGGAAAGCAGGTTCTGGTTCATGCCGCCCAATGCCCGCACCGACTGCGCCACCAGAAACAGCACCAGAACCGTTGCCCCTTCCGCATAAACAGCACCGAACAGCGACAGGGCAAATCGCCCGAGAAGCAGCGAACCGATGAGGGCTGCGAAGATCACCACCACAGTCAGCGTGTTCACACGCCACAGCACGGTATTGACCGCCGCGTCATTCTTCTTGGCCAAAGCCTCGGTGAAATCCGGCAGCACAAAAAGCTGCGAGGCCTGCAATACAAAACCCGCTATGGCGGCAAGCCGCACTGCCACGCCGGCCACCGCCGCTTCATCGGGCGGCAGCAGAAAGCCGGCCAGCAGCATCACGATATCGGCAAAGGAATAGGCGACCAGCGACACAACCAGCAACGCAAAGGCCCGCGGCCTGAGCCTTGCCGCAAAGACACGGCGGGCTTGAAGCCAGGCGCGCGGCAAGAGCCCGCCCCGGCCCATGATGACGGCCTGACCCAGTGCAACGGCCCAGACACAGCCTGCAAACACCGCCAGCAACGGCACCAGACGCACCCAGCCCATGGCGAACAGGCCCGCCAGGATCAGCAGGAACAGGAGCGGCCGCACGATGAAATCCGGCACATAGGACAGGGGAAAGCGCCGCTCGCTGTTGGCAATCATGGAATTGTAGCGCATGAGCGCCGACATGGGCGACGCCACGAGGCCCGCAACCCCGGCCATGACGAGATGTTGGTCCATCAGTCCGGCGGCAAAGGCCGCCGCCAAGGCAAGCGCCAGCCCGAGCCAGATAAACACCAGATTGCGCAAGGCAAAGCCATGAAGCGCGGCAACGGCCCGGTTTTCGCGCAGCGCCAACAGCTTCGGCAGATGGGTGGCGGCAATCTGTGATTCCCCGCCATTCATGAGGAGCGAGAAGAACGCTGCTGCACTCATGGCCAGCAGTACCACTGCCACATCAGCGGGCGGCAGCGTGCGGGCCAGGGCCAGTTGCGTCAGAAGCCCGAGCCCCGCACCCAGGAACCGCGCCCCCACATAGCCCGCCAGCGCCCTGATCATGGAGGCAAGCGTCATATCTGCCGCCCCCCTGTCATGCGGTCAGCACCAAAGCAGTGGCAAATGCTCTCAGCGCGATGCCGGATCCAGCAGGCCGCGTGCATCCGTCAGATCGCGAAGCGCTGCCTTCAACGTATCGGTCTGCCCAACGGTGAGCTTGTGCACCACCTTGGGCGCTTCGCCAATGGGGCGGGCCAGCGGCGCACGCCCCGGCAATGGTGCGCCCTTGACGATGCGGGGGGCCGCCTTGGCCATGCCCGGCGGCGGCGCCTTGTCAGCCAGCGCTTCCGCCTTGTTGGGCTTGTGCTCGCCACGGCCGATGGCCACAACCGTCGCCGCGCCGTCATCCTTGAAGATTTTCTGCACACCACGAATGGTGAAGCCTTCATCATAGAGAAGGCGGCGGATGCCGCGCACCAGGTCAACATCGGCCGGGCGGTAATAGCGGCGGCCGCCGGCGCGCTTCATCGGCTTGATCTGCGTGAAACGGGTTTCCCAGAAACGCAGCACATGCTGCGGCACGTTCAGTTCATCGGCGACTTCGCTGATGGTGCGGAACGCATCAGGTGATTTCTCAAGGGCCATGGCGCTTACATGTCTCCGTCATCAGTGCCTGGCTCGTGGCCATTGATGATGTTCTTCATCACCTGGCTGGGGCGGAACACGAGCACCCGGCGCGGCGTGATGGGCACTTCTTCACCCGTTTTGGGGTTGCGGCCCATGCGTTCGCGCTTGGAGCGCACGAGGAAGGTGCCGAAGGATGACAACTTCACGGAATGGCCTTCAACCAGCGCCTGCGAGATCAGCTCCAGCACATCGTTGACCATGTCAGCCGACTCGGCCCGTGACAGGCCAATGTCCCGGTGCACCACTTCCGCCAGTTCCGCGCGCGTCAGGGTCTTGCCTTTCATGCCTCACCCTCCATCAGGTGACAGAAAGGTAAGCCCGATTCTCTCGGGGGTCAATTGGATAAAGGCCACTTCTCAGGGGCTTACAGGCCGAAGTTAAAGCCGGGCCAGGACCGCACCCCAGGTAAATCCACCACCCATGGCTTCCATCAGGATCAGGTTTCCGGGCTTGATGCGGCCATCCTGCACAGCTTCGTCATAAGCCAGCGGAATGGAGGCAGCGGAAGTGTTGCCGTGATGGTCAAGCGTCAGCACGATCTTCTCTTCGCCGATGCCCAGTTTGCGCGCCGTGCCCTCCAGAATGCGGCGGTTGGCCTGGTGCGGCACGAACCAGTCGATCTCGGAGGCCGGAAGTTTCGCGTCATCAAGCACTTCTTCCATCACGGAGGCGATGTTGGTGACCGCGTGCTTGAACACCTCGCGCCCTTCCATGCGCAGATGCCCCACCGTGCCGGTAGTTGAAGGTCCGCCATCCACAAACAGCTTGTCGTTGTAGCGGCCATCAGCATGCAGACGGCAGGCAAGAATGCCCTTGCCGGCGCTGCCCTCTTCCGCCGCCAGCACGAAAGCCCCAGCGCCATCGCCAAACAGCACGCAAGTAGTGCGGTCATTCCAGTCGAGAATGCGGGAGAAGGTTTCAGAGCCGATGACGAGGGCTGCCCGTGCCTGCCCTGCCTTGATCAGCGCGTCAGCCGTCGTGAGCGCATAGACAAAACCGGAGCACACCGCCTGCACGTCAAAAGCCATGCCTTTGCGGATGCCGAGGTCGGCCTGGATGCTGGTGGCAGTGGCGGGAAACGTCTGGTCAGGTGTTGATGTGGCGACGATGACCAGATCGATGTCGTCCGCCATCATCTGCGCGGCGGCCAGCGCCTTGCGCGCCGCCTCTGTGCCCAGGCTGCGGGTTGTCTCACCCTCACCCGCGATATGGCGAGAATGAATGCCGGTGCGCTCCACGATCCAGTCGTGTGTCGTCTCCACCACCTTGCTCAGGTCGTCATTGGTCATGACGCGTTTTGGCAGGGCCGAGCCCGATCCCTTGATAATTGATTGCACCATAAAACTTGCTACTCCGCTGCCGCTGCCGGGGAAGGCGGCGCTGACGCCAGAAGCGCATTCACCTGCGCCACGTCATCCGTGATCTTGGCCACGAGGCCGTTGCGCACCATGTCGATGGCCACGTCGATGGCGGTGGCAAAGCCCAGCGCATCCGTGCCGCCATGGCTTTTCACCACAATGCCATTCAGCCCGAGAAATACGCCGCCATTGTGTTTGCGCGGGTCCAGCCTGTCGCGGAAGGCCTTGAAGGCGCCGGAGGCCAGAAGTGCGCCAAGCTTGGCCACCAGCGTGCGGGTGAGCGCCGCTTTGAGGAAGGTGCTGATCTGCTTCGCCGTGCCCTCGGCGGTTTTCAGGGCCACATTGCCGGTGAAGCCTTCCGTCACCACCACGTCAACCGTGCCCTTGCCGATGTCATCGCCTTCCACATTGCCATGATAGTGGATGGGAAGCTTGAGTTCGCGCAACATGCGGCCCGCTTCCTTCACCTCTTCATTGCCCTTGATCTCTTCAACGCCAATGTTCAGCAGCCCCACACTCGGTTGCTGCAGGCCAAACAGGCAGCGCGCCATGGCCTCGCCCATCACGGCAAATTCCAGAAGCTGGCGCGCATCGGCACCAACCGTGGCCCCAACATCCAGCACCACGCTTTGCCCGCGCAGAGTGGGCCACACGGCAGCGATGGCGGGCCGTTCAATGCCTTCAATGGTGCGCAGGATAAAGCGCGCCATGGCCATGAGTGCACCCGTATTGCCCGCCGAGACGGCGGCATCTGCCTTGCCGTCTTTCACGGCAGCAATGGCCAGCCACATGCTGCTCTTGCCGCGGCCACGGCGCAACGCCTGCGACGGCTTGTCGTCCATGGTCACCGCCACGTCGGAATGGACAATCTCCGCCACCTTCGAAAGCGCAGGATGCTTCGCCAGCAGGGGCTCGATCTGGGCCTTGTCGCCATGCAGCTGGAAGCGGAAACCGGGATGACGCTCCGCCGCCATGGCAGCACCGGGAATGACCACTCCTGGCCCCGTATCTCCCCCCATGGCATCCAGCGCGATCGTTATTGTTTTTGACATGTCGTCCTGTGCGAATCTGGCCCGCCGCCCCGAAAGGCCGCGAATATTCAGGATAAAGGCTTGGGCGCTTGAAACAACCCCCAAATCTGGGGATGAGCCGGGATGACCCCTCAGCCCTTGCGGCCCGTCTCCGGCCTTGCAAAGGGTGAAACCGTGCCCTCCCCGCTTTCGGGCTCCTCGAGCCCCTCGAACGCCTCGCCGGGCTTGCGCGGATATGGGTCGAGCTCCAAGGCCACGGATTCCGCCACAACTTCACCCAGATCGATCTCGCCATTGACGATTTCATCCACGTCAGCGGCGTCCTCTTCGCTGCCGCTCACATGCGGCAGGAAATAGCGCTCCACCGGAAACGTCACCGTGCTGCGAAAGGCTTCGAGGCTGACAACCGATTCCTGTTCGATGTCGGCCATGGCCTCGCCCTTCACCGTGTAACCGCCACCCCGCCACGGCTTGATGGCGAGCTTGGCCGTCAAGCCATGAACGGCGGGCAGGTTGAAACGGCGGGCGAGCTTTCGGCATTCATCCGCTGTGGCCGTCACGGTCTCATGGGCACCAAGCTTGGGCACCTTGGCGAGAATGAGCGGGCGGGAAAATTCCACCTGCGGCGGTTTGTGGCCCTGTTTCATGGAAACGTGATCCTTCCGTGCAGCAGGTCTTGCGTGGCAAGCCCTTGCAGATGGTTGGCGACGGTGCGGGCATGGGCGGCCAGCGCCTCAGGCTGGCCAACCGCCACACCGGCGAAGATATTGCGGCGAAGCGCCTCGGTGAAGCCGGCGGGATCGGCAAAGCTTGCGGCATAGGCCTGCAACCGCCCATGATAGGCCTCCGCCATGCGCCGCACTTTCTTGCCCACGGACAAGTCCCCCACTCCCATTTCACGGAGCGACCTGTCCATGTCGCTAAAGAAGGCATCGGTCAGCTCCTGCATCAGGGCCTCTGTGGCGGCACCACCGGCTTTCAGCCGCTCCAGCACCAGAAACTGGTGCAGGATAATCATGTCGAAACGGCCCTCGACGGTATCGGGCACGCCCCATTGGGCATAGGCCAGGGGCTGCCGCGCCGCAGCCACAATCGCCCCGTAGAGGCCCTGGGCGGGAAGGTTCCGGCGGCGGAAGAAGCGGGAGAGGATCATGAACTTGCGCTGGTGCTGCGGAAAAGGCAAAGGGAACGCATGACGATTTGGAATTCCAGTGAAACGGCGGCGGGCCGCCGCGTGTTTCTATGGCTGGCCACGGGCGCAGCCGCAAGCCTTCTCGTGGCCTGCACCCCCGGCATCAACCGCCACGGCTACTACACCAAACCCGGCGCCCTCAACCAGGTGACGGAAGGCATGTCCAAGGGTGAGGTGGAAGGCATCATGGGCTCACCCTCCACCACGGCCAGCGTGAATGTGCAGGGCGACAGCTATTACTACATCACCAGCATCACGGAAGACCGCTCCTTCCTGCCGGCCAAGGAAACCAACCGCGAAGTCATCGCCATCCGTTTCGACCGCTCGGACCGCGTTCAAAGCGTTGCCCAATACACCCTCGAGGATGGCCGCATCATCAACGTGCTGGACCGTGAAACCCCGGTGACAGGCCAGGAGTTCAACCTCGTGCGCGAATTCTTCCGCAGCAAGACCGTGGCGCCCGGTGGCGACCTGTTCAAACGAAATCTGTAACCCGCCGGGTCTTCGTCCACTGCCAGGCCGTGAGCGCCGCCCCCAGCGCCGCCAGCGGAAAGATCGTCATATTGACGGCACCCCAGCCTGAGGTGGCCATGAAGGCCCCCGCTCCGAGTGATGCCAAGGTCGTGGCCGCAAATACCAGGAAGTCGCTGAGGCCCTGGGCCTTGTTGCGCTCTTCCGCGCGGTAGGCCGCGGTCAGCATCGTGGTGCCGCCGATGAAGCCGAAGTTCCAGCCGAGACCAAGGAACACGAGGTCGATGGCGAAGTTTCCAAATGTGATGCCCATGACGCCACTGACACCAGCCAGAGCCAGCATGGCCATGCCGGCAAGAACGATGCGTTCCACACCAAACAGCGTGATCAGCGTTCCGGTGAAAAAGCTGGGCACAAACATGGCCAGCGCATGCCACTGGATGACCCAGCTTGAATTCTGCACCGAGAAGCCGCAGGCCAGCATGGCGACTGGCGTCGCCGTCATCACCAGCATCATCACGGCATAGGCAATCATGTTGACGCCCGTTGCCACAACATAGGTGGGCTGGCTGGCAATCACGGCCAGCGGACGGCCCGTGCCATGGGCCGCATCCCCACTGACCGGAATGTTCACGAACTGCAGTACGGCCACGCCGAGCAGCGCCAAAAGCGCCATGGCAATCCAAGTGCCCGCGAATGTGACAGGGGCCAGCAAATCAACTGTGGCAATCACCATCAGCGATCCGAGGAGTGCCGCAATCACCCCGCCCGTCATCACCCAGGAGATGGCCTTGGGGCGCAAGGCCGGGCTTGCCAGATCGGCCGCCGCAAACCGGTAGTAGGAGGCAGACGCCTGATAGATGCCGATGAGCAGGCAGGAAAAAAGGAAGACCATGAAATTGCGCTGGTAAATGGCGAAAGTGCCGCCAAGCGCGCCTGCTGCCCCCACCAGCGCCGCGCCCACAAAGCCCGCCTTGCGGCCAATGCGGCGCATGAGCAGCGACAGTGGCAGCGTGGTGGCCGCCGTGCCGACGATCAGCATGGATTGCGGAAGGGTGGACAAAAACGGCTGCGGCGCAAGCTGGCTGCCGATGAGGCCGGAGGTCACCACAAAGGCTGTGGTGCAGCCCCCATAGAGCGCCTGCGCCACGGCGAGCACAATGGCGTTCCGCCGCGCCAGATGATCGTCGAAGGCCGCCCCTTGCATGGCAGTCATCAGGCAAACTCCTGCGGGCGGCGGGCCCGCGCAAGCGTGTTGAGAACCCCGTTCACAAACCGCGGCTCATCACCACCATCAAAGAAGGCATCCGCCACATCGACATATTCGGAAATGGCCACGCGCGAAGGCACTTTCTCCATGAAGAACAACTCATAGGCAGCAGCACGCAATATGGCGCGCACGGTGGCGTCCAGCCGGTGCAGCGGCCAATCCTTGTCGAGAATCTTGTCCACGCTTGGGTCAAGAAGCGGCTCGCGCACCGTGCCTTCGACGACCTCGCGCAGGTGCTTGTAGTCGGCCCCGGTGCAGTCGCCATTTTCGAAACTATCGCCCTGGGCCCGGGCTGAAAACTGGCGACAGCGTCTCGCCCACATCAGTGGCCGCAATATCCATCTGGTAGAGGGCCTGCACAGCCCCAAGGCGGGCAGCGGAACGGGCAATGGGTGGGCGGCGCGGCGTGGTCATGCGAGGCTCAGGCACTTTCAATCAGCATTTTTCCGGCTGATAGCCGAGCGCCCGGAAAAGCGCCACCCCCTTGCGGCATGGCAGGCATTCGCCTATCTGCATCCCGCTGGCAAAACGCCAGCTTTATTCTCAGGGCGGGGTGAAATTCCCCACCGGCGGTATAGCCCGCGAGCGGTTGCCGGCGTTTCTTCGAAACGCGGTGATGTCAGCAGATCAGGTGAAACTCCTGGGCCGACGGTATAGTCCGGATGAAAGAGAATGGGACAGGCTTGCCCCTGCCCCGCTTCGGCGGGCGGATGGCGGCCTGCTCATGTCGTCCTGATTCATGGTGCCGCCAAGGCTTTGCCTTGCGGCGAGAAGAAAGGACAAGACACATGAATCAGATCCCCTCCACACAAAACAGGGCCTTGATGGGCGCCATCTACATGGTGCTGGCTGGCATCATTTTCGCCATCATCAATGCCATCAGCTACAAAGTCACGGCCCCCGCCGACTGGGGCGGCCTCGGCTTCAATGCCAAGGCAGATGTGTTCTGGCAGTATGCAATCGCGCTTGCCTTTTCACTGCCCTTCCTCTGGCGCAGTGGCCAACTGGCCTTTTCGACCACCCAGCCTATTCCCCACATCATCCGCGTGGTCCTCTCCTCCGCCGGGCTGGTGGCTTTCACCAGCGCCTTTCAGGCGGGCGTGCCGGTCTGGCAGGTGGTGGCGCTCACCATGACGGCCCCCTTCTTCGTGCTGATTGGGGCGCGGCTGTTCCTGCGTGAGAACGTAACCTTGAACCGCTGGATCGCCTCGGGCTTTGGCTTTCTCGGAGCACTCATCGTCACAAACCCGCTGAGCGAACAGTTCAACATCTACTGGCTGCTGCCGGTGCTGGCCGCCATCCTCTGGGGTGCGGCTTCACTCTTCACCAAATATCTGAGCCGGAAGGAGGCGCCGGCCACGCTCACGACCTGGCTTCTGCTTCTCCTCACGCCCATCAACCTGTTGTTCTCCGTTCAGGCCGGTTTTCAGGTTCCCACGGGCCATGTGCTGTGGCTGCTGATCATCGGCGGCTTTCTGGTCTTCGTGGCGCAGTTTCTTTTGTCGAAGTCCTACGCCACGGCTGATGCCAATTTTGTGCAGCCCTTCGATGACCTGAAGCTCATCAGCAATGTGCTCATCTACGGCATCGTCTTCGGCTACTGGCCCAGCGGCATCCTGTGGCTCGGCCTGGCCATGATCATGGGCGCTTCGATCTTCCTGCTGCTGCAGGAGAACAAGCGCCACGACATGGAACTGAAGGCGGCGTAATCAAAAAAAAGTCTGTCATCATCCGCGCTGGTGGATGATGACAGAACTGGAGTTCACCAACTCGGCTTGCAGGTGGCGGGAAGGTCTGGTGTTGGCGTGACAGGCCCTTTCTTGCTCCACTGGCCGAAGTCCTTGCCCTTCACGCGGCTGAAATCAAAGCGCGCCGTTTCCCGGCCCTTGAACTGCCAGTTCTTGCAGAAGGTGGTGCGTTGCTGGATCAGGCTCCAGCGCCCGCTCGCCGTGAACTCCTTGGACTGCGGCCATCCCGTGGACATGGCCAGCCAGCAGCGCCCGGCCAGCTTCTTGTCAAGCACGTGGCGGCACATCATGCCGCTGCCATAGACACCGATGCGATAACGCCCATCGGCCTTCATCACCCGGTTCACTTCGGTGAAATAGTGATCCACGAAGGGGATCATGTCGCGCTCGGTGATGGCCTCGGCGTCCTTGCCGAACCGCGCCTTGTGATAGAGCCGGAAGCGCTCATAGAACTTGATGTGCTTGCGGAATGACGGGTCAGCCGAAAGCAGCCGCTTCTTGCGTGCGGGCTGCACGGGCTTGCCCTTGTTGACACGCCACTCAAACACCGAATCCTTGATCGCCTGGTCAACGCCATCAACGGCAAAATAGATCATGGACCCCGGTGGCTGGCCATTGGCGGCCGCAAGCTTGATGGCCTCGTGCGCGTCCTTTGCGCCGCGCGCGCGGTCGAGGAACGTTTCAGGGTCGGAATTCTCGTGCTGGAAAATCGTGACGATGGAAAAGCCGGCCTTCAACAACACATCTGTTTCCGCCGGAAACAGCGACTTGCAGGTGGTATCGGCGTTCACCCAATCATAATAGCGGGCGATGGTGCGCACACCGATCACCTTGAAGGCTTCTGTTCCGCTCTTGCCGCTTTTCGTCGTGATCGTGGTCACGGGCTGCGACAGGTCGGCGACCGGAAACTCCGCATGGGTGTTACAAGAAGGCGCGTCGGCGAGAGCCTGTGATACAAAAACACCCCCCAGCAAAAGAGCCAGTCCAGTCCGCATCGGCTTCATGTATCCCCCGGTCATTTGCCCTGCCCCGGCGGACAGTTCAAAACCAGAAGGCAGTCGCTGTCAAACGTCTTGCTTCTTCACGTCGTCGGACGAGAGCTGGCCGATGATCTCGCCAAACTCCTTGGGGTCGCGGAAGTTCTTGTAGACCGAGGCGAAGCGCACATAGGCCACGTCATCGAGGTTCTTCAGCCCTCCCATGACAAGCTCGCCGATCTGCTCCGACTTCACTTCGTTTTCGCCGAGGCTTTCCAGTTGGCGCACGATGCCCGAGACCATGCGTTCCACCCGTTCCGCATCAACAGGCCGCTTGCGCAACGCCACTTGTACGGACCGCATGAGTTTGTCCCGGTCAAAGGGCGTGCGGCGGCCGGACTTCTTCACCACCATCAGCTCCCGCAACTGAATGCGCTCGAATGTGGTGAAGCGCCCGCCGCAATCCGGGCAGGCACGGCGGCGGCGGATGGCCGAGTTGTCTTCGGTCGCGCGGCTGTCTTTCACCTGTGTTTCGGCATTGCCGCAGAAGGGACAGCGCATGACAGACCTCAGCCGTAGATGGGGAACCGCTTGGTGAGGGACATAACCTTCTTCTTCACGCCGGCTTCCACCTTGCCATTGCCCGCCTCGCCATTGCGGGCGAGGCCATCCAGCACTTCGGTGATGAGCGTGCCCACTTCGCGGAACTCCGCCGCGCCAAAGCCGCGCGTGGTGCCGGCGGGCGAGCCGAGCCGGATGCCCGAGGTGATCATCGGCTTTTCCGTGTCGAAGGGAATGCCATTCTTGTTGCAGGTGATGTAGGCGCGGCCAAGGGCGGCTTCCGCTGCCTTGCCGGTCAGGCCCTTCTTGCGCAGGTCAACCAGCATCAGGTGCGTGTCTGTGCCGCCGGTGGTGATGTCGCAGCCGCCCGCCACCATGGAGTCCGCCAGCACCTTGGCATTGGTCATGACCTGCGCCGCATACTTCTTGAAGGCAGGCTTCAGCGCCTCGCCGAAGGCCACGGCCTTGGCCGCAATCACATGTTCCAGCGGGCCGCCAATGATGCCGGGGAAGATGGCCGAGTTGATCTTCTTGCCCAGGTCTTCATCACGCGACAGGATCATGCCACCGCGCGGCCCGCGCAGGGTCTTGTGGGTGGTCGTCGTCACCACATGGGCGTGGTCCAGTGGGTTGTCATGCTGGCCACCCGCCACCAGCCCGGCGAAATGCGCCATATCGACCATCAGAAAGGCACCCACGCTGTCGGCAATTTCGCGGAACCGCTTGAAGTCGATGGCGCGCGGATAGGCCGAGCCACCCGCGATGATCAGCTTCGGCTTTGTTTCCAGGGCCCGCTGCGCCACGCTGTCATAGTCGATCTGCAAGGTGTCCTGGCGCACCAGATAGGACGCGACCTTGAACCACTTGCCCGACTGGTTGACGGGAGAGCCATGGGTGAGATGGCCACCACACGCCAAGTCCAGACCCATGAAGGTGTCGCCCGGTTGCAGCAAGGCGAAGAACACACCCTGGTTGGCCGTGGCGCCGGACTGGGGCTGCACATTGGCATAGGTTGCGCCGAACAATTCCTTGGCGCGGTCAATGGCCAGCTGCTCGGACTGGTCCACATACTGGCAGCCGCCATAATAGCGGCGGCCCGGATAGCCCTCCGCATACTTGTTGGTCATCACCGACCCTTGCGCCTCGAGCACGGCACGAGAGACAATATTTTCGGATGCGATGAGTTCGATCTCGTTCTGCTGGCGGCCCAGTTCGGCTGCGATGGCTTTCGCGACCTTGGGGTCGGCCTTGGCCAGCTTGTCCTTGAAGAACCCGGGGAAAAGCGGCTTCCGGGCCGCCTTCGATGGCTTGCCCTTTGCGGATTTCTTTGCAGCCTTTTTCGCAATCTTCTTTGCCATGTCGGGATTCTCCTCGTGCGGAGCCGTCTAACTTGAAGTTGCCAAGGGGTCCAGCCTGATTGCGACGTTTTGCGGGAAGCGAAACCCGCCACGCGCCAAGTCGCCCGGGCAATATCCACCCGCACAACCGCTGCTTGCGCATATTGGCGCAGTGGTGAATACTGCCTACCTCAACAAGGTGATGAGGGAACAGCAAGATGGCAACGATTCCAACCCCTGTGGCAGCCGGCCATGTCTCCACGTCCGGGTTTTCCTATACGAACTCTGGCGCCAACACCATTTCGCTGGACGGAGATATCTATCTCGGAAATCCGAGCGGCTCGCCTGCCCTTGAGTTCAACAACGCTGCCGCGGGAACCACGGGAGCTTGGACCGTCACCATCAAGGGCGGTGCCTTCACCTACTATGGCTACGCCGTCAACTTCCTCAACAATTTGCTGCCCAGCGGCAAGAACACACTGACCGTGACCGCTGATGGTGCAGTATCGGGGGGCACCACTGGAGTCTACGCCACGTCGCTCACCGATGTCGTCAACAATGGCTCAATCTTCAGCCACAACAACGGCATTGTCTATGATGGCATCAACCCGGACAACAGCCTCAACACGGCAAGCGGTGTCATCAATACCAAGATATTGACCGTCACCAACAATGCGGGTGCGGAAATCCTCGCCGATTGGCAGCCGGGCTTCGGTCCGGGGGTCGAAGTATTTGCCATTGGCAACTACAGCGGCGCACTGCTGAAAGTCATCAACAGCGGCACGGTTTTCGGCGCACAGTCCGTGTTTGTCGATGCGGATGGCAAGAACCTCGACGACACGGACTATGAGGGTGCCGCCATCAGGTCTGATGGCGGTCTCACGCTCACCAACAATGCCACAGGCGAAATCCACGGCGGTGTGGAATCTGGCTGGGTGAAGAACACGGTCATCAACTCCGGCAAGATCTACGGCACCGTCAATTTCTGGCTGAATGGTGCCTACATTGACGGCAGTGGCGTGGTCGACATGGACCGCGACGGTTTGTTCAACGACACGACAGGGGCCGTTGCCTCCAGCACACTCATCAACACGGTTACCAACAATACCAACGCCCGAATCGAGGGTGCCTGGGACTACGCCTACGACAATGCCGGGACAGATGTTGATACAGATGATGACGCCAAGTTCCAGGTCGCGCTCGATCTCAATGTCGGCGTCGACAAGGTCACCAACAACGGCATCATTCAGGGTTCAGTCTGGACCGGCCGCGACAATGACACGCTCACAAACGGCCTGACGGGTGAAATCCATGGCCGCGTGAAAATGGGCGATGGCGACGACATCGTCACCAACAGCGGCAACATCTTCCGCAACGACAACAAGAACGCCTTCAACGATCTGAACAGCCTCCTCTACGTTGAATCCGGCGTTGATCTCGGCAATGGCAAAAACACGCTCACCAACTCGGGCCAGATCGAAGGCACGGTGAACGGCGGCACGGGCGATGACACCATCACCAACGCACTGACTGGCCGCATCCTTGGCGACATTTCAGGGGGAGACGGCAAGAACATCATCTCCAACCTGGGCACACTGGATGGCAATATCATCACGGGTGATGCCGGTTCGGCATCCGGCGTGCTGATGGAAAAGATCACCAATTCCGGCCTTGTGATGGGGAACATCTCCACCGGTAACGGCGACCGGACGATCACCAACAGCGGCCAGATCGGCGGAACCGTGTCCACCGGCACGGGCAATGACACGCTGATCAACAGCAAGGACATCAAGGATAGCGTTGACCTTGGAAACGGCAACAACACAGCAACAAACGCTGGCACCTTGTGGAATGGCATCTGGACCGGCACGGGCCGCGACGTGATCACCAATACGGGCGTCGTCCAAAATGGCATCCACAGCGGCGACGGCAACGACAAGATCATCAACAGCAAGACGGTTTTTGGTGATCTTGATACGGATAATTCAGTGACGTCGGGCTCCGACGAAGTGCAGAACTCCGGAACTGTCTTCGGCGATGTCGACGTCAGCCATGGTGGAAGCCAGCTTCTGAGTGATATCACGGGCAACCCCATCACCGCTGACTATCAAGTGCACAACCTGTTCAAGAACACGGGGGCGGTTTATGGAAATGTTTATGCTGGCAGCGGGATCGACAACATCATCAACAGCAAGCTGATTGATGGTGACATCATGCTCTACGACGGTCTGGACTTCGTGACGAATTCCGGCACCATCAATGGCGATGTCGTCACCGATGATGGCGGCAGCACGGTCGTCAACACAGGCACCATCAACGGCGACGTCATCGGTGGTGCTGGCGTCGACGCGCTGACAAACAAGAAGATGATCAACGGCAATGTCACGCTGGGCGACAATGGAGATGTTTCGAACGAAACCCTCGACAATGCGTTGGGTATCATCAAGGGCACTATTGAACTCGGCGGGGGGGCCGACACGCTCAAGGGTGGTGCAGGCGCTGAGACGGTGAATGATCAGAACGGCTCTGATACCTACCTCATGGGTGCGGGTGATGACGTCATGATCGCATCGAATGACACTGCTGCCGACATATTTGACGGTGGCACAGGCAAGGATACTTTGGATTTCTCGCTGGCTGGCACAAACATTGTCGTCGATCTTTCCAACACCACCACGGCCAATATTTCCTTTGCCGGAAACCCGGAAGTCGACAAGGTGAAAAATGTGGAAGTCATCATCGGCACCTCGCTTGGTGACGTCCTGACGGGATCAACCTTGGCAGACACCCTCGACGGTGGCGAGGGCGCTGACACCATCAAGGGCGGTGGCGGTGCTGACAAGCTTTATGCCGGTGTCGATGCGGTCACCGATACGTTCATCTACAGTCTCGCAAGTGAAAGCGGCGTGACCAAAGCCACCCGAGACGTGATCTTCGGTTTTGATGACACGAAAGACGTGCTGCAACTGGACTTCGACTCCAACACGGTCAACGCCGGCGTTGATCACACCTTCAGCCTGCTCTCGATGAACAACACCGGGGGCTTCACCGGAACTGTCGGGCAAATTCGCGCCTATCAGCACGGTTCGCAAACCATCGTGGAAGCCGACACGAACGGAGATGGCAAGGCCGACTGGTCAGTGGCGCTGGATGGCGTTCACACACTCACAGCCGGCAACTTCGACTGGACGCCGTAGCGCACAGCGATACCTGCAAATACGGAACGCCCGGCTGCAAGGCCGGGCGTTTTCATTTGGAACTGGAAGTGATCAGTTGGCGGCAGTCTTGCAGCCGGCTGGCAATTTGCCATCCTTGCCGGCCAAGCAGCCGGCCGCGGGCTTTGCCGTCTTGGCGGCAGCATCCTTCGCCTTGGGCGCATCACCCGCGGTCGAAGCCACGGCGGTCTTGGCGTCTTTCGCCGGCGCCGCCTTTGCGTCCTTCACGGGTGCGGCCTTGTCAGCCTTCGTCTTCGAAGTGTCCACCTTGGCAGAAGCCACCTTGGCATCTTTTCCAGAAGTTGCGGCCTTTCCGGCGTCCGCCGTCTTCTTGTCCTTCGTCACGACAGCATTTTTGGCATCAGCCGCCGCCGTCTTCTTCACAGGCTTTTTGGCCTTCGTGGCCTTGCTGCCAACAGCCTGCTCCTTGCGATAGGCAGCCCAGTCAAACAGTCCCGGCGCATCCTTGTTGGTCTTTGCCTTGGTTTTGCTGGCCGTTGCCGTCTTGGCCGCAGAAACGCCAAACAGCGGCTTCGGCGCGGCCTTCTGCACGGTCTTGTTGCCCGTGGCAGGTGTGGTGCCGCCATCACCGAAGAAGCTGCTGCGCTTCGCCGTGTTGTCTTGCGTGCCAGCCACGGGCTTGCCCGTGATCGGCTTGCCATCAATGGTCTTGACGGTGGACTTCTTGCCCCAGTTGAAAAGGCCACCGGCGCTGCCGCCATCATCCACTTCCGCCACAAGGCGGGGCAGCGGCTTCAGCACAAAGCGCTGGCCATCCGGGCTGGTTTCGCCAGCAGGCATGGGCTGGCCCACGGTGAAGCCCGTGCCGTCCAGTTCATACACGTCGTTGCGGAAGGCCACCGTGCCGCCAGCCGTCGGCCAAGCCGTCATGTAGACCACGCGCAGCTGCGGCGGATCGATCAGCTTCACGTCCTTGCGCTCCAGCGTTTCCGCCAGAGTGGCAATCTGATCGGCACCGATGCCGTCCTGGCCATTCAGCACCCACTGCACCATCAGGCTCATGTTTTCCACGCGCACACACCCCGAACTGAAGAAACGCGGGCTGTTCTTGAACAGCTGCTTTTCCGGCGTGTCATGCATGTAGATGCCAAAGGGGCTGGGGAAGTTGATCTTCGCCGTGGCCATGGCGTTCTCCGGGCCGGGCTCCTGGCGGAAATAATAATCATCGGGGGTGGCGGAGCGCCAGTCCACCGTGCTGGGGTCGATCTCCGGACCGCCATAGCCCTTGAACACCTTGATGTTCATGTCCGTGATGACATTGGTGCCATTCAGGATCTTGGGGATGATGTCCTTCTCGACAATCGAGACAGGCGCATTCCAATAGGGGTTGAAGTTGATGTCGGAGAGTGACGTCATCACCACCGGTGAAGGCCGGCTGATGCGGCCAACGATGGCATTGTGCTGCGAATAGACCCGGGCGCCCTGCACGGTCTGGATCTGCTGGGCCGGAATATTCACGATCACATAGCGGTCGCCCAGGTTCTGCGAATAGACGTCCATGCGGGCGATATTAGCCTCAATGGTGCGCAGCCGCGTCTCGGCTGGCACGTTCAGGGCATCAATGGTGGGACCATCGGTTTTGCCCGTGACGGCAAGGCCCATATTGGTCTGGAAACGGCGCAGCGCGTCCTCGGTGGCCGTTGTGAAGATCGAAGCATATTCGCCCTGCGTGGCCTCGTCCCGCAGATAGCCTTCCATGTTCAGGCGGCGGTTAAGGGCGATAACGGGCTTGCCAGTCGAGCCCTTTTTCAGGGCCGTGCGGCCGATCTTGGGGAAGCCGCCTTGCGAAATGGCATTGCGATAGTGGTCCTCGGCGGCGCGCAGCGCCTCCCCTGCCCCCGGTGTGAGCATCGGCTGAATGTTGCGGTCCCACACGACTTCAGTGACGGTGCTGACCTTGGACCCGTTGGAGGCATACTCGCCACCATGGTTGGCGGCAAAATTGGTGGTGGTGGCGCCTTGATTGCCCTTGCCCTTGCCGAAGTTCTTGAACAGGCTGAAGCCATTGTTGCCGGCATGGGCGGGCAGCACGGCCAGGGGCTGCGCCATGAGCGGTGCCGCAACGGCCAAAGCCGTCAAAACACTGCGCCAATTCCGCTTGCCTGCCGTCAGAAATGTCATGGTCCTGCCTACCGCTAATACGCCACACCGCGGCTGTCACTTAACACCCGGATGTCTGCCCGTCAAAATGAGGCTGCGACACACTGAAAACGGGGCGGATTCGAGGCAAGACAGGCAAAATCAGGGCAAACACCATCCCACCCCTGTGTATGACCGGGCGAAAATCCTGCCACTGCGGCATATCCGCAACAAAACGCCCCGGAAACTTGCGTTTCCAGGGCGCTTGCATGCATGACTCGTTCTTCAATCAGAGGCGGTAGAGGATCTGGTCCGTCCAATAGCGCTCCAGACGCGTCAGCGCCTTGTTGATGCGCTCGAATTCCTCTGCCGAAAGGCCGACAACTTCTTCGACGGCCTGCAGCTGGCGGTTATAGAGCTGGTCCACGCGCTTGCGCACGTCATGGCCCTTCTGCGTCAGGCTGATGCGCACCGAGCGCTTGTCGTTGGACGAGCGTTCATGGTGCACGTAGCCGGCTTCCACCAGCTTCTTGAGATTGTAGGAGACATTCGAGCCCTGGTAATGGCCGCGCGTCTTCAACTCGCCCGCCGTCAGTTCAGCATCCGAGATGTTGAACAGCAGCAGCGCCTGCACCGGATTGACTTCCTTTTCGCCTGTGCGTTCGAAGTCATCCTTGATGACGTCCAGCAAGCGGCGATGCAGCCGCTCGATCAGCGTCAAGGCTTCCAGATAACGATGTTTGATTGCCTGTCGCTTGCCCTCAACGGGACTGAGCGCAAGGCTCCCCAGCATTTGTGTATTCATTTGACCACCTGTTCCCTTTGAACCCCGGGACCGGCTTCTTGTGAATGTCCGTTTCCCGCGTTGTGGCCTAGATAACCCTGCCGCATTTAAGGGCGGCTGAAGAGTGTCGGTAAATTTGGTCTTATATTTTCACGATTTTGCGGATGTTTAGCGCAGAGTTTATGGCAGGTTTTCCCACGCACTGAATCAAATGTGAACAAACTTCAGCAGGAACGGCGGGCGGCCCTGGCCTGGGCCTGCTGCAACATGGCGCGCACCGCGGCACGGCCTCCAGCGGCCACGGCCTGCCGGTGCTGGGCCAGCACCCGGCCATAAAACGCATTGACCGCCCGGTACGACATGGTGCGGCAGCGCAGTTCAACAAAATAGGCTTCCGCCGTCTTGCTGTAGTTGCTCACCACCGCCGGATTGGCTTTCGGCGCGGCACTCACCTTCGGCAGCACCCGCACAGGCTTTGCATCGGACACCTGAACCTTTGGCTTCCGCTCAAACTTCATGGCCGGAGCAGCCTTGATCTTTGCCGGAACGGTCTTGACCACCGGCACGCTGGCTGGCGCCACATCAACAGGCTGCGGCTCCACGGCTGTGTCCTGCGCCTCAGCCATTGCGGGCTCGACGGCGGGGGCCGCCTGCGGCTCCGGCTGCTCCGTGCTCACTGCCGGCAAGGCATCCAGCGCCGCCGTTGCGGTTTTCGCAGCATTGAAGATGTCATTCACGCTTTGCGCGGCGCTTTCACCGCAGGCTGTATCTGCGCCGGAGGCCCGGCCCCGGCTCATGGCCGTACGTGCCGCCTGCACACCCAATTTCTTGGCCAGGGAAATTTCGGCATCCGCCACAAGACCTGAAAGACGGTCGCGGTCGTCGCTGGTCAATACCTTGCAGCGGCTGTCGATCATCCAGGCCCGGGCCAGAAGCTCCGTTGCCTTTTCCGGCGCGGAAACCGTGGCTGCCGTTGCGTTGCCGATCAAGGTGGCAGCCGCCAGAAGTGCTGCCGCAAAATGCCGATGTGTCATGTGATATCCCATCCCAACCGGGAGGCGATTTTCAGCCATCATGCTTAACACAATACAGCGTCACGCGTGATGACCTTTTGTTATGGTTAATCCGCCGTTGCCGGAAGTCCCGGCCTGCACCATAAGGAAGCCATGGGGAAACGCCTGTCCGTTCTGACGCTTTGTAGTGTGCTGCTGGCCGCCTCGGCCCAGGCTGGCATCATCCTGCCGAAACTGAAGCCGCAAGGCCTGATCAAGCCGCAGCCCGCTGTGGAGGCCCAACAGGAAGCGCCACAACCAGCACCACCTGCGGCGCCGCTCGACCTGCATTTTCCCGATGGCGCGAGCGGCTGGAGCGCCCCCACCATAGAGCGGGAACGCCAGCAATGCCGCAGCCTGCTGGCGGGCGTGGACATGATCTTCAAGCCCCTGCCCCCGGAAGGCACGGAGGGCGGCTGCGGCGGTGCCGCACCCATTGAAGTATCCGCCATCGACGGCGTGGCCATATCACCTGTGGCGGTGATTGATTGCCATTTGGCGGACGCCCTGCACAACTGGATTGCCTGGTCGGCCAAGCCCGCCGCCCAACAGAACCTGGGACTGAAGCTGGTGCGCATTCACAATGCGTCTTCTTATGTCTGCCGCCGCCGCAACAACGCGGCAACAGGCAAACTCAGCGAACATGCCTTCATGAAGGCGCTCGACATTTCCACGCTGGAATTTTCCGATGGCTCGCAAACCACGGTGAAAGGCGATTGGAGTGGCGTGAAGGCGGCGCTGGGTGTGGGCGGCAAGGCGGCCTTTCTAGCGCGCATCCGCCGCGACGCCTGCATCCGCTTCACCACCGTGCTGGGCCCCGGCTCCGACCCCTACCATGGCGACCATTTCCATGTGGATGTGATCCAGCGCAAGAACGGCTATCGCATTTGCCAGTAGTATTTTGCCCGAGCCTGAAGCTGTTGTAGAAGCCCGCCCATGACACATCCTTCCTTTCCCGCCACGCGGCTGCGCCGCAACCGCAAGTCGGCCTGGTCGCGCGCCCTGGTGCGTGAGAACACCTTGCAGGTCTCCGATCTGATTTGGCCTGTCTTCGTGATTGATGGCGAGAACCGCGAGGAGCCAGTGGCCTCCATGCCCGGCGTATCGCGCCAGACCATCGACATCCTGCTGCGCCGCGTGGAAGAGGCCGCGCGCCTCGGCATTCCCGCCATTGCGCTTTTTCCCAACACCAATCCGGCGCTGCGCACAGAGGACGGACGCGAAGCATGGAACGGCAACAATCTGGTCTGCCGCGCCGTGCGCGCCATCAAGAAGGCGGTGCCCGACATCGGCATCATGTGTGACGTGGCACTCGATCCCTACACCTCCCACGGCCACGACGGCTTGCTCAGGGATGGCGAGATCATCAACGATGAAACCGTGGAAGCCTTGGTCTGGCAATCGCTGGCCCAGGTGGAGGCGGGCTGCGACATCATCGCCCCCTCCGACATGATGGATGGCCGCATCGGCGCCATTCGCGGCGCGCTGGAAAAGCATGGCCACCGCAATGTGCAGATCATGGCCTATTCCGCCAAATATGCCTCCGGCTTCTATGGCCCCTTCCGTGATGCCGTGGGCTCGGGCAGCAAGCTGAAAGGCGACAAGCTGACCTATCAGATGGACCCTGCCAACACCGACGAGGCGCTGCGCGAGGTGGCCCTCGACATCGCCGAGGGCGCTGACATGGTGATGGTGAAGCCGGGCATGCCCTATCTCGACATCGTGGCCCGCGTGAAGCGCGAGTTCGGCGTGCCGACCTTCGCCTATCAGGTGTCGGGCGAGTACGCGATGATCAAGGCCGCCGCACAGAACGGCTGGCTCGACGAGACCATAGTCGCCAGCGAAAGCCTGATGGCCTTCAAGCGCGCCGGTGCCGATGGCGTGCTCACCTATTTCGCTGTGGATGTGGCCAAGCGCCTGAAGGGTTAGGACGGCTTTTTCTGCAGCCGCGCAATGAGGCTGGACGTGTCCCAGCGCTTGCCGCCCATGCCCTGCACGTCCGAATAGAACTGGTCCACCAGCGCCGTGACAGGCAAATGCGCGCCATTGCGGCGGCCTTCGGCAAGCACAATGCCAAGGTCCTTGCGCATCCAGTCCACCGCGAAGCCGAAGTCGAACTTGCCCGCGATCATCGTCTTGTGGCGGTTCTCCATCTGCCAGGAACCGGCAGCCCCCCTGGAAATGACGCTGATCACGTCCTCCATGTTAAGGCCCGCCTGCATGCCGAAGTGCACGCATTCGGCAAGGCCCTGCACCAGCCCGGCAATGGCGATCTGGTTGCACATCTTGGCCAGTTGGCCGCTGCCCGAAGGCCCCAGCAGCTTGCACATGCGGGCAAACGACATGATGAGAGGTTCGGCCTTGGCATAGGCATCCGCCTCGCCGCCACACATCACCGTGAGCACACCATTTTCGGCGCCCGCCTGTCCGCCGGAAACCGGTGCATCGACAAAGCCGATCCCACGCCGCGCGGCTTCCGCATGAAGTTCTCGCGCCACATCTGCCGAAGCGGTGGTGTGATCAACAAAAATGCTGCCGGGCTTCATGGCGGCAAAGGCCCCGTTTGGGCCGATGGTGACGCTGCGCAGGTCATCATCATTACCGACGCAGGCAAACACGAAATCCGCACCTTCAACTGCCTTGGCAGGCGTGGCGGCCGATGCGCCACCATGCTTTTCAACCCATGACGCCGCCTTGGCTGGCGTGCGGTTGTAGACGCTGACAATGGCACCGGATTTCGTCTTCAGGTGCCCGGCCATCGGGAAACCCATCACACCAAGACCAAGCCAAGCCGCCGCGACACCCATGTTCCACTCCTGTTTGGCTGCCTCATAGTCAAATCCGCCAGCAGTTTCCAGAAGCCTTGCAGCGGTGGCCTATCAATCGCATAGTGTGCCTAGGAGAGAGACCACCTGTGAGCATTGAGCGCCGCAATTTTCCGCAGTTCTTCATCACGGCCCCCAGCCCCTGCCCCTATCTGCCGGGGCGGCAGGAGCGCAAGGTTTTCACCCACATTGTGGGGCCTGATGCGCGCCACATGAATTCGCAGCTGTCCCAGGGCGGCTTTCGCCGCAGCCAGAACATTGCCTACCGCCCGGCCTGCGATGGCTGCCACGCCTGCCAGTCCGTGCGCATTCCGGTGGAGTCCTTCCTCTGGTCTCGCGGCTTCCGCCGGGTGCTGGCCTCCAATGCCGATGTCACATCGTCCATCGTCGCGGCCAAGGCCACCTCCGAACAATACTCCCTCTTCCGCGCCTATATCGACACGCGCCATGCCGAAGGCGGCATGGCCAACATGACCGTGCTCGACTATGCCGCCATGGTGGACGACAATCTGGTGGACAGCCGTGTCACCGAGTTTCGCCTCAGGGCCGATCACCCCACGGCCCCGCGCGAACTGGTGGGCGCGGCACTGCTCGATGTACTCTCCGATGGGCTGTCCATGATCTACAGTTTCTACGAACCAACACTCGAGCGCCGCAGCCTGGGCACGCTGATGATTCTCGACACCATCCAGCGCGCCCGGCGCATGGGATTGCCTTACGTCTACCTCGGCTTCCTTGTGAAAGAGTCGCCCAAGATGGCTTACAAGGGGCGCTTCCTGCCGCAGGAAAGGCTGGGCCTGGATGGTTGGACCTTGCACCGCAGTTGAAACAACTTGCGCGAATAATATTGACCCTAACACGTTCGTTCGACTTTGACTTGCAGGGGCGCGCGGACTTTGCAAATTAGCTGCCGAACCAAGGGGTAAGGCATGCGGAAAGAAGGATTGGCAAATCCGGCTGGCATAGCGCGGCAATGTGCGTTGCTGGAGGATGAGTTGAAGGCGGCGGGATTCAACTTTCATGCGTCGAGCGACATGAAAGCTTTCAACACCGCAAAGGTTGCGGCACGCGGCTTTCCTGTCGCCCCCATGCACTATTACGAAACGGCGGTGTTCGGCAACGAACGCGCCATGTGGAATTCGCTCACAAATGCTGAAGGTGCGGTCGTGGGCCTGCAAGGCTTCCGTTTCGACACGATCGACACCAACCTGGCGGATTGGTGCCTCAACTATATGATCGGCGTTTATATGCGCCGCCAGGAAATGCTGGTGCCAACCCACGCCCAGCCGCCCTCAGGCAGCATCGCAGAGCGCCTCACCGGCAGGCTTGTGTATCATGGTGAAATCTGGATCGACAAACAGATCAAGAACCGCCGCGTCTTCGAACTCTTCGTCAGGCTGGGCCTGCTGCTGGCTCTGATCAAGTGGCAGCCGGATGCGATCTGGGGCCTCGCCAGCGCGCAGATGGCGGGCCACGGGCATTTCACCCGCGTGGGCTACACCGTGCTGGAACGCGGCTTCCTGCGCTGGCAATGGGCCACCGAGGGCATTGATCCGGTGGAATATCTTGTAGCGGTGGAACGGCCCTCGCTGGAAGCGATGGTCGAAGAGATGCTGGCTACAGGAGCCTTATGTCCACCGGAGACAGTTCTGAAACAATCCTGACCCGCTTTGCGCCAGTGGTTGGATGCAGGTCCGGCATGATGATGCGCTGGTAGCCGATCCAGCCCACTTCGCCATCTGGCCGGACCATCGCCGCGAGCACATGGTCATAGTGCGGACGGCCGGAGTTGATGACCTTGAAATAGGGCCGGGACACGATGCGGTCGTAGTTGTGACCGGTCTGGCACGGGAAAGATACCGGCGACAGGCCCCAGATCTTGCCCAGCAGCGAATCCGCGCCGATGCTTTCGACGTTGACGGTTTCCGTGTCGGGATCAACCGCACAGGTAATCGCCGTCTTCTCGATGTCGCCTTGCCCTTCCAGCGCCTCGCGAAGTTTGGGCGGCAGCGCCTGCGCCTTGGGATCGAAGTCCGAAACATAGGTACGCTCAGCGAGCCGCACGTCACTCTTCACCAGCAACTGCTCGATGCGCGACCGCGCATCGACCGTTGTCTCGATGGTTTCCTCGAACCAGCCCGCATTGAAATAGCGCAGCGTCACCGGACCAAGGCAGGTCATGACAAATTCCGAAAGGAACATCAGCGACGACCAGTTGGCTGTGAACATCACCCAGCTGACCGTGGTGCCATCGGCACCCGCTTCCAGTTTCACAAGGCCATGTTCGTGCAACAGCTTGCGGTCCGGAATGGGCCTGCCATCCGGCCTCGTGGGCCTGGCGCAAAGCGCCCCCGCATTGATCCAAAACTCGACAGTGTTAATCACCATATGCTCACTTCAAGGCATGGTGACCCGCCCCAGAATACAGGCCCCGTTGAATTTCTTGCTTAAGGGGCAGTTACAAACATTTCCTTAACTCATGACCGGCAGGGGAAACCCTGAATGCGGAGCAGGTTGCAATTGATCAGTCGACGGACGTTTAGGTTGCAGTCCTAAATCACATGAAATCCGACATCGCCATATTCCGAGACAACGCTGACTGCCAGCCGTCCGTGGACGGAGCGTTCCGGCTGGATGATCCTGTGGTAGGATACCCAGCGCAGGTTCTCATCAGGAAAGCGCAGCGCGGCAACAACCTGATCGTAACGCGGCTGACCGTCTTCCACGGCGCGGAAATATGCGTCTGTGGCAGAGGCACCATAAGCCCCCATGGGCAGGCAAGGCCAACTGGAGGGGCTCGTGCCCCACACGCGGCCGATGGCGGAAGAGCGCCCCACATCAACGACGACAAAGCTGCCGCTGTCCGGCTCCAGCACACAATGAACGGCAAGGTCATGCGGCACCGCTTTCGATTGCCAGACCTCATGCAGCGTCGCGGGCATGGTGCGGGCATGCGGCTCGCTCGCCCGCACAAATATGCGCCCCGGCAGCACCACATCGCCCCGCATCATCAGCGCCTCGATGCGCGCAATCGCCTCCGCGGCGGTGTCATGCCGCTCCTCAAACCAGCCCCCAGAAAAGAAATGCAGCATGATGGGAAGGGTTGCACGGGTCAGTTCGGAGCAGACTGCGGTGAGCGATGCGAAATTGCGAACCCCCACCGTCCAACGAATGGATGTGCCGGCCTCGCCTGTCATCCACTGCACGGCATGAGCGGGCATGGGCGTCTGGCCAGGCAGTTCTTCTGCGCCGTCCAGGAACCATCTTACGATGCCGCCCATGCCCTACCTCGTGTGCAGAATTGCAGTATTGGCAGTCACAACACCCGTTGAATGCGCGACATCATGGCGCAAGTCCACCTTCAGTTGTCGCAAGGGTCAGCGAAACCTGAGCCGTGATTCCAAGAATTGACTCAAATCCAATCGGCCACTCAGCCCTGGAAGCGGTTGTTCTTGGGGAAACCCTTGGGCGGCAGACGCCCCGCCTGGGCCCGCTCGCCAATCCATTCTGCAAGATCGGTCACCGCGAAGGCCCGGCCGGAGCTGTCAATCCAGGCAAGCCCGTCCTTCAGCTTGAATGCTGAAACATCCGACAATCCGCCATCCTTGAACTTCTGCAGGCGTACGCCCTTGCCGCGCGCCATTTCGGGCAGTTCTGACAATTTGAAGATCACCATCTTGCGGTTTTCACCGACCGCCGCGATGTGATCGGCCCCCTCCGGCAGCGGCACACACACCTGGGCCTCAACTGGTGCCTTCACGTTCAGCACCTGCTTGCCCTTGCGCGTGTTGGCAACGCATTCGTCCTCCGCCACAATGAAACCATCGCCTTCGCTGGAGGCGACGATGCGCTTGGCCCCGGGCTGATAGACAAAGAGCGCCACGATCTGATCCGCCGCATCCACATCCGCCATCAGGCGCACCGGCTCGCCATGGCCCCTGCCCCCTGGCAAACGTGAAGCCTCCAACGTGAAGAACTTGCCCGACGACGAGAACAGCATGATCTTGTCGGTGGTCATGGCGTTGACGGCAAACTTGCCGCGGTCACCATCCTTGTATTGCAGCGCCGATGTATCCTCGAGATGGCCCTTCATGGAACGGATCCAGCCCTTTTCCGAGCAGACCACGGTGACGGGTTCCTTCTCCACCAGCATTTCCTCAAGCTCCGCCTCCACATCGGGGGCTTCCGCGAAGTCGGTGCGGCGGCGGCCCAGCGGCGTCTTCTTGCTGAACTTCTCCTTGACCGCCTTGATCTCGAGGGAAATGGCGTCCCACTGTTGTTCATCGGATTTGAGCAGGCCCTTGAGGCCCTTCTGCTCTTTCACCAGCGCGTCATTCTCGCGGCGGATCTCCATTTCCTCCAGCTTGCGCAACGCCCGCAGCCGCATGTTGAGAATGGCTTCGGCCTGCGTATCGGTCAGTTCAAAACGCGCCATCAGCGCGGGCTTCGGCTCATCTTCCTCGCGGATGATGCGGATCACCTCATCGAGGTTGAGATAGGCAATGAGATAGCCGCCCAGGATTTCCAGGCGGCGGGCGATCTCGGCAAGCCGGAAGGTGGTGCGCCGTACCAGCACCTCCTTGCGGTGCTCCAGCCATTCCTTGAGAATGTCCTTCAGCGACATGACGCGCGGCACCTTGCCTTGCGACAGCACATTCATGTTGAGGGGGATGCGCGATTCAAATTCCGTCGCGCGGAACAGTTGCTCCATCAGCACGTCGGGATCGATGTTGCGGGTCTTGGGCTCAATTACCACGCGAATGTCTTCAGCACTTTCATCCCGGATGTCACCCACCAGCGGCAGCTTCTTCTCCTGCATCAGTTCAGCCACGCGCTCGATCAGGCGGCTCTTCTGCACCAGATATGGAATCTCGGTCACCACCACCTGCCAGCCACCGCGCGGCAGCTCTTCCTTCGTCCAGCGTGCCCGCACACGGAAACCGCCGCGGCCCGTCTTGTAGGCGTCCACGATGGACTCGCGGCTGTCGATAATGATGCCGCCTGTCGGGAAATCCGGGCCCAGCACAAACTGCGTGAGCTTTTCCACCCCGGCGTTGGGCGTCTTGATCAGATGCAGCGCCGCATCGCACAGTTCGGCGGCATTGTGCGGCGGAATGGATGTGGCCATGCCCACCGCAATGCCGGTGGCACCATTGGCCAGAAGATTTGGGAACGCCCCCGGCAACACCACGGGCTCCTGCACGGAGCCATCATAGTTGGGGCGGAAATCCACCGTCTCCTCGTCGATCCCGTCGAGGATGAGGCCCGCCACATCGGTCATGCGCGCTTCGGTGTAACGGTAGGCGGCGGCGCTGTCGCCGTCGATGTTGCCGAAATTGCCCTGCCCGTCCACCAGCGGATAGCGCGACGAGAAGTCCTGTGCCAGGCGCACCAGCGCATCATAGATCGACTGGTCACCATGCGGGTGATAGCCGCCCATCACGTCACCCACGATCTTGGCGGATTTCTTGAAGGCCGCCGAGGGATCAAGCCGCAGCAGGCGCATCACATGCAGCAGGCGGCGGTGAACCGGCTTCAACCCGTCGCGCACATCGGGCAAGGCCCGGTGCATGATGGTGGACAGGGCATAGGCGAGGTAACGCTGTTCCAGCGCTTCCTTCAATTCGACAGGTTCAACGGCCGGCGGCGGCGCCGGTGGATCAACAGGCTTCTTGCTCATGATTCGGGGATTATAGCAGGGGCAAAGCCCGGGCAATTGCCTGCAAAAGCGGCGCGCCCAGAGAGTGTGCCCTCAAATCTCCCCCAGCAGCTGCTTGCGGCCCAGCGGCAAGGCCATCAGCGCGTCGTCAGCGGCATCATCAGTCAGAATGCGCCGCGCTGCGTCACAGTCCGCCTTCATCTGCTCAACCAGTTCGCCAACCGATGCGAAAGTCTTGTCTCCGCGGATGAGATCGTGGAACGACACCATCAGCGTGCGGCCATAAAGGTCGATGTCCTGGCCCAGCAGATAGGTTTCAAGAAACACCCGGTTGGTGTTGAAGGTGGGCCTGTCGCCGAAATAGGCAGCCCCCTGCCAGGCCGGTGTGCCGGGCTTCGCCGCAGCATCGCGCACCTCCACGGCATAGATGCCGCGCGCCGGTTCTGCCCCCGGATCGACGATGATGTTGGCCGTGGGAAAGCCAATGGTGCGGCCGCGCTTATCGCCATGCACCACCTCGCCCATCACGATCCAGCGGTAGCCCAGTTCGTGGGCGGCATTGCGCAGATGCCCGCGCCGGATGGAAGAGCGGATCGACGAGGATGAAAACGGCGCCTTGCCATCCCCCTCGTCCGTCACCTGTTCAATGGTCGTCACGCCAAAACCATGCACTTCGCCAAGCCGCGCCAGCGTCTCGGGCGTGCCCTTGCGGCCCTTGCCGAAATGGAAATCGTAGCCTGTCACCACATGCGAAACGCCCAGCCTCTGCACCAGCTGCTGCACCACGAAATCCTCGGGCGAGAGCATGGCGAGATGCTCATCAAAATGGCAGAGCACCATGATGTCGGCCCCAAAGGCCGCCAGCAGCCTTTCCTTCAGCGGCTGTGGCGTGAGGCGGAACACCGGTTCCTGCGGGCGGAAATAACTGGCGGGGTGCGGCTCGAATGTCAGAATGCCGAAGCTGGCATCACGCCTGCGGGCTTCGCTGCGCGCCGCCTCCAGCAAAACCTGATGGCCGCGATGCAATCCATCGAAGTTGCCAAGCGCCAGCACGGCTCCACGATGGGCACCTGCGGCAGTGTTTTCAGGAAGTAGGGTCAGCATGAACAGTGCCCGCAATGGCGGGCAGGCCGCCGCAAGTCAAGCACCGGGGCCTTCACCAGTTCAGATCATGCACGCAGCCCGCCAGGTGCAGCGCCGGATGCTCGGCCCGCAAGTCCGCTGCCACGGCCTCTGGCTCGCTCTTGCCCTCGTGCAGGCCAAAAACAAACAGGCAGGCCATGCCCTGCGCCGCAGCCCCCGCCACATCCGTTTCCGGGCCATCGCCGATGCAGAGCACGCTGGTGGAAGGCACGTCGTGATCGCGCACCGTGGCCGCCCGCCGCCGCGCCAGGTCGCCAGATCGGCGCATGGGGCTTGCCCGCCATGCGCACCTCACCGCCCCTGGCCCGGTAGGTTTCCGCCAGCGCACCAGCGCAGAAGATCAGCCGCCCGGCTTTGCGCACCACCTTGTCCGGATTGGCGCAGATCATCGGCAGCCCGCGCCCGATCATCGCGCGGAAAGCGGGTTCATAGTCAGCGGGCGTCTCCTGCTCCTCATGCAGCAGCCCGGTGCAGATGATGGCCGAGGCCTGCTCCAGAGGCACGCGTTCCACCGGCAGCCGCTCAAAGAGGGAGAGGTCGCGCGCAGGCCCCAGATGATAGAGCTTGCCATCCGTCTGCTGCATCAGGTCCCGCGTCACATCGCCGGAGGTGACCACCGCATCATAGCAGGCCCGTGGCACGCCGATGTCATCCAACTGCCGGGTGATGCCCGCCGTGCTGCGCGGCGAATTGCTGACCAGAATGACCGTGCCGCCTGCGCTGCGATGGCGGGCCAGACTGTCAATGGTCGGCGGGTAGACCATGGCCCCGTTGTGGACCACGCCCCACACATCACAGAACCAGACAGGATATTGCGCGGAAAGCTGTTGAAGCATGGCCAGCTGATATCAGCTGCGGGCTCCGCTGGAAACCCGCCCGTGACTGAAACTATTCCGCCGCCGCGCTCACGTCATCAGTGCCAGCGGCGGATTGCGTCACGTCACGGCGCACCCGGCGCGGCTCGGCAAAGGCCGGTCCGCAGGCGAAGCGCGCCACACGCATAAGCTGGGTGGCCTGCTGGGCCTGCGCCACGCCGGTGACGATGACCTGCACATGCAGGGCCCGCGCCGCCTGCACGAAGTTTGCGATGCCGGCAGACTGGCGCGGCTCTGCCCCGACGCTGCCCGCCGAAATGGCGATGTAGCGCACATTGAGCTTGTCGAGCGCCGCCAGATCAAGCCCCGCCACCGCCGCATTGGAGAGCGACAGTTCAACGCCCGAGCGCGCCAGATGGGCAAGCCCTTCCAGCGCCGATGGTGAAAGGCTGGCGAGCACCGCATGCGGCATGTCAACCACAAGGCCTTCGCTGATGCCCGGTTCGGAATTGTGCAGGTCCACGATGCGCGCCAGCGCTTCCGGGGCGGAGAGCGCCGCGGCGGACACCGGTACGAACAGACACAGCCGCAGATCGCGCTTGCGCAGGCGGCGCATGACCAGCAGCGCCTCCTTGAACACCATTACATCGAGTGCGGGAGAATGCTCCGGCACCTGGCCAGTGCCGGGCGAGGCCTCAAGCGCCTGATGCAGGCGGTAATGGGCCGTCTTGCCCGAGAACAGGTCAATCACTGGTTCAAGAGAAATCACCACGCTGTCGGCAAAACGGGCTTCATCGAAGCGCACGGATGGCAACACCTCCGGCACTGGCGCCAGCGGCTGCTGTTCCGATGCGGATTGTGGCGAAGACCATTGCGAGGGGTGCACCACCACCGGGCGGCGGGCCATCGGTGTGTTAACCGGTTGCTGCTGCTGATAGAGATATTGCCGCTCGGCCATGCTGCGCATGTCCTTGGCGAGCGTCGCCTGCCCGGCCCGCAGGTCGTTCACGTCGGCGGCGAAAGACGAGGCCAGGCCTTCCGTCTCGCTGCGCAGCACGCTGATCTGGGCCGAAAGGTCGGCGGCAATGCGGCGCTCTTCCCGCGTTTCGCGCATGATGTTGCCGATTTCGCTGGCCACCTTGCGCATGTCGCGCTGCACAATGCGGGTGTGCCGTGCCATCAAAGCGAAAATCAGGAAAAGGCCCGCAGCGGCACCAACCAGCGCGGCAGCCACCGGCAAGACTGCCAGATGGCCAGAACCAAACGCCATTGCGCCCACAAAAAACGGGACACCAGCGCACAGCGCGACGGCGAGAAGCCAGGGAAGTTCGCGTCCGTAACCCATAAACCGACTGCCTGCCAAACGGACTTGCGCGGGGATGAACCCGCGCAACTCACTCCGCCCCCAGTCAGAAGGATATTACAGGCCCGCGACCGACGCCAACACTTTCGGCATCTTATCCATGAAGATTTCTTCGATCTGATTCTTGTTCACAATCAGCGGCGGCGACAGGGCAATTGTGTCGGCCGTGATGCGGCACAGGAATCCAAAATCATGGAAGGCATTTTCCATGGCCTTGTAAGCCCTTAGGCCGGGCTTGCCGTCAATCGGCTTGAGGTCGATGGCGGCCACGAGGCCGATTGTGCGGATGTCTTCAACCATGGGGTTGCCCTGCAGGGTGAAGGCCGCATCTGCCCAGGTGTTTTCCAGCGACTTGGCATTCTCGAAGATCTTTTCGTCGCGGTAGAGGTCCATGGTGGCGACACCAGCCGCGGCGGCCATGGGATGGCCCGTGTAGGTGTAGCCATGGAACAGCTCGATCACGTGATCAGGGCCGTTCATGAAGGCATCATAGATGCCCTGGCGGGCCAGCACGCCACCCATAGGCACCGTGCCCGAGGTGACGCCCTTGGCGAAAGTGAGAAGATCAGGCGTCACGCCAAAGCGCTCTGCCGCAAAGGCATGGCCGAGGCGGCCGAAGCCGGTGATCACTTCGTCGAAAATCAGGAGAATGCCGTGCTTGGTGCAAATCTCGCGGAGCTTCTTGAGATAGCCCTTGGGTGGCGGCAGCACGCCGGTTGAGCCGGCCATGGGCTCCACGATCACCGCGGCAATGGTGGACGCATCATGCAACGCCACCAGACGTTCCAGGTCTTCCGCCAGATGGGCACCCCAGTTGGGCTCGCCACGGGTATAGGCCTGTTCCTTGCGGTTATAGGTGTGCGGCAGATGATCAACGCCCGCCAGCATGGCACCGAACCACTTGCGGTTGGCAACCATGCCACCCACCGAAATGCCGCCGAAGTTGACGCCGTGATAGCCGCGCTCGCGGCCAATGAGACGGGTGCGCGAAGCCTCGCCGCGGGCCCGGTGATAGGCGAGTGCGATCTTGAGCGCCGTGTCAGCCGCTTCCGAACCCGAGTTGCAGAAGAAGGCGTAGTTCAGGTCGTCGGGCGCCATGGTGGTGAGGCGCGATGCAAGTTCGAACACCTTGGGGTGGCCATACTGGAAGGTCGGCGCGAAATCGAGTTCCGCCGCCGACTGCTGGATGGCTTTGACGATCGGTTCGCGGCAATGGCCGGCATTGGAGCACCACAGGCCAGCGGAGCCGTCGAGAATGGGGCGGCCCAGCAGGTCGTAATAGTGCATGTCCTTGGCGCGGGCGATCATGCGCGGCTTCTGCTTGAAGGCGCGGTTGGGCGTGAAGCCCATCCAGAAGGGCTCAAGGTTGTTGGGCGTGGGCTCGAACGTCGAGGGGGCAACCGGCTTGTTCATGGCGCAAGGCTCCTTGGGGGCAGCATGGAAGCGCCCTCTTTAGCAGAAGGGCAGCCGCTTCGCATACAGACCAGTCAAGCGGATTACCCCCCGCCAGCTTGTGGTCAGGCTGCGGAGCCAGATATTGGGCAAATCGACGGCCCGTCAGTTGAGGCCCGTGAATTCGCCCAAGTGGCGCTGGCGCAGGCAGCGGCGGCGCTCTTCCTTGTAGATGCGGCCCCATTCCTAAACGCGCGTGCCAATGGCCCGGGGCTGAACACCGCCCTCGCCCGGGGCATTCACGGGAATGAGGAACTTATGACCCGCCACATGGGCAGTGAGATAGCCCTCGCGCGCCCCGACCGTGTCGTCGATGCGCACGAGCTCGTCCGACATGTAGTCGTCCGCCACCGCCGCCGCATAGGCGCGGCAGGCGATGCCCAGCGGCGTATCGGCCAGAACCGGCGTGGACAGGAACGTAACGAAAGACAGGGACAGGAGTGCAGCAAAGGGTTTACGCGACATGATATCTACGCTTCCAACAAGCCGGACCGCTCCGGCGCCACCGCATCTTCCCCAATCCTGCAATGGCACAGGTCGTTAGTAAAGCGTTAAGAATGGTTAACGGCTCGGCCCGTCATCATCACACCACAATCTCCGGCGAAACCGCTCTCCAAGCGCGGGGGCGCTTTTACTGACGGACTCTCTCATGCAATCCCTGTCTCGCATTCTCGCCGGGGGCCTTGTCGGCCTCGGTGTCGCCATGGGCGGCTATCTGGCTGGCGAAAGCCTTGTCAAAAGCCGCCTGGGCTATCGCGTTGTCACGGTCAAAGGCCTGGCCGAACGCGAAGTGAAGGCCAACCTCGGCTTCTGGCCCATCCGCTTTGTCACCTCCGGCCCAACGCTGGAGGAAAGCCGCGGCAAGCTGGAAGCCTCGCAAAAGGCTGTGCAGGACTTCCTCGCCGCGCAGGGCTTCGCGCCTGAAGACATGCAGGTCTCGAACATCCAGGTGGAGGACCGACTCGCCTCCTATAATGGCCAGGAAGCCCCTGCCGACACCCGCTTTGTGCTGACCGAAGACATTCTGGTGCGCTCAAGCGAGGTGGACAAGCTGCAAGGCTCAGCCCGCATGATCGGCGACCTGCTCAAGGCGGGCGTGGTCTTCTCCGCCGATGCCTACAATGCCGGCCCCTCCTTCATCTTCACCGGCGTCAACGACCTCAAGGGTGATATGCTCACAGAGGCGACCAAGCGCGCCAAGGAAGCCGCCGACAAATTCGCCGCCGAATCGGGCGCCAAGGTGGGCGACATTCAATCCGCCAACCAGGGCGTGATCGAAATCACCCCAGCCATCGAAATCCCCAATGACAGGCCGGAAAAGCAGGTGAACAAGAAGGTCCGCGTGGTGACGACGGTCACCTATCTGCTGAAGGACTAGACCAACCGCACCAGTGTCAGGCCTGCCACCGCGAGGAAGAGCAGGCCTGCGCCCCGTCCGATCCAGATGGTCAGCCTGTGACTGCCTGAGAGCAAGGCGGCACCTGCCGCCGCCGCAAACCCCAGGCTGCCATAGACAACGAATTGGCACAGCGCCGTGATCAGGCCCATGGGCACGGCCTGGGCCCACACCGCACCAAACTCGGGCCGGATGAATTGCGGGTAGACGGCTGATGTGAACAGATAGGCTTTTGGATTGAGCAGGCAGGTGGTGAAGCCTTGACGAAAGGCCACACCCCCGCTGGCGGCTGAAGCCGTGCCGATGCTGTCAACGGTGATGGCGCTTCGCAACAGGGTCCAGCCGATCCATGCCATATAGATCGCACTTGCAAGCAGAATGGCTGTGAGCAGTTTGGGGGCCGCCGCCACAATGGCGCTGAGGGCGAAGGCGCCAAACAGCGTGTGAAAAACGCCGCCAGCGATCACCCCGCCCGTTGCTGCCAGCGCCCGCCACCGCCCGCCTGCCAGGCCATTGGCCATGACAAAAAACATGTCCATGCCCGGCACAATGATGATGCCCAGACAGAGCACGAAATAGATCCAGAGATTTTGCCCATAGCTCATGCCTCCGTCTTGGCCACCTGCTGCTGACAATTGCTGTCAGGGGGCAAACTGGACTGCCGCAAGGGGCCGGAAGTGGTTTCGGCGGCCTGGCGACACTGCCGAACCCGAGCGTCTGCCTGAGACGAATTGCAACAAAACCGCACCTCCGCGCGCCACCAGTTGAAGTGCCTCCCGCCCTCGCCTATGGCCACAACAAAGCGCCCAAGGAGAATCCCCCGATGCCAGCCAAACTGAAAGCCAAACTCGGCATGTCACCCATCGCCTGGTGGAATGACGACCTGCCCGAACTCAGCGATGACGTGTCGCTGGAGGAATGCCTCCGCCAGTCCCGCTCGGCCGGTTTCACCGGCATGGAAAAGGGCCGCCGCTTTCCGGAAAGCGCCGCCGAGATGCTGCCCATCCTCAAGAAGGCCGATGTGACACTGTGCGGCGGCTGGTTTTCCGGCACCCTGACCATCGAGGACCTTGCCACCAACAAGGCCCGTATCCTGCCCATGATCGAACTCTTCAAGGCGGTGAATGCGCCCTGCATCGTCTATGGCGAAGTCGGCCTCTCCATCCAGGGCGACCGCTCAAAGCCGCTGGCCACAAAAGCCAAGCTCTCCGGCGACGAAATGAAGGCCTATGCCCGCCGCATGACAGAGTTTGGCGAATGGTGCGCCGAACAGGGCATGCCCCTTACCTATCATCACCACATGGCCGCCGTTGTTGAGACAGAGCATGAACTCGACTCCTTCATGCACCATTCGGGAGCCGGCATTCCCCTGCTCTTCGATGCCGGTCACATGGCCTTTGCCGGCGGCGATGTGCTGCGCGTGATCGACAACTATCACAGCCGCATCACCCATGTGCACACCAAGGATGTGCGCATGGACGTGATCAACAAATTGGACCGCAGCAAGGAAAGTTTCCTTGACGCCGTTTACAAGGGCGCTTTCACAGTGCCGGGCGATGGCTCGCTGGATTTTGAAGCCATCGTGAAGCGCCTTGCCTCCTACGGTTATGAAGGCTGGTTCGTGGTGGAAGCCGAACAGGACCCGCGGAAGTCCCCGCCCCTCAAAATGGCCCAGATCGGCCACAAGGAGTTGGTGCGGGTGATGACGGCAGCGGGCTATGCCATCGTCGCCTGACCTTCTGCGGACGGCATAACAAAAAGGGCCGGGATCATCTCCCGGCCCTTTTGCATTCCGCTGCTGCGGTGGATCAATAATTGTCCATGCAGGTGTCGTAGGCATACCAGAAGTAATTGTCCCACTTCGAGGAACCGGCGATCATGCCGGCGCCCGCGCCAACACCAATGCCAAGCGCCGTGGAAGACTTGCCACCCGGCAGCGCATGACCAACCAGGCCACCGATCGTGCCGGCAATCAGGGCGTTCTTCAGCACCTTCTTGTCGGTCTTGTGGTTGGCGTACTTGGTCGCCTTCATGTCGCGATACTGCTGCTTGTTGAACTTCTTGGCACTTGCTTCCGTCGAGGCTACGACGGAGAGCGGCATGGCCACCGTGGCGGCCACAGCCATGCTGCTCAGAACTGAAATCATACGTTTCATGGTGGACTTCTCCTGTAAAAATTCTGCCCCTGCTCGCGTGCAGACTAACCCATTGCGGGCAAATTGCCTAGCCGCCCCCAAGAGCATAGGGGGCAACAGGAATCCCTGCTGCCCCCCACATTGACGGAAATTGCGTCAGGATTTCGACGCCGAGCGGAGGACATAGTAAACGCCCCCTCCCACGGCCACGCCGATGAACCAGCCGTATGTGCCCCACCAGGACGGCACACAGGAGGTCAGCGGCAGAACCGAGGCCACCAGCATGCCCACGATAAAGGCAATGAAGGCATTGGTGTGCCAGCCGCCCTGGAACTTGAACTCGCCGTTTTCACGGTAGAGGTCTTCCACGTTCAGCTTGCCCTTCCGGATCAGGTAGTAGTCCACCATCATGATGCCGAAGATGGGGCCCATGGTGGCACCGATGAAGTTCACGAACTGCGCCGCCCCGGTGTTCCAGGGCGCCCAGGGATAAAGAACAAGCGCAATCAGGGCCGCGATATAGCCGCCCTTCTTGAAGTCGATCTTGCTGGGCGCGATGTTGGCGAAGTCAAAGGCCGGTGACACGAAGTTGGCCACCACGTTGATGCCGAGCGTCGCCACCGCGAAGGTGAGCGCCGCCATGAGCGCCAGGAACCAGTTGTCGAACTTCGCCGAAATCTGGTCCGGGTGCAGCAACACTTCGTTATAGACGGCGAAGGCCGCCGTGGTGGTCACACCGGCCACAAGGCAGAAGGCCAGCAGATTAATCGGCAGGCCCCACAAGTTGCCCTTCTTCAATTCGGCTTCGCTCTTGGCGTAGCGCGAGAAGTCGCAGAAGTTCAGATAGAGCGCTGCGAAGTAGGTGATCCATGTGGCCGCCACGGCAAAGAGCGCCGCAATCGAGCCCGGTGTTCCCGGCACGCCAGCATCAGCCGTGGCCTTGAGCAGCACATCCTGCGGAATTTCGCTGCCGAAGGAGAATGTGCCCGATTTCACCACCAGATAGATGGCGAGGATGAGCATCATGATCCAGACGGCAGGCCCGGCCCAATCCTGGAATTTGCGCACTGTTTCCATGCCGCGCTGAATGATCAGCAGCTGCAAGGCCCAGACGATCACATAGCAAATCAATTCCAGCGTGGAGTGACCGAGCATGTGGCTGCTCTGGTTGAAGGCATTGAGGCCTTCATTGCGGGTGAGCAGCGCAACGATGGCGCCCGAAGCCGCCGACGTTTGCGCGCCATACCAGAAGCAGGCGACGATAGCGCGGACCAGCGCCGGAATGTTGGCCCCGAACGTGCCGAAGGAAGCGCGCGCCAGAACCGGATAGGGCACACCCGTGCGCACGCCGGCATTGCCGACCATGGACATGAGCGCGAAGATCACAAGCGATCCAAGGCCGATTGCCAGCACGAAGTTGATGAAGTTTCCGCACAGCAGGAAAAGGCTGGCGGCCAGGTAATATCCCCACAGGCTGTGAACGTCAGACGTCCACACGTTGAAGATGGAAAATGCGCCCCACTTCCTTTCGGCCGCAGGCGCCAGGTCTTCGTTATACAACGAAGGCGACGCGTTCTTGATCGACATTGGTTAGTCCCCTCATGGTTTCCCCCGCGCCGCGCACCCCCGCAAACGGCACGTGAATGGACTATGTCGCAATATCGGTGCTTCGCAAAGACCGAAAATTCCACAGATGGAACTGCCAGAATAGTTGTTCCAACCGGGACGGGAAGCCCAATGAAATAGAGGGCGGGTCACACGAACCCGCCCTCCGCAAAAATGGCGCTGCCTGAACGGCAAAGCGCCACCAGGGTTTACTTGCTCATCACTTCATAGGTTTCGTTCTTGCCGTGCTGGCGGGTGTAGAACACCCGCCAGCCATCCTTGAACGGCGTGGGAATCTTGGTGCCAAGAAGACCCGCGACAGACGCATCGCCATCCGAAACATGGATGCCGGTGATTTCATTGTCGCCATCATTCTGGAAGCCATTGTCATCGGCCTTGGCGAGCAGCGCTGAGTCGGCAGTGGCCAGTTCGTCGCGGCCATTGCTGATCATCCGCACCGGTTCTGCCGCACCCGCCGCACCATAGTCGGTGTTGAGGTCGATGACATAGCCGGCGTCAAAGGCCTTGCGCTGGCCATGCAATTTGTCGCCGCCGTCTTCCACCGCAATGATCTGGTCAGCCGTGAGGAATGCCATGTTGTCAAAGCCGGAATGACCAACATCGCCGCGGTAGACAAGGCTCAAAGTGCCTTCATCAGCGCTGGCAGATGCCTGCTTCAGCTTGAAGATGCCGCCGAATCCGCCGTGTTCCGCACCTGCTTCCGTTTCGGCATTGGTGTCGCCCGTGGCCGTGAAATAGTATTCGGTGAAGTCCGTGCCGGGGCGGAATTGGCTGTTCTCAGGGCGCTTCAGCGGTGTGCCACCCTTGGCCTTTGCCAGGTCGTTGGCGTTGAAAATGGCCGTTCCGTCAGACGCCGTGTCATGCACAACCACCCACTTTGTCTTCAGCTGGTTGCCGTAAGTGTACTGGTCCGCAACACCCTGGGACAGGATGTCATCGTCATTCTTGCCCTTGTTGAACAGGACGGGCGCACCATCCTTGCCGGCAATCTGCAGCACTTCCAGCTTGCCGCCCTTGGTCAGATCAGTCTTGTCGGCGGGGACAAATCGATAGACGAAAGAATTGGGCTGCTTTGCATGCTTGGTCTTGTCACCACCCTTGCCACCGGCATCTTCGACCAGCCAGATGTTGCCATCCTTGTCGGCTTGAACGCCTTCATAGGAGCCGATGCCCATGACGCCGCGCAGATCATCAACCGTGGAGGGAAAGTCAGCGGTGGCCTGCCACACGCCGCCCTCATCACCTTCTTCACCGGTGAGCAGAAGGCGCTTGGCCTCAGGGGCCCAGGTGGAGCCGTCGAAGAACACCAACGCATTGCCGCTCGTATCCTTGGTGGCCATCAGCGTCACGCGATGGGCTTCGTCAGCGTCCAGATTGATTCGCGTAAAGTAGCCCTGTGGCTTGCCGTCCTTGGTGACACCATTTTCATGCCCCTGAAACAGGAAGTGCTTTCCGTAGTTATAGGCAGCATCCGGGCCCTTCTGGCCTTCGAGCACCAGATAGGTGTTCTTGTCGGGTTCAGTCTTGGTCGCCTCGACATTGTGGTCCTTGCTCTGCACATCGCCAGCGGCTGCCATGAGCGGACCATCATTGTCGTAGCCGTAGTAGCCGATCAGATCTGTCGGGTTCTCCAGCGTCATCTTGCCTTCGGCAACGATGGCCTGGGTGAGTTCGGGCGAGATGGCGTTGGCCACCGCCACGCCGTCAGCCTTGCTATTGTCGGCTGTCACCGGAGTGAGCTTGAGGCCATCGGCAATGGCAGCTGTGGAGAAAAGGCTTCCAGCCAGAAGTGCGGTGGCGAGTGTCGCGCGATACATGGGATGCTCCGTTGTTGCGAGGAGCCGCAACATCGGAGCGCCACTTGTCGGTCACATGTAATTTGGACTACGCCTGTGTGACAGCGCGTGCCGCCGCAAATCTATTCCAACCGCGACGGGAAGCCGGGGGCCCGCAGGTCCACACCCACGGCATCTTCCAGAAGCTTGGCGATCTGTGTTGATTGAGCATGCCCGCCATAAACCGCCTTGCCGCGCACAAAGGTCTGGTTGGTGAGGCTCGCTAGATCAAGCGGCACGCCGAACTCCTTGCCGAAGCCCAGCGCAAAGCCAAGGTCCTTGAGCGCCAGGTCCATGCTGAAGGCAATATCATAGCTGCCATTGAGAATGAGCTGGCCTTCCGTTTCATGCACGAAGCTGTTGCCGGAACTGGCCTTGATGGCCTTCCATGACTGCGCCAGATCAAGCCCCCCCTTCTTGGCCAGCATCAGGGCTTCCGCATCCGCCACGAGGTGGATGAAGGCCAGCATGTTGGTGATCACCTTGATCACCGCGGCGGACCCCACAGGCCCCATGCGGAAAATCTGTTTTCCAATGGCTTCCAGGGCCTTGCGGTGCATTTCGAAGACTTCGCTTTCACCGCCCACAAGCACCGTGATCTCGCCGCGCGCCGCCAGGTGAACCCCACCCGTGACCGGCGCTTCCAGCACCTTGATGCCCTTGGCCTCGGCCATGGCGGCAAGGCGTTGCATGTCGTCGCGCCCCAAGGTGGAATTCTCGATCCAGGTGCTGCCGGGCTTCAGGCCCTTGAGGATGGCCGTCAGCACTTTCTCAGAAACCGCCGGAGACGGCAGACAGGTGAAGACATGATCAACCTGCGCCGCCACCTCTTCTGCCGAGTCGGCCCACACCGCCCCCTTGGTCAGGTGCCGCACGGCAAGCCCCTTGTTGGTGTCGTGTACAACGATTGGAAAACCCGCCCGCTGCAGGCTTGCCGCCAGATGTCCGCCGAGATTGCCGAGGCCGATATAACCGTATTTCATTTCCACACCGGATCATTGGTCATTTCGAGATGCAGGTTCGCGCCCGTATAGGGGTGGGCCAGCGCCACCTCTTCATTGAGTTCAATGCCGAGGCCAGGCTCCGATGGCGGAATCACATAGCCCTCCTCCCAGCGGATCGGCTTCTTGAGGATCTTGGAATGGAACCCGGCCCAAGTCTCAATGCTCTCGAGAATAAGGAAATTGGGAAGGCTTGCGGCGAAGTGGATGTTGGCGGCCCCTTCCACCGGCCCCGCATAAAGATGCGGCGCAATCTGCGCATAATAGGCCTCTGCCATGGCCGCTATTTTCTTGGCCTCCATGATGCCCCCCACACGCCCCAGCGCCATCTGCATGATGGAAGCCGCACGGCATTCCAGCACGCGGGCAAACTCATATTTCGTTGTCAGGCGCTCACCCGTGGCAATGGGAATGGATGTGCCGCGCGCTACCAAAGCCATTTCCTCCGGCTTTTCCGGCGGCGTCGGCTCCTCGAACCACAGCGGGTCATAGGCTTCGATCTTCTTGGCAAAGCGGATGGCCCCCGAAGCCGTGAACTGCCCATGGGTGCCGAACAGAAGGTCGGCCTTGCTGCCCACCGCCTCGCGCATCAGCTTGCAGAAGCGCACGCAGAGTTCGATCGATTCCTGTGAGGGCTGGCGCGGATCAAACGACGAATAAGGCGCTGCCGGATCGAACTTGATGCCGGTGAAGCCCATTTTCACATATTCCGCAGCACGTTCTGCCGACTGTTCCGCATTCCAGAAGATGGAACTGTCCTGCCCCTTCTTGGGATCGGGGTAGATATAGGTATAGCTGCGCAGCCGCTCATGCACGCGCCCGCCCAACAATTCATAGACCGGCTTGCCCACGGCCTTGCCCTTGATGTCCCACAGTGCGATCTCGATGCCGGAGAGCACGCCCATCAGCGTCACGTCGGGGCGCAGCGTGTAGCCCGAGCCATAGACCCGCCGCCACAGCTTCTCGATCTCGAAGGGGTTGATGCCCTTCACATAGCGCTCGAAAGTGTCTTCGATCATGGCCGTCATGGCCTTGGGGCCGAATGTGGCGCCGTAGCATTCGCCGATGCCGGTGATGCCGTTGTCGGTTGTCAGCTTCACGAAGGTGAAATAGCGCCCGCCCCATTCGCCCGGGGGCACGCCGACGATGAACACTTTCAGGTCTTTGATTTTCATGGGTCCGGACTCGCAGTTTCAGCCAGCATGGCAAAATGCCGGCGTCTTGCCTATGCAGGACGCATGAAACCCCTGTGGAGAAATTTTCACCGCATCTGCCCTTGCCCCCGCCCCCCGGCATTGGGCACCATGGCCCCAGGAAGCGTGGAATGACATTCGACTACATCATCGTGGGCGCAGGCTCCGCCGGCTGCGTTCTGGCCAACCGCCTCAGCGAAAACGGCAAGCACAAGGTTCTACTCCTGGAGGCCGGTGGCAGCGACCGCCGCTTCTTTGTGCAAATGCCGCTGGGCTACGGAAAGACCTTCTACGACAAGTCCCTGAACTGGCTTTATGCGGCAGCCCCGGACCCCGGCCTCAACGGCCAGCGCGACCACTGGCCCCGCGGGCGGATTCTCGGCGGCTCAAGCTCCATCAATGCCATGGTCTATATCCGCGGCCATGCCGAGGATTATGAAGGCTGGAAAGCCGCCGGAAATCCCGGCTGGGGCTGGAATGATGTGCTCGCCGCCTACAAGGCCATGGAAAACGTGGAAACGGGCGAGGCCCAATGGCACGGCCGCGGCGGCCCTTTGCATGTTTCTGATCCCAGCCGCCTCGTTCATCCCCTCACCTGGGACTATATCAAAGCCTGCGAAGCCATTGGTCTGAAACATAATTTGGATTTCAATGGCGCGGAACAAGAAGGCACCGGCATCTATCAGGTGACGATCAAGAACGGCATCCGCAACAGCGCTGCCCGGGCCTTCCTGCGCCCCGCCATGAAGCGCCCCAACCTGAAGGTGGAGACGGGCGCCTTCGTCACAAAGCTCCTCATGGATGGCCGCAAGGTGCTGGGCGTGGCTTACGATCGCAATGGCCAACGGGTTGAGGCCCGCGCCAAAGAAGTGATCCTCTCCGGCGGCGCCATCAATTCCCCGCAGCTGCTGCAACTGTCAGGCATCGGCCCTGCCCCTTTGCTTAAATCGCTGGGCATTCCGGTGCTGCTTCACAACGCCAATGTCGGCAGCAATCTCGAAGATCATGTAGGCATCAACTACACCTACCGCGCCCGCGTGCCCACGCTGAACGACGAGTTGCGCCCATGGTGGGGCAAGCTGAAGGTGGGCCTGCAATATCTGCTGCTGCGCTCCGGTCCGCTCTCAACCTCAATCAACCATGGCGGTGGCTTCTTCCGCACCAGCACGCGCCATACCCGCCCCAACATGCAGCTTTACTTCCAGGCCTTCTCCACCCTGAAGCCTGCCCACGGCGAGCGCCCCATCCTCTCGCCGGATCCCTTCTCGGGCCTGTCGGTGGGCCTCTCCAACTGCCGCCCCACCTCGCGCGGCACGATCATGATCGAGTCTGCCGATGCGAAGCGCCATCCGGTGATCACGCCCAATGCCTTCTCCACCGAAAACGATGTGGAGGAAATGCTGGCGGCCGTGAAGTTCGTGCGCCGCATTGCCAATGCCGAGCCCTTGAAAAGCGAGATTGTGGAAGAGCTGCGCCCCGGCCCGGCGGTGCAAAGCGATGCCGACCTCATCCATGATTTCAAGCAGCGGAGCGGCACGGTCTATCACCCCAGTTGCACCTGCCGCATGGGGCCGGATGCGTCATCTTCCGTGGTGGATGCGAAGCTGAGGGTGCACGGCATTGATGGTCTGCGGGTCTGCGATGCGTCAGTCTTCCCCAATCTCATCGCCGGCAACACGAATGCCCCCGCCATGATGGTGGGCTGGAAAGGCGCGGAACTGATTTTGGCAGAGCAATAGAGGGTCTCTTCTCTGCACGCAAAACGTCCCCGTGGTCCGTTCTCCTGAAGGAGAGGGGAAGAAACCAATCGCTTCTCACTTAAATCGCCCCTTCTCCTTGAGGAGAAGGTGGCACGGGCGAAGCCCGGGCCGGATGAGGTGTCTCGCCCCGCTCAGTGCCCCATCTCGGCCGTCTTGAACGGCTGAGGATAGTAAGGTTCGACGATGTAAAAGGGAATGGGGGTCACGAATTCCTCGCCATCGGCCCGCACACGGCAGATTTCGCCCGACACCGATGTCACAACGCCCTGCCGCCCATCCGGCACCATGACCAGATAACCCTTCGTGCACCAATTTCCCGGCACGGGCTTGAGATTGATGACCACGGGCTCAGGCTTCTGCACCGGCTTGTCCACATGTGCCGTGAGAACCGCAGCACTGCTCATCATGTAAGCTGCAATGAGACTATCCACTGAGCCGCCTCCGTGAATGAGTGATTTGCCCTCGGTGCCCATTAACTCATGGCGCGCCGCGCTTGGCAAGGGGGTAAACCCGGCGCCGGAACCGTGTGGGCGCAAGCCCCGTGCGCGCCCGGAAGGCCCGCGAAAATTCTGCCAGCGTGGAAAAGCCGGAGGCCAGCGACACATCGCGCACGCTCATCTGCGAATAGTTGAGCAAGTGTTCCGCATGCTCCAGCCGCAGCTGCCGGTAAAAACCCATGGGCCGCTGCTGCATCTCCGCATGAAAGAGCCTTTCCAATTGCCGCGCCGAAAGCCCGGCCTGCGCCGCAAGTGCCGCAAGCCCTAGCGGCTCCTCAATGTTCTTTTCCATGGCACCGATGACCGCCAACAGCCGCGGCTCTTGCGTGCCGAAGCGCGCCCCCGCCGGAAGCCGCGCCACCGCCTGTTCATCCTGTGTGCGGAAATGCACAAGCTGATCGGCCACCGACACCGCCAGCTTGCGCCCCATGCCCATCTCGATCCAGGCCAGCATCATGTCGATGGCCGCCGCCCCGCCCGCACTGGTCATGCGGTCCCGGTCCAGTTCAAACAGGCGCTCGGTTGTCGTCACCGCGGGGAAACTCTCGCGAAAGCCCGCCAGGCTTTCCCAGTGGCAAGTGGCGCGGTAGCCATCCAGCACGCCAGCCTTGGCCAGAATGAAAGCGCCCGTATCAATCCCCGCAAGAAACACCCGCGCCCGCGCCAGCCGGCGCAACAGCGCCAGCGCCGTGCGGCGGTAGCCCGTCTCGTGATCGTATGAGGCGCAGACCACGGCCATGTCTGGCGTGCCGCAGTCGCCCCACGCCCCTGACACGGACACCGGAATGCCGTTGGAGGCCGTGACAGGCTGCCCATCCGCCGAGAGAAAGCGCCAGGTGAAGGCCTGCCCCGCAAAGCGGTTGGCCACACGCAAGGGTTCCAGCGCGCCATAGAGCGCGATCATCGAGAATTTCGGGATCAGCAGAAATGTCACGTCGCGGGAGCCCATTGGCGGATTATGTCAAATCCCGACGGCTTTTGTCAAACCAAGCCGCCTGCCTCATTTAGCCTGCCACGCCGGAGGAAATTCACGATGCAGCAAAAAGTCATCATCACCTGCGCCGTCACCGGGGCCGGAGACACCGTGGGCAAGAGCCCGCACGTTCCCGTGACGCCGGAGCAGATTGCCAATGCGGCGCTGGAAGCAGCCAGTGCAGGTGCCACCGTGGTGCATTGCCATGTGCGCGAGCCCAAGACCGGCAAGGGCAGCCGCAAGGTGGAATATTACCGCGAGGTGATGGAACGCATCCGCGCCAAGAACAGCAATGTCATCATCAACCTCACCGCCGGCATGGGCGGTGACCTTTATATCGGTGACGGCGAAAAGCCGCTGGATTTTGGCGAAGGCACCGATGTGGTGGGCCCGCTGGAGCGCCTCATCCATGTGAAGGAGTTGCGCCCTGAAATTTGCACGCTGGATTGCGGCTCTCTCAACTTCGGTGACGGCCAGTCACTGGTGGTGCAAACGCCCACCCAGCTGCGCGAACAGGCAAAGCTCATCAAGTCCTATGGCGTGAAGCCCGAGATGGAGATCTTCGATTCCGGCAATCTCTGGTTCGCAAACCAGCTTGTGAAAGAAGGCCTGATCGACGGCAAGCCGCTGTATCAGCTCTGCCTGGGCATTCCATGGGGCGCGCCTTATTCCGCCGAAACCATGGCCTATCAGAAAGCCATGTTGCCGGCAGATGCCATCTGGGCCTCCTTCTCCATCGGCCGCCTGCAATTCCAGGCCGTGGCCCAAGCCGTGCTGCTGGGCGGCCATGTTCGCGTGGGCCTTGAGGACAATCTCTATCTTGAGAAAGGCGTCTATGCGACGAATGGGTCGCTGGTCGAAAAGGCCGTGAAGATCATCGAGCTGCTGGGTACGCGTGTGGCCACGCCGGATGAAGGCCGCGAGATTCTGGGGCTGAAGAAGGGTTGATGACGTCAACAATAACCCCCTCCCCCTTGTGGGGAGGGTTGGGGTGGGAGTCGGGTGGTGTGTCAGTCATACCCCCACCCGAAAATCGCAAAGGCGATCTTCGACCTCCCCACAAGGGGGAGGTAAAGGACAAAAATGAAAACTGAAAAAATCAATACCGTCGGCATTGCGGGCACCGGCCTCATCGGCGCAGGCTGGGCGGCGCGCCTGCTCTTCCGTGGCTACAATGTCATCGCCTTTGACGTATCGCCCGCCGCCGAGGAGCGGCTGAAGGCCCAAATCAAGACAGCTTGGCCTTCGCTGGAAGCCTTGCTCGGCAAGCCCAAGAAAAAGGGCAAACTCACTTTTACGACTGATCTCAAGGAGATGGCCGCCAAAGCTGACTTCATCCATGAAGCAGCTCCTGAGCGCGAAGATCTGAAGATCAAGCTGTTCCGCGACATCGACGCCGCAGCCCGGCCCGATGTGATTATCGCCTCGTCCTCATCCGGATTCCTGCCCACCAATTTGCAGAGCCAGTGCCAGCATCCGGAACGGGTGATCATCGGCCACCCATTCAACCCGGTTTATCTTTTGCCGCTGGTTGAAACCGTGCCAGGAGAAAAGACCTCCGCCGAAGTGATGGACCGCGCGGGAGCATACTTCGAGGCCATCGGCATGCAGGTGCTGCGCCTCAAGAAGGAAATCATGGGTTATGTCTGCGACCGCCTGCAGGAGGCCCTGTGGCGCGAGAGCCTGCATATCCTCAACAAGGATATTGCCACCACGGGCGATATCGACGACTCCATCGTCTATTCCGCCGGCATGCGCTGGGCCTTCATGGGCTCCTTCCTCACCTATCACGTGGCCGGCGGCCCCGGCGGCATGCGCGACTTCATCAAGCAGTTCGATCCCACCCTGGAACTGGACTGGACGGACCTGAAATTCCCGAAGTGGAACCAGGCCCTGGAACAGCGCCTGGTGGAGGGCTGCGAAGCCCAGGCCGCAGGCCGCGCCGTGCGCGAGATCGAAGCCAAGCGCAACGCCATCCTCGTGGACATGATGAAACTGTTCCGGAAACACAAGATCGGCTCCGGCCTTGTGTTGGACCGGGAGATGAAGAGCCGCACATCGTCATTCCGGCGCAAGCCGGAATCTGCGAAAAAGTCTGCGAAGAAGAAGGCCGCCAAACGCTAACAAGATTCCGGCATTCGCCGGAATGACGGAGGAAAAGATGCAACGCGTCATGATCACAGCCGCCGCGGCCGGCATTGGCCGCGTCATGGCCAAGGCCTTTCACGCCGCCGGTGCCCACGTCCATGTCTGCGACGTGAACGAGCAGGCGCTCGAGGCCTTCCGTGAGGAATTCCCGGACATTGGTGCCACCCATGTGGATGTCACCAAGGAAGCGGAAATCGAAGCCTGGTTCGATGATGCGCTGGATGATCTGGGCGGCCTCGACGTGATGGTGAACAATGCCGGCATCAAGGGCCCCACTGCCCCGGTGGATGATATTGATTTCGACGAATGGCGGCAGTGCCTGGCCGTGGGCATCGACAGTTACTTCCTCTGCGCCCGCCGCGCCGCGCCCATCCTCAAGGCGCAAGGGTCGGGCACCATCATCAACCTGTCCTCCACCGCCGGCCTTTTCGGCTTCGGCAACCGCACGCCCTATGCCGCCTCGAAGTGGGCGGTGATCGGCTTCACGAAATCGCTGGCCATTGAACTTGGCCCCTACAACGTCACTTGCAACGCCATCTGCCCGGGCACAGTTCGTGGTGACCGCATCAACCGCGTCATTCAGGGCGAGGCGGATTTGCGCGGCGCATCCTTTGAAGAGGTGGCTGCGCAAATGGTGGGCGGACAATCCATCGCCCGCCTGGTGGAGCCGGAAGAGATTGCCGACATGGCCCTCTTCCTCGCCAGCCCCGCCGCAAAAATGGTGAACGGCCAGGCCATCGCGGTCGATGGCCACACCGAAGCCTTCCACATCAGGTAAATAACATGGACTTCTCCCTTTCTGACGAACAACAGATGATCATCAAGACCACGAGGGATTTCGTGGCCAATGAACTTTATCCCCACGAAAAGGAAGTGGAGGAAACGGGCGTGCTGCGCCCGGACCTGCGCGATGAACTCAAAGCCAAGGCCATTGAGGCCGGCCTCTTCGCCGCCAACATTCCGGCGGAAGGCGGCGGTGCGGGCCTCGATACGCTCACCTGGTGCCTTTACGAAAAGGAACTGGGCCGCGCCAACTATGCCTTGCACTGGACCTGCGTGGGCCGCCCTTCCAACATTCTCATGGCCTGCAATGATGAGCAGCGCGAGCGCTATCTTTTCCCGGCGGTGCGCGGCGAAAAGGCCGACTGCCTGGCCATGACCGAACCCGGCGTGGGCTCTGATCTGCGCGGCATGAAAACCTTCGCCCGCCAGGATGGTGATGATTTCGTCATCAATGGCGTGAAACACTTCATCAGTCACGGCGAGGAAGCCCATTTCACGGTGCTGTTCGCTGCGACGGGCGAAGAGGAGACATCGCGCGGCAAGAAGAAGCTGATCACCGCCTTTCTTGTGGACAAGGGAACGCCGGGCTTCACCGTGCGCCCCGGCTACAAGAACGTCTCGCATCGTGGCTATCCCAACTCCATTCTGGAATTCAACGAGTGCCGCATCAACAAACGGCAGGTGCTGGGCGAAATCCACAAGGGCTTTGAAGTGGCCAACACATGGCTGGGCGCCACGCGCTTGCAAGTGGCCTCCACCTGCCTGGGGCGGGCCGAGCGCGCCCTCGAACACGCGTTGCAATATGCCGTGGACCGCGAACAATTCGGTCAGCAGATCGGCAAGTTCCAGGGCATTTCCTTCAAGCTCGCCGACATGGCCATGGAGTTGAAGGCGGCTGAACTGCTCACCCGCGAAGCGGCATGGAAATATGACCAAGGCACGGTCACGGAAATCGACATGTCCATGGCCAAGCTCAAGGCCACGGAAGTGCTGGCCTTCATCGCCGATGAAGCCATCCAGATTCACGGCGGCATGGGGCTAATGAGCGATCTGCCGCTGGAGCGCATCTGGCGCGATGCCCGCGTGGAGCGCATCTGGGAAGGCACCAGCGAAATCCAGCGCCACATTATCTCGCGTGGGCTGCTGCGCCCGCTGGGGGGCTGACGGATTTTTGAGACAATGACCTCGCCCCTCTCCCGCCTCATTTTCCCCCGTTCCATCGCCTTTGTCGGCGGCAATGAATGCGAAATTGCCATTCGCCGCACGTTGGAGCTGGGCTTCACCGGCAGCATCTACGCCGTGCATCCCAAGCGCCCGCAGCTTGCGGGCATTCTCACCAAGCCTACCGTGGACGACATCCCCGAACCCGTGGATGCCGCCTTCATCGCCGTGCGCCGTGAGCCCACGGTGGATGTGGTGCGCGCCCTGCGCGCCAAGGGCTGTGGTGGGGCGGTGATCTATGCCGCAGGCTTTGCTGAGGCAGGTGACACGGCCTTGCAGGATGCGCTTCTTGCGGCCGCCGATGGCATGCCGCTGATGGGGCCGAACTGCTACGGCTTTGTGAACAGCCTCGCCCAGGCGGCCCTGTGGCCGGATGAGCATGGCGTGAAGCCGGTGGCCAAGGGCGTCGCCGTCATCACCCAGTCCGGCAACATGGCCTGCAATCTCACTTTCACCAAACGCGCCCTGCCGCTGGCCGCGAAGTCTTTACGATCGGCAACCAGGCCGATCTGGACGCAGCCCGCATGGTGGAAGCGCTGGCCGAGGATGAGCGCATCACCGCCATCGGCCTGCATGTGGAAAACCTGAAGGTTTGGTGCATTCGCCCGCGCCTGCGAACGGGCCCGCCATTTTGCCGGAAGCCGTGGTGGTGTTGAAGACGAGGCCTTCCGAACAGGGGCCAAGGTGGCCATGAGCCACACATCTTCGCTGGCAGGCGCAGACACGCTTTATGATGCGCTGTTTGAGCGCCTCGGCGTGGCGCGCATGACCTCCGTCGCAGCATTCGTGGAAACACTCAAATTCCTGCACTTTGGCGAGATGCATGGCGGGCGCCTGGTGTCGCTGTCTTGCTCCGGTGGTGAAGCGGCCCTCACGGTGAACACTGCTTATGAACCGCGCCATCTCTTTCCACCCCTTCGATCCGGAAACCAAGGCGCGCGTCTCTGCGACACTGAATGAGTTCGTGGCCATCGACAATCCGCTCGACTACCACACCTTCATCTGGAACGATGAGGAGAAGCTCACCAACACCTTTACGGCGGTGCTCTCCGGCGGCTTTGATTGCGGCATGCTGATCCTCGACACGCCGACACGGGATCACATGAACCCCGCCGCCTGGTACAGAACGGCGCGCGTTCTCCCGCCGGTGCCCTAGCCAATGATGCCCGCGCCGCCGTGGTGGCCACGCTGCCCGAATGCATGCCGCTATCGCTGGCCGATGATCTGGCCGCCAATGACATTGCCCCATGTTCGGGCTCGATGATGCGCTCACCGCCTTTGAAGCTGCCGCGATGATCGGCCAGAACTGGGCCCGCACCGACATGCTGCCACCAGTGGACGCCGCCAGCACCGATGGCCCCGTATCGACGCTCACCGAATTTGAAGCCAAGCAACTGCTCAAGGAGCGCGGTCTTCCGTGCCCGATGGCGGCGAATACACAGCATTGCGGATGCGCCAGCCTTTGCGGCGGGCTTGGCTTCCCGGTCACGCTCAAGATTGCCTCTGCGGCCATTGCCCATAAATCGGATGTGGGGGCGTGGCCCTCAACCTGCCCAGCGAGGCCGAGGTAAAGGCCGCCGCCGAATCCATGCAGCACCTTGGCCCCACCGTGCTGGTCGAACGCATGATGAAGGGCGCCATTGCCGAACTCATCATCGGTGTAAAGCGAGACCCGCAATTTGGCCTCGCCCTTGTGGTGGGCGCAGGCGGCGTCCTCGCGAACTGCTGGACTGCAGCCCTGCTCCTGCCTACCAGCGAAGCGGAGGTGCGCCGCGCCCTGCCTCAAGGCACGAACTGGTGCAAGGCTTCCGTGGCAAGGGCGATCCGAGGCCGTGGTCCGCGCCGTCATGGCCGTGGCCAGTTTTGCCCAAAGCTACGCCGCGTCTCTGGAAGAACTCGACGTCAACCCGCTCCTTGTCCTGCCCCACGGCTCTGTGGCCGTGGACGCCCTGATCCGCATGAGGCCCCTCTGATGACAACCTCCCCATCCGCACCGAGCGCCGTGGCGCTGTTCTTGAGTCCATCGTCGGCCAAGGCCGATACCGTGATGCCGCCACCTCGCGCATCATGGGCGACATCTTCGCAAGCTGCGATGATCCGGATCTGCGCGTGGCCATTCTCACCTCAACAGGCGAGAAATTCTTCTGCCCCGGCTGGGATTTGAAAGCGGCAGCCCAGGGCGAGGCGCCTGACTCCGACTATGGCGTGGGTGGCTTCGGCGGCTTGCAGGAACTGAAGGGCCTCAACAAGCCGGTGATCTGCGCCGTGAACGGCCTTGCCTTCGGCGGCGGTTTCGAGATCATGATCTCCTGCGACATCATCATCGCCGCGGAACACGCCACCTTCGCGTTGCCGGAGATCAATTCCGGCACCGTGGCGGACGCCGCCACCATCAAGCTGCCGCGCTTCATCCCCTATCATGTGGCCATGGAACTGCTCTTCACCGGCCGCCGCATCGACACGGCTGAGGCCAAGCAGTGGGGCATCATCAACGAAGTGGTGCCGGCAGACCGGCTGATGGCGCGGGCCCGCGAAGTGGCGGCACAGCTCGCCGATGGCCCGCCGCTCGTTTACGCCTGCATCAAGGAAATCGCCCGGGAGACCACCCACCTGCCCATTGCAGAGGCCTTCCACAGGGTCACCAAGCGCAAACTGCCCAGCGTGGACAAGCTCTATTCCTCGGAGGACCAGCTGGAAGGCGCCCGCGCCTTCGCGGAGAAGCGCAAGCCCGTCTGGAAGGGCAAGTAAGCCCCGCAAAAGAAAACCGCCCGGCACAGGGTCCGGGCGGTCGAGTTTTTCCCAGCTACAGGGAGGGAATACTGTTGTTTGGGCTCACACGCCCCACAGGCGCGAGCGCAGCGTCACATCGACGTTGGTCTTTTCCAGATGGGCAGTGGCTGCGGCATCCAGCGTGAACGCGCTGCGGAGGGAGGAAACGGCCTTGCGGATCAGGGAGTTCATGGTTTTTAACTTTCGTTTAATCTTTGTTGATGGTCAGAATATAGTCCATTGTGAATCCAAAGAAAAACGACTAATTCTTGGACAATCTTCAAAACGATTTTGAAGATAGACAGATTTTCGCCATGATTGAGCTATTTCCCGGCCTGCGGGCCCTGCGGGCCTTTGATGCCGCAGCCACCCATTTGAGCTTTACCCGCGCGGCGGATGACCTGGCCGTCACCCCCGCGGCCATCAGCCACCAGATTAAAGAACTGGAGGGCCAGTTGGGGGTTGCCCTGTTTGCCCGCACCAGCCGCTCCATGCGCCTCACCCGCGAGGGCGAGATTTTGCATACGGCCGCCCACGAATCGCTGGAAGTGCTGTCCCGGGCCCTCATGCGCATCAAGCGCCTGGAAAACCGGATGCAGATCCGCGTCTCTGCCTCGCCTTCGCTCGCCGCAAAATGGCTTGTGCCCAGACTCGACCGCTTCCTGCGCCTGCAGCCCGGTGCCGATGTGCGGGTGGACGTGTCGCATGCGCCTGTGGATTTCGACCGGGAGGACATTGATGTGGCCATCCGCTTCGGCGAGGGGCGCTACCCGGGCCTGCGCGCCGACCTGCTGTTTCAGGACAATGTCTTTCCCGTGTGCAGCCCGGCGATCATCAAGGACAAGCCGCTGCGCACCCCGCGCGATCTCCTCAAGCACACGCTCATCCATCTGGACTGGGAGGCCCAGGGCTCGCCTTGGCCCAATTGGAAAATGTGGATGAAGGCTGCCGGAATCGAGGATTTCGACGACCGCGCCGGCCTGCACTTCGGCCAGACCTCCTATGCCGTGCAGGCCGCCATTGATGGCATGGGCGTGGCACTGGGCGACTCCAACCTCGTGGCAGACGATCTTGCCGCGGGCCGCCTCATCAAGCCCTTCGACCTGTCGCTGCGCGCGCCCCGTCATTTTGCCTATTACCTCATAACCCGGCCGGATGGCCTGGAGACGCCGCTTGTGGCCGCCTTCCGCGATTGGTGTCAGGCAGAGGCGCTCGCAACCGAACGCAAGGGCGCGGAGATGACCGCCACATGATGACCCGCCGCGGCTTTTTCAAATTCATCAAGAA
>JAXMCS010000002.1:0-170610 GCA_046349175.1 Hyphomicrobiales bacterium | reverse complement strand
CGATCAGGGGATTTCCTGCCATGTGGAATGCCTCATTTCGGCGGAAGCTGATGTTGATGTGCGGGTGATCGATCTGGCCAACGTGACGGATACAACGCGCTCCATCGACGTGACGGCCTATCTGGAACTGGCGCTGGCCCGGCCCGAGGCCCATCGCAGCCATCCTGCCTTCTCCAAGCTTTTTGTGCACACGGCCTATGATGCTGAAAATCACTGCCTGCTGGCAACACGCCGGCGGCGGCTGGATGATGATCCCGATATCTGGGTGGCGCAGGCTCTGGTGACGGAAAGCGGGGAGGATGCAGGTTTTGAATATGAAACTTCCCGCGAGGCCTTTCTGGGGCGTGGCAATGATGTGGCCTCAGCGCCTGTCATTGCCGGTGGGCTCGCCCTGTCGCGGCAGACGGGTGACGTGCTTGATCCCATCTTTGCGGCGCGGCGCCATGTGCTTCTGCGCCCCCATGGCAAGGAGCGGCTGATCCTCTGGACGGCGGTTGCGGCATCGCGCGAGGAGGTGCTGGGGGTGATGGCATCTCACCGGACGGCCCAGGCGCTGAAGCGCGTGCAAATCAATGCCTGGACACAGTCCCGGGTGTTGCTGCGCCATCTTTCGATCGGCATTGAAGAGGCCAATCTTTTTCAGGAACTGGCGGCAGCTCTTGTCTATCCTGTCGCCTCCTTCCGCCCGCCTGCGGCTTTCATCCGCGAGGCCATGCGGCCGCAGCGGGCGTTGTGGGGCTTTGGCATTTCCGGCACCCGTCCTATCGTTGCGGTGACCGTGACCGGGTCTGCCGGCCTGCCGCTCACCGAGCAGATCTTCAAGGCACAGGATTACTGGGCGGAGAAGGGGTTGCTTGCCGATGTGGTGCTCATCAATGCGCAACCGCCATCCTACCTGCAGGATGTGCAACAGTCGCTCGACAGGCTTGTAGCGCGGGAGCGCACCACACGGTCAACAACAGGCACGGCGAGTGGCGAGATTGTTCTGCTGAACAGCGCATCAACAGACGCCGAAACACGGCGCGGATTGATGGCGGCAGCCCGCATTGTGCTCACGGCCGATGGCACGGAACTGGAAGAACAGGTGGCGGCCCATGGCGAGATCAAAAGGCCCGCACCGCGAGGGCTGCTTCGAAACACAATGCTGATGCCATGCCAAGCGTACTGTGCCGGACTCTCGCGGGCTTTTTTGCATTTCAACGGCTTTGGCGGATTTGATCCGGGCAACGCCTATGTGATCGTTCACAGGCAAGGTGAGCGGCTGCCCGCGCCGTGGATCAACGTGATCGCCAACAGCAGTTTCGGCGCACGCATTGTTCTGCCGAAGGGGCGGCTACAGCTGGTTCAAGAACAGCAAGGAACAGCAGATCACCTGCTGGTCTTGTCCCTCAGCGACCGGTAGCCTTGAAGTGTTTATGTCTGCGATGAGCCGGGCCGTGTGGCCAGCCCCACGGTTGATCCGCTGGGGAGCCGGGCCGGCCGTTTTGTGACCCGCCATGGCTTTGGCTTCACCCGGCACGAGGGTGAGGAAAGGCGGGCCTCGCGATGGTGCTGGAACAGACCATCGACACGGATGCACCCCTGAAGCGCTTTCACCTCGAAATCGGCAACGCCACAGAAGCGGCACGGCGTCTGGTGATTACCTTCCATGCCGAGCTTGCACTGGGTGCAGCGCGGCGGGAGGGGCTCCCTTCATCACAACGGAATGGGATGAGGAGGGCTCAGTTCTTGTGGCGCAGAACCGCTGGAACAGCGACTTCGGTTCCACGTGCATCTTTGCGGCTTTGAATGAGAGGGCGCCCGCACAGGGCGCCGTCCGCATGGATGTCCTGGGCGGCGGCCTGCGCTCACCATCCCGGATTATGCGCGGACTTCCCCTTGGCAAATTGTCGGGTGGCAGGCGCGATCCCTGTCTGGCCTTGCAGATGGAGGTGGAGGTGGCGGGGGGCGGCGGTGGAGATGACTGTCAATCTGGGTGTGGCGGGAGACGTGGCCGCCGTGCGGGCACTTGTCGCTTCGTGCCGCACCACGCCCTTTGCCGGCACGCTGGCACGGCAGCGTGCGCAATGGAAAGACCTCACTTCAGCCATCCATGTGCGCACGCCTGATCCGTCTTTTGATGTGATGATGAATGGCTGGCTCATGTACCAGACCTTGTCGTGCCGGCTGTGGGGGCGTTCCGGCTTCTATCAGGCGAGCGGGGCCTATGGCTTCCGGGACCAGCTTCAAGATGTGATGGCCATTGCCCATGTCAGGCCCGATCTGGCGCGGCAGCACATTTTGCGGGCGGCGGCCCGGCAATTCCACGAGGGCGACGTGCAGCACTGGTGGCTGCCGGACACAGGTGCAGGTGTGCGCACGCACATCAGCGATGATGTGGTGTGGCTCGCCTATTGCACGGACACCTACATGACGCTGACCGGCGATTGGAGCATTCTCGATGAAGAGGTGCCTTTTGTAGAAGGGCCCGCCGTGCCGCCGCATGCCCACGATCTCTTCGCAATTCCCACTGATAGCGGGGCGCGGGGCACGCTTTATGAGCATTGCCTGAGTGGTCTGCGCCATGCGTTGCGCACAGGACCCCATGGCCTGCCGCTGATGGGCACGGGCGATTGGAATGATGGCATGAACCATGTGGGCGATGGCGGGCAGGGCGAAAGCATCTGGCTTGGCTGGTTTCTCTGTGCGGTATTGGAGCGGTTTGCCCGCCTGGCGGAGATGCGGGGAGATGCCGCCGTAGTTGAGGAGTTCACGACCTGGCGCGCCAAACTGTCTTCGGCCATCGATGAGAAGGGCTGGGACGGAGCCTGGTACCTCCGCGCCTTCTTCGATGACCAGACGCCGCTTGGCACGTCGGGCGCCCGTGAATGCCGTATCGACACGATTGCGCAGTCCTGGGCAGTGCTTTCAAAGGCCGGAGATCCGGCCCGCGCGGCACAGGCTCTGGCGAGTGCCGATGCGCGGCTGGTGGATTGGCAGGCGGGGCTTGCCCATCTCTTCTGGCCACCGTTGCAGCGGCATGAGCCCCATGCTGGCTATGTGCAAAGCTACCCCGCCGGTGTGCGCGAAAATGGCGGTCAATATACCCATGGTGCCTTGTGGTCAGTGTTCGCCCATGCGCAGCTTGGCCACACGGACATGGCGCACAAGCTGTTCAGCCTCATGAACCCGGTGGATCATGCCCTGACGGAAGAGGCGGCGCGGCTCTATCGCGTGGAGCCCTATGCCATGGCCGCCGACATCTATGCGCTTGCCGGTCAAGTGGGGCGTGGTGGCTGGACCTGGTATACGGGAGCAGCGGGCTGGGCTTTCCGCGCCGGACTTGAGGCCATTCTGGGCTTCCGGCGCGAAGGCTCCCTGCTGCGACTTCGCCCTTGCGTGCCTGCAGCCTGGCCGTCTTTCGAAGTGTCCTATCGCTTCGAGGGAAAGACTCTGACCTTCATTTTCACCCGGGGTGCCGGGGGCGCGGCAGAAGAAGAACGCGTGATTGATCTTGCGGCGGCCGAAGACGGCGCGCGTTTCGATGTGACCCTGTGAGGTGATCTGCGCTTATTCCAACCTGTCGTGGCGTTGCACTTCGACGAGCAGGCTCACGAGAATGGCAAACGTGGAAACAAACCCTGTGAGCGCCACAGCCGCGACTAACGGCCCTGCGCCAACTCCTGTCAACACCAGGGTGGCCGCAGCCGAGATCAACAGAGACGCCAGAAATCTGATCATGCGGAAATCCTGCCGTTTTTGGGCCGCAGCCAGTGCAGCCTCGCAGGTCTTCAACGCCTCATGGCACGCGATGTTCCTCAGTGCATGACGGGACCGTCATCTTCTTCGGCGGGTTGCATTTTCGCGCCTGGCGTTCACCTCTTCAGGTTTCTGCTTTGCCATGCCCTCGTCATCCGCGGTCATCAGCTGCTCGCGATAATAGTCGTCGTTGGGTGGGGAATATTTGTGACTCCACCTGCTGCCGCGAATGCGGTCAAGCCACCTCCGAAATGTGATGATGACTCCACTGCCGGGACCTCGTGATCGACCTGCCATGATCTTGCTCCTCGTGCTGCGCAGGGAACGGAGCCGGACAGCTAAGAGTTCCCGGCAGAGGAGGCGTTCCCGAAGGCCTGCTCTTCGATCTGGGGGATGCGCAGCCACGCCTCATACATCAGGCCCGCTGGCGACATTGATGTGCTTGCCCTTCCTGAAAATTGCTCCGGCAGCGCCTCGTCCAGAATGGTGCGGCCGAAGCCCGCGCGGGCATGGCCACGGTGGCGGCGGTTCACCTTCTCCACCCAGAAGAGATGGATTTTTTCGCAACCATCCTGCGGGTCCACCTCGATCTTGCCGTGAAAGCTGAGAGCGCCGCCATAACGCAGGGCGCCGTGGCGCGTGGCGTTGGCCGCAAGTTCGTGCACCGCGAGGGCAAAGGTCTGGGCGTGCTGCGTCGGCAGGGCGACCGATGGCAGCGACACCTCCACATTGCCCGACATGTAGGGAAGCAGGGTGCGCTGGGCGATATGGTGAAGATCAGCGCTGCGCCAGGAGGAATCAAGCAGCAAGTCCTGGGTGGCGTTGAGGGCGGCGAGGCGGCGTGTGAATTTTTCATCGTAGTCGGCAACCGAACCGGCATTGCGGCCACTTTGGCGGGCAAGACTGGCGGCGAGTTGCATGGTGTTGCGCACGCGGTGCGCCAGCTCCCGCAACAGGTTGTTCCTGATAATCTCATCCTGTTTGCGGGCTGTGATATCGATGATGGTGGTCAGGAAGATGCGCTGCGGGGGCGAGCCGCCCGATTCGAATATCTTGGAACTGACCAGACCCCAAATGAGTGTGCCATCGCTGCGGATATAACGCTTTTCAAATTGCAGGAGCTTGCCGGTTTCCCAGGATGCGGCTCCCACCAGGGATTCGGTCGATTTGAGGTCGCCCTGATGGGTGACATCATAGACGGTTTTTGCGAGCAGTTCGGCGCGCTCATAGCCAAACAGGGCGCAGCAAGCGTCATTCACGCGGGTGAAGCGCGCCGTTCCCGCGTCCACCTCGCAGTTGGCAATGCCGGCATTGTCAAAAAATGCGCTTTCCTTGCGATTGGTGGCGGACAATTCGCTGCGGGTATTGGCGAGGGCCGAGAGGAGACTTGTCGCGCGGTTTGACAGGATGAAGCCGGCGCGCCAGGCCGCCAGAAGGCCGGTGAGGGCAAGCCCCGCAACCATCACGGCGAGCCAGTTGCGCGGCACTGTGTAATGTGGCGTCAGGCCAATACGCAAATGGATGGCATAACCATCCAAGCTCAGGTCCTGGCTCAAAGCCGGAGCGAGGGAGGACATGTCTGCCGACTGAAGCAGTGCCTGGCCCGGGGTGCTGCCCGTGCTGAGCGTCATGTCCAGTGGCTGGTCCTTCAAAGCGGCGAAGCGGGAAAGCATGGCGAGATCGAGGCCGCGCACCAGCACGAGGCCGTCGAAAAAAAGGTGATGGCGGTCGGTCCAGGGGGGCACTTTTGTACTCAGCCAGAGGACATCCTTTCCGCCAAAGGCGGGCGCGAGCCTCATGATTTCGAGAGGGGCGCCCGTCGCGGCGGCCAAGGTCCGGCTACCCGCAGCCAGATCCGTGCCGAGGCTTGCGGCATGCTCGCCGTCAAGCGAGAGGATGACGGTGCTCGTCTGTGAATTGGCCGAGGCTGGAATGGCAAAGTCCGGCTGTTTCAGTGTGGTGCGGACCCAGGCCTGAAGGGCGGTGGCGCGGGCCCGGTCGCTGCGGGCCGCGATCAACCACCTTGTGTCTCCAGCGTCGGAAATCCTGAGACGGGAGACAAAACTGCTGAACTGGCCAAGCGCCGTCTCTGATTGCGCCAGATAGGCCGTTGCGGCATCGAGTTCCGAATATTCCGCGGTGAGCAGTGTGGTGATGCGCTCCGCCTGTTCCTGCGCCATTTCCCGGCGCTGGTCGTCAACGCGCGAGCGATCCAATCCATAGACGGCGGCGGCACTGATGAGGGTTGCCGCGCAGCCCGCCAGGATCAAATTCGCCTGCTTCTTGAGTGCGTCCTTCAAGCGTCCGCCCCGTGCAGATCATCATGCCGCTTCTTCATCCCCCAAGCCCGCAACGGCGAATTCGCTCTTTGGTTCCAAGACGGCGGGATTTTTTAGACGGTATCTGTAGCGAAGGAACGCAGGACCCAGGCCAGCGTTTTCCGGAGACGGCAACTCCACAACGGAAGGAGCACTCAGATGAACTGGGACAGCATTCAAGGAAACTGGAAGGAATTCAAAGGCAAGGCCAAGAGCCAGTGGGGCAAGCTCACCAATGATGATCTGGACATGATCGAAGGTGACCGCGAGCAGTTGGAAGGCCGTCTGCAACAGCACTACGGCTACGCCAAGGAGCGCGCGAAACAGGAAGTCGACAAGTGGACCCGTGGCTTCTGAGAAGGCTCAGCCTTCGCCCGGGGGTGTTCCACCTCCGGGCCGCACTGGGGTGGTGACGGCGGCGCGCATTTCGCCGCCCGCGCCATATTCCGAGACATCGCGCGTTTCGAGGATCTCGGCGAGGCGGTTGCGGGCGCGGTTGACGCGGCTTTTGATGGTGCCAATGGCCGTGCCGCACACTTGGGCCGCGTCCTCGTAGGACAGGTCAGAGGCCGTGACGAGCAGCAGTGCCTCCCGCTGCTCCGACGGCAGGCGTTGCAGGGCGTTCTGCATATCGGTCAGATCGAGCCTTGCCTGCTGTTCTGGCAGGGTGCCGCGATTGGCGGCAATGCGGCCATCAGCATCTTCCACTTCACGGCTGCGTTTGCGGTGATAGGTGTAGAACTCATTGCGCAAGATGGTGAAGAGCCAGGCGCGAATGCTGGTGCCTTCGTGGAAGCTGGACCGGTTGGCCCAGGCCTTCATCAGGGTTTCCTGGAGAATGTCGTCGGCCCGGTCCGGATTTCCCGTGAGCGAAATCGCGAAAGCCCGCAGCGACGGCATAGCGGCAAGCAGATCGGCCTTGAATGCATCAACCATGTGACTCACAAACCTACCGGGATTCCGGTTTGTCCAGCTTGTCCAGCAGGTCAACGAGATGCCGCGGCAGGGGCTGGTGTTCGATTTCAGCGTAATAGGCCCTCAGTTTCTTGCTGAGGGCATCGTGCAGGACCTTGTTATCTGCCGGACGAGGAACGCCAGGGCGCTTCCGGTTGCCAGTTGGGTTGTGCATATTCATTGTTGTTCGGATCTATTGTCCAAAGTGGGGGTCAACGGCCCAGACTCCTAACAGTTCCCGCATGCAAAAAAATCATGGAACTGCAACTTCCCGCAGACGTTGTTGCAACGGACGGCGATAAAATGCAACTTTCAGTTTGGGATGCTTCACTGCAAGCAGTTGATGTCATGGGTCTTTCCGAAAACGTAGCGCACCAGCTTCCATATTTGCGGCGGTTCAGCCGCGCCCTCACCGGTTCCCAGGAGAGCGGGGATCACTACGTCGCCGCCCTTTTGCAGGCGGTGATTGCCGATCCGGACATGATCAATGGGGCACCCGATCTCAGGATCGCTCTTTTTTCCGGCTTCTGCCGGGTCTGGAATTCGCTGCACATCAATGGCCGGGCTGAAGTGGCCACGCCCGCCTGGGAGGCCGCCGTGGTGACAAAGCTAGGAAACCTGCCGGGGCTGCCGCGCCAGGTGTTTCTGTTGCATGGACTCGAAAGCTTCAAGGTGCCGGAAATCGCTGCCATCCTCAATCTGTCCAGCGAGCATGTGGAAGACCTGCTGGCCTCTGCCAATGCAGAAATCGCCCGCATGCTGACGTGCAAGGTGCTGATTGTGGAAGATGAACCGCTGATTGCCATTGACCTGGAAGACATCGTGCAATCGCTCGGGCATCAGGTCACCGCCGTGGCCCGGACACGGGATGAAGCGGTGAAGGCGGCGCGGCTGGCACCACCCGAGTTGGTGCTGTCTGATATCCAGTTGGCTGATGGCAGTTCAGGCATCGATGCCGCCAACGACATACTTGGAAGCTTCGATGTACCGGTCATTTTCATCACGGCATTTCCCGAGCGTTTGCTCACAGGGCGGAAACCGGAGCCAGCCTTCCTCATCACCAAGCCATTCTCGGCCGACATGATCAAGGCGGTCATCGCCCAGGCCCTGTTCTTTGATGTGAAGTCAAAGAAAGCGGCGTGAGACCTGTGACGCGGCAATCGCCTGAATTGTAACCGGTGGTGTGCAGAACGTCGTTTCAGGATTTTTTCTGCCGGGAGGGAACTTGCAGTTGACTGCTGGCGTTGTTGGGCACGGCGTATGATCCTCCCCCCTCCCTGCGCCAGACTTTGCGTGATCCGCGGCTTGTATGCACCCCAGCCTCTGCCGTGGATCACGCCTTTTTTTGATCCACTCATTGCAAACGCCCTATGGCCCGCCTGCCGTGGGTCACAGTGAAAAGACGCGAGTTGATTGTCAGCCCCGGCCGCGCCAGACAGCACCCGTGCGGGCATTCACAAACACCACTGTGCGGTTGCCGCGCCATGTGGCCCGGAAGGTATAGGTGGGGCCCATGCATTCAATGGTGGAGATGTTGCGAAAGCCGTCGCGGCGCACTTCGCGGCGGGCCTCGGCACAGGACAGACGGAAGCGATAGGGCCGATTATAGCGATAGCCGGGATCATACCAGCCATAGCCATCGCGGTAGATGTAGCCCGGCCCAACCCTGTAGTCATAATGGGGAATGCCCAGATACAGGTGGAAACTTGTCTTGGCTTCTGCGGCTGGGGGAAGGCCGGCCGTTGCGAGGGCGGCGAAAGCGATCAGGGGAATGAATTTCTTCATGGTTCATCTCCAATACGGATGTTCTTGCCGTCAACGGTTGCGTATCCGGCTTGTTCCTCTGGCGAAGCCAGCCGCAGGCTCTCGCCCAGAGGTGCCACAAGGGTCCACTCAATGCAGGTGCCGCTTTTGAGAAAGCGCGCGGTGCCACCCAGAGCCTGGGCCGTGAGCGTGTTCAGTACCTTGGTTCCAAACCCCGGCTGGGCGGAATTTGTCTTTGCCGATGTGCTTCTGGTGTCCATGGGCTCACGCCATTGCAGGGTGATGTGAGCGCCGCCGCCATTGACTTTCCAGGCCAATGAAATCTTCCGGTTTTCTGTGGCCAGAGCCCCATATTTGATCGAATTGGTGATCAGCTCATAGAAGGCGATGGCCAAATACTGGGCCGCTGTTTCGGCCACCAGAATCACAGGCCCGGATGTGGCAATGCGGCCCTCCGCCCCGAAAATGCCGGCCTGCGACTGCAGCAAGGCCAGAAGGCTGGTGCTTTGCGCGCCGCCAAGAACAACCAGATCCTGTGACCGTGCGAGGCCTGTCATACGCAGCTGAAATTCGCGGTGGAAATCCTCGCCGGACCCCGCCTGCTGATAGACATCCTTGGCGATTGTGCTGATCACCGCAAACTGGTTCTTGGAGCGGTGGGCCAGTTCCTGCAGCAGGAAGCTGATCTGCTCTTCGGAATTCTTGCGTTCGGTGATGTCGATCACGAGTCCCATATACGAGGGCGGTGAGCTCTGAAGGCAAACGCGGTGATTGTCGAACCAGACCCATGTGCCGTCGCTGCGGCGGATGCGAAAGTCGTCGTGCGGCGCGGGCGGCATTCCCAGCGTGATCAGCCGGTATGCTTCTTCCAGCTTGGGGCGGTCTTGAGGGTGGACCATGTCAAGGAATTGCGCGCGATCAGGCGGCGCGGAGCCCGGGGGCAGACCCAGCAAATCAACGAAATTCTTGTTCCACTTGACCGCGTCCGTGCCGTTGAATTCCCAAATGGCCGCGTGCGCGGATTTTAATACGAGTTCCAGCTTGGATTGTTCCCGGTGCAAACGGAGGATGGCGTCGTCAAGCACCTTGAGGACGAAGATGATCAGCCCGCCCACCGCTATAAAGACAACAATGGAAACAGTTTGCCAGTGAAACGACAGGGGCGGTGGCGGATTGTAGACGAAGTAAGCCGTGATGAGGGCGCCGCCGATGAGCGAGAGCAGGCCAGTCGCCCTTCCGCCCAGAAACGCACCGATCAGGACAGGCGGAAAGAACAGCGACAGCGTGGGCAGACTGGGCATCGCCAGTTTCAGGAGCGTTGCCACAAGCAGAAGCACGACAACCGCGCCAAGTCCAATGGCGGGATGCCTTTGCAGGGCGTGCCTTCGTCTTTCAATCCACATGGGTTCTCCATGGCGATGAAAGCAGCGCCGCGGCATGCGAATACACATGCACGGGCCAGTGATGTCCGAGATCATTCAGAAGGCCTGATCCTTGGCGCGGGAGCTTTTTGCGACCAGGCATTTGTGGCTACCGGAATTGCCGCGAAGCCAGAATTTGACGTTGGGCCTATTTTGGGTTGCTGGCAAGCAATTCTTTTGATCCGGAACTGCGTCTCTCACCGGTCGTTGAGCGAAGGAGATAGCGATAAAAGTGGAGGCCAACATGCAAAGGACACCTGACAACACGCGGCCGGCGCGGCTGCGGCCCGGACAGGACGATCATCAGACCACGCCAACGCCGACGCCGCCCGATGTGAAGAGGGCTGGCCGCGAGCGCCAGGGAGATACTGGCGCCAAGCCTGGCAGGCATGCCGCTGAAACGAATGACGAAGACGTTGATTGACGTTCCTTTTGCATTGCCAGGAACTGCCGCTAAGCTTGCTGGACAATTGCGGGAGTCCTGCCTTTCCGATGACGGCCTACGATCTCGTCATATTCGACTGTGACGGTGTTCTGGTGGACAGTGAGATGCTGTCGGCCGGGGTGCTGATGGGCATGATGGCGGAAGAGGGTTTTCCCATCACGGAAACCGAGTTCCGCGCTGATTTTCTGGGCCGCAGCTTTGCCAATGCGGCATCCCGCGTTTTCGTGCGCTATGGCCATCCGCTGCCCGATGATTTTCAGATGCGCTACCGTGAACGCCTGCTCATCAGGATGCGTGCGGCGCTGCAGCCCATGGCCGGCGTGGCGGAGGTGTTGCGGGCCATGTCTGTGCCATATTGCCTTGCCACGTCGAGTTCGCCACAGCGGCTTGCCGTGTCGCTGGAGGTGACGGGGCTTGCACCGTTTTTTTCCGGCCGGTGCTTTACGGCCTCTGAAGTGGCGCATGGAAAGCCTGCGCCGGATCTGCCGCTTCATGCGGCCTCCCGCATGAAGGCTGATGCCGGCCGTTGCCTGGTGATCGAGGACAGCGAGATGGGCATTCGCGCCGCGCACGCGGCCAATATGGCGTGCTGGCAGTTTGCGGGTGGCGCCCATTGCCGCGCTGGCTATGACCTTCCGGAGGATGTTGTTCCGGACCGTGTGATCATGGACATGGCGGCACTCCGTTCAGCATTTCGCGCGCTGGCGCTTTGCGATTGAAGCATCCCGCGCTAGGAAGCGGCACAGGAGAGATGCCGTGGCGCGAAAACCCGACAATGAGAATGAACGGCTTGATGACGCGGCCCGCGCTGGCTGGCTCTATTACATCGCCGGCAACACCCAGGATGAGATTGCCCGCAAACTGGGTGTGTCACGGCAGTCGGCGCAGCGTCTGGTGTCGCTGGCGATCACAGAACGGCTGATCAAGGTCCGGCTGGACCACAAGCTGGGCAATTGCCTGGAACTGTCGCAGCGCCTGAAGGACCGCTTTGAATTGCGCCTTGCCGAGGTGGTGCCCGCTGATCTGCAATCGAAGTCCGACACGCTGGGCATTGCCGAGGCCGGAGCTGCTGAACTCGAGCATTATTTTGAATCAAGCCATGCCGTTGTGGCCGCCGTGGGCACAGGCCGCACGCTGCGTGCCATGGCGGAGCAGGTGCGCCCCATGGATTGCCCGCAGCACAAGGTGGTGGCGCTTGTGGGCAACATCGGCCCTGATGGTTCCGCCACCGTGTTCGACGTGGCCAGCCGCATCGGTGACCGGGTGCGAGCGCCGCATTATCCCATCCCGCTGCCGGTGATCGCCAATACCATCCACGACAAGAACCTGCTGATGGAGCAACGCTCGCTGCGCAACGTGATCGAACTTGCGGCGCAGGCCGATGTTTCCTTCGTGGGCGTTGGCACCATTGATGAGGACGCAGCGTTGCTGCGCGACGGCTTTGTGCGCGCCGATGAAATCCGCGCCTTGGTGCGGGCGGGTGCTGTGGGCGAAATCACAGGCTGGGCTTTTGACGCGCAGGGTAGCCTGATCGACGGGCTGACCAATGACCGGGTGCTGGCCGTGCCGCTGGAACAGCCGGCCCGGCGTCTGGTGATCGGCGTGGTGATGGCCCCGCAGCGCCTGCGCGGCGTGTTGGGCGCGCTGCGTGGACGGCTGCTCTCCGGCCTCATTACCAACGAAATCATGGCAGAGCATTTGCTCTCCGCCTGAGCTTTGGACAACATTGTTGACCTATTGTGCGTCGCAAAATGACAATTTGTGCGTCGCAAAACGCGAATCTTGTTGACTCTCTCGTCTTAGAAAGTGAGAAGTTGCCCTCGAAGTGGGCAAACGCCCATTTCTTTTGGGAGGTATTCATGAAGAAGATTGTTGCGGGCGTCCTTGGCGCCTTTGCCTTTGCCACGCTGGCCACAACGGCCCTGGCTGACGATGTGACGCTGACGATTGCCACCGTGAACAACGGTGACATGATCCGCATGCAGAAGCTGACGGATGACTTCACTGCCGCCAATCCGGGCATCAAGCTGAACTGGGTGACGCTGGAAGAAAACGACCTGCGCCAGAAGGTGACGAAGGACATTTCCACCAAGGGCGGCCAGTACGACATTCTCACCATCGGCATGTATGAATCGCCGATCTGGGGCGCCAAGGGCTGGCTCGTGGAACTGAGCGGCCTTGATGATCCGGCCGACATTCTGCCCGCCGTGTCCGGTGGCCTCTCCGCCAATGGCAAGCTCTATGCCGCACCCTTCTACGGCGAATCGTCTTTCGTTATGTACCGCAAGGACCTGATGGAGAAGGCGGGCCTCACGATGCCGGATGCTCCCACCTGGGACTTCATCATTGATGCCGCCAACAAGATGACCGACCGCGCCAATGGCGTGAACGGCATCTGCCTGCGCGGCAAGGCCGGCTGGGGCGAGAACATGGCCTTCATCGGCTCCATGGCCAACTCCTTCGGCGCCCGCTGGTTCGACGAAAACTGGAAGCCCCAGTTCGACACCCAGGAATGGAAGGACACGCTCAACACCTATCTGAAGGTCATGAAGGATGCTGGTCCCGATGGCGCTTCGGGCAACGGCTTCTCGGAAAACCTGGCCCTGTTCCAGTCCGGCAAGTGCGGCATGTGGGCTGACGCCACTGCCGCCGGTTCCTTCGTCATCGATCCGAAGGCTTCCTCGGTTGCGGCCAATGTTGGCTTCACGCTCGCCCCCGACAAGGGTCTTGGCAAGCGCGCCAACTGGCTCTGGGCCTGGGCTCTCGCCATTCCCGCCGGTTCGCAGAAGGTTGACGCCGCCCAGAAGTTTGTGGGCTGGGCCACCTCCAAGCACTACGCCGAACTGGTTGCTTCCAAGGAAGGCTGGGCCAACGTTCCTCCGGGCACGCGCGTCTCGCTCTACAACAACCCGGAATATCTGAAGGTGCCGTTCGCCAAGATGACCTTGGACTCGATGAATGCTGCTGATCCGACCCATCCGACTGTGAAGCCGGTGCCCTATGTCGGCGTGCAGTTTGCCTCGATCCCGGAATTTGCCGGCATCGGCACGAAGGTTGGCGAACTCTTCTCGGCGGCGCTGGCTGGCCAGATGAGCGCGGATGACGCGCTCGCCCAGGCCCAGACCTACACCACCGACGCCATGACCAAGGCCGGTTACATCAAGTAATCAACGAAACTCCAAGGCGCATTCCTCCCAATCCGGGATGCGCCTCTGGATCCTCCCGTCCTGCACCGCGCAAGCGGTGTGGGATTGGAAGGTCATGCTGAAACTGCCGGGTTTGGCCCGGCGGCGCGATTTGCTAACCTGCGGCGGGCGCGTTGCGCCGGACCTGGCACGGGGACACACAGACCATGGCCACCAGACAAGCACAAGCTCTCGGAAAATGGGCCCTCGCGCCCTCGGTTGTTGCGCTCTCGGCCTGGGCCTTTGTGCCGCTGGCCCTGGCGCTGTATTTCGCCTTTCTGCGCTATAATCTGCAGGACCCCGACAATACCGGCTGGGCCGGGTTCTCGAATTTCTATTACTTCTTCAAGGATCCCTATTTCCTCAAGGATCTGATCAACACAGTCCTTCTCGTGGCGGGCACGATCGTCACGACCGTTGTGGGCGGCGTGCTGCTTGCCCTGCTGCTGGACCAACCCTTCTGGGGCCGGGGGATCGTCCGCCTGCTGATGATTTCGCCCTTCTTCATCATGCCCACCGTGTCGTCACTGGTGTGGAAGAACCTGATCATGCATCCGGTGTTCGGGCTGTTCGCTGGCATCCAGCGCTTCTTCGGCGCACACCAGCCCATCGACTGGTTTGCCAAGTTCCCGCTCTTTTCCGTTGGCGTGATCGTTTCCTGGCAATGGCTGCCCTATGCGGCACTCATTCTGCTGACGGCGCTGCAGTCGCTTGACGAAGAACAGAAGGATGCCGCCGCCATGGATGGCGCGAAGTCCCTCGACTACTTCCGCTACATCATCTTGCCGCATCTGGCGCGGCCCATCACCGTGGTCATCCTGATCGAGACCATCTTTCTCCTGAACATCTTCGCCGAGATCAAGGTGACGAGCGTTGGCGGCTTTGCCGGCAACCTGACCTATCTCGTCTTCTCGCAGCTGAATGACGCAACGGATGTCGGCATGGCAGCGGCCGGTGGGCTTGTGGCCGTGGTGCTGGCCAATATTGTTTCGGCCTTCCTGGTGCGGATGGTCGGCAAGAACCTGGAGGCGTGAGACCATGGCCCGCAAACATTCAAGCCGCCACACGCTGACGGTCAGCATCATCGCCTGGGTGATCGGGCTCGTCATGTTCTTCCCGATCTTCTGGACGGCGGTTGCTGCCTTCAAGACGGAATCCGATGCCTACACCTTGCCACAGAATTTCCTGACCACGCCCTGGACACTGGAAAACTTTGGCATCGTGCAGGAGCGTTCCGACTATGTGCGCTATGTCTTCAACACCAGCGTGATCGTGATCTTCTCAACGCTGCTGGGCCTGGTCTTTGCCATTCCCGCCGCGTGGTCCATGGCCTTTGCGCCGAGTGCCACATCGTCCGGCAAACTGTCGAATACAGCCTGGGCCGGCCTTGTGGCTGCCGCCATGATCATTTCCGCCGCGGTGCTCTTCGCCAATGACTGGCGACCGCCCAATGCTTTCATCGGCTTTCTGCTGTTGCTATTGTTTGTGGTGCCTGCCGCGCTGTGGGTGTGGACGCGCAACACCGAGAGCACACTTCTCTGGATGCTCTCCACCAAGATGATGCCGCCTGCGGGCGCTCTCATTCCCATCTATCTCATCTTCAACCGCAATGGCCTGATCTTCAAGGATTGGGGCGGTGGCGTGAACCTGTCCGACTACAATATCATGGACTCGTTCTGGGGCATGGTGCCGCTGATGACCATGATGAACCTGCCGATCATCATCTGGATGCTCTTCACCTATTTCAAGGAAATCCCGGTGGGCATTCTCGAGGCGGCGCGCATGGACGGTGCCTCACTGTGGAATGAGCTCTTCCGCGTGCTCACGCCCATGGCGCTGCCCGGCATTGCCTCCACCTGCCTGCTCAACGTCATCCTCACCTGGAACGAGGCCTTCTGGTCCTTGAACCTCACCAACAAATATGCCGCGCCGCTCGCCTTCTTCATCTCGGAGTATTCAAGTCCCGAGGGTCAATTCTGGGCCAAGCTTTCGGCGGCTTCCATCATGGCGATCACGCCAATTCTTATCGTTGGCTGGTTCTCGCAGCGCCAGCTTGTGCGCGGCCTCACATTCGGAGCGGTGAAATAACATGGGCACAATCTCCCTCAGGAAAGTCCGCAAGGCCTTTGGCGACGCCGTCATCATTCCCGGTGCCGATCTCGAAATCCAGAAGGGCGAATTCATTGTCTTCGTCGGGCCATCGGGCTGTGGCAAGTCAACCTTGCTCCGTCTGATCGCAGGGCTTGAGGATCTCACCTCCGGCCAGATTCTCATCAACGGCAAGGACATGTCGGAAGAGGCGCCCGGTGCGCGCGGCCTTGCCATGGTGTTCCAGTCCTATGCGCTATACCCGCACATGAGTGTGCGCGACAACATTGCCTTCCCGCTCAAGATGGCGAAGGCCCCGCAGGCCGAGATCGACGGCAAGGTGCAGGCGGCAGCACAGAAGCTGAACCTGATCGAATATCTCGACCGCAAGCCGCGCCAGCTGTCCGGCGGGCAGCGCCAGCGCGTGGCCATTGGCCGGGCCATTGTGCGCGAGCCCACGGCCTTCCTGTTTGACGAACCGCTCTCCAACCTTGATGCGGCGCTGCGCGTGAACATGCGCGTTGAAATCATGCAGATGCATGAGGACATGAAAGCCACCATGATCTACGTGACCCATGACCAGGTGGAAGCCATGACCATGGCTGACCGCATTGTGGTGCTGAACAAGGGGCACATCGAGCAGGTGGGCTCGCCGCTGGAACTCTACAACAATCCGGACTCGCTTTTCGTGGCGGGCTTCATCGGCTCGCCCAAGATGAATTTCATCACAGGCGCAGAGGCGGCCAGGCACAAGGCCACAACGATTGGCATCCGGCCTGAACACATCGAGCTTGCGAGCGGCAAGGGCGGCTGGCCGGCCACGATCCTGCTGGCCGAACATCTGGGCTCCGACTCCTTCCTGCATGTGGATGCGGGCGATCTGGGCCGGCTTGTGGTGCGGGCACCTGGCGAGTTTTCCGGCAGGCCCGGCGACAAGATTTCTTTGAAGCCCGATGCTGCGCGCCTGCACCGCTTTGATGCGGGCGGAAAGGTTCTGCGTTCGTGAACGCAGAGCCCGACTATATCATCGTCGGTGGCGGCTCTGCGGGTTGCGTGGCGGCCTGGCGGCTGGTGCGCGAGAAGAAGGCCCGCGTGCTGCTGATCGAGCGTGGCCCGGCGCGGGCTTCCGGTCTTTCGCGTCTGTTCCTCACCCTGCCGGCGGGCTGGATGAAGGGCATTCGCGGCAATGCGGTGGTGGAAATGCATTCACCCGTGCCGCAACGCCACCTCAATGGCCGGGCACCCGCGGTAGGCCAGGCCCATGTGCTGGGCGGCGGCACGGCGGTGAACGCGATGGTCTACACGCGGGGCCAGCACGAGGATTATGACGGCTGGGACCGCTTTCTGGGTGGCGCTGCGGGCTGGTCCTTCAAGGACATGTTGCCGCATTTCCGCGGGATGGAATGCAATCACAGCTTCAACGACACGTGGCATGGCGTTGAAGGTCCGCTGCATGTGTCGGACACCGGCACAAAATGCCAGATTACCGAGGATTATGTGCTGGCCGTGCAAGGCATGGGTGTTGCCTTCAATCCGGATTTCAATGGCGCGCGCCAGATGGGCGTGGGCACCATGCAATACACCACGTGGAACAAGCGGCGCTGGAATGGCGTGGAGGCGTTTCTCGATCCCTTGCGCAACGATCCGCTCTTCTCCGTGAAAACGGACTGCACTGTCGCCCGCCTGCTGATTGAGAAGCAGCGCTGCGGTGGCGTTGTGGTGATGGAAAACGGTCGTGAGGAGACGTTGCGCGCGCCCAATGTGTTGCTGGCGGCGGGCACCTACAACACGCCCAAGATCATGATGCTCTCGGGGCTTGGCCCGGCTGATCACTTGAAGTCGCAGAGCATTGCGCCGCTGATCGACCTGCCCGGGGTTGGCGACAATTTGCAGGATCATCACGAAGTTCCGGTGGTGGCGGCAACCAACGGACACTACGGCTATTACGGCGAAGACCGGGGCTTCCGCTCCCTGAAAAACGCTGTGCAGTATTTTCTCTTCCGCAGCGGGCCTGTGACCAGCAACGGGGTGGAGGCCTGCGCCTATGTCGATCCCGAGGGGGGCAGCAGGCCCACGCTCAAGATGTATTGCGTGCCGAGTGTTTATCTCGATGCCGATGTGAAGAATGTGACGCCGCAAGATGGTGTGACGCTGAACGCCTGCTTGCTCCGGCCAAAGTCCCGCGGCACGGTGCGGCTGCGCTCGGCCAATCCGCTGGACAAGCCGGTGGTGGACAACAACTATCTCGCCGAAGCTGACGATCTGCGGCTGGAGATTGCCGGTATTCGCTTTGCCCGCGAGATCCTGCGGCAAAATCCTCTGAGCGCCCGCATCACCCACGAGATGCTGCCGGGCAAGGATGTGACCGATGATGCGGGGCTCGCAGAACACTGCCGCCGGACGGTGAAGACCAACTGGCATCCTGTGGGCACCTGCCGCATGGGGCCCGATGGTGATAGCGGTGCTGTGCTGGATGCCCAATGCCGGGTGCGCGGCGTTGACGGCTTGCGCGTGATTGACGCCTCCGCCATGCCCTTCATTCCCTCCGGCAACACCAATGCGCCTGTCATGGCGCTGGCCAGCCGGGCCATGGATTTTCTGCCATGAGGCAGCTGCAAGAGAACAGAGGTTCGAAATGGTGAAGCTCAACCTGTCCAGCGTGCGTGGTCTCAATGCCACCGTGTCAACGCCACGCTATGCCCGCTCGGCCCTGACGCCGGGCATCGTGCATTTCGGCGTCGGCAATTTCCACCGCGCCCATCTTGCTGTCTATCTCGATGACCTGTTCAACATGGGGCTGAACCAGGACTGGGCCATCGTCGGGGCCGGTGTCATGCCCTCGGACGAAGTGATGCGCGACAAGCTGGCGGCGCAGGATTATCTCACCACCGTGGTGGAGCAGGAGGCGAGCCTGAGCCAGGCCCGTGTGACGGGCGCCATGATGGATTTCATTCCGCCTTCGGACCGGGCGCGCCTCATTGACACGCTGATGAGCCCGGCCATCCGCATCGTGTCGCTCACGGTCACGGAAGGCGGCTACATGATCGACCCCGCCACGGGCAAATTCGATCCCCAGCATCCGGCCTTGCAGCGCGATGCCAAGAATCCTGACAATCCGACTTCCGTTTTCGGGCTCATTCTGCTGGGCCTTCGCAAACGCCGGGAGAAGGGCGTCGCACCTTACACTGTCATGTCCTGCGATAACGTGCCCCACAATGGCGTGGTCACGCGCAATGCCGTGGCGGGGCTTGCCCGGTTGATGGACCCGGCCCTCGCGGACTGGGTGACGCAGCATGTGGCTTTCCCCAATGCCATGGTGGACCGCATCACGCCCGCCACCACGGACCGCGAGCGCGCACTGGCCTCGTCCCAGTTTGGCATCGAGGATAATTGGCCGGTGTTCTGCGAGGAGTTCAAGCAGTGGGTGATCGAAGACCACTTCCCCACCGGACGTCCTGCCTTTGAGAAAGTGGGCGCGCAGTTTGTTGATGATGTGACACCGTTTGAATACATGAAGATCCGCATTCTCAATGGTGGCCATGCGGTGATCGCCTATCCGGGCGGCTTGATGGATGTGCATTATGTGCACGAAGCAATGCAGCATCCGCTCATCCATGCCTTCTTCGAAAAGGTGGAGCAAAGCGAGATCATTCCCACCGTGCCGCCGGTGCCCAACACCAATATTCAGGATTACTACAAGCTCATTGAACGGCGCTTCTCCAATCCCAAGATCGGCGACACCGAACGCCGCCTCTGCCTGGATGGTTCCAACCGCCAGCCCAAATTCATCGTGCCGGTGCTGGCCGACAATCTGGCGGCGGGCCGCAGCATCGAGGGCTGCGCGCTTGAGTCTGCACTGTGGTGCAAATATTGCGCTGGTGTTACGGACAGCGGCAAGGTGATCGAGCCCAATGACCCCAACTGGGACAAGCTGCAGGGTCTGGCGCGGCAGGCGAAGGACAATCCCGCTGTCTGGCTTGGCATGAAGGACATCTATGGCGATGTGGGCACTCATCCGCAGATGCAGGACGCCTTCGCCCGCTGGCTTGGGCTGTTGTGGCGCGATGGCACTGCGGCCACGCTGGAGGCCTATTTGGCGCACTGAACCGCACCTTCAGCAACTGCCTTCCAATTGTCCGGCGAGGTGTTATGTTAGCGATAACAGACCACAGCCAGGGAGAGTGTGCGCTTGGGCAAAGAGGCCGCCAGGGACAAGAGCAGAAGGCTTTCCGCGCCGACCATGTCCGATGTGGCGCGCAAGGCCGGCGTCTCCACCATGACGGTGTCGCGCGCCCTGCGGAATGGTGCATCCATTGCCAGCGAGACGCGGGAGAAAATCCGCAAAGCCGTGGATGAACTGGGCTATGTGCTGGACCAGTCCGCGGGCAGTCTTTCATCCAAGCGCACCGGCTTTGTGGCGGCCCTGGTGCCTTCGCTGAACAATTCGAATTTCGCCGACACGGCCCGTGGGCTGACGGATGCGCTGCAGGGCTCGGGCCTGCAATTGCTTCTGGGCTACACCGACTATTCCATCGAAAAGGAAGAGGAACTGATCGAATCCATGTTGCGGCGGCGGCCTGAGGCCATTGTGGTGACAGGGGGCCGGCACACGGCCCGGGGCCGCAAGCTTCTGGAGAATGCCGGCATTCCGGTGATCGAAACGTGGGACCTGCCGCCCAAGCCCGTGCGGCATGTTGTGGGATTTTCCAATGCGGAAGCGGCGGAAGCGCTGGTGCGTTATCTGCATGGGAAAGGCTATCGCAAGATCGGCTTTATCGGCGGCACCAGCAACCGCGACACGCGCGGCGCTGACCGCAGGCTGGGCTATGAGCGGGCCATGGCGGCGCTTGGACTTGCGGATACGCGCGTCATCTCCTTCGGCACGCCGCCCATTTCCATGAGGCAGGGGGGCGAGGCGCTGGCGCGGCTGGTGGAGCAATGGCCCGATGTGGAGGCCGCCATTTGCGTGTCTGACCTTTCGGCCTTTGGCGCGCTGACAGAGTGTCAGCGGCGCAACTGGCCGGTGCCCCGCCGCATTGCCATTGCCGGGTTTGGCGATTTCGAGATTTCCAGCTGCAGCCACCCGTCGATCACCACGGTGGGTGTTCATTGCTACGATATCGGCAATCAGGCCGGACAGTTGCTGTTGCGCGCCATCGAGGGTGAAAGGGCCGGGAAACCCATCGCGGCAGAAACCATCATGACCGCCTATGCGGTGATCGGCCGCGACAGCGCCTGAGTCCGTTTCAAAAATCTCTGGACAAGTCTATGGCCTTCGGCGATGTTATCGATAACATCATTTCCGGAGACACTGCGTGGGCAAGCCTGAGATTCTGCAAGTTGGACCCTATCCCGCCTGGGACCAGGAGCCGCTGGAGGCCGCCTTCACCGTGCACAAGCTGTTTGAAGCGGCAGACAAGCCTTCCTTCCTGGCGCAGCATGGGCCCAAGGTGCGCGCCATTGCCACGCGGGGTGAATTGGGCGCCAGCCGGGAGATGATCGAGGCTTGCCCGAAGCTTGAAATCATCAGTGTCTATGGCGTGGGCACCGATGCGGTGAACCTCGATGCGGCGCGCGAGCGGAACGTCCGCGTCACCAATACGCCCGATGTTCTGACCCATGATGTGGCAGATCTCGGTGTTGCGATGATGTTGTGCCTGTCACGCGGCATGATGGGTGCCGAGCGCTGGGTGCGAGATGGCAGCTGGGCCGCCAAGGGGCTTTATCCCCTGCAGCACCGGGTGTGGGGCAAGCGGGCAGGTGTTCTGGGCCTGGGCCGCATTGGCCTGGCTGTGGCGCAACGGCTTGCAGGCTTTGGACTCGAAGTCGCCTATTCCGCGCGGGCTCCGAAGGAGGCCGGCAAGGCGTGGGAGTTCATTGCCGATCCCGTTTCCTTGGCGGCGCGGTCTGATTTTCTGTTTGTGACGCTGGCGGCATCACCGGCCACGCGGCACATTGTCAACGCCAAGGTCATTGAGGCGCTCGGGCCTCAGGGTATGCTGATCAACATCTCGCGGGCCGCCAACATCGACGAGGCGGCGCTTCTTGATGCGCTGGAGCAGGGCCAACTGGGATCGGCGGCGCTTGATGTTTTTGAGGGTGAGCCGAAACTCAATCCGCGTTTCCTGAAGTTGCAGAATGTGCTCTTGCAGCCGCACCACGCCTCGGGCACGTTTGAAACGCGCAAGGCCATGGGGCAATTGCTGCGCGACAATCTGGCGGCGCATTTCGCAGGAAAGCCGTTGCCCACACCGGTGTTGTGAGAGTGAGATGAAAGCAATCGTCATTCATGCAGCGAAGGATCTGCGGATCGAAGAGCGTGACACTGAAAGCCCCGGCCCCGGCCAGGTGGCGGTGAAGCTGGCCATGGGTGGCATCTGCGGGTCTGACCTGCACTATTACAATCACGGGGGCTTCGGCACCATCCGCCTGAAGGAGCCAATGATCCTGGGGCATGAGGTGGCGGGGCAGATCACGGCCCTGGGTGCTGGAGTGACGGACCTTCACGTGGGGCAGCTCGTGGGCGTTTCGCCATCGCGGCCGTGCCACACTTGCAAATACTGCCGGGAGGGCTCGTTCAACCAATGCCTGAACATGCGCTTCTACGGGTCGGCCATGCCCTTCCCTCACATTCAAGGGGCGTTTCGCGAGATGCTGGTTGCGGACGCCAGCCAGTGTGTTGCCGCTGACGGCCTTTCCGCGGGCGAAGCGGCCATGGCGGAACCTCTGGCGGTGACGCTGCATGCCACACGGCGCGCCGGCGATATGCTGGGCAAGTCCGTGTTGATCACGGGCTGTGGCCCCATCGGCGTGCTGTCGATTTTGGCGGCGCGCCGGGCGGGTGCCGATTTCATTGTGGCCACGGACCTCAGCGACTACACGCTGGCCCAGGCCAAGCGTGCCGGTGCCGATGTGACGTTGAACATGGCGCAGGCTCCGGATGCGCTGGACAGGTTCAAGGCCGACAAGGGCACCTTCGACATTCTCTATGAATGTTCAGGCGCTCAACCGGCCTTGAACAACGCCATCGCCGCCATGCGGCCGGGTGCCACAATCCTGCAGCTTGGCTTGGGCGGCGACATGACCCTGCCCATGATGCAGATCACGGCCAAGGAACTGGTGCTCAAGGGCTCGTTCCGTTTCCACAGCGAATATGCGACGGCGATCAGCCTGATGCGGAAAGCCCTGCTTGATGTGAAGCCGCTGATTTCCGAGACGGTGGGCCTGCGGGATGCGGTGAAGGGGTTTGAACTCGCGAGCGACAGGTCGCGGGCGATGAAAGTGCAAATTGCTTTTGGGTGACATGATGGCTCTTGATATCTTCAGCCTTGCGGGCAAGCGCGCACTCGTCACGGGGTCCAGTCAAGGCATCGGACTTGCCATTGCGGAAGGACTGGCGCGGGCGGGGGGCGCCGTGATCCTCAATGGCCGCGATCCTCGCAAACTGGCACAGGCACAGAAAGACCTGCAGGCGAAAGGCATCACCGCACAGATTGCGCAGTTCGATGTGACGATCGAAAGTGAAGTGACTGCGGCGGTCGGCAAGATCGAGACAGAGCAAGGGCCGCTCGACATTCTGGTGAACAATGCGGGCATGCAGTTCCGCACGCCTCTCGAAGAATTCCCACTGGAAAAATGGCGCGAGTTGATGCGGGTGAATGTGGAAAGCGCCTTCATCGTCGGCAAGGCCGTTGCCAAAGGCATGATCGCGCGCCGGCGGGGCAAGATCATCAACATCAGTTCCGTGCAAAGCGAGTTGGGCCGCCCCACCATTGCGCCCTATACGGCGACCAAGGGTGCCATCAAGATGCTCACCAAGGGCATGTGTGCCGACTGGGCCAAGCACAACATTCAGGTGAATGCCATTGGCCCAGGCTATTTCAAGACGCCCCTCAACCAGGCCCTGGTCGACAATCCGGAGTTTTCCAGCTGGCTCGAAAAGCGCACACCGGCCGGGCGTTGGGGCACAACCGACGAATTGATCGGCGCTGCGGTGTTCCTCGCGTCAGGGGCTTCCTCCTTCGTCAATGGCCATATCCTTTATGTGGATGGTGGCATCACGTCGGTCCTGTAGATGTTTACGGGTGCCGCCGTGGTCATGGGTGTTGCCAGCTGCGGCAAAACCGTTGTGGGTGAAGCGCTGGCCGCAGCACTCGGCGCGCGCTACACGGAAGGTGACAAGCTGCATCCCGCAGCCAATGTTGCGAAAATGTCGTCCGGTGTGCCGCTGACGGATGAAGACAGGTGGCCGTGGCTGTCGCTGGTGGGCCAGTCTCTGCGCGGAAGTGGTGGTTGCATCACATCCTGTTCGGCCCTCAAGAAAGCCTATCGCGAACATATTGCTGCGGAAGCCGGGCGGCCTGTGGCCTTTGTTTTCCTGGAGGGAAGCCGCGCGCTGCTGCAAAAGCGCATCAACGCGCGCAAGGATCATTTCATGCCACCGTCGCTGCTGGAGAGCCAATTCGCCACCTTGCAGCGGCCCGGGGCAGATGAACTGGCGCGGGCCTTCGATGTCGCGGGCCCGGTTGCAAATATTGTGGCTGAAGCCAAAGCTTGGTTACTCTCGTTGCAGGAGCAGGCATGACCGAGAAGATTTCCCTCATTGGTGCCGGCATCATGGGGCAGGCCATTGGCACGAGACTGTTAGCTTGCGGCCATGCGCTTACAGTGTTTGACATTGACGCAGCCAAGGTGGCCCAGCTTGTGAAGAAGGGTGCCCACGCGGCGCCACATCCATCAGCCGCAACAGCGGCGGCGGATTTCGTCATCCTCAGTCTGAACCATGCTGACATTGTGAATGCTGCAGTGTTTGGGGCGGGTGGCGTTGCGGAGAGCGCCAGTGCGCAAAAACTGCTGATAGACATGTCCTCCATCGATCCTGCAGCGACGGCGCAAATGGCGGCGCGCCTCACATCTGATACGGGCATGGCCTGGGTCGACTGTCCGCTGTCCGGCGGCGTTCCGGGCGCGCTCAGTGGCAAGCTCACCATCATGGCGGGCGGAACACTCACGGATTTCGAGCGGGCCCGCCGGGTGATGAAGGATCTCTCCGCCAACTACACATTGATGGGTGCATCAGGCGCCGGGCAAACCACCAAACTGGTGAACCAACTTTTTTGTGCGCTGGCTTTTCAGGCCGTGGCGGAGGCGGTGAAGCTGGCGGAAGCCGGTGGTGTTGATCCCGGGCAAATTCCCGCCGCTCTTGCTGGCGGCCGCGCCGATGGACGGATCCTGCAGGAGTTCATGGGCAAGTTTGCTGCGCGTGACTTCACGCCCACGGGCAGCCTGGGCAACATGCTGAAGGACCTTGATTCCATTCAGGCCTTTGCCCTGAAAACCAAGACGCCGCTGCCGCTCACGAGTGCCGTGACGGACCTGCACCGCATTCTCATCGCCATGGGTCTTGGGCCCAAAGACAATGCGGAAGTGATGCGCCTGCTCGACGGCCAAACGCCCTCAGTTTGAATTTCATATTGACTCCGCCAGTCTTCCGGGCGTATCGATGTTATCGATAACATTCAGAGAGGCCGGAAAGGCCTCCGTTTGGGAGAGTGGATTGGCTGAGCGCCTGCTCACATTCGAAAGCATCACCAAGCGTTTCGGGGGCACCACAGCCCTGCGCGATGTGAGCCTGCATCTGGACGCAGGTGAGGTGCTGGCGCTTTTGGGTGAAAATGGCGCGGGTAAATCCACATTGATCAAGAGCCTGGCCGGCATTCACGCGCCTGATGAGGGCCGTATTCTCTTCCGGGGCGAGGCCTATATGCACCGTCCGCCGCGCCCCAATGAAAAGCAACGTGTGGCCTTCATCCACCAGGACCTGGGCCTGGTGGAGTGGATGTCAGTGGCGGAAAATGTCGGGCTGGCGCAGGGCTACTCGATGAAGGGGCCCGCCATTGACTGGCACAGCACCGAAGCGCGCGCCGTGGCGGCGCTGGCCAAGGTGGGCTGCGATTTCGATCCGTCACGCCGTGTGCAATCCCTGAGCCGCACGGAGAAATCGCTCGTGGCCATTGCCCGCGCGCTGGCCGCCGAAGCGGATGTGCTGGTGCTGGATGAACCGACGGCCAGCCTGCCCGCCAATGAAGTGGAGCGCATGTTCACCGTGCTGCGGGACCTCCGGGCCAAGGGCGTCGGCATGATTTACGTGTCGCACCGGCTTGACGAGATCTTCCGCATTGCTGACCGGGTGGCTGTTTTGCGGGATGGCCAGCTCGTGGGCGCAAAGCCCGTGAAGGACACCAATCCATCTGAGCTTGTGAACTTGATTGTGGGCCGCGAGGTGAAAGACCTCTATGTCCGTGCACCGCTGAACAAAGGCCGCGAAACGCTGCGGGTTTCGGAACTCGTGACCGAAGCGGCGGGGCCAGTGTCCTTCACCGCCTTCGAAGGTGAAGTGCTGGGCCTTGTGGGCCTGCGCGGGGCCGGGCACGAGAGCGTGGCGCGGGCGCTCTTCGGGGCGGAAGACGCGCAGGGCCGTGTTGAACTTGGCGGGGCGGCGCTTGACATGGCCTCACCGGAGGAGGCGCTGCGGCAGGGAGTAGGGCTGATTGCGCGCGACCGCACCGAAGAAAGCGTGGCGCCGGCGCTGTCCATCCGCGAGAACATGTTCCTCAATCCGCTGGCCATTGGCCGCACGTTGCGCAGCATTCTTTCGCCCTCGGCCGAGGCGCAGCGGGCGCTCGGCATCGGCGACGAGGTGGGGCTCAGGCCCAATGATCCCACTTTGGCCATTGAGGCCCTCTCCGGCGGCAACCAGCAAAAGGTGGTTGTGGGGCGCTGGCTGGCCACGGGCCGCAAGCTGCTGATCGCCGAAGACCCGACGGCCGGTGTTGACGTTGGTGCCAAGTCCGAAATCTACCGCCTCGTCGCCAAGGCCTTGCAGGCCGGGCTCACGGTCATCGTTGTTTCAACGGACTTCGAGGAGGTGGCGCATATTTGCCACCGCGCCCTGGTGTTTTCACGCGGGCAAATCGTGGCGGAAATCGCCGCACGGGCGCTGACCACGCAATCCCTCATCCACGCTGCATCCGCATCCGAGGCCGCCTGACCCATGAACTCGATCCAGTCCAATGCCCTTGAGCCGACGCGCAGTGATCTGAAGGGCCTGTCCAGCGGCCAGAAACTGTCACGGCTTCTGCCGGTTTACGGGCTGGTGATCCTCACGGGCCTGTTGATCATCCTGTTCTCGATCCTTCTGCCCAATACGTTTCCGACACTCTTGAACCTGCGTTCCATCATCTCCGACAAGGCGATCATTCTCATTTTGTCGCTGGGGGTGATGATCCCCATGTCGGCGGGGCGCATTGACCTGACAGTGGGTTACGGGATTGTGCTGTGGCACATCCTGGCAATTTCCCTGCAAACCGGTTTCGGCTTGTCCTGGCCGCTGGCTGTGCTGGTTGTTCTGCTGCTGGGCGCGTTGATGGGCATGCTCAATGGGCTGCTTGTGGAAGTGGCCAAGATCGACAGCTTCATTGCCACGCTGGGCACGGGCACGGTCCTTTATGCGCTGGCCCTGTGGCATTCGGGCGGGCGGCAAATCGTTGGCGTTCTGCCTGACAGCTTCTATGGCCTCAGCACCAAGATGATCTTCGGCCTGCCGGTGACGGGCTATTACGTCGTCATTCTCGCGCTCATCATGTGGTTCGTCTACGAATACACGCCGCTCGGCCGCTATCTCTACGCCATTGGTGCAAGTCCCAAGGCGGCTGCCCTCAACGGCATTCCCGTGCGCAAATATGTGATGGGCTCGTTCATCACGTCCGGCGTGCTGACGGCACTCGCGGGCGTGTTGCTGGCGGCCAAGCTGCGCATCGGCCAGGCCAGTGTGGGCCTGGAGTTTTTGCTGCCGGCACTTGTGGGGGCCTTCCTGGGCTCCACCACCATCAAGCCAGGGCGTGTCAATGTCTGGGGCACGGTCATCGGCATCATCATCCTGGCTGTCGGCATTTCCGGCATCCAGCAATTTGGCGGCTCCTTCTGGGTCGAACCCATGTTCAACGGAGTCACCTTGCTCATTGCCATTGGCATCGCTGGCTATGCGCAACGTCGAAAAGGTGCCGCGCGCAAATAACAAACAGCAAACTGGAGGAAAGCCATGCTGAAACGTGAATTGATGAAGTGCCTGCTCGCAGGTTCCATGCTGATGGGCATGAGCTTCGCCGCACTGGCGGAGGACTTCGACGGTCCGACGTCTGGCCCGAAGGCCGCCGAAGGCAAAACCATTGTCGTGCTCGCCGCCGACATGAAGAACGGCGGCATTCTGGGCGTGACGACCGGTATCGAAGAAGCCGCCAAGAAGATCGGCTGGACCGTGAAGGTTCTGGATGGCGCGGGCTCGGTGCAGAACCGCTCGGCTGCCGTGGGCCAGGCGCTGGCGCTGAAGCCTGATGGCATTGTCATCAACGGCTTTGACGCGGCTGAACAACAGGCGGCCCTTGCCGATGTTGTCTCCGCCAAGATCCCCATGGTTTCGTGGCACTCCGGCCCGAAGATCGGCTGCGATGCGCCGGGCGGCATTTTCGCCAACGTTTCCACCGATGCCATGGACGTGTCCAAGAAGGCGGCGGAGTGGGCCCTGAAGGATGGCGGCGGCAAGCCCGGCGTCGTGATCTTCACGGACTCGACCTATACGATCGCCATTCTCAAAGCCGCCAAGATGAAGGAAATCATCGAAGCCAATGGCGGAACTGTTCTGCAGTGGGTTGACACGCCCATTGCTGAAACCTCCACCCGCATGGGCCCGCTGACCACCACGCTGCTGCAGCAGCATGGCGCGAAGTGGACGCATTCGCTGGCGATCAACGATCTCTACTTCGACTTCATGGGCCCGTCACTGGCCGCGGCAGGCATTGACGGCAAGGGTGCCCCCAAGAATGGTTCCGCCGGTGACGGTTCGGAAGCCGCCTTCCAGCGCATCCGCACGGGTCAGTTCCAGGCTGTGACGGTGGCCGAGCCGCTCAATCTTCAGGGCTGGCAGCTGGTGGATGAACTGAACCGCGCTGTGCAAGGCGAAAAGTGTTCGGGCTACATCACGGCGCCCGCGCTGGTGACGGAAGAAGGCCTCAAGGCCAATGCCGGCAACACCTTTGATCCGCAGAATGGCTATCGCGAAGCCTATTCCAAGATCTGGGGCAAGTAATCAGCAAGCGGGCGCAGCTTCGGCTGCGCCCGCCTCTCGGGACAACAATCTCATGTTCATTCGCTGTGCCTTCTTCGAAGGCAAGGTCAAGCCCGGCTGTGACGATGCCTTTGCGCGTTTCGTGGCGGAACGGCTGGTGCCGCTGTGGACCCAGTTTCCGGGCGCGTGGGAAGTGCGCGTGCTGCGTCAACAGGAGTCCGACACGGACAATCCGCATTACGCAATGGTTCTGGCCATTCAATATCCTGACCGGGCTGCCATCGAGTTGGCCATGGCCTCCGATGCCCGTGCCCAAAGCCGGGCGGAAACGGCCGAACTGGTCAAAATGTTCGAGGGGCGGATCTTTCACACGATTTTTGAAGCCGCACATGACGTGAAGCTGGGCTGAATCAGCCTTGCTTGATGCCAAAGCGTTCGTCGAAGGCATAGCCGCTGGCGCGCACCGTGCGGATGGGATCAGCATCCTTGCCGCGCGACAGGTTCTTGCGCAGGCGGCCCACGTGAACGTCAACCGTGCGCTCGTCATTCATTGTTTCACTGCCCCAGACCCGGTCGAGAAGCTGGGCGCGGCTGAAGACGCGGCCCGGCTGCTGCATGAGATATTCCAAACAGGCGGAACTCGGTGGGTGAGAGGGCCACATCGCGCTCGCCGCGGGTCACCCGCTTGCGGGCCCGGTCCAGCGTGATGTCGCCACGGGAGAGGGTTTCGGCCACGGCGTCCGGCTTCACGCGGCGCAGGATGGTGCGGATGCGCGCCATGACCTCCGGGATCGAGAAAGGTTTGACGATATAGTCATCGGCGCCGGTGGCCAGGCCGCGCACCCGCTCTGTCTCTTCGCCGCGGGCCGTCAGCATGATCACGGGCAGGGTCTTGGTTTCGGGCCGCGCCCGGATCAGCTTGCAGACCTCAATGCCAGAGAGGCCCGGCAGCATCCAGTCCAACAGCACGAGGTCGGGCATCTCATCAGAGATGGCGAACTGCACCTCTTCGCCCGTCTCGACAACGCGCGTGCGGAAGCCTTCGGCCCTGAGATTGTAGTCCAGTACCTGGTGGATCGCCGCTTCGTCTTCGACAATGAGGATGGAGGCGCTCATGGGTCAATCGCACATGGGTCAATCATTGTTCAGGGACGAGAATTGCGTCGTCGAGGTTTTGTCCTTCTTGGGGCGCTGCTCCTTCAGCATTTCGCCATTGACCAAGTAATAGACATTTTCGGCAATGTTGGTGGCGTGGTCGCCAATACGCTCAATGTTCTTGGCGGCGAAGAGAAGATGGGTGCAGGCCCCGATCATGCGGGGGTCTTCCATCATGTAGGTGAGAAGTTCGCGGAAGATGGAGTTGTAGAGGGCGTCAATGTCCTCGTCATGGCGCCAGACTTCCATGGCCTTCACCGCATCATTGGCGGCAAAGGCATCCAGAACCAGCTTCACCTGCACCTGGGACTGTTCGCCCAGGCGTCTCAGCCCCTTGGTCAGGCGCTGGGGGATGTTGTCGTAGATGGCATGGGCCCGCTTGGCGATGTTCTTTGCGAGATCGCCAATGCGTTCGATGTCGGAGGCGATGCGGATCGCGACCATGATGTTGCGCAGGTCACGCGCCACGGGCTGGCGCTTGGCGATGGTGAGCACCGCCTTTTCCTCGATCTCGATCTCCAGGGCGTCGAGCTGCTCGTCGGTGTGGACAACGATATCCGCAAGCTTGGTGTCGCGCTGGACCAGCGCGTCAATGCTGCGGGCCAGCTGCTCCTCGGCAATGCCGCCCATCTGCGACAGGAGCGACTTCAGGACGGCCAAGTCGTTGTCATAGGCCTTGACGATGTGATCGGACATCTCTCTTGTGCTCCTTAACCGAACCGGCCGGTAATGTAGTCCTGCGTGCGCTTGTCGCGCGGCCGCGTGAAGATTGTATCCGTATCGCCCACCTCCACAAGCACGCCCAGATGGAAGAAGGCGGTGAGGTCGGAGACGCGCGCCGCCTGCTGCATGGAATGGGTGACGATCACGATGCAATAGTTTTCCTTGAGCTCGTGAATGAGCTCCTCAATGCGCGCGGTGGCGATGGGGTCGAGCGCCGAGCAGGGCTCGTCCATCAGGATCACCTCGGGATTGACGGCAATGGCCCGGGCAATGCACAGGCGCTGCTGCTGTCCGCCGGAGAGGCCGGTGCCCGGCTGGTGCAGGCGGTCCTTCACCTCTTCCCACAAGCCGGCCTTCTTCAGGCTTCCAGTGACGATCTCCTCCAGCTTCTGCTTGTCCGGTGCCAGGCCGTGAATGCGGGGGCCATAGGCAACATTCTCGAAGATGGATTTGGGAAAGGGATTGGGCTTCTGGAACACCATGCCGATGCGGGGCACGCAGGTCCACCACGTCAAGTCGCGGGTGCAGATATCCTGCCCATCCACCTTGATATCGCCCGTGACACGGCAGCCTGGAATGGTGTCGTTCATGCGGTTGATGGTGCGAAGGAAGGTTGACTTGCCGCAGCCGGAGGGGCCGATGAAGGCCGAGACGGCCCGGTCCGGAATGGTGATCGACAGTTTCTTGATGGCGTGTTTCTCGCCGTAGAAGACGTCCACATCCTTGGCCACGATCTTGGGCGGGCGGGCCGCTATGATCTGCGGCGTGGTTTCAGAAACTTGTGTCATGTCGTTCATGGCTCACCAGCGGCGTTCGAACTTGTTGCGGAGATAGATGGCAAGGGCATTGATGCAGAAGAGCAGCACCAGAAGCACGAGAATGGCGGCCGCCGTGCGGGACTTGAAAGCTTCTTCCGGCAGGTCGGACCAGAGATAGATCTGCACCGGCAGCACGGTGGCCGAATTGGTGATGCCCTTCGGAATGTCAGCGATGAAGGCCACCATGCCGATCATCAGAAGGGGTGCCGTTTCACCCAGCGCACGCGCAACACCCAGAATGGTGCCCGTAAGAATGCCGGGCAGCGCCAGGGGCAGCACATGGTGAAACACCGCTTGCTGGTGCGAGGCGCCCACCCCGAGGGCCGCTTCCTTGATCGAGGGCGGCACGGAGCGGATGGCGGCGCGCGAGGCGATGATGATGGTGGGCAGCACCAGAAGCGCCAGCACCAGGCCGCCCACCAGCGCCGTTGAACGCGGCAGGCCGAAGGCATTGAGGAAGACAGCGAGGCCGAGAAGGCCAAAGATGATGGAGGGCACGGCGGCCAGATTGTTGATGTTCACCTCGATGATGTCGGTGAAGCGGTTCTTGGGGGCAAACTCCTCAAGATAGAGGGCGGCGGCAACCCCCAGCGGCAGGGACACGGCGAGTGTCACAAAGATCGTCAGGATGGAACCAATCAGGGCACCCTTGATACCGGCATTTTCCGGTTCACGGGAATCGCCATTGGTAAAGAACTTGGTGGAGAAGCCGGTGCTGACCGTGCCCTTCTGCTTCAACGCTTCAAGCCAGGCGATTTCCTTGTCCTGCAGGCTGCTGACTTGCTTGCCCTTGAGATAGAGGTCGGCCTCCGACGAGAAGGCAAGGGGGATCGCCACGTCCTGCCCGATCAGCTTGGGGTTGGCCACGACCTGCTCCTGCAGGGCATCGGCGGCGCGGGGCGAGATGAGGCTGTTCAGCCTCTTTTTGTCGCCGCGTGCGGTGACATCCGGAAACTGGGCGGCCCAGGCCTGCTTGACCATGCCCTGGAAATCTCCCGCGCCGGGCTGTGCCGGATCAATCTTTGCAGGATCAACCTGCACCGTGAGCGTGGCTGTGCTGGTGGTGAAGGCCGGAATGGCCCTGCCCACAATGTCGATGATGAGGAAAGCCAGGAACGCGCCAGTGATGGCGATGGCCGCGAGTCCCATGGCCTTGAAGCGGCGTTCCGCAGCATAGCGCTGCGCCGTGGAGCGGGGCTTACTCATATTGTTCCTTGTACTTGCGCACCACACGCAGCGCGATGATGTTGAGACCCAGCGTCACCACAAAGAGCGCGAGGCCCAGGGCGAAGGCGGACAGCGTCTTGGCAGAGTCGAATTCCTGGTCGCCCACCAGCAAGGTGGCAATCTGCACGGTGACAGTGGTGACAGCGGCAAAGGGATTGAAGGTGAGGTTGGCAGCCAGGCCGGCGGCCATGACCACGATCATGGTTTCGCCAATGGCGCGCGAGGTGGCGAGAATGAAAGCCGACACGGTTCCCGGCAAGGCGGCGGGCAGCACAACTTTCTTGATGGTTTCGGATTTGGTGGCGCCCAGGGCGTAGGAGCCATCGCGCAGCGACTGCGGCACGGCGTTGATGATGTCGTCGGAGAGCGACGAGATGAGCGGCACGATCATCATGCCCATGACGAGGCCCGCAGCGAGGGCGGATTCGGAGGCCACCGACAGGCCCACAAGTTCGCCGAAATGGCGGATGAGGGGTGCCACGGTGAGAGCGGCAAAAAAGCCAAGCACCACGGTGGGGATGCCGGCCAGCAATTCAAGCAGTGGCTTGATGCGGCGGCGGGCGGCGGGGCTTGCATACTCAGCAAGGTAAATGGCGGAGAACAGGCCAAGCGGCCCGGCCACGACCACGGCGATAAGTGTGATCAGCAACGTGCCGGCGAGGAGCGGCAGAATGCCGAAGCGGCCGGGTTCGGCGGTGGGCGCCCATTCGGTGCCGAACAGAAATGAGAGAAGGGGTACTTCGGAAAAGAAGCGCAGGCTTTCGTAAACAACCGACAGGACAATCCCGATGGTGGTGAGAACGGCGGCGGCAGAGGCGGCTGCCAGCAGCACCAGCACAAGCGGCTCAAAGCGGCGGCTGATGTTCTTCTTGCGCCTGAAAGACGCCGGGGCCGGACTTTGGGCTGTTGTGTCGGTCATTGCTTGTTCCATTTTGGCCTCTTCGGCCGGGAGTGTCGGGGGCAGCCTCTGGTACATCCGCAGAGACTGCCCCTGAACACGAACGACGACTGAATTACTTCAGACCGTCAGCCGTCAGTGTCGGCAGGTTCTTGGCGGCCTCGGCCGTCTTGGCGGCCTGGTCCTTGGGCAGCGGGATCAGGCCTTTGTCGGCCAGATAGCCATCTTCACCCAGGGCCTTTTCAGAGGCGTATTCCGCCAGGAATTCGGTCATGCCGGGAATCTGGCCCACGTGCTGCTTCTTCACGTAGATGAAGAGCGGACGCGAGACCTTGTAGTCGCCCGAGGCAATGGTTTCGAATGTGGGCTTGGCACCTTCAACTTCCGCAGCCTTGATCTTGCCTTCGTTCTGCTCGAGGAAGGAGTAGCCGAAGATGCCGAAGGCCTGCGGGTTGGCTTCCAGCTTCTGCACGATCAGATTGTCATTCTCGCCGGCTTCCACGTAGGCACCGTCGGTGCGGATCGTCTTCCACACGGCCTCAAAGGCCTTGGCATCGGCAGCCTTCAGGGCGGCGAGCGACTCGAACTTTTCAGCACCCTTTTCCATCACCAGTTCGGCGAAGGAGTCGCGCGTGCCGGAGGTGGGCGGCGGGCCCAGCACTTCGATCTTTTCGGCGGGCAGCGAAGCGTCAATGTCGCTCCACATTTTGTTGGGGTTGTCGATCAGCTTGCCGTCCTTGTCCGGCACCTGCTTGGCCAGCGCCAGGAAGATCTGCTGCTTGGTGAACTTGGCATCGGGGCCAGCGGCGGCATTGGCAATGGTGAGGCCGTCGAAGCCGACCTTGATTTCGACGACGTCGGTGACGCCGTTCTTCTGGCAGGTTTCAAACTCGGCCTTCTTCATGGGGCGCGAGGCGTTCACGAAATCGGGCGAGTCTTCGCCAACACCGGCGCAGAACAGCTTCACGCCGCCGCCAGTGCCGGTCGATTCAACAACCGGGGTCTTCATGCCGGTGGCCTTGGCAAAGCTTTCGGCAACGGCGGTGGTGAAGGGATAAACGGTGGACGAGCCGACGATGCGAATTTCATCGCGGCCAGCCAGAGCGGGGGTCGCGGCAAGGGCTGCAAGGGAAGCAGCGAGAAGGAAGCGTTTCATGGTCTCATGTCTCCAGTCTTGTTTGACAGGGGCGGAGATAGTTGCGGCGTGTGAGATATATGAGACAATTACATATCGTTTTTGTGACGATCTAAGCCTATGATCTGTATTGCGGAATTGAGACACTGAAAGTGCTTCCCTGGCCGAGTGAATGGCGAGTTGCCCGCGGTGGCGCACAATGTGTTTGACGATGGCGAGGCCCGTTTTCCCGTGCCGCCGCGGGCTCGGCTTTCCCGGGTGCTGACCAGAAACGCTCGGTGAGGCGGGGAATGTGTTCTCTGCAATGCCCGCCGAAATCCTTGACCGACAGGAGGGCCACACTCCCCTCCGGCTTGCAGGCGATTTCCACGCCCGCCTGCGCCGCCGTGTATTTCAGGGCATTCTCCACGAGATTGAGCGTCACCTGCAGCAGTTCATCTGCATCACCAGGACAGTGATGTCCTCCTCTGCCGTGAGATCAAGCGCCACGCCAAGTTCATCCGCAAGATTCTGAAAGTTGTTCTTGGCCTGGCGGGCCACTGAGGTGAGGGAGACCTTGCTGTTTGGCCTTACATGCTCATTGAGTTCAATACGGCTCAGCGTGAGCAGGTCGTCGATGAGGCGCTTCATGCGGTGCGCCTGGGAGAGCATGGAACCCAGAAACATGTCGCGCGCCTTGGCATCATCCCGCGCGGCGCCTTGCAAGGTCTCGATGGCGCCGATGATGGTGGCGAGAGGCGTGCGCATTTCATGGGAGGCGTTGGCCACGAAATCCGAGCGCATCTTCTCCACCGCCTGTTCCCGCGTGAGATCGCGCAGGACAACAAGAACACGTCCCGCATTCCCCAGGGGCGAGAGCCAGGCATTGACCTGCCGCTGCAGCCGCCCGTGAAACTCCAGGCCGGCCGTTGCGGGCTGCCCCGTGTCGCGCGCCTGCCGCAGGGCTTCGGCGAAGGCCGGGGCGCGGATCACGGCAGTTGCGGCAAGGCCCGTTGGATCTGTTTGCAGAATATCAATGGCGAGATGATTGGCGGCAGAAACCGTCGCCTGCTCATCCACGATGATGGCACCATCCGGCAGGGCTTCCAGCCAGGAGAGTATGTCTGCTTCTGTCAACATGCCCTGTGCGTAGCGGGAATGGGGCGGGCTGTCATCAGGAGCTCTTTGATCGCGCCTGCCATGACCGCAGGAAGACAAAGAGCGGTGTGGGCTTGCCCTTGCTGTCGAGCAGGCCGCGGGGGCCACAGAGCCCGCCCAATGTCACGCGCTTGAGACCGGCGCGGGCGGCGGCGTCCAGCAAGCCCTTGTTCCAAGCCACGGCAAAGCTGCCGAACTGGCGGGGATCATTGGGGGCAAGGCAGATGCGGCGGTTATTGGGGTTCGGCGTCACATCGGCGCCATAGGGATTCATGCGGGCGGCAATGGTCGTGGGCCCCAGATGATAGGGCGCCTTGCCGATGATCGCCTTTGCCGAGGCAAAAATGTGGGGCAGGGTTTCCAGCGTCTGCATCACGGCGCTGTCGCTGGCATCATGCACAATGGGGCAGATGCTGTGGGTGATGAAATCAAAAACACCTTGTGGCGGACGCTTGCGGTTCAGTTCGGCGAAATAGGAGATCATGCCACCACCGATGCGGGCGGATGGAAAATGCCGCCGCGCCGCCGCTGCCAGTTCCTCGAAGCTTGGGCCCGGTGGCCGGATATCCGTGGGCTGGAAGGATTTGAGATCCTGCGCCTGGGTGATGACGACCGCCTGCGGATGAAGATGAACATCCGCGATGGCGCGGGTGGCCTCCCTCACCTCATCTTCGGCGCTGCGCTGGCCCGGAACCACAAGTTCAAGCGTGATGGGCAGGCCTGATTGCCGGGCGAGGTCTGCATAGCATTGCAATGTGGCGCCGGAGGTATGCTGGTCCATGAAGCAGGTGAGAAAATCCGGGCACAGGTTCCGCAGCAGGCTCATGTGCGAGAGGGTGGCCGCCGCATCCGCAGGCGCGATGGACAAGCCGAGCGCGGGCAGGCCCCGCAGGCGCGGCTTTGCCTTTTGCGGGCGTGGCTTGGTCTTGCGGGGTGCGCCCGTGATTTGCAAGCGGATGGTTTGCGTGAAATTTTCTCCGGCCTTCAGAACATAGGGCCAGGGATCGAGCAGGGAACAGACATAGGTTTTGAAAGACGCATCACCCCAATTGCGCTGATCCTCCATTTCGAACTTGTGGCCCTCCATGGAGACGGTAGCCTTCAGGCCGGGGGCGGGCGCGTGGCTGAGGGCGGCGATGTTGAAGAACGGCTGGCCCGGGCTGATCAGTTTTGGGAAACGGGAGCGGGTGATAGTGCCATCCACATGCTTCACCGTCAGAGGCTTGCCTGCAACACCTGTGATGGGATGCAAGACGACAAAGCCCGTGCGGTTGGTGCGGAAGTCCGTGTCGGGCCTCGCGGTCACAGTGAATGTCAGCTCCTGGGGCGAAAGCCTGATGCGGGCTTTCCAAGTGAGTGTGCTGCCGCCGTGACGGGCCTTGGCCGCATAGGACAGATGCACTTCGCCCTTTTCTTTTTTCCCTGTGATCTTTCCCACGCGGGACGGACAGGTGCCCCAGTTTTCATCGCGCACCAGCCAGGAGATGCCGCGCAACACTTCAACACCGTGATAGCTCACGGCCCCCAGATTGCCGTTCTGCATGTCCAGGCGGAGAGCGCCGCTCACAAAGCGCCGGGGTTTTGCGGGTGCCTCCGCGGTTCCGAATTTCTTCTTGAGTGCCTTGATGGACTTCACAGGACTCTGTTTCCCCTTCGCCGTCATCTCATAGCATTGTGCACCGCGATTGACTCGTCATACCAGACATGAAATGGAACCGCATGGAGGCAGCATGACAAAAATCGCTCTGTTTGGCGCAGGTGGCAAAATGGGCATGCGGCTCGGTGCCAAACTCAAGTCCTCCCGCTATACCGTATCGCCCGTGGAAGTGAGCGAGGCTCGAAAAGCCCGCCTGCGCGATGAACTGGGCTGGCAGGCCGCCCCCGCAGACCATGCCCTCGATGGGGCCGACATTGTGGTGCTGGCCGTGCCAGACACAGCCATCGGCAAGGTGGCGCATGGCATCGTGGACAAGCTGAAGCCCGGCACGGTGGTCGTGGTTCTCGACGCCGCGGCTCCCTATGCGGGCCATTTGCCGGAGCGCAAGGACATCACATATTTCGTGACGCATCCCTGTCATCCCCCCATCTTCAATGACGAGACGGACATGAAGGCCAAGCTTGACCGCTTTGGCGGCGTTGCGGCGAAGCAGGCAGTTGTCTGCTGTCTGATGCAGGGTCCGGAAGAAGACTATGCCAAGGGCGAAGAGGTGGCGAAAACCATCTGGTCGCCAGTCATGCGCTCGCATCGTTTGACGGTGGAACAGCTGGCCTTGCTGGAGCCCGGCCTTGCGGAAACCGTGGCGGCCTCGCTGCTTGATGTGATGCGCGAGGCCATGGATGAAGTGGTTCGGCGTGGCGTGCCGGAACAGGCGGCACGTGACTTCCTGCTCGGCCATCTCAACATTCTGGCGGCGGTGATCTTCAAGGAGCAGCCTGGTGTGTTCTCTGATGCCTGCAACAAGGCCATTCAGTTCGGCAAGCCTGTTCTGATGCGCGATGACTGGAAGAGGGTCTTCGAGCCGGATGAAATCGCCGCCTCCATCAAGCGGATCACGTGACAGGCATGGCCAGGACACCGCTGCGCGGCGCGCTGATTGGCTGTGGCTTTTTTGCCATCAATCATCTGCATGGCTGGCGGGATGCAGAAGGCGCGGAGATCGTCGCAATCTGCGACCGCTCGGAAGAGCGCCTGAAAATCGCTGGCGACCAGTTCGGCATTTCCGCACGCTACAGCGACGCGGAGGCGATGCTGGCCAATGAGCAACTGGACTTTGTTGATATCGCAACAACAGCACTGTCGCACAGGGCGCTGTGTGAGATGGTGGCGTCGCATGGGCTTCACGTCATTTGCCAGAAGCCCTTTGCGCCGACCCTTGCGGATGCCAAAGCCATCGTCGCCGCCTGTGACAAAGCGCAGGTGCGCCTGATGGTGCACGAGAATTTCCGTTGGCAATCCCCGATCCAGAAGGCGAAGGCGATCCTGGAAACTGGCGAAATCGGCGCGGTCTTCTGGGGCCGGGTCTCGTTCCGGTCGGCCTATGACGTGTTTTCGGGCCAGCCCTATCTGGCGGAAGGAAAACGCTTCATCGTTGAAGACCTTGGCATTCACGCGCTCGACATTGCCCGCTTCCTGATGGGTGATGCCCGCGCGGTCACAGCCCACATCAAGCGGGTCAACCCGCGCATCAAGGGCGAGGATGTGGCGACCATGCTGCTTGACCATGGTGATGGAGTAGCTTCAGTCGTTGACTGTTCCTATGCCACCGCGCTGGAGCAGGAACTCTTCCCCCAGACCCTGCTTGAGATTGACGGCAGCAGCGGCACACTGCGTCTCGGCCCCAACTATCAACTGACGGTGACCGCCGGCGGCAAGACGCGCAAGGCTGATCTGTCACCACCCCTCCTCTCCTGGGCCAGCAAGCCCTGGCACAATATTCAGGAGAGTGTCGCCCAGATCCAGCAGCACTGGGTGCATTGCCTCGCCAACGGCAAGGAGCCGCAAACCTCTGGCCGCGACAATATCAACACCTTTGCCTTGGTGGAGGCTGTTTACCAGTCCGCAGACAAGGGCGGGACCGTGCAAATGGCTGATCTCTTGCGTTAACGCCGATGAGCGTTGGGAATCACATAGAAGGCACGGCGGCGTTCAGATTGGTTGCAGGTGGCGCCATGCCTGGCAAGCTCAACGAAGATTCAGGCCCGGCAGGCGGCCACCCTTGTTCTGGCGGGATTGCGACATGACTGACACATCGTCCTTTATCAGTCTCACTTATTTGATCGAGACTGCAGGCAATCCAGAAAGGCTGGCAGCGAAGATTGCCTCCGACCAATCCACGGGCACCTTTGTGCCGCTGCCGGGCGAGACCGAAGAACTGAAGAACCGCGCGCGTGGTGCCTGGCGTTGCCGCTGCCGCCTGTTGCCGTGCCGTCCTATCCCACAGCCGACAGCGGGCTCCTTCAGCAACTGGGCCGAGGCGCGAGTATTGCCTTTCCATTCGCGTCATCGGCACTGATCTTGCTGCCCTGATGACCATCGCCATCGGCGGCGTCTATTCCATCAAGGGCTTCACCGGCATCCGTGTCATTGACATGAAACTGCCGGAGGCCTTCGGCAAGGCCTGGCCTGGTCCGCAATTTGGTGTGGCGGGTTCGCGCCGCCTCACGGGCGTTGAGGGCCGCCCGATCATCGGCACCATCATCAGCCGGCTTTGGGTCTGCGCCTGCATGAAACGCGGCACTGGTCAAAGACGGACGACGATTGACGATGATTTTCCAGTGGTGAAGGACGACGAGAAGCTGATGTCACCTGCTCATTCGCCTCTGGAGGCGCGGGTGAAGGCCATCATGCCGATGATCCTGGAGCGGGAACAGAAAACGGGCCGCAAGGTGATGTATGCTTGGGGCATTTCCGCCACCGACCCGGACGAGATGATGCGCAACCACGATATTGTGCTCAAGGCCGGCGGCAATTGCGCCGTGATCAACATCAATTCCATTGGCTTCGGGGCCATGGCCTTTCTGCGCAAGCGGTCCGGCCTTGTGCTGCATGCCCACCGCAATGGCTGGGACGTGCTGACGCGGCATCCGGGGCTGGGCATGGACTTCAGGGTGTGGCAGCAATTCTGGCGGCTCTTGGGTGTGGACCAGTTTCAGATCAATGGCATACGCGTGAAATACTGGGAGCCAGACGAGAGCTTTGTGGAGAGCTTCAAAGCCGTCACCACGCCGCTCCTGGGCACGGCTGCGTGTCTGCCTGTTGCCGGTTCAGGCCAGTGGGGTGGGCAGGCCCATGATACTTATACGCGCAACGGCCGCACGCTTGATCTCATGTACCTGTGCGGTGGCGGCATTGTCTCTCATCCCGGTGGGGCTGGGGCCGGTGTGAAAGCCGTGAAGCAGGCCTGGGAAGCGGCGGTGGCCGGCATTCCGCTTGCGGCTTACGCGCGCGAGCACAGGAACTCGCCCAATCCATCGCCACATTTGCCGATGGCAAGGGCGCATGAGACGGCTTCTTTCCTATTACGGTGACGACTTCACGGGCTCCACCGATGTGATGGAGGCCCTGGCGAGCCATGGCGTGGAAACGGTGCTGTTCACGCGCCTTCCCACTGCGGCGGCGGAATTTGCGCCCTTCGCAAGACATCAGGCCATCGGCTTGCCGGCACCAGCCGCAGCCAGACGCCCGCGTGGATGGATGAGCATTTGCCCGAAGTCTTCGCATGGTTGAAGTCGCTGCAGGCGCGCTTCTGTCACTACAAGGTTTGTTCACTTTCGACTCCGCCCCCCATGTGCGCATTGGCCGGGCCATCGACATTGGCGCGGTGCTGTTCCACCAGACCATGGTGCCGCTTGTTGTGGGCGCACCACAGTTGAAGCGCTACACATTCGCAGGCCATCTTCGCGGGCTATCAGGGTGAGACCTTACCGCATCGACCGCCACCCTGTAATGAGCCGCCATCCTGTGACACCCATGCATGAAGCCGGACTTGCGCCTGCATCTGGCCCGACAGACCACGCGCAGCGTGACGCTGGCCACCGACGCGTGGCCGCAGCAGGGCATCGCGCTCATCGACGTGCATGACGCCGCAACCCAGCTGGCCGCTGGCCGGCAGCTTCTGGGGTGGTCCGGCGACTTCGTGGCGGGGTCATCCGGCCCGGAATATGCGCTGATGAAAGCGCTGCTTGATCAGCGGAAGATCACCGGCACGGCTGTCTTCCTGCCGCTGCCGCCGTTGCCCAGACCATGGTTGTATCGGGCAGCGTCTCTCCCACCACGGGAGCGGGCAAGAGATCAGGCATGCCACAGCGAAAGGCTTCGATGCGATCCCCGTGAGTGCCATCGCTCTGGCCCAGCGTGATGGGCAGGCCCGGCAGCAGGCCATTTCTGCAGCGCTGCACCGTCTCTCTGAAGGCCGCAGTCCGCTCATTCACACGGCCCTTGGTCCCGGCAGCGATGAAGGCCAGCAGCTGAATGCTATTCCTCTCGGTGGCCGGGCGGAGATTGGCAAGGGCCTGGGTGCCATATTGCGGGATTGTTGTGCAGCGGGCGAAGCTGCGGCGTGTCATCATTGCCGGAGGCGATTCCTCCAGTCATGCCCTGGGCGCGCTGGAGATTCATGCCCTCACCACGCGCATGCCGTTGCTGGCAACGCCGGGCTCACCGTTGTGCACCGCGCACGCCAGTTCCCCCGGGCTGAATGGCATCGAGATCGCGCTCAAGGGCGGGCAGGTGGGGGCGGATGACTATTTTGTGTCCCTCCGGGATGGAAGGGTCTAGCGCGGCGAGGTCAACAGACCGCTGACATGCGGAACGCGCGTTGACGCCGTGACAGTCATTATCCCCCGATGGGGCCTGCGATGGTGAAGTGCTTGGGGAAGAACCCGGCGGCGCATGTGAAGAGGGTCTTGAGGGCCTCATCGCGCGTATAGGGGACTGTCATTGACAACATGTCATTCCACTGGCCTTCACTGCTGTGGCGCAGCACGCGCGCCACGCGCACGGGATCAACATTGTAGTTTCCTTCCGCGACAATGGCGGCGCAGATGCTTTCGAGTTGCGCGATGTAGCGGTCATCATTGGCGGAGCACTCCTGCTGATAGAGCGGGCGGCTTTGCACCTCGCCCCAGAAGGAGCACCAGCAGGCCAGACGTTCCGGCTTGCTGATGGCATCGTTGAAATCGGCGGCGAGGATCGCTGCCAGCTTGTGGGCCGGCTTTTCACCTGCGGCGGCGAGGGCAGCCATCCAGTTGGCGCGGTATTCCTCGGAGAGGAAGAGCAGCGTGGCGGTGAGCAGCTTTTCCTTTGACTCAAAATGAAAGTTCACCAGGCCATGGGAGACGCCCGCCTCCACTGCCACATCTGACAGGGTCGTCTGTGAATAGCCCTTGCGGGCGAGCACGCGCATGGTCGCGTCAATCAGCTGCTGGCGGCGCTGGTCCCGGCTGATCTTGCGCGGGAGGGGAACCACATTTGCTGTCTTGGGCAGGGCTGGCATGGCTCACACCATCGGTCATGGGCATCATCAATCTAACACATATCAATTGAAATCAAAGCGTTTTATTCGTTTGATTGACAGTTCAGTCAAAATTGTGCGAGAGTCTTTGTGAAAGCTGCCCGGCCTCATTCGCGGGGACCATGAAAACGAAGGTAGCGGCACAAGAGGAAGCCTGACATGACCTTGCGCAATGCACGGGACCTGACGAAATCCAACGCCCACTTCAAGAAGGCCCTGAAGCGCCTGCCGCTCGGTGTGGCCTCGACGTTCCGTTACTGGGGCGATGACCGCACGATTTATGTCAAGCATGGCAAGGGCGGGCGGACTTGGGACATCGATGACAATTGCTATGTCGATTACCGCCTCGGTTATGGCCCCGCCATCCTCGGATATGCCGATGACCGCGTTGATGAAGCCGCGCGCAAGGGCATGGAAGTCGGTGGCGTGTTTGCTCTGTCCACCGAGCGCGAACTCATCGTGGCAGAACGCATGGCCAAGATGGTGCCGTCGGTCGACCTGGTGCGTTATTCCAACAGTGGCACCGAAGCCGTCATGGCTGCGTTGCGCCTCGCCCGCGCCTATACGGGGCGTGAAAGCTACATCCTCATCGAAGGCGGCTATCACGGCCTGTTCGATGCCGCCATGTGGATGGCCAACATGGATGAGTGGGACCCATCAAGCGGGCTTGAACCCAAGGTCGTGCCCTATTCGCGCGGCATTCCCCAGGGCATCAAGAACATGGTGCACCTGACGCCCATGAACAATGCCAACCGGCTTGAAGACATTTTCAAGAAGCATGGCGACACCATTGCCGCCATGTTGATTGAACCGATGATGGGCAATTGCTGCGCCATCTCTGCAGAAACGGAATTTGTGCAGCTGGCCCGCAGGCTGTGCGACAAGTATGGCGTTCTCCTCATCATTGATGAAGTGAAGACCGGCTTCCGCGTGGCCAAGGGCGGCGTGCAATCGCTGCATGGCGTGAAGCCTGACATTTCCACTTTCGCCAAGGCCATGGCCAATGGCTACCCCATCGCAGCCATCGGTGGCCGCGAAGAGGTGATGCGCACCTTCCGCTATGGGGGTGCGGCCCATGGCGGCACCTATACCGCCCATTCTGTATCGCTCGCCGCCGCTGAACGCTGCCTGCAAATTCTCGATGAAACGCCTGCCCTCGATACCATTGCGGCTTATGGCGAGAAGCTGAAGGCCGGCATCAAGTCCATTCTGGACCGGCGCGGCATTGTGCATTCCTTTTCCGGCCACTCCTCCATGTTCGGGCTGTTCTTCGCGCCCAAGCCGCCGAGCGACTATCGCGCCTGGAAAAAATCCGACTACAGCTTCTATGACAAGATGGCCCGCCACATGCAGGACCATGGCATCATCTGCGAGCCGGATTCGCGCGAGCCGCTGTTCATTTGCGAAGCCCATGATCAGTCCTGCCTCGAGGACACGCTGCGCGCCATCGAAACCTCTGTTGATCTGACGCTGGAGCAGCTTGAAGCCGAAAAGAAGCGCGCATGAGCCGCCATGACGCCATCGTCGTTGGCGGCGGCCATAATGGGCTGGTGGCGGCCTGCTACCTGGCCAAGGCCGGCCTGAAAACACTGGTGGTGGAAAAGAATGACTGGGTTGGCGGGGCCGCTGTCTCGCGCTCGCTCTATCCCGGCTTCACCTATTCCAACTGTTCCTATGTGGCCTCGCTGTTGCGGCCCGAGATCATGCGCGAGCTGGAACTGCCCAGGCATGGATTGCAGATCCTGCCTTATGAGGGCGGCTGTGTATTCACTCAGGATGGCGACTACCTCGCCATGTACCGCGACCATGAGGCGAACCGGCGGGAGTTTGCGCGCTTCTCCAAGCGTGATGCCGAAAGCTATGACCGCTACTCCCGCGATGTGTTGAAGCACTGCCGTTTCATCCGTCCGCTGCTGCTGCGGACGCCACCCGACCCGACCAGCTTCAAGCCGCGTGATCTGCAGGAACTGGCCTTCCTCGGCAAGCAGCTGTTCGGCCTGCCGGAACACGAGATCTATGACATGATCCGCTTCTGGACCATGAGCATCTCGGATTTTCTCGACGAGTACTTCGAGAACCCTGTGATCAAGGCCTATCTCGCTGTCTCCGCCATCATCGGCACGGCGCTTGGGCCCATGTCGCCAGGCTCGGCCTATGTGCTGCTTCACCACTACATGGGCGATGTGGATGGCAATATCGGCGCCTGGGGATTTGCCCGGGGCGGCATGGGATCCATCTCGAAAGCCCTGACGGAGTCCTTCAAGTCCTTCGGTGGCGAGGTGCGCATGGGCTCCGGGGTTGAAAAGATTCTGGTGCGCAATGGCCGCACCACAGGCGTGGTGCTGGCCAATGGTGACGAGATCACAGGGTCGCTCGTTGTCTCCAACATGGACGTCAAGCGCACCTTCCTGAAACATGTAGACGAAAAGGAACTGCCGCCGGACTTCGTGAAGCGCGTCAGCAAGTTCAAGATCCGCGGCTCTTCGGGCAAGGTCAACATCGCGCTCGATGGCCTGCCCAGCTTCAAGGCGCTGCCGAAGGACTCGCCCTGCATCCGCGGTGACATGCATTTCACGGATTCCATCGCGCGCATGGAGCGGGCCTATGACGACTGGAAGTCCGGGCATTTTTCCCGCGATCCCTTCCTCGACATGATGATCCCAACTTTGATCGACCCAACAATGACGCCGCCGGGCAAGCATTTCATGAGCTGCTTCGTTCAATATGCGCCGCCGAAGATCGAGGGCCGCGACTGGAGCGATGCCGACCGGGATGCCTTCGGCCAGACGGTGCTCAACCAGATCGAAGACTATGCACCCGGCTTCAAGAATCTGGTGCTGCATGCCGAAGTGCGCACACCGCGCGAACTGGAAGCCGAAGTGGGCCTGACGGAAGGCAATATCTTCCAGGGTGAACTGACCTTTGACCAGTTGCTCTTCAACCGGCCTGTGCCGGGTTATGCGCAATACCGTTCACCCATTGACGGCCTGTGGATGTGTGGCTCTTCCACCCATCCCGGCGGTGGTGTGATGGGCGCACCGGGGCGCAATGCGGCGGCTGAGATCATCCGCTCTCTCCGCAAGCCACCAGTCACGGGAGAAGCCTATGGCGTCCTGTGATGCAATCGTGATCGGGGGCGGCATCAACGGGCTTGCCGCAGCGGCCAAGCTGGCGCTGGGCGGTGCCAGGGTCACAGTGATCGAAGCCGCCAGCCATGTTGGTGGCATGTGCGAGGTGTCCCATCTCTGCCACGGGCTGGACGAACGGCTGGAAGCAGCTTTGAAACTGTCGGACCATGGCCTGAGCTGGCTCTCCACCAATCTTGCGAGCACGGCTGTCTCGGCCACCGGCAATCATCTCGTTTTACAGGGCAACTTTGGTGAAACGCTGTTGGGCGATATCTCCTCAGCTGACCGCGCATCGTGGCAGGCCTTGCGCGCCACGCTGCTCAAGAACGCAAGCCTGCTCGCGCCCTTCAAGACCATGACAGCACCGCGCCTGTCGCGTGACCATGGCGCACCCTTGTGGAGTCTGCTGAGCCAGGGCCTCAAGATCCGCAGCATGGGCAAGGACGCGTTGCGCGAGTTCATGCGTCTGATGCTGATCAATGTCGCCGATGTGCTGGATGATGACCTGACGGACGACCGGCTGAAGGGTTTGCTCGCCTTCGACACGCTGCTTGGGCATTTTGCCGGGCCGCGCTCACCCAATTCGCTGCTCTCGCTCTATAACCGCATTGCACACTCCGTCGCAGGCCATCAGGCCGCACTGGCGTTGCCGCGTGGCGGCATGCGTGCGATTGCCAAAGCGATGGAAGCCGCCCTCAAGGCGCGCGGTGTGACCATCCGCACCGATGCCGCGGTTAAGCGTATCAATATTGATGGGGACCGCGCCCGTTCCGTCACCTTGCAATCCGGTGAGGAACTCAAAGCGCAACTGGTGCTCTCAGCGCTGCACCCGCAGACCACGCTCATGTCGCTTGTGGGCGCGCCGCAGCTCGACACAGGTCATGTACGGCGGACCATGAATATCCGCAGCCGTGGCACCACGTCACTGCTGCGGCTGACGCTGAAAGATCAGCCGGATTTCCGGGGAGCTGATCTCAAGACGCGCCTCGTCATCGCGCCTTCCGTGCGCGCCGTGGAAGAGGCGTTCAATGCCGTCAAGTATAAAACCTTCTCGCCTGAGCCGGTGATGGAATGCGTAGTGCCCACGGCCTTTGAGCCGCAAGTGCACCACACGCTGACCGCACTTGTGCAGTTTGCCCCGCATGACCTGAAAGGCGGATGGGCCCAGGGCAAGCCCGCCTATCTCAAGGCCATTCTTGCCCAGCTGGAACGCCATGCGCCCGGCATTGGCAAGCTGGTGACAGAGGCTGATCTTCAAACCCCTGACGACATTGCCTTCCGCTTCGGTTCGCCTGGTGGGCAATGGCATCAAGCTGAGCTTTCGGTGGAGCAGATGTTCTTCCTGCGCCCCGCCATCGGCATGGCGCAATATCAAACGCCCTTTGCAGGGCTTTACCTCGCTAGTGCGGCCATGCACCCCGGCGGCGGTGTGACGGGAACTGCTGGCTGGAATGCGGCGACCCAGGCCCTGAAGATGGGGGGAGCAGCATGAAGAACGCGCACCTACATTTCCGCCAGCCGCTGCTCCCCTCGCCCTTCCATGCGCGCACCAGTGCGCTGAACAAGCTGAACAGCTGGGGGCCATGGGCGGGTTACACCACGGCGCTCGCCTTCAGTGATACGAGGTCGATGGAATATACCGCCATCCGCAATCAGGCGGGTGTCTATGACCTCACGCCCATGGTGAAATACCAGATCACGGGGGCGATGCGGGAAGCCTACCTTAACCGCCTGACGCTGCGCGATGTGGCCAAGCTCAAGCCCGGCCATGTGCACTATACCGCGTGGTGTGATGATGCAGGAAAGCTGCTGGACGATGGCACGCTGTTTCACATCGCGCCGGGCCATTACATGCTGTGCTGCCAGGAGCGGCACCTGCCCTGGCTGCTGGACAGTGTTGTTGGCTTTGATGTCTCTGTGAAAGAGATCAGTGAAGAGATTGCGGCGCTGTCGCTGCAAGGCCCCTGTTCCTATGCCGTGCTGGAACGGGCTGGCTTTGCTGCCGCCAAGACCCTGAAGCCCTTCCAGCTTGCGGAATTCAAGCTGGGCAAGGCGGGCAAGGTCATGATCTCGCGCACGGGCTTTACCGCCGATCTGGGCTATGAACTCTGGTCCACGCCGGACCAGGCGCTTGTCTTGTGGGACCTGCTGATGGAGGCGGGCGCGCTTTATGGCATCCGCGCTTTTGGCAGCAATGCGCTCAACATGGCGCGCATCGAGGCGGGCTTCATGATCGCCAACATGGATTTTGTCTGTGCCACCACAGCACTCCGCCCAGACCGCACACGCTCGCCCTATGACATGGGGCTGGAGTGGATGATTGACTATGACAAGGGCCCCTTCAACGGCCGCAGCGCCCTGAAACGCGAACATGACTCGGGCTCAACGCAGTGGTCCTTTGTGGGGCTCGATATCGAGGGCAATGTCGAGGCTGACCACTCACTGATCTACTTCGACAAGAAGCACGAGGTCGGACACATCACTGCCGCCATGTGGTCACCCACGACCAAGCGCAACATCGCTCTCGCCATGCTGCGCAGGCCCTATCATGCGGAGAAGGCGCATAATCTCTGGGTCGAGATCTATGCCTTGCGCGAGCTTGAATATCACAAGCTGATGGTGAAGGCCCATGTGGTGCCGCGCCAGTTCTTCAATCCGCCGCGCCGCCGCGCCACGCCGCCGGGCCTGTTCTGAGGGAAGGGGAGGGCACCATGCCGGAACAGCATCCCTTGTCACCGCTCCTCAGCCATTGCCCGGAGTCGCTTCCGGCGCGCTGGTTCCATGATCCCGCCCATTATGCGCTGGAACAGAAGCACATTTTCGCCCGCAACTGGATTCACGTGGGCCGCCTCAATGACCTGCCACCCCTCACCGTCAGGCGCATCAGCGTGGCGGGTGAAAACCTCATCCTCGTGAAGGACCAGCAGGGCCACATCACCTGCTTCCACAACACCTGCCGCCATCGCGGCTCCGAGCTTTGCGTGGCGGGCGAGATGAAGCTCAAGGCCAGGCTCATCACCTGCCCTTATCATGAATGGGCCTACGACCTCGGTGGCAATCTCGTGCGCATCCCCTATGCCACGCCGACCAACGATTTCAAAAAGGAAGAGCACGGCCTGCTCAAGGTGCATGTAAGACTGTGGAATGGCTTCATCTTCGTCTGCCTTGCCGATACGCCACCCGATTTTAACCTTGCCCCTGATCTTGGTGCCCACGCTCTCGACAACTGGCCCATGGCCGACCTCATCACAGGTCACACCTATGTCGAGCAGATGGCCTGCAATTGGAAAACCTTCTGGGAAAACTACAATGAGTGCCTGCATTGCCCGGGCCTGCACCCGGAGCTTTGCGAGGCTGTGCCCATCTACAAGCAGGGCGTGATGGCCAGCAATGAATTGCCGGGCTGGACGCCGGAGCAGGAGGCAGGCACACGGCTCAAGACCGGGGCACAGACCTGGTCGCTCAATGGCAAGCCTTGCGGGCCGGAATTTCCAATGCTCACCGACGAGGAACGGGCGCGCGGGCAGACCTTCGTGACGCTCTGGCCCACCATGTATATCGTTGGCCACGTCGATTATGTGCGCGCTGTCACGCTCACCCCCACAGGCCCCGAGACCACGGAACTGCGGGCGCAGTGGCTGTTCCCGGAGGCCACGCTCAAGGCCCCGGGCTTTGACCTCGACAATGTCACCCCATTCGCGACCCTTGTGATGCAGCAGGACGCCGCCGGCTGCGCCATGAACCAGCGCGGGCTCAAGTCGTCGGCCTTCAAGGCGGGCCGCCTGATGCCGCAGGAATTTGATGTTTACCGGTTCCACCAGTGGGTCCGCCAACATCTGCCCCAGGAGATAAATCATGCTTGATTCTGTGAAGCCCACCCGTGCCACCAAAGACTGGGACCGGCGCGGCTTGCCCGGCTGGACCTATCACAGCGAAGCCTTGCATGAGCTGGAGGTGGAGGAGGTGTTCCTGCGTCACTGGCAGGTGGTGGGGCACGTCAATGATGTGGCCAAGTCCGGTGACTACATGGCTTTCGACATCGGCAACGAACGGGCCTTCGTCATCTGCGGACAGGATGGCCAGGTGCGGGCCTTCCACAATCTTTGCCGCCATCGCGGCTCGCGCATTGTCACGGGCACATCCGGCCAATGCAAGAACGCCATGGTCTGCCCCTTCCACGGCTGGGTCTATAATCTTGATGGTACTCTGCGCGGTGCGGCACGGCCCGACAGCTACCCCGACCTCGACAAGCACGCCTTCGGTCTGCGCAGTGTCGAGATGGAAGTCTGGATGGGCTTCATCTTCATCCGCTTCAAGCCTGGGCCGCAGGGCACAGTAGCTGAAACACTGGCACCCTATGCAGCCGAAATGGCCGCGCATCAGCCTGAGACCATGGTGGCGGCGGGCAATGTTTGGCTGGCGGAATTGCCGGTGAACTGGAAGTCGGTGCGCGATGTGGACAATGAGGGCTATCATGTGGCCATGGCTCACCCGGCCCTGCAGGACCTCTATGGCTACACCTATCATGACATTGACTATGCCCCCGGCTTGCGTGTGTCCAAGGGCACTTACAAGCCCGGGGCAGGGCGGCTGTGGAGTGTGCGCAATTACGTGAAATATTCCACACCCGTCGATGGCCTTCCCGCCGACAGGCACCAGCTTTGGGCCTATTATGGGCTGTTTCCCAATGCCGTGTTCATTACCACGCCGGAGACGATCCAGTTCTATCAGGAATTTCCGTTGGACGTGAACCGCTCGTTGCTGCGCGGCATCACCTACCGCTACCCCAAAGAAAGCCGGCAGCAGCGGCTGGCAAGATATCTGTCATACCGTATTGACCGCGCCACCTATGCCGAAGATACTCAACTTTCAATTTGGTCCAATGAATCCATGAAGTCATCGGCTTTCGAGAACTTCCATCTGTCCGACCACGAGCGTTTTGTGCGCGCGCACCATGACGACCTGCGCTCCATCCTTCCGGTGATGACCTTGGACACGCCACCCCTGGCCGGGGACATGGCAGCCCTCAATGCGCGCATGAAAAACAAGCAAAACTGAAAAGAAAGATAATCGGGGAGCAAACCTATGACCATCAATCGACGCAAAGCGCTCAAACTGGCTGCCAGTTCCGCGCTGCTCGCCATGCCCTTCGTCCACCGGGCCAAGGCCGATGATGCGATCCTCAATGTTTACAACTGGGCGGACTACATCGGCGAAACCACGATTGAGGATTTCCAGAAGGCCACGGGCATTTCCGTCACTTACGATACTTACAGCTCCACTGATGAGATGCAGGCCAAGATGCTGGCCGGCAGCACGGGTTATGATGTGGTGGACATGGCGGGCATCAGCCTGCAACGGTTCGTTGCTGCCAACATCTACGCCAAACTCGACAAGAGCAAGCTGCCAAACTGGAAGAACCTCGACCCCGCCATTCTGAAAATGGCCGAGGGTTTTGATCCCGGCAATCAATATGGCTTGCCCTATATGTGGGGCTCCGTCGGCTTCACCTACAATATTGACATGGTGAAGGAGCGGCTGCCGGACGCCGACCTTGAATCCCTGGACACCATCATGAAGCCCGAGAATGCCGCCAAGCTTGCGGATTGCGGCATTTCGCTTCTGGATGAGCCGACGGACGTCAACATGCTCATTCTCGATTATCTTGGAAAGCCGCGTGACACCTATAGCCCGGAGGACCTGGAGGCCGTGAAGGCAGCCTTCAAGCCCGTCCGGCAATATGTGAGAACGTTCGACAGCACCAACTTCCTCAATGCCATTCCCAACAAGGAAGTCTGCGTCATCAACAATTGGTCGGGGGATTTTTCCACCGCCAAGGCGCGTGCCAAGGAAGCGGGTGTTGACATCAATCTCGGCTATTTCGTGCCGAAGACGGGTGCGCCTGCCTGGATCGACATGATGTGCATTCCGGAAGATGCCAAGAACAAGGACAACGCCCACACGTTCATCAACTACTTGATGGAGCCGGAAGTCATCGCCAAGTGCACGAACTTCACCAACTATGCCAATGCCAACCTGGCAGCGCGGCCCTTCGTGGATCCTGAAGTTCTGGCCAACCCGGCGGTTTATCCCAACGCCGATGTCATCGCGCGGCTTTACACGCCAAAGCCGCTGGACGAGGCAGCCGACCGCCGCCTGACTGAAACCTTCACGGCGATGAAGTCAAACTAGCTCTCTCCTTTCAAAGCGCGAGGGCGATCGTGGCCGATCAAGACCAGGGCGAGAGCAAGGCGGGCTTCATCCGCATTGAATCCGTCACGAAGAGATTTGGCGACTTTGCTGCCGTCAAAGATGTTTCCCTCGACATCAGCAAGGGTGAGCTCTTCGCCCTTCTGGGCGGCTCGGGGTGTGGCAAGACCACGCTGTTGCGCATGCTTGCCGGATTTGAAACTCCAACATCAGGCCGCATCTTCATCGACGGGCAGGATATGGCGGGCGTGCAGCCTTACGACCGGCCCGTCAACATGATGTTCCAGTCCTATGCCCTTTTCCCGCATATGAGCGTGGCGAAGAATGTGGGCTATGGCCTCAAGCATGAGGCCATGACCCCGGCCCAGCGTGAAGACCGGGTGAAGGAAATGCTGAGCCTTGTGCAGCTCTCGCATCTGGCGGACCGCAAGCCGCATCAGTTGTCAGGCGGGCAGCGGCAACGCGTAGCCCTTGCGCGGTCGCTGGCCAAGCAACCGAAATTGCTGCTGCTGGACGAACCCTTGGGCGCTCTCGACAAGAAGCTGCGCGAGCATACGCAGTTCGAAATCGCCAATATCCAGTACAAGACCGGCATCACCTTTGTGGTGGTGACGCATGACCAGGAAGAGGCCATGACGCTGGCCTCGCGCATCGCCGTCATGGATCAGGGCGTCATCCGCCAGATCGGTTCGCCCTCCGATGTTTACGAGAATCCCACCAGCAAGTTCGTGGCGGGCTTCATCGGCTCCATCAACATGGTGGAAGGCGAGGTCACGGGCGCGAAGGGCGATCATGTTGAGGTGCTGTCGCCCGCATTGGGACAGCCCCTGCAGGTTCAGGCTGCGCCGGGTTTTGCTCAAGGCGACAAGGTGTCTGTGGCTTTCCGGCCCGAGAAGGTTGCCATTTCCCGCACGAAGCCTGCGGTGGCGACCAACCTGTTGAAAGGCACGGTTCAGGACTTCGGCTATTTCGGCAAGGACTCGCTTTATCGCATCAAGTTGCCTACGGGGCATCTCGTGTCCGTCAATACCGTCAATGCCCAGCGCATGTCCGGCGAAGTGGCAACGGCCACGTGGGAGGATGAAGTCTATCTTTCCATTCCGCCTTCTGTCGCTATGATCTTCAAGGCTGAGCCATGACAGAGGTGGCAGCACGGGTTGGCTGGTTCAACCGCCGCGGCTGGCGCGACATCATCATTGCCGCACCCTATGCCTGGCTCGTCGCCTTCTTCGTCATTCCCTTCATGATTGTGATTGCGATGAGCTTCGCCAAGACGGCAACGCAATCACCACCTTTCGCCTTCCTGCCGGACTGGCCCTATGTGCGGTTCGACAATTACGCGCGCCTGTTCACCAACTCGCTCTACATCCGCTCGGCGGGCATCTCGCTTTACAATGCTGCCATGGCCACGGTGCTCTGCCTTCTTGTCGGCTATCCCATGGCGCTGGCCATCACGCGCGTGAACAAGTCGCTGCAGCGGCTGCTGCTGATGTTGATCATCCTGCCCTTCTGGACGTCGTTCCTGCTGCGCGTCTATGCTTGGATCGGCCTCATGGGCAAGAACAGCTGGTTCAACAAGCTCATGACCTCGCTCTACAACATGTTCGTTCCCGCCAGTTGGGAGGTGGCGGGCATACAGATGATGAACACCAATTTCGCCGTGGTCTTGGTGTTGGTCTATTCCTACCTGCCCTTCATGATCCTGCCGCTCTATGCCAATCTGGAAAAGCTCGACACCACGCTGAACGAGGCCGCGATGGACCTGGGGTCGAAGCCCTGGCAGGTGTTCAAGGATGTGACGTTGCCGCTCTCCATTCCCGGCATCATTGCGGGCGGGCTTCTTGTCTTCATTCCGGCCTGCGGCGAACTCATTATTCCAAGCCTTGTGGGCAATGCGAGCGACCCCATGCTGGGCCGCGTCATCCAGCAGGAGTTCGGCATCAACCGCGACTGGCCCACGGCTTCTGCCGTGGCTGTGGCGCTGCTGGTGCTGCTGGTGTTGCCGCTCATGCTGTTCAATTATTTCGAAGCAAAGGCACAAGCGGGCGGAGACAAATAGATGCAGCGCCGCCCCACATTCCTTCTTACGCTTCTGTGCTTTGGCCTGGCCTTTCTCTACGTGCCCATTTTCTCGATGATCTTTTTCTCCTTCAACAGGTCGCGGCTTGCGACCGTGTGGGGCGGTTTTTCAACGCAGTGGTATGGCAAACTGTTCAGCAACAAGCAGGTGCTGGATGCGGCCTTGCTCTCAATGGAAATCGCCGTTCTCGGTGCCACTTTCGCTACCATCCTTGGCACTTTTGCCGGCATCGCACTGGCGCGCTTCCGCAGATTCAGGGGCCGCACGGCTTTTTCAGGGCTGGTGACGGCGCCGCTCATCATGCCGGAGGTGATTACCGGCATCTCTTCGTTGCTGCTTTTCATCATGATGGCGGAGTGGCTTGGCTGGCCCAGCCAACGCGGCTTCACCACCATCACCATTGCCCACATCACGTTTTCCATGACCTACGTCACAACAGTGGTGCAGTCACGCCTCAGTTCCATGGACAAGTCGCTGGAAGAGGCGGCCATGGACCTTGGCTCCAAACCCTGGGAGGTGTTGAGGGATGTGACGCTGCCCATCATCTCGCCCGCCATCATGTCGGGCTGGCTGCTGGCCTTTACCATATCACTCGATGATGTTGTGATTACCAGTTTCACCTCCGGCCCAGGCTACAACACGTTGCCCATGCTGATCTGGAGCAAAGTCAAGTTGGGTGTGACGCCGGATATCAACGCGCTGGCATCTGTTCTGGTGGCGATTGTGGCGCTGGGCGTGACTGTGTCGGCAATCATCATGACGCGGGTTGAGCGCAAGCGCGAGCGCGACATCCAGATGGCCATTGCGGCCAACTCGTAGAGGCATTGCGATGATGGATGATCCAGATCTCACCGCACAGCTGCGGCTGCTGCGAAGCCCGGTGGGCGAGCGGGGCTCCGGCCTTGTCCGCTATGCCGCGGCCATGTTTTTCTACCGCCATAACATGATGGATGCCGGTGCCCTTGAGGTCTACCGCGCCTTTGCGAAAGAGGATACGGCCGATGCGCTGCCGGTTGCTCTGGCACAGGGCTGTGCTCTCGATGTTGCCATCACAATGCCGGTGAAAGGTGATGCTGTGTTATGAAGATCGAAATGCATGATGACCTTGCATCCCGTTGACCAGCTCCTGCAGGAGATTGAACGCTACCTCGCTGGCCTCGACTACTGCGGCAAGGGCGATGTGCAGGCCGGGCTGGCGCGATGGCGGCACGGGGCGCCGCGGCCCGTGACGCCCGCCGCTGTTCCGCCTTGCGCCTATCTTCCTCAGGCACTTGCGGCAATTCAGGACAGGGCCTTGGCGGATGCCATCGCGTCTGCACTGCCACTCTTGCGGTGGACAACTTATAGTCCCTACCGCCGCGAGGAGATCGGTGCCGCCTTTGCCGATGGACATGCCTTTGCGTCATTGATCGGCGAGGATGCCTTTCGCCATGCGGATGATTTTGACCTCGGGCTGTTCATCATTGCGCCTGGTGTTCTCTATCCGGACCATCACCATGCAGCGCCTGAACTCTATGCGCCGCTCACAGGCCCCCATGACTGGCGTTTCCTTCCCGATGAAGCATGGCGGCAGTTGCCTGCCGGCACGCCGGTGTGGAATGCACCATGGGCGCCCCATGCCACGCGCACAGGCGATGTTCCCTTCCTCTGCATCTTTTGCTGGACGCGGGATGTCAGTGTGCCAGCGCAAGTCATCGCCGGGCGCGGCTAACCAACGGCAGCACTTGCGGCGATGCGGGTGCTGTCACTTGCCCAGGCGGAAAATCGTGACGTCCTGTGGGCCGACGGTCCGCTGGCCCATGACGACGGTTGCGTCACGCGGAATCTTCCAGCCCTTGTCGCCGTAGTTGACGGCAAAGACGAGATTGCCGCGGCGGCGCACCCTGACGTGCTCAGGCACGGGCATGGTCTTGAGCTTGGCCTTGGCCACAACATGTTTTGTGACAGACGTGAGAAGCGCCGCATCCGGCCAGCAGGCGAGATAGTGAAACCTGCCGGAACATAGCATTGCCGGAGTCTTGTCGTCTTCAAACCGGGCGAGCACCTTCGCGTCCGTCGTGTCCATCACCTCGCGCCAGCGCTCCGCCTTGCCCTTGACCTGCCCCTTTACCGTCGCAGAAAGGCCCGGGCGAAGTGACGAGACTTCAAGAACGCGGCCGCCAACAAGTTTCGACAGTGGACCTGGCGGCAGGCCCTGCGGGATGGCATGATGCCGGGTCTTGGAGCCGGTGCGAGGGCCGAAGAGAACCACGCCATCAGCCGCTGCAAGGGCCTGCTCCGCCGTGTCACTCACGTTTAGCAGTGTGGGCACGAGCACCAGCTTGTAACCCTTGAGCGATCCGCCGGGGCGGACGAAATCTACATCAAGCCCCAGCCGGCGGGCGGCTTCGTACCAGCGGAACACCAGTTCGAAGTAACGGAAGTCGGCGCCCTGCGGCTGGATGCGGGTGATCCACGACGATTCATAGTCATAGACGATGGCCACATCGGCCTTTTGCGTTGCAGGCAGTGTGCCGATGGACTTGAGTTCCTGGCCGACCTTTCCAGCCTCACGTCCACCCTGAGACAGTTCATGAAGCCCCGGCAGATTGAGGCCGGCATGCATTTGCTCCTGCGCGACGGTGGCCTGCCGCCAGCGGAAGTAGCTCACCACATCGGCGCCGTGGGCCAGGGCTTCCCATGTCCACAGCCGCACCATGCCGCGCTTCGGCACCGGGTTCCATGGGGCCCAGTTCACCGGACCCGGCTGCTGCTCCATGACCCAGAAGCGCCCCTTGCCGACGCCGCGGTAGAGATCATGGTGGAAGGCCGCGACATCGGGATGGGAGGTGAGTGCCCAGCAGTTCTTTTCGGTCTCGCTGAAGGGAAAGCGCTCGACAAATCCGATGGGGTAGGAATCCCATGAGGCAAGGTCGAGATTGTCGCCCACCGCCCAATGGTCGAACTCGTTGAAGAATCCCATGAAGTTGTGCGTGATCCAGCGGCCGGGAGAGCGGGCGCGGATGATGTCGCACTGCATGCGGTCGAAAGCCGCCACTTGTTGCGAATGGAAGCGCCAGAAATCCAGTCGTGCCGCCGGGTTTGTTTCCGTGACCGCGAGGTGGGGCAGTTCCACCTGATCGAACTCCGACACATCCATGGACCAGAAGGCATTGCCCCAGGCCTCGTTCAGCTGCTCGGGCGACTGATAGTTGCGCCGCAGCCAGTCGCGAAAGGCCTTCAGGTCGGTCTTGCTCCACGACAGAATGCTGTCGTGGCAGCCGTATTCATTGTCGGTCTGCCAGCCCACCAGGCCCGGATGATTGCCGTAGCGTTCTGCCAGCACTTCAACGATGCGTTTGCTTTCGTCCCAGTAGGCCCGTGAGGAAAACGTGTAGTGCCGGCGTGAGCCAAAGCCCCGGGGGACACCACGCTCGTCAACCGGCAGCATGTCCGGATTTTCATCAACAACCCACTTTGGAGGTGTGCAGGTGGGTGTGCCCAGCACAATCTTGAGGCCCGCCGCGCTCAGCACATCCATGGCGCGGTCGAGCCAGCCCCAGTCAAACTTGCCCCGCTCCGGCTCATAGCGCGACCAGGCAAACTCGCCGATGCGGACATACTCAATGCCCAGTTCGCGCATGCGCTGCGCGTCCTGTTTCCACCACGTCTCCGGCCAATGTTCAGGATAATAGCAAACGCCCAGGCTCACCGGGTCAGATCTCCGTTCACGACAGCCATGCCATTTTTGTTGAAGAGGTGGCAAGCGTCGGCGTTGATCGTGACCCTCATCATTGAGCCTGGATCAGCCTTGGCGAGACCATCGGCCTTGATGGCAAGTTCGCTGCCATCACCGAGTTCGCCATAGAACATGGTCTCGGACCCCAGGTACTCCGCCAGCCGGACCTTGCAGGCGATGGTCGCTTCGCGCCCGGCACTTGGCTCAATGTGCTCCGGCCGAATGCCGAGGGTCATCTGGCCATCGGCATCGATGTTCTCTTTGCCGCCATTCAGCACAAGGGAGGAACCGCCCGGCAATGTGACCTTGATCTTTCCGCCTGCGCCGGGCGAAGCCGTGACGGGGATGAAGTTCATCTTCGGTGATCCGATGAAGCCCGCCACGAACATGTTGCGGGGCCGGTGATAAAGCTCAAGCGGAGAGCCAACCTGCTCGATCACGCCCGCATTGAGCACCACGATCTTGTCCGCCATTGTCATGGCCTCCACCTGATCATGGGTGACATAGATCATCGTCGCCTTGAGATCGCTGTGCAGCTTGCCGATCTCAGTCCGCATTTGCACACGCAGCGCCGCATCGAGATTGGAGAGGGGCTCGTCAAAGAGGAAGACGTCCGGTTCGCGGACAATGGCCCGGCCGATGGCCACGCGCTGCCGCTGCCCGCCTGACAGCTGAGAAGGCTTGCGGTCCAGAAGCTTCTCCAGTTGCAGCATTTCGGCGGCACGCTTCAGCTTTGGCTCAATCTCCGCCGGCTTGTGGCCCGTCATGCGCAAACCGAAGGTGATGTTGTCGCGCACTGTCATGTGCGGATAGAGGGCGTAGGACTGGAAGACCATGGCAACACCGCGGTCGGCGGGGTCTACTTTCGCCATTTCCTTGCCGCCGATGCTGAGCGAGCCGGAGGTGATGTCCTCAAGGCCTGCCACCATGCGCAACAGAGTGGACTTGCCACAGCCCGAGGGTCCGACGAAGACGCAGAATTCACCATCCTTCACTTCAAGATCGACACCCTTGATGATGGCCACATTGCCAAAGGACTTCTTGACATTGTGAAGTTGCACGCTTGCCATGGCTCATCCTTTCGTGGCGCCGAGAGTGAGTCCGGCAATGAAGTGTTTCTGCATGAGGAAGAACATCGCTACGGGCGGCAGCGCGGCAATGATGGAGGCTGCCGTGATCAATTCCCAGGCCACCTTGTATTGCCCCTTCAATTCATTCATGCCGGCCGTGACGGGGCGCACATCAACCGATGATGACATGACGGTTGCCCAGAAATAGTCGTTCCAGATGAAAGTGAAGATCAGCACCGCGAGGGCCGCTATGGCCGGACGCATAAGCGGCAAAACAATGCGCCTGAAGATGTTCCATTCGGAAACACCTTCGACACGGGCTGATTCAATCAGGGCGAAGGGCAGGGCCTTGATGAAGTTGCGCATGAACAGGGTGCAGAAGCCTGTCTGGAAGGCGATGTGAAACATCACGAGCCCCGCCGTTGTGTTGTAGAGGCCGGCCTTCACGGTGAGGTCGCGCACCGGAATGGCGAGGATCTGGAAGGGCACGAAATTGCCCGCCACAAACATGAAGAAGACAAGCAGATTGCTCTTGAACTTGTAGACCGCAAGCGCATAGCCGGTGAGGCAGGAGAGGGCCACTGCGCCGATCACCGTTGGCACGGTGATCTTGAAGGAGTTGAGAATATAGTAGCCGATATTGCTGTTCCTGAACACGGCCGAGTAGTTTTCCCAGAAGGCGAAACCAGACGGCATGCCGAAATAGTTGCCGGCGGCAAGGTCGGTTGCGGGTCGCACGGAAGTGATTGCAATGCCGATCAGCGGCAGGAGCCACAGGAACAGCGCCACTGGCAGCATGACCTTGTACATGGTCTGCGCCGCGGGGCTTGCCTTTGCAATGGGGGTGGGGAACATTAGGCGTTCCTTTCCTGCCGCAACATGCGCACGATGAAGAAGGTGATGAAGATCATCATGATGGCAAACAGCACCACGGCAATCGCCGCGCCATAGCCCATGGCCACACCATATTCCGAAAGGGCCTGCTCGAACATGAAGTAGGAGAGAACGCGGGTTGAGCCATAGGGGCCGCCCACGGTCATGATGGAAACGAGGTCGAAGGAGCGCAGGGCACCGATCACGGTGACCACCACCGCGATGAATGTGGCTGGGCGGAGTTGTGGAATGATGATGTGCCACAACATGGACCAGCCCTTGGCGTGATCCATGCGGGCGGCTTCCACCTGTTCGGGATTGATGTTGTTGAGGCCCGTCAGATAGAGGATCATGCAATAGGCCGTTTGCGGCCAAAGCCCGGCCGCGATGATGCCGTAGGTAGCGAAGCGTTCATCCGCCAAGATCGCAAAGTCATGACCCGTCAGTTTCTTGATGAGCGCCGAGATGAGCCCGAAATCGGGCGCATAAAACCAGGCGAAGATCAGGCCGACCACGACCTGGCTGATCACGAACGGAAAGAAGAAGAGCGATTTGTAAAGCCGGATGCCGGTGACGGTCTGGTTCAGAAACAAGGCGACGGCAAGACCCGCCGGAACGGCCAGAAGATAGAGAACCAGCCAGATGACGTTGTTGTAGAGCGACGTATAGAATGAATCATCATCGAGCAGGTCATTGTAGTTTTGCAGGCCCACCCAGGTCTTGGGGCCAAGGCCATCCCACTCGTAGAAGCTGATCCAGACCGATTGGAAGATCGGGATGATCACATAGATCAGGAACATCAGCAGGCCGGGCGCGAGAAACAGCCACGGGGCCAAAGTCCGTTGATTTCTTTTCCAGAAGCCAGCCTGCGGCAAAGCAGGCGCTGAACCTTGCGCCATGGCCCGAACCCCAACCCAAATCATGTGAGGGCCGGGTGCCCCTGAGGGAGAACCCGGCCCGGTCGTGTTGGTTTACTTGTAGACCTTGTCGGCAACCTTCTGCAGGCGCTCAAGGATGGCGTCGATTTGGTCAGGCTTGGCCATGAACTCCTGGAAGCCTTCCATGCCGGCTTTCGCCATGTCGGCGGGCGCGTCTCGGTCAAAGAACTGGGCCAGAGCATAGGCCTCGGACAATTCCTTGAAGCCCGCCTGAATGAAGGGATCATCGCCGACAGTTGCCTTGTTGTTGACAGGCAGCTGGCCGAGGACCTTGTTCATGGCGGTCTGTGCATCAGGTGACGCAAGGTAGGCCAGGAACCTCTTGGCATCTTCCTTGTTCTTCGCGCCAGACGGAATGTGGAACGTGTCCGTCGGGGCTTCTTCGGCGCGCGGCACACCGGGGGTGATTTCCGGGAACACCATGAAGCCGAGATTGTCGTTGGTCATCCCGCCGTCCTTGAACGTGGCCACGGCGAAGTTGCCCATGACATAGTTGGCAGCCTTGCCCTGGGAGAGGAGGGCGGCAGCGTCCTGCCAGTCAATGGCGGCTGCGTTGGCCGTCATGTAGGGCACAACCTTTGCCCATTCGGCAAAGGCGGCCTTCACCTTCGGATCGGTCCACTTCACCTTGCCGGCGGTCAAGTCCATGTGGAACTCGTAGCCGTTGGTGCGCATGTTGATGTAGTCGAAGATGCCGGCCCCAGGCCACAGGGCCTTGGTGCCCGTGGTCAGGCAGTCAACACCGGCGGCCTTGAACTTTTCGCAATTGGCCACGAATTCGGCCCAGTTCTTCGGCTCGGTGACGCCAGCCTTCTTGTACACATCCTTGTTGTAGTAGATGCCCCACTGATAATAGGTGTAGGGCACGCCCCACTTCTTGCCATCCATGGTCATGGAGGCGGCGGCAGACTTCAGCTGGTCATTGAGGCCATTGGCCTCCCAGACGTCGGTCACATCTTCAAACAGGCCGGCCTTGACGAAGGGGGCCATGCGATTGCCCGCATACCAGGCGGCAACATCCGGCGCATCGGCCGACAGGAAGTTGCGGATGGCGGACTTGTAGCCTTCGTGGTCGAAGTTGTTCCACTTCACCTTGATGTCCGGATTGGCCTTTTCGAAGCCGGCGATCAGTTCTTCCATCGCCTTCTTGGGCGCCGGATCGGATTGATCGGAGTTGATGACAAGCTCACCCGCCAAGGCGGTTGAGGCAGAAAGCGCAAAGGCAAAGCCGAGCCCGAACAGGCCCTTGAGAATATTCATGTATTCCTCCCGAAGCCGACCATGATGGTGGCTGTCTTGTTGCCATGCAGGTTGCAGTGCCCGCATGATTGCCCTTGACCTTCCATTGCTTTTCGACAAGTTTCTACATGAATTAACCCCGCCAGTTCCGGAATCCTAAGCTCAAATGGGTGAAATCGTCAGCCGAGCGCCGAACTACAAAGATGAGAGCGTGCCTGCGCATCCAGAGCTCAGCGGTGGCTATCCTGTGGTGGTCTTCGGCGATCACCGGTTTTGCGCCGGGAGCACATTGACGGTGCAGGCGATGCCCGGGCCGCACATGCACAGCCAGGTCGAGTTCAATTTCGTGTTGGATGGGAGCATGACCTACTGGTTTGACGGCCGCGTCCTCACTCTCTCAGCAGGACGGCTGGCGCTGTTCTGGGGCATGATCCCGCATCAGGTCACGCAGTGTGAGCCGGGAACGCGCTTTGTCGTGCTTTACGTTCCCATGGCGGTCTTCCTCGCACTGCCGACGTTGAGTGAGCTGCGGGCTGCCATTTTTCGCGGAGCGGTGATCGAAGCCCTCGACATCAAGCCCTATGACAAGGACATCTTCATGCGCTGGCGTGAAGACCTGCTGCAGAATGAATCGCCATTGGAGCAGATCGTCAAGGACGAGTTGACAGCGCGAATCCGGCGGCTTGACCGCGAGGGGTGGGTCGACCTCCGTGACTCCTCTCCCCGGCTTTCCGCAGCGGCGCACCTCGGCCATGACCATGACCGGGCCTGGCGGGTGGAAAAAATGGCGCAGTTCATTGGCGAACATGCACTCGAAAGCATCGTCGCCGAAGACGTGGCGCGCGCCGCGGGCCTGCATCCCAACTATGCCATGTCGCTGTTCAAGCGTGCCATGGGCCTTACGATCAAGCAGTCCATCACCCGGCACCGGCTTGATACCGCGCAGTCCATGCTCATTGCGACGGATCTTCCGGTGGCGACAATCGCCTTTGATTGCGGCTTCGGCTCGCTCTCCAGTTTCTATGCAGCCTTTGAGCAACGCTTTCACCAAAGTCCGGCGGCCTTTCGCCAGTCCTATGACCGGATCACCAAGGCGGCTTGAGCTGATCCACGTCAGGTTCCGGGACAAAGATTCCATTTCTGCAACAAAACCCTCAACTCCGTCACATTGGCGAGGCGCGAACGAGCAGGCAGTCAGCGCTGGAAGATTTCAGCAGATATGACGAACGCGGTTGGTGCCGCTCAAACTGATACGCGCTCAAGCAGAACGCTTCTTGGTACTTCGTCTTTCGCGCATGAGAGTGTGACGGCGCCGCGCTCAAGCACAACAAAGCTGTCAGCTTGGCCATAGGCAAAATCGAAATACTGCTCCACCAGCACAATGGCCATTTTGCCCTGGCTCCGCAGATATTCCAGCACCCGGCCGATCTGCTGAATGATGTTGGGCTGAATGCCTTCTGTCGGTTCATCCAGCAGCAGAAGCTTCGGGCGGGTCACAAGGGCCCGGCCAATGGCCAGCTGCTGTTGCTGCCCGCCCGAGAGATCGCCGCCGCGGCGCCGCTGCATGTCGCGGAGAACCGGGAAGAGTTCAAAAATCTCCTCCGGCACGGCGCGTGCGGCCCGCGGCAGACAGGCGAAGCCCGTTTCCAGATTCTCCCGCACCGTGAGAAGCGGGAAAATCTCGCGGCCCTGTGGCACATAGCCGAGGCCGCCCCGCGCCAGCACATCCGGCGCGGGCCGGCCAATCTCCTGGCCATCGAAGGTGATGTTGCCTGCCGACCGGTGGTGCACGCCGGCAATGGCCTTGAGCAGGCTGGTCTTGCCCACTCCATTGGTGCCCATGACACAGGTCACGCGGCCCACTTCAGCCTGCAAGGATACGTCATGCAGGATCTGTGACTGGCGATAGTGCAAGGTGAGGTTCCTGACGGTCAGCATGACCTAGCGCCCCAGATAAACATCGATGACCCGCTGGTCGGCCGTGACGTGGTCAAGTGTGCCCTCGGCAAGCACAGAGCCTTCGTGCAGGACTGTCACCTTGCAGTCGAGGCGGCGGACAAATTCCATGTCGTGCTCCACCACAATCACGGCGCGGGTCTTGGCGGCGCGCTTCAGAAGATCCGTGGTGTGCTCGCGTTCGCCGGGTGTCATGCCCGCTGCCGGTTCATCCACCAAAAGCAGCTGCGGTTCCTGGGCCAGCAGCATGCCAATCTCCAGCCATTGTTTCTGGCCATGGGAAAGTTCGCCCGCGCGGCGGGCCAGAGTGTCTGACAGGCCAATTTCGTTGGCGATTTCCGCAATGGCGGCTTCGACGGCCTGATCGCGCCGGTACCACAGGGAGGCGAAGGGCGTGCGCTTCGACTTCATGGCCATCATCAGGTTGTCGGAAACGCTCTGGGCCTCAAAGACAGTGGGCCGCTGGAATTTTCGGCCAATGCCGGCCTGGGCAATCTGGCTCTCCGACAGCGACAGCAAGCTGACGGGCGGCGATCCCCAGATCACTTCACCACTATTGGGTTTGGTCTTGCCAGTAACAATGTCCATGAACGTGGTCTTGCCAGCGCCATTGGGGCCGATGATTGCCCTCATCTCGCCCGCCGCAATGGAGAAGGACAGGTTGTTGATGGCCTTGAAGCCATCAAAGGAGACAGAAATTCCGGCAACTTCCAGAAGGGCACTCATGATGTTGCCTTCCGTCTGACGAACAGGTCCACCAGTCCTCCAAGGCCATTGGGGGCAAAGAGCGTGACCAGGACAAAGCCAAAGCCCAGCAGCACCTGCCACCAGTCCACCCACTTGATCGTGGCGAGGCCCAGGGGAATGTCGGGGGCCTGTCCGCCCGTGAACCAGCTTGACAGCAGCGAAACCAGGGCTGCCCCGATCACGGCACCATAAAGCCTGCCGCGGCCGCCGATCGCCACCCAGACGGCTAGATAGATGGAGGCGATGGGGGCGATTTCTGCCGGGTTGATGATGCCCGCTTGCGGGTAGTAGAGCGCGCCCGCAATGGCGGCAATGAGAGCGGTGACAGTGAAGACGAAGAGCTTGTAGGTCTCGACAGGATAACCGAGAAACCTCACGCGCGGCTCGTCATCGCGGATGGCGCGGATGATGTTGCCGAATTTGCCGTTCACCATCCACGCGGCGAACAGGTAGCCAAGCCCGAGCGCCAGCGCCGAGGCCCAGAGGAACCAAAGCGAGATCAGGGACTGCGGCACGCCGTCCAGGCCCGGCAGGTTCTGCAACCCCGAAAGACCATTGTTGCCGCGCAGGCCGCTGTCATTCTGGAAAAGATAGAGCGAGAGGGCCAGAGTCATGGCCTGGGTGAGGATGGACAGGTAGACGCCTGTGACGCGGGAGCGGAAGGCGAGCCAGCCAAAGACAAGGGCCAGAACACCCGGCACAAGCAGCACGAGGATGAGCTGCATGGTCAGGCTTCCTGCAAAGTGCCAGACCAGCGGAATTTCGGCACCCCCCACCACGCCGAAGATTTGTGTGCCGATCGCATCGCGCACTTCCTGAGCGGTGGGTGGAAGGGCCTGCTGGGCCATGGATGCGATGACAATGTCTTCGGTACGCGCATACATGAGCCACATGCCAATCATGTACCCACCGATCCCGAAGAAGGCGAAATGCCCGAGCGAGAGAATGCCGCAATAACCCCAGACAAGATCCATCGCGATGGCGATGAGGCAGAGGCAAAGGGTCTTTCCCAGCGTCTTGACGAAACTCGTGGAGATCAGGCCAGCGCCCGCGGCATCCGACATGACCGTGACGAGGAAAGTGAAGAGTGCCAGGCCCAGGATGAAGATCATGACCGAAGGCTCGCGGAGCAGGACGAATTTTGGATAACCGGCCATGTCAGTCTCCCGCCGCCCGGCCCCTGAGCGCGATGATGCCGCGCGGACGGAACTGGATGAAGATGATGATGAAGATGATCATGTAGGTTTGCGCCGCGAGCGTGTTCGAAGGATTGAACCACTCGATCAGCTTCTGCAGGATGCCGATCAGGCTGGCCCCGGCAAGCGTGCCCCAGATGTTGCCCACACCTCCCACCACCACGGCCATGAAGCTCTGCACGATATAGTTCGACCCCACCTCGGAGGTGACTTGCGCGAAGAGGCCGATGGCGACACCGGCGATGCCGGCGATGCCCGAGCCCAGCCCGAAGGTGAGCATGTTGATGCGGTTGGGGTTAATGCCCATTGAGGACGCCATGCGGCGGTTCTGTGTGACGGCGCGGACCTCAAGACCCAACCGCGTGTGCCTGAGGATGAGCAGCAGCATGGCGAGAAAGAGCAGGGCAAGAAAAAAGATGGCGATGCGGATGTAGCTTATGGAGACGATGTCGTTCAGCACCCACGAGCCGTCGAGCCAGGCGGGCGCGGTGAGCGGGCGGGCCTGGGTGCCGAAGACATTTTTGGCGATCTGCTGGAGCGCGATGGAAATGCCAAAAGTTGCGAGCAGGGTTTCCAGGGGCCGGTGCATGAGATGGCGGATCACCAGCCGCTCCATGGCCACGCCCGCCAGGAAGGTGATACAGAAGGCGAGCGGCAGGGCGACGATGATCGAGACGGCATAGTCGGGAATCCACAGCTGCACGACATAGCCCGTATAGGCCCCCATCATGATGAACTCGCCATGGGCCATGTTGATGACGCCCATGACGCCGAATGTGATGGCAAGTCCGATGGCAGCGAGAAAATAGATGGAGGCCAGCGACAGGGCGTCAAGCGCGAGGTCGAGGAACTGGTTCAGGGCGAGGCTGCGCGAGATGCTGGCAAGAGTCGCGGTGGCGGCCTGTGTCACAGGAAAGGCTGGCTCGGCAAATTGCTCGTAAAAGACATTGGCTTCGACGGCCTTGGCCTGCTCATCGGGCGATGGCGATGGCTTGGCGATGCCTTGCTGCACCAGCACCGCATAGGCCTTGGCGCGTGCCTCCTCCGTGTCGAGCTGGTCGCGGCGGAGCCCACCCACAGCGCCATCGCTCATGTTGGCGATGAGGGTGGCGTTGCGGTCTGCAAGCGCCATGCGCGGCGGGGCAAGCTGGGCGGCCACCAGAAGGTCATAGGCCTCATTGGTGGAGATGTCGCGCCCCACCTTCAACTGGCGGGCGATGTTCACGTCCATGGGCATGGCGGCCGCCGCCTTGCGCGCCGTGGACAGCAGCGGATTGAGCGTGGAACGCACGTCAACGGCGATATCGCCTTCAAAGCTCTCGATGGCGGCCACGCGTTCCTCCGGCGTCGCGCCGAAGCGAATGGTGAGAAGCCGGGCCAGCCGTTCTTTCCGTTGCTTCAGCACGGGGTCCGCTTCGCCTTCAATCGAGGCCCGCAGGGGGGCAAGCCGTGGCGCTTCGGCCTTGCGCTCCAGATCGGCGAGTGCGGAGGCGCGCTTGGCAGGATCGGGGTCACTCAACTGGAATTGCACGAGTGCGCCCGTCACCAGCGCCTGCACGCCGGCATTGGGCTTGACCTGATCGATTTCATTCTTCTGGGCCGTCCCTTGATCCGCACCGGTGACAATGTCCTTCAGCTTGAAGGCCTCACCCTCCCGCTCGACGAGAAAGAAGGCACCATCGGCTTTGCGCACCCAGATTTCGCGCTTGCCCCATTTTTCAAGAAAGGGCTGCACGCCATCTGCGCCGCTCGCAAGAAGGTCCTGGATCAGTTTCTCGGCGGTGGCGCGGGAAGGCTTGGCGATGGCGGCCTGGTTCTTGGCCAGCACGCCTTGCAGGGTGCCCTGTGTGCTGGCGTCCTGGGCCCAGGCGGCACAGGCCAAAGACAGCAGCATGGCGGCAGCGAGAAGGATGGACCGCATTGGCGCTCCGTGGAGGCGGAAACTGGACGGGGGCAGGAGGAGGGTAGTGGGGAGAGCCCGAAGGCTCTCCCTTTTGGCGTGGGCGTGTCAGTAGTTGGACTTCAATTGCACGCAGGTCTTGGTTTCCTTGTTGTACATGCCGCACTTCAAGGTCTTCCAGTCGGACTCGAGCACGGCGGATTCCGGCAGGAAGTCGGTCCATGCGTCGCCCGGCACCGGATCAGTCTTGCTGATGATGTCGAACTGGCCGTCGGCCTTGATTTCACCGATCAGCACGGGCTTGGTGAGATGGTGGTTGGGCAGCATTTCGGCCGTTCCGCCCGTAAGGTTCGGGAACTTCTGGCCGACCATGGCGTCGATCACCGGATCCACATCCGTTGTCTTGGCAGCGGTCACGGCGTTCACCCACATGTTGAATCCGATGTAGTGGGCTTCCATCGGGTCATTGGTGACACGCTTGTCGTTCTTGATGAACTTCTTCCAGTCGGCGATGAAGGCCTTGTTCTCGGGCGTATCGGCGCTTTCGAAATAGTTCCAGGCCGCGAGATGGCCAACGAGGTTTGTGGTGTCGAGGCCGGAGAGTTCTTCCTCGCCCACCGAGAAGGCGACAACCGGAATATCCTCGGCCTTGATGCCTTGTGCTGCGAGTTCCTTGTAGAAGCCCACATTGGCGTCGCCGTTGATTGTGGAGACCACGCCCACCTTCTTGCCATCGGCGCCCAGCGCCTTGACGTCAGAGACAATCTTGGACCAGTCCGAGTGGCCGAAGGGCGTGTAGTTCACGAAGATATCGGATTCCGCAATGCCCTTCGACTTGAGATAGGCATCGAGGATCTTGTTTGTGGTGCGGGGATAGACATAGTCGGTGCCAAGCAGGGCGAATTTCTTCACGCCGAGTTCGTTGAGATAGTAGTCCACAGCGGGGATGGCCTGCTGGTTGGGCGCGGCACCGGTGTAAAAGACGTTCTTCGAGCTTTCTTCGCCTTCGTATTGAACGGGATAGAAGAGCAGGCCGTTCAGTTCTTCGATCACCGGCAGCACTGACTTGCGGCTCACCGAGGTCCAACAGCCAAACATGGCGGCGACCTTGTTGACAGTGATCAGTTCACGCGCCTTTTCGGCAAAAAGCGGCCAGTCCGAGGCCGGGTCCACGACAACCGCTTCAAGTTTCTTGCCAAGAAGGCCACCCTTGGCATTTTGCTGTTCAATCAGCATGAGCATGGTGTCCTTCAGGGTGGTTTCCGAAATCGCCATGGTTCCCGACAGGGAGTGGAGAATGCCGATCTTGATGGTGTCATCGGCGGCGAAGACCGGGCGGGCGAGCGCAGTGCCGGCAAGGACCGCAGGAATTCCCTTCAGCAAAGAGCGGCGCGAAATCATGTTCATGTGACTTTCCCTTCCTGTTAAGTGCGTGTGCACTGCGGCAGAAAGTTGCAGGTGACATGCCAAGTGCCTTCGGACTCGGGTGTGAATTCTTATTTCTTATATAAACAATGGCTTATTGAAACTCCGTCGGGTGATGACTGCATCTTGGGCGGTCACGCAATTGCGTGCAAAATGTGCACTGCAAAATACTGTGCCTGAGTCTTGTGCGCTGCGTTCAATCCCGAAACGGCGCTGCCTGACTCTGTCTAGAGCGAGTTAGACTGGCGCTGACAGCCCTCAAGTTGTGAGCCTGACGAGGCGAGCCTGAGCGAGCGGGCTGCTCCGGCAGTGGAGCCCGCGCCAAAAAGGGAAAAGCCCCGCACAGCCTTCAGGGCCAGCAGGGCTTTTGTTGGTTGCGGGAGCCAGATTTGAACTGACGACCTTCAGGTTATGAGCCTGACGAGCTACCGGGCTGCTCCATCCCGCGTCAAAACGCGCGTTTGCAGTGAGGGCTATGTATGCGGCCAGGCCGGGCAAAGCAACCCCTTTGTGACACTATTTTTGCAGGTCTGAACCGCTTCCGCACAGGGGCGTAACCACTTGTTCATACAAAAGCTTCTTTTGGAAACGCTTTTGAAACCGACGGCGGATTAGTCTTTCACCACGACACGCGTTTCCCGAGCGGGGAAGTGTTGGGGCCAGTCCGGGATTGGGTATTGCGTACCCGGGCGCCAGTAACTGAATGGGGAGCTTCCGTTTCCGGAAGCTCCCCATTTCCATTTCGTAGCGTGGTGGATGCCGGATCAGGCCACCTTCACCGGCTTGCCCGTTTTCCAGCTTTCGGTTGCCGCTTCCGCCAGCTTCTGGGCCTGCAGGCCGTCATAACCATTGGGCTTGGGATCGCGGTTGCCGCTTTCAACTGCTGCAATGAAAGTGTTGAGTTCATTGGCATAGGCCTGGCCATAGCGTTCCAGGAATAAGTTCTGGATCGGGTCAGTAGCATAGCCTTGCCCGTTCAGCACCTCGACCGTGGTGTTGTGCACATTCTTGGCGTGGATCATGCCCTTGGAGCCGTGCACTTCCATGCGCTGGTCATAACCATAGGTGGCGCGGCGCGAGTTGGTGATGACGGCGATCTTGCCGGAGGCCGTCTGCATCTGCACGGCGGCTGTATCAACGTCGCCGGCCTCGCCGATCGCCTTGTCGACGAGGGCCGCGCCGAGGGCGTTCACAACGACGAATTCCTCGCCCATCAGAAAGCGGGCCATGTCGAAGTCATGGATCATCATGTCGGCGAAAATGCCGCCGGAGCCCTTCACATATTCGGCGGGCGGCGGGGCGGGGTCGCGGCTGATGACGGTGACCATTTCAACAGCGCCCACATCGCCCCGGCGGATGCGCTTTTCCACCTCGGCGAAGTTGGGGTCGAAGCGGCGGTTGAAGCCGATCATCAGGGTGGACTTGTTCTTTTCCACCACTTTCAGCGTGTCCTGAATGGTGGCCACAGAGAGCGACACAGGCTTTTCGCACATGATGGCCTTGCCGGCGTTGGAGGCGGCCTGGATCTGCGGGGCATGGAAGCCGGTGGGCGAGCCAATGAGCACCGCGTCCACATCCTTGGCGGCCATGATTTCGTCAACGGTGGCAACCTTGGCGCCATGCTTGGCGGCAAGGTCGCTCGCCGCTTGCGGCATGGCGTCGGCGATATAGGCGAGCTTTGCCTTGGGGTTGGCGGCGATGGTGGCGGAATGCACCTTGCCAATGCGGCCTGCGCCGATGACACCAAATCTGATCATAATCTGCTCCGGGTTTGTCTGTTGCTGGGGTTTGAGAAAGCCTGCGCAGGGTCAGTCCGCAGGCAGCATCTTGAGGAACTTGTTCACTTCGCTCTTGTCGGTGTGGATCACGTTGCGGCCATCGGGCCAGGCGCCGCTCTGCACTTCGCTGATCCAGTCCTTGAAGGCCTTGATGCGCATCTCCTGGATACGGTCAAATTCCCTGGCGAGGTTGACATATTGCTTGGAGTGGCGCGGCACGTGGCCCCGGTTGGTGCCGAGCACATCGCAGGCGAAGAGATATTGGCAGTCGCCACCCTTGCCGCCGCCCATGGAGACCATGAAGAGGGAGGAGCGCTTCGAAATCTCCGCCGTCATTTCTTCCGGCACCACTTCAATCTCGACACCGAAGGCGCCAACCTCTTCGTAGCGCTTGCAGCGGTCATAAATGTCTTTGGCGCTCTGGGCCGTTTTGCCCACGGCCTTGAAGCCGCCGGTCCATGTGCAATAGTGGGGCACAAGGCCGACATGGCCGATGACCGGGATATACTCATCGGCCATGCGCTTCACCGTGTCGAAGGAGGCGGCGCAATAGACCGCATCGGCGCCCGCTTCCATCATCTTGAAGGCCCAGCGCAGGTATTCATCGGTGGTGGGAGGGGCGGAATAAAGCGCCATGCCCGGAATGGCAAAGATCGAAGGGGCAACACTGCGGAACTGCCTGTCGAGCAGAAGTTCGGCCGGAACAGAGCACATGTCGATGCCGGCGGCCTCGGCGGCGGCCAGTTCTTCCCAGTTCTCGACGCGCATCATTGTGTACTGGTACTTGCCCTTGTTGGCGCGCACGTCGGCAACGGTGGGCTTCTTTCTCGCCATTGGTTTCATCCCTTGAGAAGCGCTTTCAACTGCACCGCCGCGTCGGCCAGTGCAGCGGGGTCTGGTTTCAGGCCCTTGGCGATCATCATTTCCGCGAGCTTCACATCGCGCGCAATGGCATTTCCGGGGCCGATGCCGCTCGCCCCCATGATTGTTCCATTTTCACTCATGTGGAACAGGATCATTGTGTCAGGCGAAACTGATCGTGTCACCGTGACAGGGCCCATGTCAGCCATGCCGGCGATCTGCAATCCAAGTTCATACTGGTCAGACCAGAACCATGGCACCGAAACATGGTGCTTTGTGCCGCCCAGCATGTTCTCTACGGCGGTGGCGGATTGTTCCTGGGCCGAGCGCCAGGCTTCCAGCCGGATGCGGCGGCCACCCAGATTCTGGTGGATGAAGGAGCAGCAATCCCCCGCCGCATAGATGTCGGAATCAGAGGTTTGCAGGTGGGAGTCGCAGGCAATGCCGTTTTCGATCGCGAGGCCTGCCTCCTGCGCCAGCTTCACTTCGGGGGAGGCGCCGATTCCGGCGATGATGGTGTCGGCCTTGATCTCGCGGCCCGATTTCAGCGTCACGGAATGGGCATTGATCGTTTCGATTGATGTGCCCACCAGCATGTCCACGCCCGCAGCGACATGGCGGTCATGGATGATCCCTGGCGATGGGCTCAGGCACGCCGCGCATCAGAATGCGGGGCTGGGCTTCAATCAGTGTCACCGTGCAGCCCAGCTTGGCGGCAGAGGACGCAAGCTCCAGCCCGATGAAACCGCCGCCGACGATGACGATGGATTGGCCGTGCTTGAAACGCTTGCGCAGTGCCAACGTGTCCTTGTGGTCGCGCAGCGTCAGGGCATGGGGGCCCAGGCTGCGGGGCTTGGCACCTGTGGCGATCAGCAGCTTGGCATAGGGCACGGTGCGGCCATCGGCCAGAACCACCGCCTTGGCGGTGCGGTCGATTTTCGCCACCGGCACGCCCAGCAGGGCCGTGACCTTGAGGGAGGCCACAATGTCCGGCTCCAGCAGCCAGACGGGTTGCGGCTCATCCTCTTGCAGCATGGAGGCTTTGGAGAGCGGCGGCCTGTCGTAGGGCAGAAGCTGTTCTTCGCCGATCAGGGTTATCTCACCCTCATAGCCCGAGGCCCGCAGGTTGATGCAGGCGCGCGCGCCCGCCATGCCTGCGCCGATGATGACCATGCCCGCCATGATCAGGCGATGTCGATGAAGACCTTGCCGCCTTCCAGCTTGGTGGCATAGGTCTTGAGGTTGATGCAGACGGGCGCGCCCTTGGCGGCACCGGTCGTATAGTCAAAGCGGCCATTGTGCTTGGGGCACTCGATGGTGTGGTCCATCACCAGGCCATCGGCCAGATGGATCTTCTCATGGGTGCACAGGCCGTCGGTGGCGTAATATTTGTCGTCTGGTGACCGGTAGATGGCGAAGGTCCGGCCCGCATGGTCGAAGCGGATCACGTCCTCGTTGCTCACATCGCCTGCGGCGCAGGCCTCAATCCAGTTGCTCACGGTGTCTCACTCTTCGTTTCATTCGGCGGCGGCCGCGGCTAGGCTCCGGCCGTTGAAGTCCGGCCTATAGGGCTTCGCGGTTTTTGGCAATTCCCGCACCAGGAAATAGTCTTCACCGCGAAATTGACGGACCCAGACCGGCAGCATCTCCTTATAGCAGGCGAAGATCGAAGGGGAGGGTGCCGGCAGATCAGATTTGATCAGTTGATGGAGGCGGGGCAGGGCATGGTAGGGCACCATGGGGAACATGTGGTGCTCCACGTGGTAGTTCATGTTCCAGTAGATGAAGCGCGAAATGGGGTTGATGTAGACGGTGCGCGAATTCATGCGGTGATCCAAAACGTCGTCGGCCAGGGCGCCGTGCTGCATCAGGCCGGTCATCACGTGGTGCCAGGCGCCGAAAATGCGCGGCAGGCCCACCAGGAAAAGCGGCAAAACGGAATTGAACCAAAAGCAGGCAGCGATGGTGGCGGCGTAGATCAGCACCCAGATGCGGGCGGCGAAAATGACCTTGGGCCATTCCATTTCGGGAATGAATGACTTTTCATCGGGCGAGATTGATCCCAGAGCATTGCGCAGCATTTCCTTCATGGCGCCCCAGGCATCGAGAATGCCGAAGACATTGAGCACAAGACGGAACAGCGCTGGCGGGCGCATGACAGCGATTTCGGGATCAAGCCCCACGATCAGCGTGTCGGTGTGGTGGCGTGTGTGGCTCCAACGCCAGCGGGTGGGGTTGCGCATGATCATGAAGGAGGCGATCTGGTAAACCCAGTCATTCATCCAGGGCGTCTTGAAGGCGGTGCCGTGACTGCACTCATGCCAGCGGGAATCGGTGGCAGAGCCGTAGAGAACGCCATAGGCGGCGAGCGGCAGCGCCGCCCACCATGAAGGCCAGAGCCAGATGGCGAGAGCGGCGAGAACAATCATTGAGCCCAGCCAGATGATGGTGTCACGGATGGCCGGGCCATCTGACCGCTTCATCAGCTCCTTCATGTCCTTGCGGTCCACATCACTGTGATACCACTCGGCTGACTTGAGGCCCTGCTGGACGGCGAGCGCCGCTTCACGGCCCAACATGCCGTAGTCGCGGTGACCGTAGTTGGCTGTGGCGGCTGTTGTCGCAGGCGAAGTCTCGGGCAAAATCTGGGGCACGGAATTTTTCCTCCAATTTCGCGCAGGGTAGAATCCGTGATCCATTCCAGCAATGCGTTGCTGATGTAAGTCATCATCTTGCATCATTTTCTATCATGCGATATGAGGCAAAAATGGTGAAGCGCCCGACCATTGCAGATCTTGCCGCAGCCGCCGGCGTGTCCGTAGCCACGGTGGACCGTGTTCTGAACCGCAGGCTGCCCGTGACCTCGGACACGGCGCAACGGGTGGTCACGGCGGCGGAGGCCATCGGCTATCACGCGACCGGCCTTCTGAAACGGCGCATCAGCGAAATACCGTCGCGGAAATTCGGCTTTCTGCTGCAGAAGCGCGACAATTTCTATCAGGCGTTCGGCCGGGACCTGGTGGCCGCCACCAAATCCAATCGCGATGTCGACGGCAAGGCGCTTCTGGAGTTCATGGATGAGTTGCTGCCGGCGGTCATCGTGCAACGGCTCAATGACATGGCCCCCAAGGTTGATGCCCTGGCCGTTGTCGCCATGGACCATCCGCAAGTGAATCAGGCGGTGGAAGCGCTCGTTGCTGGCGGCAAGCCGGTTTTCACGCTGCTCAGTCCCATCTCCAGTACGGCGGTGACCGGGCATTTCGGCCTGGATTCGCGCAAATGCGGGAAAATTGCGGGTTGGACGATCAGCCGCCTGGCCCGCAAGCCCGGCAAGATCGGCATTCTGGTTGGCAGCCACCGCTATATCAACCAGGAAACGTCTGAAATCAGTTTCCGCACCTTCATGCGCGAACATGCGCCGCAGTTCCAGCTTCTGGAACCGATCATCAACCTGGATGACGAGCGGATCGCCTACGAAGCAGTGACCGACATGGCAGCCAGCTATGACGACTTGGTGGCCGTTTATGTGTCCGGCGGCGGGCAGGATGGCCTCATCCGGGCGCTGCGTGAAATATCGGGCCGGCCGCGCCCCATCGCTGTCTGCAATGAGTTGACCGATACTACGCGTGCGGCCCTTCTGGATGGAACCATTGATCTTGCGCTTGGCACCCCCATTGCCAGCCTGTCCATACGGCTGGTGGAGGTCATGGCCAAGGCCTGCGCCGCCAGCCACCCGCCCCATTTTCCCGCCCACATGGCGGCGCCAGAGATTTTTATCAGCGAAAACCTCTGAGAACCTATCAGGTCTTCGCAACTGCACAATATGACATAAAATGATAGGAAGGCGTTGTGCGTGGCACAATCGGGTCATGTCTGATTGACTCGGGTCCGAGATGGAATATTCTGTCCACAACAGTGTGAGATTGAAACAAGTGTTCCATTCTCACTCTGACCGCAATGCGCCAATCAAGAAGCGCAGGCGGGCATGGGAGGACCGCGCGCATCACAGCCACACCCCTGTGCCTTGACCAGCCATGCCGGCCTGTTCCCTCCCTGGAGGCTGGCATGGGACCAAAGACATTGCGGCTTCAACTTCCTGTCCCGGCATCGGGACCTCCGGCCAACAACACGGGTGCCGCCGGACGCCCGCCACAGGAGCCCAAAATGAAAAAGTTTCTTCTTGCCGCCGCCATCGCGACCCTGATGACCGGCACCGCCCATGCCGCCGACAAGATCGGCGTTTCCATGGCCTTGTTCGATGACAACTTCCTCACCGTGCTGCGCAACGGCATTGATGCCAAGGGCAAGGAAATGGGCCTGGAGGTGCAGATCGAAGACGCCAAGAACGACGTGGCCAAGCAGCTCGACCAGATCAAGAACTTCGCGGCTTCGGGCGTCTCTGCCATCATCGTCAACCCGGTTGACACCTCGGCCACCCAGGCCATGACGGACGCTGCTGCTGCCGCCAACATCCCGCTGGTCTATGTGAACCGCCAGCCGATCAACGTTGATACGCTGCCCGACAACCAGGCCTTCGTTGCCTCCAACGAAGTCGACTCCGGCACGCTGGAAACCAAGGAAGTCTGCCGCCTCCTCAAGGCCGCCGGCAAGACCGAAGCCAACGTCTATGTGATGCAGGGCGAACTCTCCAACCAGGCTGCCGTGCAGCGCACCGCCGACATCCATGACGTGATCGGCGGCCCAGACTGCGGCGTGAAGGTGAACATCATCGACGAGCAGACGGCCAACTGGTCGCGCGACCAGGCCCAGACGCTGATGACCAACTGGATTTCGGCCGGCAAGCCCTATGACGCCGTGATCGCCAACAACGACGAAATGGCCATTGGCGCCATTCAGGCGATGAAGGCCGCCGGCGTTGACATGAAGACCATGATCGTCGGTGGCGTTGACGCCACGCAGGACGCCCTTGCCGCCATGGCTGCCGGTGATCTCGACGCAACGGTGTTCCAGAACGCCGCCGGCCAGGGTGCCGGTGCTCTCGATGCCGCTGTGAAGCTGGCCAAGGGCGAGAAGGTCGAGAAGAAGGTCTACATTCCCTTCGAACTCGTGACGCCCGAGAACATCGCCAACTACCAGAAGAAGAACTAAGCTTCTGACCTGTTGAAGCAAGGGCGGTGCATCAGCGCCGCCCTTGTGTTATGGATCAATGAAAAAGCGGGATGGAGGGAACGACGTGTCCAAACAAGAGGCCGGCATCGGCGGTCTGACCTACGACAAGTCCAAGCGTTCGTGGCCGAATGAGATGAATGTCTTCTTCGCGCTTGTCGCCATCATCGTGATTTTTGAGATCCTGAACCGCATCAATGGCGGCTCGTTCCTCTTCAACATGAACCCCGCCAACCCCGGCCTGCTCAATCAGGTCCGTATCGACGTGATGATCCTGCAGGTGGCCGTCACGGGCATCATTGCGCTAGGGGTCACGCAGGTGATCATCTCCGGCGGCATTGATCTGTCCTCGGGCTCCATCGTCGGGGCCAGCGCCATGATCATCATGAGTTTCGCGCAGACGCAGTTCGTGAATGGCAATCCCAATCCAAAGGCCATCTTCGGGCCCTGGGCCATGGACCTGCCTGTAATTGTGCCCATTGTGGTGGGCATCAGCTGCGGCTTGCTCGCCGGCGTCATCAATGGCGCCCTCATTGCCTATACCCGCATTCCGCCCTTTATCGCCACACTGGGCATGATGGTGTCGGCCCGCGGCGTGTCACGCTGGTGGTCCAACGGCAACCCGATTTCCTTCCCGACGGAATCCTACGGCCAACTGGCCAATGGCGATATGCTGGGCGGCCTTACCTTCGGCCTTTTTCACTGGAAGGGGCAGAATCCGGCTCTCATTTTCATCCTGCTCGCCATCCTCTTCCACTACGTCATGAAATACACGGTTTATGGCAAGCGCTGCTATGCCATCGGCTCAAATGAAGATGCCGCGCGCATGTCTGGCATCAACGTGCAAAGCCACAAGGTGCTGGTCTATGCCATTGCCGCCATGCTGGCGGCCATCGCTACCATTCTGCTGACGTCCAAGAACCTGACGGCGCAGGCAGGCATGGGCATGCAATATGAACTCGATGCCATTGCCATGGCAGTCATCGGCGGCATTTCGCTGTCCGGCGGCCGCGGCAGCATCACCGGCACAGTTCTGGGCGCGATGATCTTCAGTGTCATCATCTCGGGGTTCACATCCATCAACCTTGGCGCCTACTATCAGGAGATGGTGAAGGGTGCCATCATCGTGGCCGCCGTCGTCCTTGACCAGTGGCAGCAACGCCGCGCCAGTTCCCGTGTGAAGTGAGGGGCCACAATGTCCGACATCGTTCTCAAGACTGAAGGCCTCACCAAGCACTATGGCGGCGTGCATGCGCTGGAAAACGCCAACTTCACCCTGCGGCAGGGCGAACACGTGGCCATCATGGGTGACAATGGCGCGGGCAAATCCACCTTTGTGCGGCAGGTCACGGGGGTGGAACAGCCGACCAGCGGCAAGATCATATTCCACGGCAAGGAACTGAACCTCTCAGGGCCGCTGGAGGCGCGCGAGGCAGGGATCGAGACGGTGTTCCAGAACCTGGCGCTGGCTGATGACCTTGACGTGCCGTCAAACCTGTTCCTGGGCCGTGAGAAGTTTCTCTTCAAGCTCGGCCCCTTCTCCATCCTCGACTTCAAGTCGATGCGGGAGGCCACAAAGGCGGCGCTGGCCAAGACGGCGGTGAAGATCCCCAATCTCTCGAACACCATCCGCAACATGTCCGGCGGGCAGCGGCAGTGCGTGGCCATCGCCCGCACGGCAACTTTTGCGTCCAAACTGACGATCATGGACGAGCCGACAGCGGCGCTGGGTGTTGCCGAAACCGCGCAGGTCGAAAACATCATCCGGCAGATCAAGCAGCACGGCGAGCCGCTCATTCTCATCAGCCACAACATGCGGCAGGTGCTGGACCTGGCCGACCGGATTGTGGTGTTCCGCCGGGGGCGCATCGTTGCCAATCTCAAGAAGGTTGAAACGACCGGCGAGGAAATCGTGCAGTATATCACCGGTGCAAAGCAGGCCCAGGAGATGGCAGACGCGGCCTGAGGGGGACGCCTGCCCCTGGCCTCTTGGCTTTTTGCGGCAGGGCGTTTACAGGCGGGCCATGGCACTCAATCCCACAAAATCCTTCCAGGACCTGATCCTCACGCTCCATAATTACTGGGGCGACAAGGGCTGCGTCATTCTCCAACCCTATGACATGGAAGTGGGGGCGGGCACCTTCCACCCCGCCACGACGCTGCGCTCCGTGGGGCCGAAGCACTGGTCGGCCGCCTATGTGCAACCGTCACGCCGTCCCAAGGATGGCCGCTATGGCGAGAACCCCAACCGGCTGCAGCATTATTACCAGTATCAGGTGATCATGAAGCCCTCGCCGCCGGACCTGCAGGAGCTTTACCTCGGGTCTCTGGCGGCCATCGGCCTTGATCCCAAGCTGCATGACATCCGCTTTGTGGAAGACGATTGGGAAAGCCCCACATTGGGGGCCTGGGGCCTGGGCTGGGAAGTGTGGTGCGATGGCATGGAAGTCTCGCAGTTCACCTATTTCCAGCAGGTGGGCGGGCTGGACTGTTCTCCTGTCTCGGGTGAGCTGACCTACGGTCTCGAACGTCTCGCCATGTATGTGCAGAACGTCAACAATGTCTATGACCTGAACTTCAATGGCCGCGCCGAAGGCGAGGGCCGCATCAGCTATGGCGATGTGTTCCTGCAGGCGGAGCAGGAATATTCCCGCTTCAATTTCGAGCATGCGGACACGGCCATTCTGCACCAGCACTTCATGGACGCGGAAAAGGAGTGCAAGGCGCTGCTGGCCGCAGGCCAGGGCGAGGGCCTGCACCGGCTGGCGCTGCCAGCCTATGACCAGTGCATCAAGGCCTCACACACCTTCAACCTGCTGGATGCGCGCGGCGTCATCTCTGTCACCGAACGGGCCAACTACATTGCCCGGGTGCGCGAATTGGCCAAGGCCTGTTGCGAGGCCTGGAGCCAGACCTCGGGCGGGGGTGCGGCAGCTTAACCGTTTGCAAAGGCCTGACGATTATGTAATTCATGGTGTTCCATTTATCGAGGAGGCATCATGAAGGGTCACATTGCGGGCAAAGCGCCCATTCCGGTGAAGGTTGAAGCAGGCAAGGCCTATTTCTGGTGCTCCTGCGGCCAGTCCAAGAACCAGCCGTTCTGTGACGGCAGCCACAAGGCGGAAGGCAAATTCGCGCCGGTGGCCTGGAAGGCCGAAGAGTCCGGCGAAAAGTGGTTCTGCGCCTGCAAGCAGACCAATGGCAGCCCCTTCTGCGACGGCAGCCACAAGGCGCTCTGATCCGCGCCAAGTCGCGTTTCCAAAACCCCGCCCTCCGGTGGGGTTTTTCATTTGGGGCTGGTGCCTTTCGGGATGACAGCGTGGGGCATGGCTGGTAATCGGCGGCCATGTCTGAACTCCTTCTTGAACTCTTCTCCGAAGAAATTCCCGCCCGCATGCAGGCCAAGGCTGCGGAGGATCTGAAGGCCCTCATCACCAATGGTCTGGTGGAGGCTGGTCTCACCTATGAGGGCGCGCAGGTGCATGCCACGCCGCGCCGTCTGGTGCTTTCGGTGGAAGGCCTGCCGGCCAAGGCCGCCGACACACGCGAAGAACGCAAGGGCCCCAAGGTGGATGCCCCGCAGGCGGCCATCGACGGGTTCCTGCGCTCGACCGGCCTCACGCTCGATCAGCTGAGCAAGCAGGACGACAAGAAGGGTGCCTTCTATCTTGCCGTCATCAAGAAGGATGGCCGGGCGACAAGCGAGATCATTGCCGCGCTGGTGCCAGACGTGATCCGCAAATTCCCATGGCCCAAGTCCATGCGGTGGGGGGCGGGCAGCTTGCGCTGGGTGCGGCCGTTGCACTCCATTCTCTGCACCTTCGAAGGTGAGGTGGTGGCGCTGGAGGTGGAGGGCATCCGCAGCGGCAACAGCACGCGCGGGCACCGCTTCCTCTCCAAGGGAGCGATCACGGCGCGGCATTTCGAGGATTATGCCGGGAAGCTGCACAAGGCCCATGTGATTGTGGATGCAGGCGCGCGGGCCGAAACGATCCGCCATGACGCACGCAACCTGGCCTTTGCCCAGGGGCTGGAGCTGATCGAGGACGAAGGCCTGCTGAAAGAGGTGGCGGGGCTTGTGGAATGGCCCGTGGTGCTGATGGGCGAATTTGATGCGGCCTATCTCGATGTGCCGCCCGAGGTGATCATCACCACCATCAAGAATAATCAGAAGTGTTTCTGCCTGAAGGACGCGAAGACGGGCAAGCTCGCCAACCGCTACATGCTCGTGTCGAACATGGTGGCGAGTGATGGCGGGAAGGAAATCATCCGCGGCAACAACAAGGTGATCGCGGCGCGATTGTCGGATGCCAAATTCTTCTGGGACCAGGACCGCAAGGTGAAGCTGGAAGACCTGCTGCCCAAGCTGCAGAACGTGACGTTCCATGCTGAGCTCGGCTCGCAGGGCCAGCGCATCGCGCGTTTGCAGGGATGGGCCAATGACATCGCAAAATTCTGCAAGGCCGATGGGGCAAAGGCCAATACTGCGGCACGCCTTGCCAAGGCGGATCTCAAGACAGGTGTCGTGGAGGAGTTTCCCGAGCTTCAGGGCTTGATGGGGAAGTATTATGCCACGCTTGAAGGGCAGCCCGAGGATGTGGCTCAGGCCATTCAAGACCATTACAAACCGCAGGGACCTTCAGACCGCGTTCCCTCCGATCCCGTCGCGATGACTGTCGCACTCGCGGAGAAGATGGATACGCTGGTGGGCTTCTGGGCGATTGACGAGAAGCCCACGGGATCAAAAGACCCTATGCATTGCGCCGGGCCGCCCTAGGTGTGATCCGCATTATTCTCGAAAACAATCTGCGTTTGCCGGTCACGGCTATGGCCAATGGCGGGCTGCAGCTCTACCGCAATCAACACGGTGCCAATTTTGGTTCCGGGTTCTCGGCTGGCGATCTTCTCTCCTTCTTCGCCGATCGCCTGAAAGTCTATCTCAAAGACCAAGGGGCGCGGCATGATCTGATCGACGCCGTGTTCTCACTCGGCGGGCAGGATGATCTCTTGATGGTGGTGAAGCGCGTGGAAGCGCTCTCCAAATTCCTCGAGACCGATGACGGCAAGAACCTGCTGGCTGGTGTGAAGCGCGCCGCCAACATTCTCCGCATCGAAGAAAAGAAGGATGGCAAGCCGTTTTCTGGCAAGGTCGACACCTCGATTTTGGTGAAGGGCGAGGAAAGGGACCTTAACAGAGCAGTGGACGCGGCGGCTTCGCTCGCTAACAAGGCGGTTTTATCTGAGGATTTCGAAGCAGCCATGCGCGCCATTGCGAAGTTGCGCGCGCCTGTTGATGCCTTCTTTGATCAAGTTACAGTTAATGATCCAAATCCAGACTATCGCATCAACCGCTTGCGGCTCCTCAACCGCATCCGCGAGGCCACGGCTGAAGTGGCGGACTTCTCGAAGATCGAAGGGTAGGGTTTTTTCTCTTCCCTCCCCCTTGTGGGGAGGGCGGCGAGCAACGCGAGCGGGTGGGGGTCTGGACCTGTTGCTGGCAATTCCCCCACCCGGAAATTTGCTGACGCAAATTTTCCGACCTCCCCACAAGGGGGAGGTGCGAGGGGACGTGCGGGCCTACACCAGCCCCGCCAGTTCCGTGAGGCTTTCGATCACCCGGGCGGGCTTGCCGGGCAGGCGGTCGTCAATCGAGGGCGTGCGCGCCAGTTTCACCACCTGAAAGCCGAACTGTGCGGCGGCCTGGGCGTCCCATGTATTGGCCGAGACAAAGCAGATGGACGGCGCATCATGGATGGTGAATTTCTGCATGGCCAGGCGATAGACCCGGCGCGAGGGCTTGTAGATGCCCACTTCCTCCACCGAGAGCACTTGGTCGATCACCTTGTCGAAGCCGCCATGGCGCACGATGGAATCAAGCATCGAGGGTGAGCCGTTGGAGAGGATGGCGGTGCGTTTGCCGCGCTTCTTCACGGCGGTCACGCCTTCCAGCGCATCAGCAAAGGGATCGAGCTTGAGATAGAGCGTCATCAATTCATCGGCGAGGCCCGTGTCCTCGATGGCCAGCGCCTTCAAGGCATAGTCGAGGGCATCGCGTGTGACATGCCAGAAATCCGCATGCACGCCCGTAAGGCTGCGCAGCCAGGTGTATTCCAGCTGCTTCCTCCGCCACAGCATGCCTAGCTCGGCGGATTTTTCACCGATCTCGCTGGCCAGCTTCTCAACGGGTGTGGCCACGTTGAAGAGTGTGCCATAGGCGTCGAAGACGACCGCCTGTATGCCTTCCAATGGTGCCGCTGCCATAGGTGTTAATGTAGCGCGTCACCCGATGGATGCAAGCCAGGGGAAGAAGTCGAGCAGCCAGTAGGAGATGGTCTGCATGCCGCCGGTGAGGAAGAGAAGGCCGGTGAGCACCAGCAATGCCCCCATGATTTTCTCCACCAGCGGCAGATGGCGGCGGAATTTGCGGAAGAAGCCGAGGAAGCTGTCGAGGCTGAAGGCGGCGATGAGGAACGGAATGCCAAGCCCCAGCGAATAGGTGGCCAGCAGCGCCATGCCGGTGGCAACGCTTTCGGTGGAGCCGGCAATGGAGAGAATGGCGGCCAGCACCGGGCCGATGCAGGGCGTCCAGCCGAAGGCGAAGGCCAGGCCGATGCCATAGGCGCCGAGCAGGGTCACGCCCTCACCCTGATGGTGGTAACGCTTCTCACGCGACAGGAAGGCGAGGCGGAAGAGGCCGAGGAAGTTCAAGCCCATGGCGATGATGGCGAGCGCGGCGATGGTGCTGAGGAGTGGCAGATAGGCCCTGAGCAGGGCCCCCGCTGCAGAGGCCGTTGCCCCGAGCAGCACGAAGACCGTGGTGAAGCCAAGCACAAAGCAGAGGGCGGCCAGCATGACGCGCTGGCGGTGGTGGCTTTGCACCACCACATCCTCGCCCGACAGATCATCGAGGGAGACGCCGCTCACATAGCAGAGATAGGGCGGCACCAGCGGCAGCACGCAGGGGCTGAGGAAGGAGAGGGCACCCGCCACGGCGGCGGCCCCCCAGGTGACATCAAGGCTCATGGTGGGGCTTCACTGGCAGGATGCGGCGGTTTGCGCAACTCACGGATCGGTGTGGCGCTGGGTCTGTGCCATTTCCTGACAGTTTTCCTATCTTGACTCATTCATTCCCACCATATAGAACAAACAAAGAACAATAGGACATGCTGTTCATGCGTACCCAACCGAAGCTCCCAGGGGCTGCGGCGGGGCTGGTTTTGCCCTTGCCCTTCTCCGGCGCACAGCCGCCTGCGATGCCTGCCCTGCGCAGTCCGCCGCCTGAGCGGCTGGAGGCGCGGGCCCTGATCGCCCGGCTGCGCGAGCATATTGCCCGCAGCGAGGATGCCGCCTTCCGGCTGGGCGCTCCGCTGCCGCAGGGCGGGAGCGTCAGGCCCGCATGCTCGGACCGCAGGGCTGGCCAGTGTGGACCGGCACCTGCCGGAGGCAGGGCTGGGGCGGGTCAGCCTGCATGACGTGTCGCCTGCCGCCTATGGGGATTTTCCGGCGGCCTGCGGCTTTGCCAGCCTTGGCGGTGCGGCGGTTGGCGGATGCGCAGGAACGGCGGCCCCTGTTATGGTGCCGTCTCGAAACCGAAGTGCGGGAATATGGCCGCAGCCATGGTTATGGCCTGACCCGCCTGGGCCTGCCGCGCCCGCGCTTTCTCACGGTCACGCTGCGCAAGCCCGTGGCCCTGCTCTGGACCCTGGAAGAAGCCTTGAAATCCGGGGCTTTGGCGTTGGTTTTGGGCGATGTTGCGGCGCAACATTGCGACCTCACAGCAAGCCGCCGGCTGGCCCTGTCCGGGCAGGAGGGGCGGAGCTGCGGAATCATGGTTTTTAATCGAAACAACAGGGAGGCAACGGCCAGCGTCAGCCGATGGTGCGTTGCAACATCCCGTTCCCAGCCTGTGGGCTGGGATGTGAAGGCCCCGGGGCCGCCCGCCTGGCAGGTGTCACTCAGCCGCATGCGCGGCGGCCGTCCGGGAGACTGGACCCTCAGCTGGCAGAAGGATCATGCGTCGCATCATTTCACTCTGGTTTCCGGACTTCTCGGTGGAGCGCTTCATCCGGGCGCGGCGGAAGGCGCGGGCTCCGGCCCCGCCCCAGAGCCTACCCTTCGCGCTGGTTGAAGGGGGGGCCAAGGGCCTGCGCCTGGCGGCTGTCAACGGGGCCGGGCGGAGCTTTGGCCTGATGCGCGGGCAGCGGCTGGCGGATGCCCGGGCCGCGGTGCCTGACCTTTTGACGGAACCCTTCGATGGGCAGCAGGATCAGGCCAGCCTGCTCGGCCTAGCCCGCTGGCTGGAGCGTTACAGCCCCTGGGTCGCGCCAGACCCGCCCGACGGCATTCTGCTTGATGTGACGGGTGTGCCGCATCTGTTCGGCGGCGAGGCGGCCATGGGGGCGGAGATGAAGCAGCGTCTGGCGGCCTATGGCTTCACGGTGCGGCTGGCCTTTGCCGCCACCATTGGTGCGGCCTGGGCGCTGGCCCGCTATGGTAACGAAGGCGGCGAGGCGAAAGCCCAGGGCCTGCCAGTGGAGGCGCTGCGCATTGATGGCGAGGCGGCGCGCACGCTCCGGCGGCTTGGCCTCAAGACCATCGGGGCGCTGATGGGCCTGCCGCGGGCCAGCCTGGCCCGGCGTTTCCGCGGCGAGGTGATCCATGACAATGTGCTGCTGCGGCTCGATGAGTTTCTCGGGCACCGGCATGAGCCGCTCAATGCCCTCAACCCGCCGTCCTCCTTCATGGCGCATCGGGCCTTTCTGGAGCCGGTGATCAGCCATGAAGGGCTGCAGGCGGCGCTGCAGGTGCTGTGCCGGGAACTGGGGCGTGATCTGGAGCAGCAGGGCAAAGGGGCGCTCAGGCTGATCCTCAAGCTGTTCCGCAGCGATGGCGGGCGGGCCCAGGTGCCGGCGGGATTGTCGGCCCCCTCCCATGACGGCGCGCACCTGATGCGGCTGCTGGCCCCCAAGCTCGATGATCTGGATGCGGGCTTCGGCATTGACGCCATGACGCTGGAAGCCCGCGAGGTGGGCGAGGCCGTGGTGCTGCAACATGGCTTCATGGAGGATACCCATGGCAAGGGCCTGAGCGAACTCACCGACCGGGTGCTGAACCGCCAGGCCGAGACGCTGGTGAGGCTGGAGGCGGTGGAGAGCCACGTGCCGGAGCGGGCGGAACGCGCCGCTCCTCTGTCTGAGGGCCTTCTTGTGAACCGTCACCCCGGCGGAGACCGGGGGCCAGCTGTGCCGAAATCCCCGCGGGGGCGGGAGAGGGGAAAGGGGCAGACACTTCTCCCGCCTGCGGGAGAAAGTGGCGCGTCAGCGCCGGATGAGGACTCTGCCCGCCCGCTCATGATCTTCGACCGGCCCGAGCCTGCCGGGGTCATCGCCGCGGTGCCGGATGGTTTGCCCGTGTCGCTCACCTGGCGGCGGGTGACGCGGCGCATCGTCAAGGCGGAAGGGCCGGAGCGCATCGCGCCGGAATGGTGGCGGCTCGCACCGGGGGAGCGGCCACGCGACTATTACACGGTCGAGGACGAGCAGGGCCGCCGCTACTGGGTGTTCCGCGACGGGCTTTATGGCGAGGAGGGCGGGCCGCCGCCCAAATGGTTCGTGCACGGATTATCGGCATGACCACGCCTGCTTATGCCGAGCTCTGCTGTGTCAGCAATTTCTCCTTCCTGCGGGGCGGATCGCATGCGGAGGAACTTGTCTCGCAGGCCAAGCACCTTGGGCTTTCGGGCCTGGGGGTGACGGACCACAACACATTTTCCGGCATCGTGCGGGCCCATGGCGCGGCCAAGGAGATGGGCCTCAAATTTGTGGTGGGGGTAAAGCTCATCCTCCGTCATTCCGTGCAAGGCCCCGCGCAGGGACCTCTCCCCCCGCTTCGCGGGACCCTGCCCAGAGGGGAGGGAGATGAAGTCTCCTTGCCCTCTCCTTTGGAGAGGGTGCCGCGCGCCACGCGCGAGGCGGGAGAGGTTCCTTCCTTCACCCTTTTCGCCTGGCCCACGGATCGCCGCGCCTATGGCCGTCTCTGCCGCCTGCTCTCGCTGGGGCAGCGGCGGGCGGAAAAGGGCCAGTGCATCCTCACGCTGGAAGATGTCTATGCCCATGCCGAGGGATCGATCTTCGCCCTGCCGCAGGATCATGCGGGCAGGCTTGGAGAGATTGCCGCGAAACTTGAAGCCCCTCTCTATCTCGCGCTCTCCTGCCGCCATGATGGCCGTGACCGGGCGCGGCTGGCGGAAGGGGCGGCCCTGGCGCGGGCCCACAGGGTGCCTCTGCTTGCAACCAATGATGTGCTCTACCACCATGCGGCACGGCGGCCCTTGCAGGATGTGCTGACCTGCATCCGCGAGGGCTGCACGCTCGCCGAAGCGGGCTACTGGCTTGAGGCCAATGCCGAACGCCACCTGAAAACCCCTGCCGAAATGGCGCGGCTGTTCCGCGATTATCCGGAGGCGCTCGCCAACAGCGTGAAGATTGCTGGGGCCTGCACCTTCTCGCTCGATGAACTGAAATATGAATATCCGGAGGAGCCCATTCCGGCGGGGGCAACACCGCAATCGCATCTGGAACATCTGGCCTGGGAGGGGGCGAAGGAACGCTATCCCGCCGGCCTGCCAGCCAAGGTGCGCGACAACATCCGCAAGGAACTGGCGCTGATCGCCAAGCTCAATTACGCGCCCTATTTCCTGACGGTGCATGACATTGTGCGCTTTGCCCGTTCGCTGGACCCGCCCATTCTCTGCCAGGGGCGGGGTTCGGCGGCCAATTCCACCGTGTGTTATGTGATCGGCATCACTGCAGTGGATCCCAACCAGATCGAGCTTCTGTTCGAGCGCTTCATTTCCGAGGAGCGCAAGGAGCCGCCTGACATCGATGTGGACTTCGAACATGAGCGCCGGGAAGAGGTGATCCAGTATCTCTACCGCCGCTATGGCCGGGAGCGGGCGGGGCTTGCCGCCACCGTCATCACTTACCGTGGCCGGAGTGCAATGAGGGAGGTGGGCAAGGTGATGGGGCTTTCGGAAGATGTGACAGGGGCACTCGCCGGTTCCGTCTGGGGCATGATGCCAGAATCAAAAAATGGGGAGATTCAGGAGAAGCGGCTGAAGGAGATCGGCCTTGATGCCGATGATCCGCTGCTTTCCCGCACGCTGGAACTGGCGGGCGAAATCGCCGGCTTCCCGCGCCATCTCTCGCAACATGTGGGCGGCTTCATTCTCACGCGGGAACGGCTGGACGAGACCGTGCCTATCGGCAATGCGGCCATGGAAGACCGCACGGTGATCGAATGGGACAAGGATGACATCGACACGCTGGGCATGCTGAAGGTGGATGTGCTGGCGCTGGGCATGCTCACCTGCATCCGCAAGAGTTTCGAGCTTCTCTCGCAATGGTATGGCCTGCACTACACGCTGGCCACGGTGCCGCGCGAGGACCCGGTGGTTTACGACATGCTGTGCCGGGCCGATTCCATCGGCGTGTTCCAGGTGGAGAGCCGGGCCCAGATGAACATGCTGCCGCGCCTCAAGCCCCGCTGTTTCTATGATCTCGTCATCGAGGTGGCGATTGTCAGGCCCGGGCCCATTCAGGGCGACATGGTGCATCCCTACCTGCGCAGGCGGGATGGGCTTGAACCTGAACTCTACCCGGCCCCGCATCCTGATTTCGGGCCGCCGGATGAATTGCGCCAGGTGTTGGGCCGCACCAAGGGCGTGCCGCTGTTTCAGGAACAGGCGATGAAGCTTGCCATGGTGGCGGCGGAGTTCACGCCCGGCGAGCTGAACGAGTTGCGCAAGGCCATGGCCACCTTCCGCAGGCGTGGCACCATTGGCCGCCTTGAACAGAAAATGGTGAGCCGCATGGTGGAGCGTGGCTATGATGCGGAATTTGCGGCGCGCTGCTTCAACCAGATCAAGGGCTTTGGTGAATATGGTTTTCCGGAAAGCCATGCGGCGAGTTTCGCGCATCTTGTTTATGTGTCGTCCTGGCTCAAGTGCCATCACCCCATGGTCTTTGCCTGCGCGTTGCTCAACTCCCAGCCCATGGGGTTCTATGCGCCGGCCCAGATCGTGCGGGACGCGCGCGAGCATGGGGTGGAGGTGCTGGCGCCGGATGTGAGTTTTTCGCAGTGGGATTCGGGGTTGGAGGAAGGGACCTCTCCCGGCGCTTCGCGCCACCCTCCCCAGAGGGGAGGGAAAACACCCCTCTCCTCTGGAGAGGGTGCCCCGAATGAAATGAAGGGGCGGGAGAGGTTACTATCTCTCCGCCTGGGCTTTCGCGAGGTGGAAGGGTTGCGGGAACAAGATATCCAACCACTCATTCGTCATTCCGCGCAAGGCTCAGGGCGCGCGTCCGGAATAATGGATTTCACAAAGTGCGGCATTCCCGTGCCTGCCCTGGAAAAACTCGCCGCTGCCGATTGTTTCCGCTCTCTTGGCCTCGACCGCAGGCAGGCCCTGTGGGAGGTGAAGGCGCTGGCCAAGGCCAAGCCGCTGCCGCTTTTTGCCTTTGCCGATGAACATGATCAGGGGGCGGAGCCAGCCGTTGCGCTGCCGGAGATGCCGCTCTCCGAACATGTGGTGAATGACTATCAGACGCTGCATCTCTCCCTGAAGGCGCATCCCATGGAGTTCCTGCGGGCCCGTTGCGTGGCGGAGCGGGTGACGGATACGGGCGCGCTGAAAGAGGTGAAGGACGGGCGGGCGGTGAGTGTCGCTGGTGTTGTGCTGGTGCGGCAGCGCCCAGGCTCGGCCAAGGGCGTTGTCTTCCTCACGCTGGAGGATGAGTTTTCCGTGTGCAATGTGGTGATCTGGCCCGATGTGCTGGAAGCCCACCGCGCCACGGTGATGGGGGCCCGCCTCATGCTGATCCGGGGGCGGGTGCAGCGGGACAAGACGAGCGGGGTCATCCATGTCGTCGCCCACGCAATCGAAGACAAGACGGCGTGGCTTGCCGAACTCACCGAAGATGGCACAACGATGAAGGGCGCCTTGGCCCGGGCCGACGAGGTGAAAAGGCCGGGGCCGGACCCGGCGCTTTACCAGCAAAGCTCAACGCGCCATCCACGCAACGTGCGGGTCATGCCGAAGAGCCGGGACTTTCACTGAGACGTGTTAAGCCACACGCCCCACATAGTGCGTCTGCCCCCTTGCACGGGCATGGGCACGCACGGCATCGCCGAAGGCAGTGAAAAGCTTCACCGAATCGGGATTATTGGCAGCCTTGAATTCCGGGTGCCATTGCGTGCCAAAGGCAAAGGCCTTGGCTCCTTTCACCGAGACAGCTTCAACGATGCCATCGGGCGCGGTCGCCTCCACCACCAGCCCATCGCCCAGGCGCTTGATGCCCTGGCGGTGGATGGTGTTCACCATGGTTTCCCCCTTGCCCAAGACCCGGTGCAGGAAGCCGTTGGGCGTGACGGAAATGGCGTGTCTCGGCGCATAACGCACATCGACGTCATCAGACTTCGGGGCGCGGTGGTCGAGGCGGCCTTCGCCCTTCTGCAACTCTGTTTCCAGCGAGCCACCCATGGCGACGTTCAATTCCTGGAAGCCGCGGCAGATGCAGAAGAGCGGCATGCCGCGGGCAATGACGGCGCGGATCAGCTGCAGCGTGGTGGCATCACGGCGGTGGTCATAGGGCTCGTGGTCGGCGGTGGGTTCCTCGCCATAATGCGGGGGGTGCACGTTGGAAACCGCACCCGTCATCAGCAGCCCATCGAAGTGGGCGAGCATGCCATCAAGATTGGCGTGATCGAGCTGGGAGGGAATCATCACCGCATCAACATCGGCCACATCGGCGAGGGCACGGACATATTTGTCGCCCAGCGAATGGAAGAGGAAGCCGTCTTTTTCATAGGTGTCGGCAGGAAGGCCAACGAGAGGTCGCGTCTTGGTCATTTCAGGTCCCGGAAGTGAGGCCTCTCAATAGCACCGCGCAGCGGCCACCGACAACCACCCCGCCCACGCGCCTCACGCAACGCGGGCCAGCGGCTGCTCATTGGCTGACCCGCCGGTTGTCTGTGCCGCAGGCAGTGACGCGCATGGCGGCAAGGAGAAGCGGGCCTCGGTGCCAACACCGGTCTGGCTCACCAGTTCAAGGTCACCGCCATGCAGGCGCGCCACCTCGCGGGCAATGTAAAGGCCGAGGCCAAGGCTGCCGTGGCTGCGCGCCTGTTCTTCGCTGAGCTGCTGATAGGGCGTGAAAATGCGCTGGACATCCTCTGCCGCGAGCCCGGCCCCTGTGTCGGTGACAGAAAGCACCCAGCCCGCATCGTCCGGCCGCAACATGCGCACGTTGATGACCGATCCTTCCGGTGAAAAGCGGATGGCATTGGCCACGAGCCCTGAGATGGCGCGCAGCAGGCGTTGGGCATCTGCCTGTGCCGCGACACCTTCGGCGACACTGGCGAGCAGCGTGACGCCGCGGGACTCGGCCTCCGCCTCGTGGCGGCGGAGCGCCAGTTCGATGATTTCGCACAGGTCGCAATCGCTTTCATTGAGGGCGAGATTGCCGGCGGCGAGACGGCCTGCGTCCATCATCTCATGCACCAGGGCCTGAAGGTGGCTGGCGCTGGCATGCACAAGTTCGGCATATTCCCGCCGCTTGGCGGCAGGAAGGCCCGTGCGTTCAGCATCGCGCAACAGTTCGGCAAAGCCCTTCACGGCACTGATCGGGGTGTAGATCTCATGGCCGAGCACCGCAAAGACCGCGGCTGGAGATGTTTGTGAAGGCGTGGCGGCCGTCGAAGGCGCGGCGTCCTTTGAGCTTCGGCGCAGGCTTGTGGCCCAGGCGGCAATGCCCAGCGCCAGAAGCAAGGCCCAGGCCCAGGATGGCAGGTCTTTGCCGACAAAGAATCCCGTGGCCAGATAGAGCCCGCCCACAAGGGCAAAGAGCAGCATGGCCAGATACTGCCGCTGCGGCCGCTCCGGCCGGGGTATTTGTGTTGCGCTGTCCTGGCCCCGAATCACATGCCGCAGTCTAGCCCAAATCGCAGGCAGACCGGGCCTTGGGCGTGGGCATTTCCCGCCCAAGCCAAAACAGGCTATGGCCTGAACCAAAGCCAAACCCTTTGCGTAAACAGAGCCGTCATGACCACGCCTGAGATCCCTGCGCCTGCCAATCCTCATCTGCCGCCCGGCCATCCGCCCATTCCCGCCCGCAAGACGGGTGTATTGCTTATCAATCTGGGCACGCCGGAAGCCACAAGCTACTGGCCGATGCGGCGCTACCTCAAGGAGTTCCTTTGGGATGCCCGGGTGATCGAAGTGAACCGGGTGCTGTGGTGGTTTATTCTCAACATCATCATTCTCACCACGCGGCCCAAGCGCAGCGGCCATGCCTATGAGCAGATCTGGAACCACGCGCAAAACGAGTCACCGCTCAAGACCTTCACGCGCGCGCAGGCCGCCAAGCTGCAGGCCCTGCTGGGGCGCCCCGGCAAGCTGGTTGTTGATTGGGCCATGCGCTACGGGTTGCCGCCGGTGGGCGAGCGCCTGCAGGCCCTGAAAGACCAGGGCTGCGACCGCATTGTGCTCTTTCCGCTTTATCCGCAATATTCCGCCGCCACCACGGCCACGGCCCTCGACAAGGTCTATGAGAAGCTCATGGCCATGCGCTGGCAGCCGATGATCCGCGTGCTGCCGCCCTATTTCGAACATCCCGCTCACATCAAGGCGGTGGCGGCCAGTCTGAAGGCACACATCGCCACGCTGGGCTGGACGCCGGACCGCATTCTCGTGGCCTTCCACGGCCTGCCCAAGGAATATCTCGACAAGGGTGATCCCTACCATTGCCAGTGCCAGAAGACGGCGCGGCTGTTGCGGGAGGCCACAGGCTTCAGCAAGGATGAGCTGCAAGTGGTCTTCCAGTCGCGCTTTGGCAAGGCGGAATGGCTCAAGCCCTATGCGCAGGATACGGTTGAGGCGCTGCCGGGGCAGGGGGTGAAGAAGCTCCTGATGATCTCGCCGGGCTTTGCCTCCGACTGTGTGGAAACGCTGGAAGAGCTGGCCATGGGGCTGAAGGAGACTTTCATGGAAAAGGGCGGCGAGCAGTTTTCCGTGGTGCCCTGCCTGAATGACAGTGACGCTTCCATAACCATGCTCAAGGAAATCCTGGAGCCGGAACTGCAGGGCTGGGTCTGACCTCCTTGCAAGCGGCGGTTGCCGCCCCCATATTCTGCCGGCGCTGATTTTCAGCCTGCCGGGAGGTCGTTCATGTCGGGTGGCATCACCACATTCGTTCTCATTGCCGTTGCCGTCATCGTGTTTTACCTGTTGCGCGCCATTCGCATGGTGCCGCAGGGCTACAACTATACGGTGGAGCGCTTCGGCCGCTATGTTCACACGCTGCAACCGGGCCTTGGCCTCATCGTTCCCTTCATTGACCGCATCGGCCACAAGGTGAACATGATGGAGCGGGTGATGCCGGTGCCCTCCCAGGAAGTGATCACCCGCGACAACGCCATGGTGACGGTGGACGGCGTGGCCTTCTTCCAGATCCTCAATGCGGCGCGTGCTGCCTATGAGGTGCAGAATGTGGAGAACGCTATCATCAACATGACGATGACGAACATCCGCACCGTCATGGGGTCCATGGAACTTGACAGCCTTCTGTCGCAGCGCGACCAGATCAACCATTCGCTGCTGGGTGTTGTCGACAAGGCAACCGAGCCTTGGGGCGTGAAGATGACGCGCATCGAAATCAAGGACATCAATCCGCCACGCGACCTCGTTGATTCCATGGCCCGCCAGATGAAGGCCGAGCGTGACAAGCGCGCCGCCATTCTGGAAGCGGAAGGCCTGCGCAGTGCCGCCATTCTCAAGGCCGAGGGCGAAAAGCAGTCGGTGGTGCTGGAGGCCGAGGGCCGCAAGGAAGCCGCCTTCCGCGAGGCCGAGGCGCGCGAGCGCTCTGCCGAAGCCGAAGCCCGCGCCACGGAAGTGGTGAGCAGCGCCATCTCCAAGGGCAATGTGCAGGCCATCAACTATTTCGTGGCCACCAAATACATGGACGCGCTCACCGAACTGGCGGCCGCGCCCAACCAGAAAGTACTGATGATGCCGCTTGATGCCTCATCGGTTCTGGGATCAATTGGTGGCATTGCCGAAATCGCCAAGGAAGCCTTTGGCGCGCCTTCGGGTGACACCACGAAAAAAGGCAAGTGACATTTGATGCAACGCGGGAGCGGCTTTGATGGCTGACCTCTTCAACAATCTCACCGGACCCTGGGTGTGGTGGAGCCTTGCGGGGCTCCTCCTCATCGGGGAATTGCTGATGCCGGGCGTGTTCCTGTTGTGGCTTGCCATTGCCGCGGCGCTGACCGGGCTTGTGCATGTGCTGTTCGATCTGCCCTGGCAGGGTGAAGTCGGCCTCTTTGCGGTGTTCTCGGCACTGCTTGTTGCGGCATCTTGGCGCATGGTGATGAAACAGCATCACGTTCGCAGCGATGCCCCCAACCTCAACCAGCGGCAATATGACTATGTGGGTCGCCGCGCCGTGCTGGTGGAAGCCATTTTCAACGGCACAGGCAAGGTGCGCATTGATGATACACTGTGGGACGCCGAAGGGCATGACCTGCCCAAGGGCACGCCTGTGGTGGTGACGGGCGTTTCGGGCGCGCGCCTCACGGTCGAAGCGGTTAACTGAGATTAACCATATTTCTGCCGGGCGGCACAGGCCGTCAATGCGGCATTAACCATGATTTCGATAGGGTGGGGCTGATGAAGTCAGTCAGTACCCGTTCCCGCGTTGTGCGGACGGCAAGCCTGTTGGTGCTTGCCCTCAGTCTTGCCGTTTCCGCACGGGCGCAGGAGGTCGACGATCTCAGGCTTGCCGCGTCCCAGGACAATGGCGATGACACGATGGTGGATGCGCCACCGCCGCCGCCTGCGGAACTGGCCACCATCTCATCCGCCGACGATCCCGTGCCCACAAAGCGCAAGCGCACGGCGGCGCTGCGTCCCTATGATCCCACCGGGCTTCGCCTTGGGGCCTTCACCCTTCTTCCCACGCTGGAAGTGAATGCCGTAGCCGACAGCAATGTGGCGCGGGCCTCTTCGGGGGCAAAACAGGATGTGGGCATCGGTCTCAAACCGGGCTTTGCGCTGCAAAGCAACTGGCAGCGCCATGAACTCACGGCGAAAGCCTCTGCCGAAATGTTGCACTATCTCGATAACAGTGATCTTTCGAGCAAGGCGGCCAATGCACTGGTGCATCTGCGGCTCGATGCGCGCCGCGACCTCACGGCTGACTTGGAAACCAGTTACGCGCTCACCTCGGAAGGTGCCTCTGACAGCGAAGTGCCAGACACGGCCATCGGCAACCGCACCACGCAGACCTTCGGCGGGTCACTCGCGGTCACCCATGATGGCGGCATTGTCGCTGTGTCCGGCCGGGCCGGGGCAACTCACAGCATCTACTCCAATGTGGCATTGTCTGGCGGCGGCACGGAAGACAACAGCGACCGCAACTACACGGAATATGAGCTGGCGTTGCGCGGCAGCGTATCCACGGGTAGCGCCCTCAAGCCTTTCGCCGAAGTGGCCTATGTGCCGCGCATTCACGACCAGAAGATTGACCGCAACGGACTTGCCCGCGATTCCAATGGCTACCGCCTCAAGGCGGGTGTGACTTTCGATGATGATCCGGTGTGGTCCGGCGAAGTGGCGGGGATCTATCTGATCCGCGACTATGACGATGCCTCACTCAAGACCACGCAGGCCCCCGGCCTGTCCGCCTCGCTGGTTTGGCGGCCCACGGAAATTGATCGCGTAGATCTCACAAGTGATGTCTCGCTCGGCGAAACGGCAACAGCAGGTGAAAGCGCCACGCGGAGCTGGAGCAGCGGGTTGACGGTGACACACGCGCTCCGCGACAATCTCGATCTTTCCGCTGGTGTGACGGCAGAGTTCAGCCGCAGCAGTGGTGCCACCGATACAAGTTATGGCACCCGGCTTGCCGCCACATGGGCCTTCAACCCGGAACTGGCAGCAACACTGGCCTATGAAGGCACTTACTACCGGCCCTTTGCATCTTCAGGCGATTATGACGACCACCGCCTGCTGGCGAGCATCATCCTGCGGCGCTGAAGCTCAGGCAGACCGGGTAAGCGGATTGTCCGAGGCGTCGCCAGTATTTCCTGAGGATTGACGGAGCTGTTCCAGCACTTCCGTGAGGGATGGGCTGGCGCCCCAGCGCAGGAAGCCGCCATGAGCGGCAATTGTACGTTCCAGAACTTCCCGGAAGGCGGGGCCGAGGTCTTCACGGTCCAGCGCCATGGCCACGTTGGCGGCGAGGAAGCCCACCTTGTCACCGCAGTCATAGGTGGTGCCATGGAACTTGAGGCCATGGAAAGGCTGATTGCCCATGAGGCGGATCATGGCGTCGGTGATCTGGATTTCGCCGCCCGCACCTGGTTCCTGGCGTTCGATTTCCGCGAAGATTTCCGGCTGCAGGATGTAACGGCCGGAGATGATGAGATTTGACGGGGCCGCCTCGCGCTTCGGCTTTTCCACCATGGCGTTGATGACAAAGTGATTGTCCTGCCAATCATGGCCACCCACCACGCCATAGCGGTGCACCTGGTCCCAGGCCGTTTCCTCAACGGCGATCACATTGCCGCCACCACGCTCATGATAGACATCGACCATTTGCTTGAGGCAGGAGGGCTGGGCCTTCATGATCATGTCGGGCAGCAACACGGCGAAGGGTTCATCGCCCACCAGATGGCGGGCGCACCAGACGGCGTGGCCCAGGCCCAAAGGTTCCTGCTGACGGGTGAAGCTTGTTTCGCCAGCGCCCGGCAAATCCATTTCCAGCATATCGAGTTCGGCAGACTTGCCGCGCTTGCGCAGGGTGGACTCGAGTTCATATTGCTTGTCGAAGTGGTCTTCGATCACCGACTTGTTGCGGCCCGTGACGAAGATGAAATGTTCAATGCCCGCCTCGCGGGCCTCGTCCACCACCACCTGAATGAGCGGGCGGTCCACCACCGTCAGCATTTCCTTGGGCATGGCCTTGGTGGCCGGCAGGAAGCGGGTGCCAAGACCGGCGACAGGGAAAACGGCTTTGCGGATGGATCGGGCCATGTTTACCAACTCTTAACTTACAAACGCTGCGCTGTCACAAGCTTAACACTTGCGCATCACAGGTCGAATAAATTGTACGGATTGATTTCAGGTTAAGCAGGGACAACGAGTCATGGCTGTTTTGGTTACGGGCGGGGCAGGCTACATCGGCAGCCACATGGTGCTGGCACTCACGGACGCGGGCGAAGAGACGATCGTTCTCGACAATCTCTCCACCGGCTTCGCCTGGGCCGTGGCGCCCGCCGCCAAGCTGGTGAAGGGCGACATCGGCGACGAAGAACTTGTGCAATCTCTCGTCAAGACACACGGCATCACGGCCATCGTGCATTTTGCCGGATCGATCGTTGTGCCGGATTCGGTCTCTGATCCGCTGGGCTACTATCTCAACAACACCGTCAAATCCCGGGCGCTGATGCATGCTGCGGTCAAGTCGGGGGTGAAGAATTTCATCTTCTCGTCCACCGCCGCCGTTTATGGCAATCCGAAGAGCCTGCCGGTTTTCGAAACCGATGAGCCTGCGCCCATCTCGCCCTATGGCACCTCGAAGCTGATGACGGAACTGATGCTGCGTGACAGTCATGCCGCCTATGGCCTCAATTACGTGGCGCTCCGCTATTTCAATGTGGCGGGGGCTGATCCCAAAGGCCGCTCCGGCCAGTCCACGCCGCGCGCAACCCATCTGATCAAGGTGGCCTGCCAGACGGCGCTGGGCCAACGGGCCCAGATGGATGTGTTCGGCACTGACTACGACACGCCCGACGGTACCTGCATCCGTGACTACATTCACGTAAGTGATCTCATTGCCGCGCACATGGACGCGCTGGCGCATCTGCGCCGCGGCGGTGCCGCGGGCATTTTCAACTGCGGCTATGGCAAGGGCTATTCCGTGCTTGAGGTGATCAAGGCGGTAGAACGGGCCCATGGCGGCCCGGTCAATGCCAAGCTCGGTCCGCGCCGGGCGGGTGATCCGGCCGGAATTGTTGCGGGGGCCCAGAAGGTGCGTGACATTCTGGGATGGCAGCCCAAATACAATGATCTTGATGTGATCGTGCGCTCGGCCCTGGATTGGGAACGCCACCTGATGCGCCGCAACGCCGCCTGATCCCGCCTTCACACTGACGCCGCATTTGCCGCCTGACATGGCCTGCTCTAAAAGTGGAGCGGGGCGATTCAGGATGGCGGAGTGGCAGTGATGCGGAAAATCCTTGGAGCGGCTTCGGCCCTGTCATTGGGGCTGATGCTGGCCTTTGCCACACCTGCGGCGGCAGATCCCAAGTTCGAGGCCTTTGTGCAGTCGCTGTGGCCACGGGTGAAGGCAGCCGGGTTTTCACGTCAGCTTTTCGATGCAGCCTTTGCCGGGGTCACGGACCCCGACCCGCTGGTTCTGAAGCTGGCGGGATCGCAGCCGGAATTTACGTCAACAACTTCGGAGTATCTCGCCAAGGCGGTGACGCCAGCCCGCATCCAGACGGGCCAGACGGCGGTGGCCAATGATGGCGCGCTGCTGGCGGCGATCGAAAAGAAATATGGTGTCAGCCGCTACGCGCTGCTGGGCATCTGGGGCATCGAATCCAATTTCGGCAAAGACCTCGGGTCCATGAGTGTCATGCGCTCGCTGGCAACCCTCATCTACAGTGGCCGCAAGACTCAATATGCCAATGAACAATTGATTGCCGCCTTCCGCATCCTGCAGAAAGGCATCCGCAAGCCTGACCATTTCACCGGGTCCTGGGCAGCCGCCATGGGGCACACCCAATTCATTCCCACTTCCTATCTTTCCTACGCACAGGACTGGACGGGTGATGGCCAGAAGGACATCTGGGGATCGAAGGAAGATGCGCTCGCCTCCACCGCCCATTACCTGGCCAAAAGCGGCTGGAAGAATGATAGGCCCTGGGGCTTTGAAGTGAAGCTGCCCAAGGGCTTCAACCGCGCCCTCATTGGCCGCAAGACCTGGAAGACCATTGGTGACTGGCAGAAGCTTGGGCTGGCCCGGGCCGATGGCGCGGCCATGTCTTCATTGCAGGCCAAAGCTTTTGTGATGATCCCGCAGGGCATCGATGGTCCGGCCTTCCTGGTCACGCAGAATTTCCTCGCGGTTTATGCTTATAACCAGTCGCATTCCTATGCGCTCGCGGTCTGCCATCTGGGAGACCGCATCCGCGGCGCGCAGAATTTCGTGGGAGCCTGGCCGGCGCAGGACATGGACCTGAGTTTCAAGGAGCGGGTGGAGTTGCAGCGCCGTCTCACATCGTCCGGCTTCGACACCGGCGGTGATGACGGCCGCTTTGGCGCGCGTACCTATGAAGCGGTGATTGCCTTCCAGAAAAAAGCGGGGCTTCAGCTGGATGGCCGCCCCAACCGCAAGGTGCTTGAGCGCCTGCGCCAGGGGCTCTAGGCTTTGGACATGTTCCGCCGCGCCACATTTGCTGCACTCCTCCTTGCTGCCACGGCATCGGCCGGACTTGCCCAACAGGCCCAGCCCGTGCCGCAGCCGCAGGCCCAGGGCATACCCCAGCCCAATGAAGTGGCAGCTCCCGACCAGCCCGAGGCCGCGGCACAAGAAGCTGTCGTCACAGGTCCGCCCCGGCCTGATGGCCTGCGCTTTGGCGGGGATGATGGCGTGTTCCGCTTTGTTGTGATCGGCGACGGCATGGCACAGGGCCTTGGCGCGGGGCTTGAACGGCTCACCGAGCTTGATCCGCGCTTTGAGGCCGTCACCCGCATCAACGGCAGTTCGGGTCTTGCCCGCCGCGAGATTTATGACTGGCCGAGTGCTGCGGCCAAGATCCTGCGCTCCAGCAAGTTTGACGCCGTCTTCGTGTTCATGGGCCTCAACGACCGCCAGCCCATCAAGACCGAGGCCGGCGTTGTGGAATTTGGCACGCCGGAATGGGCGGCGGCTTACAAGCAACGGATCGAGTCGCTGCTCTCCGTGGTGACAGCAGCAGGCGCCCGCACCTATTGGATCACCCTGCCGCAGATGCAGGACGGCAATATTGACGCGCAAATCCAGCAGGTGTCAGCCCTGCAGCGCGAGGAGGTGGCTGCCGCCGGTGCCACGCTGATCGACATCCGCCCGCCGCTCAGCAATGCCGATGGGTCCTTCATGATTGGCGACCTTGATGCCAACGGCAAGCTGCGCAAGCTGCGCACCAAGGATGGCATCGGCTTCAGCAACACGGGCAACACGGTGCTGGCGGGACTGGTGTTTGACGCGGTGAAGCAGGCCGAGCATGTGGCCGACCTGCAGCAGAGTGGTGCGCCCGCCGCAGAACAGCAAGTGGCCATGGCGCAGCCGGTTGATACGTCTTCGCCCATTTTTGGCCAGGCGGGCTCCGGTGACACGGATGTGACCTTCGCCGCGGAAGCGCTGGCCAAGGAAGTGCCGCAGCAGATTGCGCCTGATGTTTCCAATGCAGGCAAGCTCGGCCTCAAGATCGCGCGCGGCTCACTGGCCCAGCGCTTTTACCGCACCGGCCTTGCAGCCGGCGTTCCCTATGGCCGCTTCGATGATTTCAGCGTGAACGGCGGACAGCCGTAAGGCTTCAGCGCGGCAGCGTCGTTGCGCCCATCAGGAACTCATCAACCGCGCGGGCAGCTTGACGGCCCTCGCGGATGGCCCAAACCACCAGCGACTGACCGCGCCGCGCATCACCTGCCGCAAAGAGCTTGTCGATAGAAGTCTTGTAATCCCTGACATTGGCTTCCACGTTGCCGCGCTGATCGAGTTTCACACCGAGGCTCTTCAGCATGCCTTCGTGCACGGGATGCACAAAGCCCATGGCGAGCAGCACCAGATCGGCCTTCAGCTTGAATTCGCTGCCGGGCACGGGCTTCATGTCGGCCCCGGCGCGGGCACAATTGAGTGCCACGACGCGGCCATCCTTGCCCTCGAAGGATGTTGTGAGAACCGAGAAGTCGCGCTCCGCCCCTTCCTGATGCGACGAAGACGTGCGCAGCTTCATGGGCCAGTTGGGCCAGGTGAGTTCCTTGTTCTCCTTTTCCGGAGGCTTGGGCATGATTTCGATCTGCGTGACCGAAAGCGCCCCCTGGCGCACCGAGGTGCCGATGCAGTCCGAGCCCGTGTCGCCGCCGCCGATCACCACCACATGCTTGCCATTGGCAAGGATGGGCTTGTTGTCGAGCGGGGGTTCCTTGGAGACGCGGCGGTTCTGCTGGGGCAGGAACTCCATGGCGAAGTGAACGCCATCAAGGTCGCGGCCGGGCACGGGAAGATCGCGGGACTTTTCCGAGCCTGCGGTGATCAGCACGGCATCGAAAGAGTCGATCAGCTGCTTGGCATCCTGGGTGATGCCGATGTGTGCGCCATAGTGGAAGGTCACACCTTCGGCTTCCATCTGCGCCACGCGGCGGTCGATCAGGTGCTTTTCCATCTTGAAGTCGGGAATGCCATAGCGCAGCAGGCCGCCCACCTTGGCGTTCTTTTCAAACAGGTGAACGCTGTGCCCGGCGCGGGCCAATTGCTGGGCCGCAGCAAGACCGGAAGGACCGCCGCCGACAATGGCCACCTTCTTGCCGGTCTTCTCGGCGGCCACCAGCGGCTTCAGCCAGCCGTTCTCCCAGGCCTTGTCGACGATGGCGCATTCAATCGTCTTGATGGTGACGGGCGTGTCCTCGATGTTGAGGGTGCAGGAGGCTTCACAGGGGGCCGGGCAGACGCGGCCGGTGAATTCCGGAAAGTTGTTGGTGGAATGCAGGTTGCGGGACGCCTCTTCCCACATGTCGTTGTAGACGAGGTCATTCCAGTCCGGGATCTGGTTGTTCACCGGGCAGCCGTTGTGGCAGTAGGGAATGCCGCAGTTCATGCAGCGTGCCGCCTGGTTGCGCGTGCCTTCGTCGCCCAGCGGGATCACGAACTCATTGTAGTTGCGCACACGGTCGGCGGCTGGCGCATATTTGCGGTCCTGCCGGTCGATTTCGAGAAAGCCTGTGATCTTGCCCATGTCCTTAGTCCACCCTTATGCCGCCACCAGCGATTTCAACGCTGACTCAGAAAGTTGTTGTTTCGCGTTCAGCATTTCAATCCCAACGACGCGGTCGCGGGTGTCGAAATCCAGAATGATGCCCGGTTTTAATTCTTCGGCACGTTCAATACTGCCGTCTGAAAACTTGACGTGGAGGGCGTTTGCTTCGGGTTCATGGCTCATTTTCATTTCCACTACTCCAACCACCAAGCACTGAGAGTAGGGTTGACTTCGCCGAAAGAAGTGGCTCTCAGAACATTACCGAAAGCATCTGCATAAACATATCTACAAACCGGAGCTCCTGCCCCAGCGCACGTCTCTACCTCTTCAAATCCCCATTCATAGAAAGCTGTCGCTTCAGATGAATTCTTATTCGGTGCTGGAGTATGTGTCCTTGCCTGCCAGCCTGATTTAATCAATAGCGCGCGTGCCCTTTTGTACTGCATTCCCTGCTCAAGGTGAGGCATCACTAAATGGTCGCTGGCCAAAGATGAAACACTGCCAACGCATACTGCTATTGAGAATGTAGCGACTGCAGTTTTCATCTGCATCACGCGCTCCGCTTCACACCGACGGTGAGGCCGTCGCTTGTTTCCTGCGCCTTTTCCAGTTCCGCCAGCGCGCGCGCATATTCCACCGGCATGACCTTCACGAACTTCGGCAGGAAGGCGGCCCAGTTGTCGAGAATGGCCTTGGCCTTGGCCGAGCCCGTGTAGCGGTAATGACGCGTCAGCAATTCGTGGATGCGCTGGGCATCATGCCGGTCCATCTTCGAGGTGATGTCCACCAGGCCATGTGACTGCAGGTCGCCACCGGAGTGCTGGTGCTTTTCCAGCAACTCCTCTTCTTCCGGCACGGGCTGCAGATCAACCATGGACAGGTTGCAGCGCTTTTCGAAAGTCTTGTCCTCGTCCAGCACATAGGCCACGCCGCCCGACATGCCGGCGGCGAAGTTGCGGCCCGTAGGGCCGATCACCAACACGCAACCGCCCGTCATGTATTCGCAGCCGTGGTCGCCCGTGCCTTCCACAACTGCGATGGCACCAGAGTTGCGCACGGCGAAACGTTCACCGGCCACGCCGCGGAAATAGGCTTCGCCCGTGATCGCGCCATAGAGCACCGTGTTGCCGACAATGATCGACTCCTCCGGTTTGAAGCCTGTCTTGGCCTGCGGCTTGATGATGATCTTGCCGCCAGACAGGCCCTTGCCAACATAGTCGTTGCCTTCGCCCGTGAGATCGAGCGTCACGCCACGTGCTGCCCAGGCCCCGAAGCTCTGGCCAGATGTGCCGCTCAGCTTCACCATGATGGTGTCTTCCGGCAATCCTTCATGGCCATAGCGCTTGGCCACTTCACCCGAGAGCATGGCGCCCGCGGTGCGGTTGTTGTTCTTGATCTTCGTATCGATCACCACCTTCTTGCCGCCTTCGAGGGCAGGCTGCGCCTTGGCGATCAGGTCGCGGTCCAAGATGGTGTCGAGGCCGTGGTCCTGCTCCTGCACGCGGCGCGTGGCGATGGGGCCCGTCACATCGGCCTTGGCGAAGAGCTTTGTGAAATCGAGGCCCTTGGCCTTCCAGTGCGAGATGGCCTTCTTGGTGTCGAGCCATTCGGTCTTGCCCGTGAGCTCCTCGAACTTGCGGATGCCCATGGCGGCCATGAGTTCGCGCAGTTCTTCGGCCACGAAGAAGAAGAAGTTGATCACGTGCTCCGGCTGGCCCTTGAAGCGCTTGCGCAGTTCAGGGTCTTGCGTGGCCACGCCCACGGGGCAGGTGTTGAGGTGGCACTTGCGCATCATGATGCAGCCCGCGGCAATGAGAGGCGCCGTGGCAAAGCCGATTTCGTCAGCGCCCAGAAGGGCTGCGATCAGCACGTCGCGGCCGGTGCGGATGCCGCCATCGGCCTGCACCCAGATGCGGCCACGGAGGTCGTTCGCCACCAGCGTCTGCTGGGTTTCGGCAAGGCCGATTTCCCACGGCGATCCCGCATGCTTGATGGAGGTGAGCGGCGAGGCGCCTGTGCCGCCTTCATAGCCGGAGATCGTCACGTGATCGGCATGGGCCTTGGAGACGCCGGCGGCGACTGTGCCCACGCCCACTTCCGACACAAGCTTCACCGACACTTGACCGCGCGGATTGACGTTCTTCAGGTCATAGATCAGCTGGGCCAGGTCTTCGATGGAATAGATGTCGTGGTGCGGCGGCGGCGAAATGAGGCCCACACCCGGCGTCGAGTGACGCACCTTGGCAATCACCGCGTCCACCTTGTGGCCGGGCAGCTGGCCGCCTTCGCCGGGCTTGGCCCCCTGCGCCATCTTGATCTGCATCATGTCGGAGTTGACCAGATACTCCGCCGTCACGCCGAAGCGGCCGGAGGCCACCTGCTTGATGGCAGAGCGCATGCTGTCGCCATTGGGCAGGACCACAAAGCGGTCAGCCTCTTCGCCGCCTTCACCCGTGTTGGACTTGCCGCCAATGCGGTTCATGGCAATGGCGAGCGTGGTGTGGGCCTCGCGCGAGATCGAGCCGAAGGACATGGCGCCCGTGGCGAAGCGCTTGACGATGTCCTTGGCCGGTTCCACTTCGTCAACCGGCACAGGCGTTGCGCCCATTTCCTCTGCCGACTTGATGCGGAAGAGGCCGCGCAATGTCTTCAGCTTCTCGTTCTGCTCGTTGATGAGCCTGGCATATTCCTTGTACTTGTCCTGGCTGTTGCCGCGCACCGCGTGTTGCAGTGTCGAGACCGTTTCACTGTTCCAGACATGGGCCTCACCGCGGATGCGCTGGGCATAGTCGCCGCCCACATCCAGCTGCGTTGTCAGCACGGGGTTCAGGCCAAAGGCATCGGCATGGCGGCGGAAGGCTTCTTCGGCCACCTGTTCAAGGCCAATACCTTCGACAGTCGTTGCAGTGCCGGTGAAGTACTTCTTCACGAAGGCGGAGGAGAGGCCGACCGCGTCAAAGATCTGCGCGCCGCAATAGGACTGGTAGGTCGAGATGCCCATCTTGGACATGACCTTGAGTATGCCCTTGTCCACCGCCTTGATAAAGCGCTTCACGGCTTCATAGGCCGAGACCTTTTCATCCAGCGTGGGCAGCAGGCCTTCCAGCGTTTCGAAGGCGAGGTAGGGGTTCACCGCTTCCGCGCCATAGCCGGCAAGGGCGCAGAACTGGTGCACTTCGCGCGGTTCACCCGATTCCACCACAAGGCCCACCTGGGTGCGAAGCCCCTTGCGGATGAGATGGTGATGGGTGGCCGATGTCGCCAGCAGCGAGGGGATCGGCACGCGTTCAGCCGAAACCGAGCGGTCCGACAGGATGATGATGTTGTAGCCATCGCGCACGGCGCGTTCGGCCTGGGCCGTCACCGAGTCGAGGGCCGCTTCCATGTAGTCGGCCCCGTTCGCCACATCATAGGTGATGTCGATGGTCACGGTGCGGAAGGGGTTGTCACGCACATCGCCGATGTTGCGGATGCGCTCCAGCTCCTCATTGGTGAGAATGGGCTGGGCCACTTCGAGGCGCATGTGCTTCGAGGTGCCCTTGAGGTCCAAAAGGTTGGGGCGCGGACCGATGAAGGAGACGAGCGACATGACCAGTTCCTCGCGGATCGGGTCGATGGGCGGGTTCGTCACCTGGGCGAAGTTCTGCTTGAAATAGGTGTCGAGCAGCTTCGGGCGGTCGGAAAGCGCCGAGACGGGCGCGTCATTGCCCATGGAGCCCACGGCTTCCTGGCCGGTCGAGGCCATGGGGGCCATGAGGATCTTCAGGTCTTCCTGGGTATAGCCAAAGGCCTGCTGGCGGTCGAGCAGCGGCACGGCCGGCTTGGGGCGCTGGGTCTTGGCCTTGGGCAGGTCGCGCAGCACCACTTGCGTCTTCTTCAGCCAGTCCTTGTAGGGGTGGGCAGTCGAAAGCTGCTTCTTCAACTCGTCATCGGAGATGATGCGCTTCTGATCGAGGTCGATGAGCAGCATCTTGCCGGGCTGCAGGCGCCACTTGTGGCTGATGCGCTCCTCGGCAAATTCAAGGCAGCCCATTTCGGAGGCCAGCATGACGAAGCCGTCATCGGTGACGAGATAACGCGAGGGGCGCAGGCCGTTGCGGTCCAGCGTGGCACCGATCACCTTGCCGTCAGTGAAGACCATGGCGGCGGGGCCATCCCAGGGCTCCATCATGGCGGCGTGGTGTTCGTAGAAGGCGCGGCGGTCCTCGTCCATCAGCGGATTGCCGGCCCAGGCTTCCGGGATCAGCATCATCATGGCGTGGGGCAGGGAGTAGCCGCCCATATAGAGGAACTCGAGGGCGTTATCGAAGCAGGCGGTATCGGACTGGCCTTCGTAGGAAATGGGCCAGAGCTTGGACAGGTCCTCGCCGAGAATCTCCGACTTCATGTTGGCCTGGCGGGCCGCCATCCAGTTGAAGTTGCCGCGCACCGTGTTGATTTCACCATTGTGGCAGACAAAGCGGTAGGGGTGGGCGAGCGGCCAGGAGGGGAAGGTGTTGGTGGAGAAGCGCTGGTGCACCAGGGCAAAGGCCGAGGTGACGCGTTCATCCTTGAGGTCGAGATAGTAGTTGGGAATTTCCGCGCCCAGCACCAGGCCCTTGTAAACCACGGTGCGGCAGGACACGGAGACGGGATAATAGCCACGGGCCTTCTTGCCGAGCACTTCAACAATGCGGTTCGACACCACCTTGCGGCAAACAAAGAGCTTGCGCTCGAAATGGGCCTCGTCACGGATGGTGGGGCCACGGCCGATGAAGACCTGGCGGTGCACGGGTTCGGTATCGACAACGGAATAGCCGAGCACCGAGCGGTCTACCGGCACATCACGCCAGCCCAGAACCTTGAGGCCCTCTTCGCGGGCGGCTTCCCACCAGATGCGTTCAATGTCCTGGCGGTAGATGGGTTCGCGCGGCATGAAGAGGAAGCCGACGCCATATTGCCCGGCGGCGGGCAGTTCGAAGCCCACGCGCTTGGCTTCCGCCGTGAAATACTCATGGGGAATCTGGATGAGGATGCCGGCGCCATCGCCCGCCTTGGGGTCGGCACCCACGGCGCCGCGGTGTTCCAGGTTCTTGAGAATGCGCAGCGCATCAGAGACCGTCTGGTGGCTCTTGATGTTCTTGATGTTGGCCAACAAGCCGATGCCGCAGGCATCATGCTCGTTGCGCGGGTCATAGAGACCGTGAGCTTCTGGCAGACCTTCCGGGTGGAATTGATGGATGGTCATGGGGCGCACTCCAATTTGCCTTCTGCCATGGAGACAGAAAGGACAGTATAGCTGTCCTTCTTTTACCGCTTTTGGCAGGGTGCGCGCAAGGAAAGATTCAATCGGGCGTGAAAATCGAAATAAAATTGCTCAAACGGCCGCTAACCCCTTGTAAATGGTATAGCAGCCAATGACCAGCACAAAGCCGGCAAAGAGGCTTTGCAGGTGGGCGCGGTGGTTTCGCAGGGGCCGGGCGGCCATTTGCCCCAGAAAGCTGCCCCCGAAACTGCCGAGCACGAACAGCGCGGCCAGCGGCCAGTCCACCTCCCCGGCCCAGGCATAGGTTGCGGCGGTTGCGGCGCCAAAGGCCGTAATGCCGACAAGCGATGTGGCGATGGCATTGCTGATGGTCATGCCCGTGGCCAGCATCAATCCCGGCACGATCAGGAAGCCGCCGCCAATGCCGAAGAAGCCGGCCAGGCTTCCGGTGCTAAAGCCCAGGGCCAGAAGGCGCGGCAGCATCAGGCGCGCCGTTGCGCGGGTCAGGCGCACATCGGGATTTCCCTCGCGGCCACGGCGCAGCAGCATGGCGATGGCAATGACCACCATCAGTGCGCCAAAAAGCGCCATCAGCTTCTGCCCCGGCACCAGCAAGGCAAGATGTGAACCCGCAAGGCTTCCGGACAGACCAGCGGCCGAAAAGGTCATCGCACAGGGCCACTTCACCAGCTGCTGGCGGGCGGCGGCCCAGAGATTGCCCAGCGCGTTGATCGCCACGGCCACGGCACTGGTGCCAATGGCCATGTGCGGCGAGGCCAGCCCCACACCATACAGGAGCATGGGGACAGCGAGGATGGAGCCGCCGCCGCCCACCAGGCCCAGCACGAAGCCGACAAGTCCGCCGCCTGCAAGCGTGACGGCAATCTGCAACAAGGTCATCTGGGTGAGACGAGGCTGGCGTCAGCCCCGCACCACCGGGAAGCCGGCCTGCAACCAGCCCATGATGCCGCCCGCCATGATCTTGGGGTCAGTGCCGCCAATGGCATCCAGGGCCGAGGCGTTCATGCGGGTGCGGTTGCCGCTGGCGCAATAAAAGATGACGGGCTTGCCGCCCGATTCCACTGGCACCGGGGTGAGGCGCGACAAGGGCAGGTTCCTGTCGTTGGCGATGTGGCCGGCGGCCCGTTCGCCCGGCTCGCGGATATCCACGAGAATGGCGCCCTTGGCGGCGAGGTCCTTGGCTTCCTGGGGGGTGATGCTGACGATCTTCATGGGTTTCTTCTCTGGCAGGATGGATTTAAGAATGGATTGGAGCAAGCTCATGGCACCCGCTTTTGCCGTTGTGATTGCGGCACTGGTTTTGTATATTCGCTTTTCCTAATATAAGATTTGACCTCAGCCTGTCAATTCCAACTTCGGAGAGCAGCGATGCAGACGCCCATCATTCATGTATGGTTCGACAAACCGACCAACACCATCACTTATCTTGTGGCGGATCCCGCCACCCGCAAGGCGGCCGTTGTCGATCCGGTTTTCGACTATGACCACAAGTCCGGCAAGGCAGACGTGGCTTCGGTCGAGGCGGTACTCGCGAAGGCGGCCAGCGAGGGCTATGGCATTGACTGGGTGCTGGAGACCCATGTGCATGCGGATCATCTCTCGGGGGCGCCCTACATCAAGCTGAAAACCGGCGCCAAAGTGGTGATCGGCGAGAACATCCGCCAAGTGCAGCAGATCTTCCGGCCCATCTTCAATGCCATGGATGTGTCGGGCAATGGCGCGGAATTCGACCGTCTGGTGAAAGACGGCGAGACCCTCAACCTCGGCCAACTCATCTGCGAGGTGATTGCCACGCCCGGTCACACGCCGGCCTGCGTTTCCTTCAAGATCGGTGATGCGGTGTTTGTCGGCGACACGCTGTTCATGCCCGACTATGGCACGGCGCGGGCGGACTTTCCGGGCGGCGATGCGCGCACACTCTACCGCTCCATCCGCCGCCTGCTGGCGCTGCCGCCTGAGACCAGGCTGTTCATGTGCCATGATTATCTGCCGCCGGGCCGCGGCGACTTTGTGTGGGAGACCACCGTGGCGCAGGAACTGGCCCATAATGTACACGTGAAAGAGGGCGTGAGCGAGGACCAGTTTGTGGCCATGCGCGAGGCGCGCGACAAGACGCTTTCTGCCCCGGTGCTGCTGCTCCCCTCCATCCAGGTGAATATGCGGGCGGGCAAAATGCCGCCTGCCGACAGCAATGGCGTGCACTACATCAAGGTGCCGGTGACATTGCCGAAGGGCGTGGCCGCATAGGCCGCGATTGTCTGGCGCGGCAAAGGCCGATATGAGGCGAGGGGAACCCTTCTTCCCGGACCTTCAGCCATGACGCTTCCCTCGAATATCCGCGGCATTCTCTCCATGGTGCTGGCGGGTGCCACATTCGTTTCCTGTGACAGCTTCCTGAAACTCATCGTGCGGGAAACGCCACCGCTGGAGGCGCTGGTGCTGCGCGGCATTGCGGCCAGCCTGTGGTGTCTTCTTGCCGTGCTGGCGCTGGGCCACGGCCGCCATCTGGCGCGGGCCTTCGGCTTCTGGATCGTGCTGAGGGCGCTGGCCGAAGTGGGGGCGGTGATCGCCTTCATCATCGCGCTCGCGCATGTGAAGCTGGGGGACATCACCGCGATTTACCAGATTGCCCCGCTCATTGTTCTCGCGGGGGCAAGTTTCGTGTGGGGTGAGCATGTGGGCCCCTTGCGCTGGGCCCTGATCGGGCTTGGCCTTGCTGGTGCGCTGCTGGTGGCACAGCCCGGCGGCTCCGGCACCTCCAGCTATGCGCTGCTCGGTTTCATCACGGCCTTTTCATCGGCGCTGCGCGATCTCCTGTCCCGCAAGACGCCAGCCGACATTCCCGGCATCGTCATCACGCTCACGGTCTGTGTCTGTGTGCTGATTGCGGGCTTTGTGGGATCCATGCTGTTTGAGACCTGGGTGCCGGTCAATGGCCATCTCGCCGGATATGCGATTGGCGCGGGCTTCTTCGTGATGCTGGGGCAGCTTTTCGTGTTTCTCGCCTTCCGCCATGCCTCGGCGCGGGCGGTGGCGCCGTTCTATTATTCTTTCACGCTGTTTGCCGTCACCTTCGGGGCCCTCTTCTTCGGCGAATATCCCAATGGCCTTGCTGTTGTCGGCATCGCGCTCATCATTGCCTGCGGGCTTGGGGTTCTCGCCTTTGAGCGCAAGGGCGCTCCGGCGATCGGGCCGGAGAGCGCCGAGGTGCTGTAGTCTACTGCTCATCAGCTGCCTGCGAATTTCGCCACTGGGATATTTGGCGGTGCCGGCGCGGGTGTCTCGCGTGTTCCAATTTCTCCCGTTCACGGTTATGCAACGGCCTTCAAAGACCAACGGACGGACCCCGCGATGAATTTTGCTTCTGACAATGTCTATGGCGTTGACCCCCGCATCATGCAGGCGATGGTGGAGGCCAATGCGCGCCTCACCGATGTCTCCTATTGCCATGATGATGGCGCGCGGGCGGCGGAGGCACGGCTGTCCGAGATCTTTGGGCGGGAGGTAAAAGCCTTTCTGGTGATGAACGGAACGGGCGCCAATGCGCTAGCGCTTTCTGCCATTGCGCCCCCCCATGGCGGCATCTTCTGCCACGAGGGCAGCCACATCAACACCGATGAATGCAATTGCCCGGAGCTGTTCACGGGTGGGGCCAAGCTCATCACCCTGCCGGGGGCGGCCAACAAGATCACACCTGATGCGGTGAAGACAAAATTGCAGCACTTTGTGCATGGCGAACATGGGCCCAAGCCTTCGGCACTCTCCATCTCCAACGTCACGGAATTGGGTGGCGTCTACACGCCTGACGAGGTGAAGGCCTTATCCACGCTCTGCAAGGCGCATGGCCTGAAACTGCACATGGATGGGGCGCGCTTTGCCAATGCGCTTGTGAGTGCCAATTGCTCGCCTGCCGAGATGACATGGAAGGCGGGTGTTGATGTTCTCTCCTTCGGCGGCACCAAGAACGGCGGCATGATGCTGGAGGCCGTGGTGTTTTTCGACACGGCATTGGCAGACGATTTTCTCTACCGCCGCAAGCGGGCCGGCCAGTTGCTGTCCAAGGGGCGTTATCTTTCGGCGCAGATGTTGGCGTATCTCCAAGATGATGTGTGGTTGCCCAATGCGGCCCGGGCCAACAGGTTGGCGGCCAAGCTTGCGGCGGGCCTCACCCAGTCCAACCGCATGCGGCTTTCCCACCCTTGCGATGCCAATGAAGTGTTTGTCTTCATGCCACGCGTTGCCTTTGATGAGGCACAGGCGGCGGGCGCGCATTTCTATGAGTGGCCGCTCGATGGCACGCCCGCGGGCGATGTGCATTGCCGTCTCGTCTTGTCCTGGGCCACACCCGAGCAGCACGTTGATCAGTTTCTGGAGATTGTGCGCAAGCACGGATGACCTCTCCCGCCGCGACGGGAGAGGCCGTTCGAGAGCGTGCCAGTGCAGGGGCTTCAGGCCCCAAGATAGGCGCGTTCCAGTTCCACGGGTTCCAGGTCGAAGCCATTTTCGAGCAGGCTGCGCACCTGAACGCCGCAGCCCACGTCAAACTGCTGCAGGCAGACCTCCTGGCCATTGTTGAAGCGGAAGCCATCGCGATAGGCGCCCGTTTCAAGGCGGATGAAAACCGCCTCCTCGCGTTCCTTCAGGCCAAACTGCTGGCGCATCCTTTTGGGGATGGCGTCAATGGCCAAAGGCGTATCACAGGCAAGGCAGACCGCAGTGCCCGTGGCATTCTCCGACACGAGACCGATTGTGCCGCTGGGGAAACGGGATGTGACATAGCGTTCACCTTCGCGGGCCGGCACGGAGCCGTAGACTTCAAGTGAATAGTCGCACATGTGGACCTCCTTTTTCGGGGGGACATCCAACCAGCGCAGCCAAAGATGGTTGGCTGGCTGGAATGATCAAAGCGTCTGCCCACAAGGTGTCGATTTTGCGGTTTCACCCTGACCATTCTGCCGCGAAAAAATTAAATTCCGTGATGGAACAAAGTGCCCGCAGCAGTTGCGCGGGGTTCAGGCGTTGGGCCAGGTGTCGCTCACCTTGTAGCCGCCGGGCCAGGGATCTGTGGGATCGAGCATCAACGTGGACTGTCCGCTGATCCAGGCGCGGCCGGTGATCTGCGGGATGATGGCATTGTGATTGCCCACCGTGGTTTCGCCGGAAATGGTGCCACTGAATTTTGAATCAATGACGCTGCGGCCCACATAGGTTTCACCCACTTTCATCAGGCCCTTGGCGTGGAGCACGGCCATGAGGGCGGAACAGCCCGTGCCGGTGGGCGAACGGTCCAGCTTGCCGGGGCTCACGACACAGGAATTGCGCGAGGTGAGCACGCCGTCCTTGCGCTCCAGCTTTTCGCGCATGAAGCAGAAGGAATAGTGCTTCCACTCCGGCAGGTCCGGGTGATGGAAGGGCAACTGCTGATCCGCCGCCTTCACCAGCTTGCGGCCCAGATCAGCGATTTCGTGGGCATTTTGCGGCGTGATGGAGAGGCCGAAGTCGGCCACATCGGCCATCACGAAACTGTCGCCGCCAAAGGCCGTGTCCACCTTCACCGGGCCATATCCTTCAACCTCCAGCGTGGCCTGAAGATGGGCGGCGAAGGAGGGCACATTGGTGAGGGTGATGCTCTCGGCCTTGCCTTCACGGCAGGAGGCCGACACTTCAATCAGACCGGCGGGCGCTTCCAGCGTGAGATGGGTCACCGGTTCCTGCATGGGAATGATGCCTGCATCCAGCAGCACCGTGGCCACACAGATGCAGTTGGAACCGGACATGGGTGGTGTGTCCTCCGGTTCCATGATGATGAAGCCCATCTGTGCCTTGGGGTTCTTGGGTGGCACCAGAAGATTGACGTGGCGGAACACGCCGCCGCGGGGCTCGTTGAGCACGAAGTTGCGCAGGGTCTGCTCCCGGGCGATGAAGCGGGACTGCTCCCACACCGTGTTGCCGGGGGGCGGGGCCACACCACCCACAATCACATCGCCCACCTCGCCTTCGGCGTGGCAGTTGATGATATGGACGGATTTGCTGCTGCGCATCGGCTAATTGCTGTGGGTCAGAGATCCCCCACCACGCATTTCTTCGCCAGCGCCTTGTATTGCTTCACCGAGAAATCAACCGGGTTGCCGCCATGCGACGGGTCGCGGCGGGCCATTTCGGCCACCGTGTCGAGTTGCTTCACGTCAATGCCGATTTCCTTGAGGGCGTTGGGAATGCCGCATTCCTTGCGCAGCGTCAGCACGAATTTGAGGAAGCCGTTGAAGCCACCCTTGATGCCGAGATAGGCCGCCGCGCGCTCGATCTTCTTTTCGATCTTCTTGCGGTTGGCCTTCAGCACATAGGGCATGATGATGCCGTTCAGTGTGCCATGGTGGGCGTTGTAGAGGCCGCCGAAGGGATGCGAGAGCGAGTGGATGGCGCCCAGCCCCTTCTGGAAGGCGGTGGCACCCATGGAAGAGGCCACCAGCATGTTGCCGCGGGCATCCAGGTCCTTGCCCTTCTTCACGGCCTTGGCGAGGTTTTCCTTGACCAACCGCATGCCTTCGATGGCCACGCCTTCGGCCAGCGGATGATAGAAGGGCGAGCACAGGGCCTCAATGCAATGGGCGAAGGCATCAAAGCCCGTGGCCGCGGTGAGGCGGGGCGGCAGACCCACCGTCAGTTCCGGGTCAAGAACGGCGAAATTCGGCATCACTGCGGGATGGAAGATGATCTTCTTCTCATGGGTCTTGGGATGGGTGATGACACCGGCGCGGCCCACTTCAGAGCCCGTGCCTGCGGTGGTGGGAATGCAGATGTTGGGCGCAATCTTGCTGGCGTCGGCGCGGGTCCACCAGTCATCAACGTCCTCAAGGTCGAAGATGGAAATGGTCTGGGCATGCATGAGGGCGATCATTTTGCCCGTGTCGAGGGCCGAGCCGCCGCCGAAGCAGATCACGCCATCATGGCCGCCGGCACGGAAGGCCTTGCAGCCTTCCAGCACATTGTCTTCTGTGGGATTGGGCACGACATCGGAGAACATGGCGCGGCCAAGGCCCGCCTGTTCCAGATTGGCGAGAATGTCCTTCACCATGTCGGTACCCGCCAGACCCTTGTCGGTGACGAAGAGCGGCTTCTTCATGCCGGCTTCGGCGCAAAACTGCGGCAGGTCCTTCACGCGGCCATTGCCGAAGCGCACGGCGTTGGGGAAGTTGAAGTTGCGGTTGGGAATCATGTGCGTGTCCTCGTAGATGTTTCTTAGCAGGCAAGTGTGCGGACATAGCCTGCCGCGCCATAGGCCAGCAGGGCGCGGTCGCGCGTCACCAGGGTAAGGTCGTGTTTCCGGGCCGATGCCACGATGATCCTATCCATGGGATCTTTGTGAATGGGGCCGGGAAGGAAGGAAGACTTGATCAGGATGTCCCAATCCATGTCACACAGGTCTGATCCGGATTTTTCCAGAAAGAGCCCGAAGAAGCGGCCAGGCTCGGTTGTGAGGGCGAGCTTTGCGCGGGCTGCCAGACTGCCGATTTCCCAGGCTGAAATCGGCGACACAAAAAGCTCACCGGACTCGGCAGCCTTGTCGATGGCCACCATGGCCGCCTGCGACATGGCATCCCCCTGGCTGACGTAGATGATGGCGCAGGTGTCGAGCAGGATCATGATCTCCCTTTCGGATCATGGAAGCCCAAATCCACACCGCCTTCCCAGTCATCGCCCGTGGGCGTGGTGAGATCGGTGCCGGGTGCCAGCGTCACCATGCCCTTGAGGCAGCCGAAAATGCTTTGCCGCTCCTTCTGCATCTGGGCGGCGGCCACGCGGCGGAAGACCAGCTTCCCTGCCTCCACATCCACCTGTTCGGTTTCATAGCCGGCATCCAGCCACTGGCGGGTCATGACGTTGTTGGACGGGTTATTGCTCCACCAGGCCCTGTGTTGCTTTGACGGCGGCAGGGCGGCATTGAGCAGCCGCTCGATCTCCCCAAAGGTCATGGGGATGGCGTCGCGCGTCTGGCTTTTCAGGAAGCGGCCGAGTGGTTCGTATTTGCTCATGCATGGCTCCTTTCCCATGCTGAAAATCTAGTGTGTGTTTGTGTGTGTGTCAAATTTACTTTGTGTGCATCCTCAGATGATAGCTCTTGGGCCGGGTCAGTGATTCATAGCCCACGGTGGAAAGGGTGGCGCCTCGGCCCGTGTCCTTCACGCCGGTCCAAGCCAGTGCCGGATCAAGATAGTCGCAGCGGTTCATGAAGACGGTGCCGGTTTCGATGCGGTCACCGATGGCTTTGGCGGCCTTCACGTCTTCCGTCCAAAGAGCCGCGGTCAGGCCATAGGGCGAGTCATTCATGAGCGTGATGGCCTCCTCGTCGGAAGACACTTTCATGATGCCGACCACAGGGCCGAAGCTTTCATCGCGCATGACACTCATCTGGTGGTTGACGTTGGTTAGCACCTGCGGTGCCATGTAGGGCGTGCCCTTCCTGTCCATGGGGAAGGCCTTGGGGTCGATATGGGCCGTGGCACCGGCCTTCACGGCGCTTGCCACCTGCTTGCGCACGAAAGCGGCGGCATCGGCCTTGATCATGGGGCCCAGCGTTGTGGCTTCGTCCAGCGGATTGCCGAGCACATAGGTTTTCGTGAGGTCGATGAAACCTTCGATGAAGGGTTTCCACAGGTCCTTGTGGACATAGATGCGTTCAATGCCGCAGCAGCTTTGCCCGGAGTTGAAGAAGGACCCATCGACGAGATTCTCAACCGCATGGGCGAGGTTGGCATCGGGGCGCACATAGGCGGGATCCTTGCCGCCCAGTTCCAGGCCCACATGCAGGAAGCGGCCCGCGGCGGCGCGTTCCATCACGCGGCCGCCTTCCACCGATCCGGTGAAGCAAACGGCGTTGACCAGTCCAGATGAAATGACCTGACCCGTTTGGTCGTGGTTCAGCACCACATGCTGGAACACGCCCTTGGGCAGCCCAGCCTTGTCAAAGGCCTGCTGGAAGCGCTCGGCCACCAGCAGCGTGTTGCTGGCATGCTTCAGCACCACGCTGTTGCCCGCCATGAGTGCGGGTATCACCGAGTTGACGGTGGTGAGATAGGGATAGTTCCAGGGCGCGATGGTGAAGACCACGCCCAGGGCTTCGCGGGTGATGTAACGCTCAAAGCCTTCCTTGGGGGCGGGCGTAAGCCGTGCCAGCGCTTGCGGAGCAATGGCGATCATGTGACGGGCGCGTTCTTCAAAGCCGCGCAATTCACCCGCACCATAGCGCACGGGGCGGCCCATAGAGAGGGCGAGTTCGGGAACAATCTCGTCCTTCATGGCCAGCATGGCGTCCACAGCCTTGCTGCAGAAGGCTGCACGTTCGGCAAGGGAAAGTACGGCCCAGTCCTTCTGGGCGGCACGGGCGGCGGCAAAGACCGCCGCCACATGTTTCTTGGAGGCCACCGGGCGCTTGGCCACCACGCGGCCATCCACTGGTGAAAGGGAAGAAATATACTCAGCCATGTTCAGTAGTTCTCGAAGCCGCGGCGCAGTTCCCAATCGGTGATGCGACGGTCATATTCAAACTGTTCCCACTTGGCGGTGTGGACATAGTGATCAACCACATCGTCGCCCAAGGCCTTGCGCAGCAGCTTCGAACCATCGAGCAGGGCTGTCGCCTCGCGCAGCGTCTTGGGGATTTCGCGGAGCTTCTTCGACTTGTCGTATGCATCGCCGGAGAAGGCGGGTTCGAGGGCCAGCTTGTTTTCGATGCCATCGAGGCCTGCGGCCAGAAGGGCGGCAAAGGCGAGATAGGGGTTGAGGTCAGCACCACCCACACGGCATTCCACGCGAATGGCCTTGGAGTCGGCACCGCACAGGCGGTAGCCGGCAGTGCGGTTGTCGACGCTCCAGATGGCGCGGGTGGGTGCGAAGGTGCCTGCAATGTAGCGCTTGTAGGAGTTGATATAGGGGGCGAGGAAATAGGTGATCTCGTCAGCATGGGCGAGAAGGCCCGCCATGTAGTGCTTCATCAGGTCTGACATGCCGTGCTCGCCCGCCTTGTCGGCGAAGAGCGCGGTCTTGCCATCGGCCGACCAGAGCGACTGATGGATGTGCGACGAGCTTCCGGCCCAGCTATAGTTGGGCTTGGCCATGAAGGTGAGGGACTGGCCGAGGCCTTGGGCGATTTCCTTGCAGGCATGCTTGAGGAAGACGTGGGTGTCGGCCATGGGGAGCGCTGCATCATAGCGCACGTTGATTTCCTCCTGGCCGGCCCAGGCTTCGCCCTTGGAGTTTTCAACCGTGATGCCTGCGCCATAAAGCCCGTTGCGGATGGCCCGCATCAGGTTTTCATCCTTGGTGGTCTGCAGAATGTTGTAGTCCTCGTTCAGGTGCGAGGGCGTGGTCAGCGTGCGATAGCCACCGGCATGGGCTTCCTTGAAGCTCTGGTCAAAGACGAAGAATTCCAATTCGGAGGCGAAATAGGCCTTCATTTTCATGGCGGAGAGGCGCTCCAGCTGCTTCTTCAGCACATTGCGGGGCGCGTGCGGCACGGGGCTGTGATCGTGGTGGTCCAAGAGATCGCACATGACCAGCGCCGTCTTGGGCAGCCAGGGGCAGGGGCGGATGGTTCCGAGATCAGGCTTGATCACATAGTCGCCATAGCCCTTCTCCCAGCTGGCAGCCTTGTAGCCGGGCACGGGTTCCATATCCACGTCAACGGCGAGCAGATAGTTGCAGCCGTGGGTTTCCTCATAGGCGCCATCGACAAAGAAGTTGGCCTCGAAGCGCTTGCCCATGAGGCGGCCGAACATGTCGGGGAAGGCGGCGATGATGGTGTCGATGTTGCCCGCCTTCACTGCCTTTTTAAGCGCGTCGAATGTCATGGGTCCTGAAGACATTGCATTTCTCCCTGTGGTTTGCCGGTCATGGCCGGGCGTTCTGTTTTGTGAGTTTGATGGCTGCCTGTGCCAATGGCACAACCAGATAATTGGCCCAGGAATTCTGCCCGGCATGATCGGCGATGAGATCGTTGCGGATCTCGATCATCACGTGGTGCAGGCCGCGCGGCGCGGCATGGCGGTTCAAGAGATACATCACGCCATCCTTGGGCCCATAGGGCTCGTTGAGGCGGGCCTTGTCTTGCGGGAAGACCTTGATCAGGTGATTGGCGAGTGCCGGATCACGGTCGAACAGAAAGCCCACATCCAGATCGCGCTTCTTGCCCTTGTAGGTGCCGGTGAAGGAATGAATGGAAGCGACCAGCGTCTGGCGGCCATGCGTGGCACGGTCGTCCAACACGTCTTCAATTGCCTGATGGAAGGGGCGGGCGATCTCGCGGGTGCGGGCCAGTTTTGCGGCGGGTGTGAGGTTGCGGTTGCCGGGAATCTCGTAGATTTCACTCAGCACCGGCATGGCGCCTTCCGCCTCGGGCGGGCGGTTGCAGTCATAAACCAGGCGGGAATAGCGCTGGAGAATGAGGGGGGCATCCAGGATCTTGGAAAGAATGCGGGCCGTGGCCTCGGCGCCGATGTCCCAGGCGATGTGGCGCTGCAGGTCGGCCTCCGGCAGGCCAAGCGTTCCCAGGTTCTGCGGCATGCGGTTGGAGGCGTGTTCACAGACGAGCACAAAGGGCGACTGCCCGGCCGCATTGATGACTTCTGCCGGATGCGGTTCACTGTCGCGAAGGATTGTGTTCATGCCCTGCCTGCTCTTGTAACGATCATTTCAGATGGACACGGGCTTGTCAATTTCGTTACACTTGCCCTCGCCAGTGGAGGAGCCATGCGGGCCAAGCCTTCGACCATCGCGGAACAACTGAACGGCGGGCGCCTGGGCCTCACCCTCGCGGACCGCAAGCTCTCCGCCGCCCTCATGGCAGATTATCCGGTGGCGGGACTGGCCAGCATTTCAGATTTCGCGCGGGTGGCGGGCGTCAGCACGCCATCGGTGCTGCGCTTTGCCAAGAAGCTGGGCTTCACGGGTTTTCCGGCCTTTCAACAGGCGCTGCGCAGCGAGGTTTCGGCCCAGCTGCAAAACCCCATTGAAAAGCCGGAGCAATGGTCGTCGAAAGCGCCGAGCACGCACATTCTCAACCGGCTGGCGGATGCCTCGGCGGCCAATCTCCGGGCCAGCCTCCGCCACATCGACCACCATGTGTTCGACGACATCTGCCGGCTGGTGGGGGATGGCAAACGCCAGGTGCATGTGGTGGGCGGGCGCATCACCTCGCATCTGGCGGGCTATCTGCACACGCATCTGCAAATGGCGAGGCCAGGGGTGCGCCTTGTGCCCAGTTCGGCGGGGCATTGGCCGCAGCACCTGCTGGAAATCGGGGCGGGGGACGCGCTGGTGGTGTTCGATGTGCGCCGCTATGACGCGCGCGTGCATGAGTTTGCCGCTTCCGCCAGACAGCGGGGGGCCAAGATCGTGCTGATTACCGACCAATGGATGAGCCCGATTTCGCGGATGGCGGCGCAAACGCTGCCCCTGCGGATGGAGGTGCCTTCGGGCTGGGATTCCAATGTTGTGACAGTCTTTGCCGTTGAGGCAATCGTGGCTGCCGTTGTGAACCAGAACTGGAAGGCCACACGCGAGCGCATCCGGGAGATTGACCACTATCTGGAAAGCGGGCGGCGCGGACGCTGATGGCCGAGGAATTTGACTATATCATCGTGGGCTCCGGGTCGGCAGGCTCGGTCATGGCCTATCGCCTGTCGGAAGCAGGGCACAAAGTGCTGGTGCTGGAATATGGCGGCACGGACCGGGGCCCCCTCATCCAGATGCCATCGGCACTGTCGATCCCCATGAACATGAAGCGCTACAACTGGGGCTTCGAGACGGAGCCCGAGCTCCATCTGGGCGGGCGCATCATGGCCACGCCGCGCGGCAAGGTGGTGGGGGGATCATCCTCCATCAACGGCATGGTTTATGTGCGTGGCCACGCCCGCGATTTCGATACCTGGCAAGAGATGGGGGCAAAGGGCTGGGACTTCCAGCATGTGTTGCCCTACTTCAAGCGCATGGAACACGCCCATGGCGGCGAAGAGGGATGGCGTGGCACGCGCGGGCCTATGCATATGAAGCGGGGGCGCAGGCTCAACCCCCTTTACCAGGCCTTCATCGATGCGGGCCGCGAGGCCGGCTATCCGGTGACGAACGACTATAATGGCCGCCAGCAGGAGGGCTTCGGCCCCATGGAGATGACGGTCCACAAGGGGTTCCGCTGGTCGGCGGCCAATGCCTATCTGCGTCCCGCGCGCGAAACCGGCCGCGTGAAGCTCGTGACCTATGCGCTGGCGCGACGCATTCTGCTGGAAGGCCGCAGGGCGGTTGGCGTTGAATACAGCCGCGGCGAAAAGATCTACGTGGCGCGGGCGCAGCGGGAGGTGATCATTGCCGCCTCCAGCATCAATTCGCCCAAGCTGTTGCAGCATTCCGGCATTGGCCCGGCGGAGGTGCTGAAGGCGGCGGGCATTCCGGTTGTCCATCATCTGCCGGGCGTGGGCGAGAACCTGCACGACCATCTCGAAATCTATTTCCAGGTGAAGTGCACGCAGCCCATCACTCTCAATGGCAAGCTCAATGTGCTGTCCAAAGGCATGATCGGGGCGGAGTGGATGCTGTTCCAGTCGGGTCTCGGCTCCACCAATCATTTTGAATCCTGCGGCTTCATCCGCTCGCGGGCGGGCATCGAATACCCGGACATCCAGTATCACTTCCTGCCCGCCGCCGTGCGCTATGATGGCAAGGCGGCCTTCACGGGCCATGGCTTCCAGGTACATGTGGGGCCCATGCGCACAAAGTCCCGCGGGTTCATCCGTGTGCGGAACAACAGTCCGGTTGATGCGCCACGCATCCTGTTCAATTACATGTCGCACCCGGACGATTGGACGGAGTTCCGCGCCTGTGTGCGGCTGACCCGCGAGATCATGGTGCAGAAGGCGCTGGCCCCCTTCCGGGCCGAGGAAATCCAGCCTGGGGCGCAGGTGGAAAGCGATGCCGAAGTGGATGATTTCATCCGCCAGCATTGCGAGAGCGCCTATCATCCGGCAGGCACCTGCAAGATGGGTGCTGCCGATGATCCGATGGCGGTGGTTGACCCTAGTTGCAAGGTAATCGGCATTGAGAACCTGCGTGTGGCGGACAGCTCCATCATGCCGCAGGTGACCAATGGCAATCTCAATGCGCCGACATTGATGATCGGTGAAAAGGCGTCGGATCACATTCTGGGACGCGAACCGCTGCCGCCGTCCAACCTCGAACCGTGGATCAATCCCAACTGGCGGACGAGCCAGCGCTGAGGTTCTTGACGGTCATTAGAGCAGGCGATGGTCAATGTGAATCATTGACCATCGATAAGCTGCTCGAAAATCAATATGCTGGCGCAACTTTCCTCTCTCAAATCGTGCCGATTTAATCGTCCGTTGCGCTAGCTCTTATTGGGCTGCAGCCTATCTTGTTTTGCCGTCATGGTCCGCTTGAAGCGGACCATGACGCCTTCAGGGGCCGAGGCGCGGCAAACCCTATGCTTATAAAGAGGACGGGGCACCGAAGCGCCCCGTCTCATTCCGTTCGATTAGATCGCGCATTCCGGATGTTGCAGCTTGTCGCGGGCGCTGTCGCAGCCGCGGCCGCCAGACTGGCGGACCTTCTTGCTGCCCGAGCTGCCGGAGCTGTTGTCATCGTTGGAATCTTCATCGCCGTCATCGCTGCCGGAATTGTCATCGGCTGAATCATCGCCACCCGAGGAATTGTCATCGGCGCTGTCATCAGACGAGTCGTCATCGGAGGCGTCACCGCCGCCGTTGCCGTCCTTGTCGGCCACCATCTGGCCGGGAAGGGCATGGGGGGCTTGCTTGACGAAACCGTCAAGGGCCGGGACGGACGCATCTGCGGTGAGCGTGGTGGCAAACAGGATGGCGGCGGTCGCCAGAAGGATATTCTTCATTTGTGTGTCTCCTCGAAGGGGTTAACGTCACTGCCGGGGAGGTTTGTGCAACATCCTGCCTTACAGAAACCTGACAGGTTTTGCGGTGGCTGAAAAACTGGCCCAATTGCGTTTTTTGCCCGCTATTCCTACATGATGGCGCGAAAAGGACAGTCAGGATGAGCGACGCAACAGTCTGGCACGGCACGACAATTCTCACCGTGCGCAAGGGCAAACATTTGGTGGTGGTGGGCGATGGCCAGGTGAGCCTGGGCCAGACCATCATCAAGGGTAATGCCCGGAAAGTGCGCCCGCTGGGCACGGGCCGGGTGATTGCCGGCTTTGCCGGGGCCACCGCCGATGCAATGACGCTGTTCGAGCGCCTTGAGGGAAAGCTTGAACAGTTTCCCACGCAACTCACCCGGGCCTGCGTGGAGATGGCCAAGGACTGGCGCACCGACCGTTATCTGCGCCGCCTGGAAGCCATGATGATCGTGGCTGATCCGCAGGTGTCGCTGGTGCTCACGGGAACGGGTGATGTGCTGGAACCGGAAAATGGTGTCACGGCCATCGGCTCCGGCGGCAATTATGCGCTGGCGGCGGCGCGGGCCCTGATGGACACCGAACTCGATGCCGAGACCATCGCCCGCAAGGCCATGAAGATCGCTGCCGAGATCTGCGTCTATACCAACAGCAACATCACGCTTGAAAAATTGGATGCCATCTGACGCGCCCGTTGTGGTCTTTCGCCCGCTTGCGCCTGAGCATCGCGTTATGTTGAAGGCGTGGCTTTCAGCACCCCTTGCGCAAGACTGGTGGGGCGAACCTGAAGCAGAACTGGCGCTCATCTATGATGCGTCAGGCGAGCACGAGCCTTTCATCGCCGAGGTGAATGGAGAGCCTGTTGCCTATGTTCAGGCTTGGCGGCCGTCGCAGCATCCCGAACTGCCGTGGCAGCACGGACTGCCGCCCGATACGCGCGGCATCGACATCACCATCGGCAGGCCTGAATGTTGCGGCAAGGGTCTGGGCCCGCTCATTCTCAAGCATTTTGCCGCCAGGCTCTTTGCCAAGGGGGCAAGGCGGCTCGTTATCGATCCATCACTTGCCAACACGCGTGCCATTAGTGCCTATCTCAAGGCTGGCTTTACGCCTTATGACGAGGTGCAGGATGCAGAAGGCCGCACCCTGTTGATGGAACTTCTCAAGGACGACATGATCTATGGTGACTGATTTGACTGTTACGGGAGAATGGCGATGACCGGTGAAGCGCAATTCGCGGAGCGTGACCTTTCCGATGCCGTGGCGGCTGGCATTATTGACGCGGCAACGGCTGACAGGCTGGCGGCATTTCTGGCGCAGAGGGAGGCACCAACCTCGAGCGAGGATGAACAGCTGCGTCTTGTCTCAGGCTTTGGCGACATTTTTGTCGCCATCGGCCTTGTGCTGTTTCTGGGGGCGCTTTTCTTTCTCACGCTGGATGCGAGCCTCGTCATGCCCGCGGTTGCCACGGCATTGGCCTCCTGGGGCCTTGCTGAGCTTTTCACCGGCATTCGCCGGCAGGCGCTCCCCAGCATTCTCCTGCTTCTCACATTTGCGGGTTCGGTTTTCCTTGTGGCCGTCAAGCTGATTGATGGGTCTGGCAGCGTGGCTCTGTCAGCGGGCTTTGGCGATGCAGCAGCACTGGCTGGCGGTGGCCTTATCACCTGCCTTGCCGTGGCGCTCCATTGGTGGCGCTTCCATGTGCCGATCACTATTGCGGCGGCCTGTGCAGCAGCGGCTGCAGCCCTGCTTGGAGTGATCAGCATCGCCAATCCCGGCATCATGACAGCATTTTCGGGCCTGATCTTTCTGCCGCTCGGCCTCGCCATTTTTGCCTTGGCCATGCGCTTTGACAGTTCCGACCGGGAGCGGCGCACCCGGCGCACCGACATGGCCTTCTGGCTGCATGCGCTGGCCGCGCCCATGGTGGTGCATCCGGTGATGCAGAACATCACGCATGGCACGGGATCCGGCGGTGCTGCTGTCCTTCTGACTTTCGCCGCGTTCCTTCTGCTCGGACTGGTGGCGCTGACGGTGGATCGCCGCGCCATGCTGGTCTCGTCGCTGATCTATCTTGGCTATGCGATCTACACCGTGTTGCGCGCTGGTAATGCCCTGCCGACCACATCGCTTGCTGTTCTGCTGGTTGGTGCGGTTGTGCTGGGCCTGTCCTTTGCCTGGCGGCCCTTGCGGGCAGCGCTGCTGGCGCGCCTGCCGGCCAGTATCACACTGCGCGTGCCGCCCTCCCATCTTGCCGCTTCCAAATCAGGTTGATCCATGACGAATTTTTCTCCGCGTGAAATCGTGTCCGAACTTGACCGCTACATCATCGGGCAGACCGAGGCGAAGCGGGCGGTGGCGATTGCCTTGCGCAACCGCTGGCGCCGGCAGCAGCTTGCCGGCCAGATGCGGGAGGAGGTTGCGCCCAAGAACATCCTGATGATCGGACCCACGGGCGTGGGCAAGACCGAGATCGCGCGCCGCCTTGCAAAACTTGCCAACGCGCCTTTCCTCAAGGTGGAGGCCACCCAGTTCACCGAGGTGGGCTATGTGGGCCGCGACGTGGACCAGATGATCCGCGACCTCTTGGAATCCGGCATCGGCATGGTGAAGGCGGCGCGGCGCAAGGATGTTGAGGCGCAGGCGCATCTCAACGCCGAGGCCCGTGTGCTGGATGCGCTGGTGGGGGCCACTGCCAGTGAGGCCACGCGGGAGAGTTTCCGCAAGAAGCTGCGCGCCGACCAGTTGAACGACAAGGAGATTGAAATCCAGGTGGCGGATACGGGCGGCGTGCCGAGCTTTGACATTCCCGGCATGCCGGGAAGTTCCGCTTCCGTCATCAATCTTTCGGACATGCTGGGCAAGGCCTTTGGCGGGCGCACCAAACCGCGGCGCCTGACAGTGGCGGAGGCCCACAAGGTGCTGCTGGCCGAGGAAAGCGACAAGCTGCTCGATCAGGAGAAAATCATCGCGGAGGCCATTGATGCTGTGGAAAACAATGGCATCGTGTTTCTGGATGAGGTGGACAAGATTTGCGCCCGCAGCGAACGCGGCGGGGCGGATGTGAGCCGCGAGGGCGTGCAGCGCGATCTCCTGCCGCTGATCGAGGGCACAACGGTTTCGACAAAACATGGCCCGGTCAAAACCGACCACATTCTTTTCATTGCTTCGGGCGCGTTCCACATCGCCAAGCCGTCAGATCTGCTGCCGGAACTGCAGGGCCGCCTGCCCATCCGCGTGGAACTGAAGGCGCTGACGCAAGCGGACTTCGAACGCATTCTCACGGAGCCCGAGGCCTCGCTGATCAAGCAATACAAGGCGTTGATGGCGACGGAGGGCGTGACACTGGACGTGACGGAGGATGGCGTGGCGGCATTGGCGCGCATCGCCGCAGACCTCAATGCCAGTGTGGAAAACATCGGGGCGCGGCGCCTGCAAACGGTGATGGAGCGGGTGCTGGACGAGGTGAGCTTCACCGCCACGGACCGGGGCGGCGAGACGGTGATTGTGGATCAGGGCTTTGTCGAGAAGAACCTTGGCGGGCTCGCGAAGAATACCGATCTCAGCAAGTTTATTTTGTAGAGATGCGCTGGCTGTTTCACAAACAGCCGTCATTCCGTGCAAAGCCCCGAACCCGAACTCCGTTCGGGTGAGCCTGCCGCAGGCAGGTGAGGGTTGCGACACGGAATCCAGCGTCAAGCGGCGCGGAGATGTTCAAGATAGATTCCGTCTCGCGGTCCAAACCCATTTCGCCTTAGGCTCAATGGGCTCGCGCTCACGCGCTCGGGACCTTGGACGGAATGACGCAATGGGGGTGGTCAATCCACCCACTCACCCTTGCGCATCAAGGGTTCGGACTTGCCATCGCGGAACACACCATCGATATTGAGGTCGCCGGAACCGATCATCCAGTCCACATGGATGAGGGAGGTGTTCATGCCGGCGGCGAGGCGCTGTTCCGGCGAAAGCGCGGCGGCGTCCTTGATGTTCTGGGAATAGGCCTGGCCTACGGCGATGTGCGAGGCGGCGTTTTCATCATAGAGCGTTTCGTTGAAGACGAGGCCGGAGGCCGAGATGGGCGAGGAATGGGGCACCAGCGCCACTTCGCCGAGGCGGGCGGCCCCTTCATCCGTCTCGATCATCTTGCGGAAGACGTCACCGCCCATTTCCGCCGTGCCTTCCACGATGCGGCCTTTCTCGAAGCGCACGCGAATGCCATCAATGAAGGAGCCCTGATAGGAGAGCGGCTTCGTTGAGCACACGATGCCATCCACGCGCTCGCGGTGCGGCATGGTGAAGACTTCTTCCGAGGGGATGTTGGGATTGCAGAGAATGCCGTTGCGCGCCGTTGAGGCACCACCGGCCCAGACATGGTCCTCCACCAGACCCAGCGTGAAATCCGTGCCGGGGCCCTTGTACTTCAGCGCGGCATAGCGCTTGGCATTGAGCAACGCGGTGCGGGCGTGGAGGTTCTTGGTGTGCTCCACCCAGGCCTGAACGGGGTCTGGCTGGTCGGCGCGGGTGCATTTGAAAATGGCCTGCCAGTGGGCGGCCACAGCGTCGACTTCAGACAGCTGCGGGAAGATGGTCTTGGCGTGGGCCTTGGTGGCGGCGGAGGCCACGCACCAGTTGGTGGCAAAGCCGGTGATCTGCTCGATCACAGGCTTGTAGGCCTTGGAGCGGGCGCGGTTGACGCGGGCCACATGCTCCGGGTTCTGCTGCGCCAGAAGCGCCGGATTTTCACCAATGATTGCCAGGCGTGCGGTAGAGCCATCCTTGAAGGCTTCCGCCATGCCGCCAAAAGCCAGCCGGGGGCGGCATCAAAAGCTTCGGCATTGCCGTGCTGGTAGCGCATCAGGGCGGTGGTTTCGTCATTATAAAGCGTGGTGACGAGCGAGGCCCCGGCCTTGTAGGCATGAGCGGTGATGCGGCGCACGAGATCGACCGCTTCCAGCGGTGCTGTCATCAGCACCTGCTGTCCGGCGCGGACATTAAGCCCGGACTTGACGATCAGTTCGGCATATTTGTCGAGGAGGGTTTCGAAGGCTGTCACTTCGCCAGATCCTCAGGCCGCGGCATGGAGATGATGTTGTAGCCGGAATCCACATAGTGGATTTCGCCGGTCACGCCGCCAGAAAGCTCCGACAACAGATAGACGGTAGCCGCCCACCTCATCCAGCGTGATGGTGCGGCGCAGCGGCGAGTGGGCCTGCTGGTAGTTGAACATGGCGCGGGCATCGCCCACGCCAGCCCCAGCCAGGGTGCGCATGGGGCCTGCCGAAATGGCATTCACGCGGATCGCCTGCGGGCCGTAGTCGGCGGCGAGATAGCGGACGCTCGCCTCAAGCGCCGCCTTGGCCACGCCCATGACATTGTAGTTGGGCATGACGCGCTGGGAGCCGCCATAGGTGAGGGTGATGATGGAGCCGCCGTTGGGCATGAGTTCAGCGGCGCGCTTGACGATTTCGGTGAAGGAGAAGCAGGAGATCACCATGGTGCGCGAGAAATTGGCGCGGCTGGTGTCGGCGTATTTGCCCTTCAACTCGTTCTTGTCGGAGAAGCCGATGGAGTGCACGAGAAAATCAATGGTTCCCCACTGCTTCTTGATCTCGGCGAAGGCGGCGTCAACGGAGGCGAGATCCTCCACGTCGCAGTTGACGAGAATCTTGGAGCCGATGGTTTCGGCGAGGGGGGCGAGGCGCTTGCCAAAGGCTTCACCCTGATAGGTGAAGGCGAGTTCAGCACCGTGCTTTGCGAGGTTCGAGGCAATGCCCCAGGCAATCGAGTGGTCGTTGGCCACGCCCATCACGAGGCCGCGCTTACCCTTCATGAGATCTGACATCTGATTATCCGTTATAGCGCTGGAACACGAGGGTGGCGTTGGTGCCGCCAAAGCCGAAGGAGTTGGACATGACGGTGTCCACCCTGGCGTTGTCCACCCGCTTGCGCAGGATAGGCACATCGGCGAATTCGGGATCAAGTTCCTCGATGTTGGCGCTTTCGGCGAGGAAACCGTTCTTCATCATCAGGATGGAATAGATCGCCTCCTGCACACCCGTGGCCCCCAGCGAATGGCCAGTCAGCGATTTGGTGGAGGAAATCGGCGGAATCTTGTCGCCGAAAACGGCACGGATCGCCTCGATTTCCTTCTTGTCACCCACCGGCGTAGAGGTGCCGTGAGGGTTGATGTAGTCAATCGGGCCCTTCACGTCCTTCATGGCCATCTTCATGCAGCGCACCGCGCCTTCGCCTGACGGGGCCACCATGTCGTAGCCATCAGAGGTGGCGCCGTAGCCCACAAGTTCGGCGTAGATTTTTGCGCCCCGGGCCTTGGCGTGTTCCAGTTCTTCGAGCACGACAACGCCTGCGCCGCCAGCAATGACAAAGCCGTCGCGGTTCTTGTCATAGGCGCGGGAAGCGGTGGCGGGGCGGTCGTTGTATTTGGAGGACATGGCGCCCATGGCGTCGAAGAGCACGGAGAGGGTCCAGTCCAGTTCCTCGCCGCCGCCTGCGAACATCACATCCTGCTTGCCCCACTGGATCATTTCAGCGGCATTGCCGATGCAATGGGCCGATGTGGCACAGGCGCTGGAGATCGTATAGTTCACGCCACGGATGCCGAAGGGGGTGGCGAGCACCGCCGAATGGGCCGACGACATCGACGGCGGCACGGCAAAGGGCCCGACGCGCTTGGGGCCCTTTTCGCGGGTCGTGTCAGCGGCGGCGACGATGGTTTTCGTCGATGGCCCACCGGAGCCCATGATGATGCCGGTGCGGTCGTTCTTGACGTCTTTTTCTTCGAGGCCCGCATCGGCAATGGCCTGCTGCATGGCCACATAGTTCCACGCCCCGCCATCGCCCATGAAACGGCGCACGCGGCGGTCAACAGTGTCGAGGTCATAGCTGGGCGCGCCATGCACCTGGCAGCGGAAGCCCAGTTCCGCGTATTTGTCGGCCCGCACGATGCCGGATTTCGCGCCATGCAGGGATGTGGTAACTTCCTGCACGTTGTTGCCGATGGAGGACACAATCCCCATGCCTGTGACGACGACTCGCCGCATTCTCAAATCTCTCCGGTGAAATTGCTGGATGGCTTTTAGCAGGCCCGGCGCGGCGGGGCTACGCCGCTTTCTCGGGCTGGAAAAGCCCAACCTTCATGTCGGTCACCTCATAGATGGTCTGGCCATCGGCCTTCATGATGCCATTGGCCACGGCCAGCTTGAGCTTGCGCAGGATGAGGCGGGTGACATCCACCTCGTAGGTCACGGTCTTGATCTTTGGGGTCACCATGCCGGTGAATTTCACCTCGCCCACGCCGAGCGCGCGGCCCTTGCCGGGCTCGCCCAGCCAGCCCAAGAAGAAGCCCGTCAGCTGCCAAAGGGCATCAAGGCCCAGGCAGCCCGGCATCACGGGGTCGCCATGGAAATGGCAGGGGAAGAACCAGAGGTCGGGCTTGATGTCGAATTCGGCAACGACCTTGCCCAGGCCCGCCGAACCGCCATCCTTGGCGATATGGGTGATGCGGTCGAACATCAACATGGGGGGCAGGGGCAATTGGGCGTTGCCCAGGCCAAACAATTCGCCACGGCCGCAGGCCAGAAGTTCTTCATAGGTGTAGGATGGTTGTCCGATCGGCATGTCGCTTTAACGCCCCTGTTGTTTTCCACGGTCTAGCAGGGGGCGGCGGGGAAGGCAAAGGCGGGCGGGGGACTTGCCAATAATCACGATTTCCATTATTAACGATTTTCGTGATTATATCATTCAGGACGCGTGACACTGAATTGCTCTTTCGCCTTCAGGGCGGGGGAAAGTTTGCCAGCATCGAGCGTGTGGCCCTGCGCAAGCTGGTTCAACTTGATCTTGCTGTCACCCTGGATGACTTGCGCGTGCCACCGGGAAACAGGCTTGAAGCGCTCAAAGGCGACCGCAAAGGACAGTGGAGCATCCGGGTCAATGACCAGTTCCGGATCTGCTTCGGCTGGACAAAAGAAGGCCCGGAAGACGTTGAAATTGTGGATTCTCACCGAGGATGAAAGCCATGCCCAAACTGCTTGACCCCGTCTCCCCCGGAGAAATGCTGGAAGAAGAGTTTCTCAAACCCATGGGCCTCAGCAAATACAGGCTGGCCAAGAGCATCGGCGTTCCTGCACAGCGGGTCGGCGATATCGTTCTTGGCAAGCGCGGCATTTCCGCCGATACGGACTTGCGCCTGTGCAAGTACTTCGGGCTTTCGGAAGGCTGGTGGCTGCGCCTGCAAGCGCAGCACGACACGGAGATGGCGCGCCGCAAGATCGGCAAGGCGCTGGACAAGATCGTCCCCTTTTCGCGCGCCGCCTGAGCCCTCACAGTTTGCGCAGAAACACACTCCGCACCTTGTGGTCGGAGCCCTTGCGCAGCACCAGGTCGGCGCGGGGGCGGGTGGGCAGGATGTTTTCCTTCAGGTTCACCAGGTTGATGGTGTTCCAGATACGGGTCGCGGTGGCACGGGCTTCGTCGTCACTGAGCGCGGCGTAGCGGTGGAAATAGGACTTGGGGTCCTTGAAGGCGCCATTCCGGAGCGAGAAGAAGCGCTCGATGTACCAGGCCTTGAGGTCGTGCTCGTCGGCATCGATGAAGATGGAGAAATCAAAGAAGTCCGAGGTGTTGGGAATGCCGCGGCCATCACGTGGCGGACGCCCCGTCTGCAACACGTTGATGCCTTCGACGATCAGGATGTCGGGCTGGTCAACGAGTTGGGTCTGGTTGGGCAACACATCATAGGTGAGGTGAGAATAGAGGGGCGCCTCCACATCGCGCTCGCCAGACTTGATGTCCGACATGAAGCGCAGAATGCGTTGCAGGTCGTAGGACTCCGGAAAGCCCTTGCGGGCCATCAGGCCCTCGCGCTCGAGAATGGCATTGGGCAGGAGAAAGCCATCGGTGGTGACAAGGTCCACCTTGGGCGTGCCGGGCCAGCGTGAGAGCAGGCGGCGCAGGATGCGCGAGGTGGTGCTCTTGCCGCCCGCCACGCTGCCGGCCACGCCGATCACATAGGGCACTTTCAGTTCATGGCGGTGCAGGAACTGGTTGGAAGCGTGGAAGAGCTTCTGCGAGGCCTGTACATAGAGGTTCAACAGGCGCGACAAGGGCAAATAGATCGCTTCCACTTCGGCAAGGTCAATGCGGTCGTTGAGGGAGCGGACTTCATCAAGGTCGGCCGCCGTCAGTGTCATGGGCGTGTCGGCGCGCAAGCCTGCCCATTCATCGCGGGAGAAGCGGCGGAAGGGCGAAACCTCGCGGGCGAAATCTTCCTGAAGGTCGATCATGATTCCGTGCGCGATGCCTTTTCCACGAGCCCGGAGGTGCCCTCACGGCGCTTCAGTTCAGCCATGACAGCTGAAGGCGAGACGCCCGCCGACTGCAACAGCACCAGCAGATGATAGAGCACATCGGCGGCTTCCTTGGCCGTCTCAGTCTTGTTCTTCTCCACCGTGGCGATGACGAGTTCCACCGCTTCCTCGCCAAATTTCTTGGCGCATTTCTCAACACCCTTTGAGATGAGCTTGGCGGTGTAGGAACTGTCCGGCGAGGAAAAGGCCTTGGCCGCGATGTCCTTTGCCAGCCGGTCCAGCTGATCGAATGTGCCTGCCATCATGCCCCCGTTCTGCGCACCGGAATCTGTGCCGCTGCCATGGCGTCCTTCGCCTGGGCGATTGTATAGGTGCCGAAGTGGAAAATCGATGCGGCAAGAACTGCCGTGGCATGGCCGTCGCGGATGCCTTCCACGAGATGCTGCAGATTGCCTACACCGCCCGAGGCGATCACGGGAATGCTCACGGCGTCGGCAATGGCCCGGGTGAGCGGAATGTTGAAGCCCTTGCCTGTGCCGTCCCGGTCCATGGAGGTGAGCAGGATTTCGCCAGCCCCCAGTGCCTCCATATCGCGGGCAAAGGCCACGGCATCAATGCCCGTTTCCTTACGAGCGCCATGGGTGAAGATTTCATATCTGCCGGGGGCCACTTCGCCGCGTCAATCGCCACCACAATGCACTGGCTGCCGAATTTTTCGTCGCCTCCGCACAATTGGCGGTTGGCCACCGCAGCTGAGTTGATGGAGACCTTGTCGGCCCCCGCCAGCAGAAGCTGGCGGATGTCGTCGAGCGTGCGCACGCCACCGCCCACGGTGAGCGGCATGAAGCAGGCTTCCGCCGTGCGCCGCACCACATCCAGCATGATGCCCCGGCCTTCGTGGGTTGCGGTGATATCGAGGAAGCAGAGTTCATCGGCGCCTGCCTTGTCATAGGCCTTGGCGGCTTCCACGGGATCACCGGCATCCACAAGGTTGACGAAGTTGACGCCCTTCACAACGCGGCCATCTTTCACGTCAAGGCAGGGGATCACGCGCATTTTCAGCATCAGCGGCCTCCTGACACGCGCAACGTGGTGCCGGTGATGTAGCTGGCGGCATCGCTGGCCATGAAGAGGATGGCTTCGGCCATCTCTTCTGCCTTTCCGATGCGTTGCATCGGGATGGTCGGGCGGATGCGCTCAACGCGGGCGGCATCGCCGGTGGAGCGGTCATGGATTTCCGTTTCGGTCATGCCCGGTGTCACCGAGACAACGCGTATGCCTTCCAGCGCCACCTCCTTGGCGAGGCCGATGGTGAGGGAATCAATGGCCCCCTTGCTGGCGGCATACCAAACATATTCGCCGGGGCTGCCCAGCACCGCCGCCGCCGAAGAAATGTTGACGATGACGCCACCCTTGCCGCCGTTCAGCGTGGACATGTGTTTCACCGCCTCGCGCGCCACATAAATGGCACCCGTGGTGTTGATGGCGATCACTTCGGCAATCACCTGGGGGTCCGCCTGATCGAGGCGGCTCGACTTGCCGGTGATACCGGCGTTGTTCACGACCACAGTGATGGGGCCAAGGGCCTGCGTGGCCGCGCTGAAAAGGCGCTCGATATCCGCGAGCTTCGCCATGTCGCCCTGGAAGGCCCGGGCCATGCCACCGGCCTTGCCAATCTCTTCGCACAGAAGGTCCGCTGCAGCGCGATCCGAAACATAATTGACGGCCACGCGATAGCCGCGGGCGGCGGCCAGGCGCGCCGTTGCAGCACCAATGCCGCGGCTGCCGCCGGTGATGAGCATGACCTTGTTCATGCGGCCTCCGCGATGATCTGCAGGGCCTCGCGCGGATTGATGCGGCCGTCATAGAGCGCGCGGCCGGTAATGGCACCTTCGAGCTTGCGCGCTTCCGGTGCGCAAAGTTTGCGAATGTCAGCGAGCGAGGCAAGACCGCCGGAGGCGATCACCGGAATGCTCACGGCTTCGGCCAGCGCGATGGTCGAGTCCCAATTGATGCCGGTGAGAATGCCGTCGCGGTCAATGTCGGTGTAGATGATGGCGGCCACGCCAGCGCCTTCAAATTGTTTCGCCAACTCTATGACGCCGAGGGATGAGGCTTCGGCCCAGCCTTCCACCGCCACCTTGCCACCCTTGGCGTCAATGCCAACGGCAACACGGCCGGGAAAGAGGCGGCAGGCTTCTTTCACGAGATCAGGGTTGCGCACGGCCACGGTGCCGAGAATGACGCGGGCCAGGCCCTTCGCCAGCCAGCTTTCAATATGGGCCAGTGTGCGAATGCCGCCGCCCAGTTGCAACGGGTTTTTTGTGGTTTTGAGAATGGCTTCAACCGCAGCGCCATTCACCGACTGGCCCTCGAATGCCCCGTTGAGATCGACGACATGCAGCCACTGGAAACCCTGCTCTTCGAAGGCCCTCGCCTGGGCCGCGGGATCATCGTTGTAAATGGTGGCCGCAGCCATGTCGCCCAACTTCAGGCGCACGCATAGCCGTCCTTCAGGTCAATGGCGGGGAAAAGGATCATGGCTGTGAACTTTCCGCAGGGCCCTCATCCGGCGCTGCGCGCCACCTTCTCCCGCAGGCGGGAGAAGTGGAGGGCGATATTGCTCACCTCTCCCGCTTGCGGGAGAGGATGGCCCGAAAGGGCGGGGTGAGGAGCTTGGTCCGCATCATGGCTTCCACCGCAGGAAGTTTGCAATCAGCCGCAAACCCAGTTCCTGGCTCTTTTCGGGATGGAACTGCGTGCCCACCATGTTCTCATAGCCCACCATGGCTGTCACGGGGCCGCCGTAGTCGGTGGTGGCGATCAGGTCTTCGGGCAGGGTCGGTTCCATGTGATAGGAATGCACGAATAGGCGTGCAAGCCATTGTCACCAGTGGCGCGATGCCCGCGAGCACGGCGTGGTCCCCGTGCGGGCGCAGGGCGATTCCAGCCCATGTGGGGAATCTTGAGCGCGGGATCATTGGGCGTGATGCGCTTCACGTCACCCGCCACCAGCCCAGGCCCGTGGTGGTTTCGTGTTCAGAATCCACGGTCGCCATCAACTGCATGCCCACACCGAAATGCCGAGGAACGGCTTGCCGCGTGAAATGACCTGCTCCTGCAGGGCCTCGCGCAGGCCGCTCACCGCCAAAGGCCGTCGCGGCAATCCTTGAAGAGCACCCACGCCCGGCAGCACGATGCGATCGGCCCGCGCCACATCTTCGGGGCGGCTTGTGACTGTGATTGCATCGCGGATGCCGTGGTCAGAGGCGGCCCGCTCGAAAGCCTTGTGGGCAGGTGCAGGTTGCCGGAGCCGTAGTCGATGATGACGGTGGCCATTATCCCTTCAGGCTGCCCTTGGTGGGAGAGATCCTTCTGGCGCGGAGTCAATCTCAAGGGCATCGCGCAGGGCGCGGGCCAGAGCAAACTCGACTCGGCCACGTGATGGGCGTTGCCGCCTGGTGTTTTCAAGATGCAGCGTGATGCCGGCATTCATGGCGAAGGCCTGGAACCATTCGCGCACCAGTTCGGTGTCGAAATCGCCGATCTTGGGGCGTGCGTAGTCGCAGTTGAACACCAGGAAGGGACGGCCCGACATCAATGGCCACGCGTGTCAGGGTTTCGTCCATGGGCAAGTCTGGGAGGCATAGCGGCGGATGCCCGCCGTCGCCAAGCGCCTCTGCCACGGCCTGGCCAAGGGCAATGCCGCAATCCTCCACCGTGTGGTGGGCGTCGATGTGCAGGTCGCCTGCGGCTTTCAGCGTGATGTCGATCAGGGAATGGCGGGCCAGTTGTTCCATCATGTGGTCAAAAAAGCCCACGCCGGTTTTCACGTCATAGGTGCCGGTGCCGTCCAGGTTGACGGTGCAGGTGACCTCGGTTTCCGTGGTCTTGCGGCTGATGCTGGCGGTGCGCATGAAATTTGCCCTTTCGCGGCTGCGAGATAGCAGAGCCGGCGCCCCCCGTCACCTGCTCAAAAGCCCTTGTGTTAACGCTTTTTGGGCTTGCCGGAGGCGGTTTCGATGATGGTGTCGGTGTCGTCGAGCAGGGCCCGCATGGCATCCCGGGCCGCGGTGGCATCGGCGGCGGCCACAGCCCGCACGATGTTCTCGTGCAGTTTCAAGGCCTGGCCGTGGTGTGGGTTGCGGGCCGTGGTGAAATCAAAGAGGTTGCTGAGGGCCTGTTCGATGATGATGGCGAACGGCATCAGCAATTCATTGTTGGCGCAGGCGAGCAGGGCCTCGTGAAATTCCACATCCGCCGAGACAGCAGGGGCCGGGGGCCGCGCATCCTTCATGGTGGTTTTCATGGCCTCGAGAGCCGAGAGCAGACGGTCGAGTTGGGCGGGCGTGTGCTTGCGCGCGGCAAGCGCCGCGATGCCCGGCTCGATGAGGCGGCGGGCCTCCTGGGTGGAATGCAGGAAGGCCCGGCGGTCCATGGCGGCGCGGTGCCAGGCCAGCACATTGCGGTCCAGCATGTTCCAGCGGCTGCGGGGCTCAACCCTCGAGCCGATCTTGGGACGTGACTGAATGAGGCCCTTGGCGGTCAGGCTCTTGATCGCCTCGCGCACCACGGTGCGGCTGGCCTCATAGGTTTTGCCCCAGTCGGCCTCGTTCGGCAAAAGAGCACCGGGCTTAAACTCGCCGCCCAGTATGCGCTCGCCAATGGCGCGCTCAATGCGGGCGTGAAGGTTCGCCCCGCGCTTCTTTGTCGCCCTGACTGTCTTCCTCGTGGTCATCAGATTTTCACGCCAGATCCCTGGAGGACACTATGGTCCGGCCCGCGCTGGCGCAAGAACAAGTCGCAACGCGGTGGATCGCAAAACCTCTTGTGGAGCCAGCGGCTTGCCTCATCTGGTCCAGTCTGTGGCCGTGCCGATACCCCATTGCCCTCTTGTCATATCAGCGTCATAGTGGCTGTCATAACTCAGCAGAAGCCGGGGTCACCGGCCGGTATGGGAGTTTTGGGGCGGGCATGGTGCCTGGCCCCGGTTTGGAGGAATGCAGATGACGAAACTGACACCCACTCAGGAGCTGGTGAAGGCTGCCCGCCTGTCACGCCGCGGCCTGATGAAGTCTGCCGTGGCCATTGGTGCCATGGGCTTTGCCACGCCGATCGTGACGCGCAATGCGCTGTCGTCTTCGGGCGAGCTCAACCTGCTCATGTGGTCGGATGAATTCCCTGATCCGGTCATCCCCGGCTTTGAAAAGGCCACGGGCATCAAGGTCAACCAGACGCCCTTCTCGCAGAACGAAGAGCAGATCAACAAGCTGCAGGCCACTGGCGGCGACGGCTTCGACATCTGCCAGCCGACGCGTGACCGCGCCCCGCAGTTCAAGGACCTGGCTGTGCTGCAGCCCTGGGATCTGGGCAAGATCAAGAACGCCAGCGCCGTGCTGCCGTCCATGATGGAAGGCTCGGCCTCGGTCTGGACCTGGGATGGCGGCCAGTATCACCTGCCACATTGCTGGGGCACGGAAGCCATTTCCTTCCGCACCGACCTCTACAAGGGTGACCTCTCGCAGCTCTCCTTCGGCTCGCTCTGGGCTGATGATGTGAAGGGCCACGTGCAGGGCCGTCCGCACTCGCTGCTGCTCGGCATCGGCCTGTGGATGGACGCTTCCGGCAAGCTGCCTTCCAACCGCATGCTGGACGCCTTCAAGTCGGAAGACGACATGAAGAAGATCTATGACCAGATCCTGCCCTTCGCGCTGGAACACAAGCCCTGGATCAAGGCCTTCTGGGATTCGGCTGACAACACCAAGTCGAACCTGATGGAAAATGATTGCTGGATCGGCCAGACTTGGGATGGCCCGGCGCTCAACCTGAAGAAGGACGGAAAGCCCGTCTCCTATCAGGCCCCCAAGGAAGGTGCCATCACGTGGCTCGACGGTCTGTCGCTCCTCAAGGCGGCCAAGAACACGGATCAGGTCTATGCCTTCCTCGACTATCTCTACACGCCGGAAGTGTCGGCCCAAGTGGCTGACGGCTCGGGCTACAACCCGGTCGTCACCGGTGCCGATGCCAAGACCTCGGACACGTTCAAGAAGAACTTCGCCGACGCCTTCCCGGGCGATGCGCTGAAGAACCTCTGGCACCGTCCGCCAGAACCCTCGTGGTTCGCCGAACTGCGTACGCAGTATGCCGACAAGCTGAAGGCGGCCTGATCGCCCAAGTCGTTGTGCCCCGGTTGCCGCTTGCGGCCACCGGGGCATTTTCATTTTTGATCGCAAAAATTTTCAAGTGCGCGAAGACTTTTCATGTCTTATGGTCGCGCGCGGGAAATATTCAGGTGAAATGCCTGAGAGGGGATATGGATGAGTGCGGGCGTTGAACTGGATCATGTGACGGTAAAGTTCGGCAAGTTCACTGCCGTCAAGGAAGCGACGCTCGATATCCGGGGCGGCGAATTCTTTTCGTTCCTCGGCCCGTCCGGTTGCGGCAAGACCACCATTCTGCGCACGGTTTCCGGCTTCCTCGATCCCACGGCAGGGGCCGTGAAGATCGGCGGCCAGGACATGACAGGCATCGGCCCCAACAAGCGGCCCACCGCCCTCATCTTCCAGAACCTGGCGCTGTTCCCGCTCATGACAGTGTCTGACAACATCGCCTATGGCCTGCGGGTGCGCGGCGTGCCGCGCGAAGAGCGCATGAAGAAGGCCGACGAGCTTCTGAACCTCATTGCCCTGCCGGGGCAGGGGCAGAAGCTGGTGAGTGAATTGTCCGGCGGCCAGAAACAGCGCGTCGCCATTGCCCGGGCGCTTGCCGTGCAGCCCAAGGTGCTGCTGCTCGACGAACCGCTTTCCGCCCTTGACCTGAAGCTGCGCCAGCACATGCGCAACGAGTTGCGCGCCATCCAACAGCAGGTGGGCATTACCTTCATCTACATCACCCATGACCAGGGCGAAGCGCTCACCATGTCGGACCGAATCGCCGTGATGAGCGATGGCGTGATCGAGCAGGTGGCGGACGGCAAGACCGTTTATGATTCACCTTCAACGCCGTTTGTTGCCTCCTTCGTCGGCGAGAACAACGCCTTCGCGGGCCGTGTCGCTTCTGCGGATGGCAGCGGTGCCGTGGTGGAAACGCCCTTCGGCAACCTCCGGGGTGGCAACCCCAAGGGTCTCAAGGCTGGCGACAAGGCCATTCTCTTTGTGAGGCCGGAAATCCTCAAGGTGGGCAAGGGCAGTGCTGACACGAGCTTCGCGAGCGCCGTCAACAGCGTGGCCTTCGAAGGCAACCTCACGCATCTCTATCTCGACAGCAAGGGCAAGAAGGACATCATGGTCACGGTGGGCCGCCATGGCGGGGTGAAAATCCCGCTGCAAGGTGCCACGGCCCAGGTGACCTATGACCCCGCCTATGCCACCGTCTTGCCTGATGGCAAGATGGCGCGCGAGTAAGCGCCATGAACGGCCGCTTTTTCGTTTTCCTCGTTCCCATTGTGGTGATCGCCGGCTTCTGGCTGATGGCGCGGTGGGAGGCGAAGGCCCACCATGATCCCACCCACCGCAGCTATTTCGAGCGCAACGGGCCCATGCTCGGCATCGTCTTTATGCTCTTGGTGGCCTTCTGGGTGCTGTTTCTGGTCACGCTGCCCTATCTCTACATGGTAGTGGAAAGCTTCCATCCGCGCCTGCCGCCGCTGGAGCGTGGCGGGCCCAAGGACTATCTGACGCTGGAACAATACAAGTCGTTCTTCGTGTCTCCAGCCGACGGGCAGTGGAACAGCAACCACTCCGGGGCCTTCTATTTCACGCTCATCGTCTCGGCGCTGGTCACCTTCCTCAACTTCGCCATCTGCTATCCCATTGCCTATTACATGGCGCAGGTGGGCTCGGCCCAGAAGGTGCGGCTGCTGCTGCTGGCGCTGGTTGTGCCCTATTGGGTGAACGAGATCCTGCGGGCCTTTTCGCTGCGCCTGCTGCTGGCGTCGAAGGGCCTGATCAACCAGATGCTCATGGGCCTTGGCATCACCGATGCCTCCATCGATTTTCTCGGCAACAACACGGGCCTCTATGTGGGTCTGTCCTATGCCTATCTGCTTGTCATGATGTTCCCGCTCTACAATGCCATCGAGAGCCTGGACAAGAACCAGATCGAGGCGGCGCGCGATCTTGGCGCGCCCTGGTGGAAGATCCACCGTGATGTGGTGATCCCTTATGCCAAGCCCGGCATCGCGTCCGGAGCCACGATGGTGTTCATGCTGGCGGCCGGGTCACTGGCCGCGCCGCAGTTCCTGGGTGGACCCAACACGCTGTGGTTCACCTCCATCGTCTATGACTTCTTCTTCCAGTCCTTCAACTGGCCGCGCGGTTCGGCCTATGCCTTTATCCTGCTGGCGGCTTGCATCGTCTTTGTCATGACCATGCTGCGCCTCTTCAAGGTTTCACTCGGGGAGGCCATCAAGTGACATCGAAATGGGTCATGAAGGCGATGATCGGCTTCTATGTGCTGCTGTTCTTCGCCTATCTCTTCGGGCCGCTCATCGTCATGGGCATCACGGCCTTCAACACGCCCAACTATCCGCAGGCCTATCCCTTCGAGGCCTTCACCACCGACTGGTTCGTGAAGCTGTGGAACCACCGTGCCATGATGGAGGGCCTGCGCAACTCCATCATCATCGGCATCGGTGTCGTCTGCATCTCGGTTCCGGTGGGGCTTGCCGCTTCCATCATCATGAACCAGATCTATCACCGGGCGCGCGGCACCTTCTATCTCATCACCGTGTCGCCGCTGCTCACGCCCGGCGTGATCATCGGCATCTCCACCGTGATCTTCTGGAAGGATGTGCTCAGCCTCACAGACTTCACCAAGGCCACCTTCTACAAGGGCATCATTCTCTCGATCTTCGGCCAGTCCAGCTTCATTGCCGCCTATTGCCTGCTCATCATCATGGCGCGCCTCACGCGCTTTGACCGGGCCCAGGAAGAGGCGGCGCTGGATCTCGGTGCCTCCTATCCGCAGGTGTTCTGGCATGTGCTGCTGCCCTTCCTGCGGCCGGCGCTTCTGTCGGCGGGGGTGATCGGCTTCCTCTCGTCCTTCGAAAACTACAACACCACCACCTTCGCCATTCTGGCCGACAAGACGCTAGTGACCGTGCTGGCGGGCGAAGTGCGGCAGGGCACGACTCCGGCGCTTTCGGCGCTTGCCGTCATCATCATTGGATTTTCGCTCACGGGGGCCATTACCTATGAGCTGCTGAAGCGCCGCGAAGAGCGCAAGGCCGAGGCGATGAAGGAACGGGCCCGCCTGGCCGAGCGGGGCGAGGCCGAGGCCATGGCGACCTAGAGCGCCGGTGGTCAAAAGGCTTCAAAACAAAAAATGCCGTCATTCCCACGGAAGTGGGAATTCAGACTTTGCGTTGCACATCTGTCAGACGTCTGGATTCCCGCGTGCGCGGGAATGACGGGAAGTGTGGATTGGATTTGATCGTCCGGTGCGCCGAACCGTCAGTTCCCCGCCTTCACCTTCAGGCGGGCGGCGTGCAGCAAGGGTTCGGTATAGCCATTCGGCTGTTCGCGGCCCTTGAACACCAGATCGCAGGCGGTGCGGAAGGCGGTGGAAAGTTCGAAATCCGGCGCCATGGGCTTGTAGGCCGTGTCGCCGGCATTCTGCCTGTCCACCACTTCGGCCATGCGCTTCATCACCGTCATCACCTGATCGCGGCTGCACACGCCGTGGTGCAGCCAGTTGGCGATGTGCTGGGATGAAATGCGCAGCGTGGCGCGGTCTTCCATCAGGCCCACATTATTGATGTCCGGCACCTTGGAGCAGCCGATGCCCTGATCAATCCAGCGCACCACGTAGCCCAGAATGCCCTGCGCGTTGTTTTCCACCTCGCGCAGGATTTGTGCCTCGCTCCACTTGCGGAAGGTGGCGATGGGCACGTCAAGCAGCGCCTCCACATGGGCGCGGCGGCCGCCTCCCGCCAGCTTCTTCTGCACGGCGAAGACATCGATCTTGTGATAATGCAGGGCGTGCAGCGTGGCGGCGGTGGGCGAGGGCACCCAGGCGCAATTGGCGCCCGCTTTCGGATGGTCGATCTTCTGCTCCAGCATGGCGGCCATCATGTCGGGGGCGGCCCACATGCCCTTGCCGATCTGGGCCCTGCCGGAAAGGCCGCATTCCAGGCCGATGTCAACGTTGAGGTTTTCATAGGCCGTGATCCAGCCCTTGCGCTTGATGAAGTCCTTGCGGCTGAAGGGACCCGCCTCCATGGAGGTGTGGATTTCATCACCGGTGCGGTCGAGGAAACCCGTATTGATGAAGGCCACGCGGGACTTGGCGGCGCGGATGCATTCCTTGAGGTTGACCGTGGTGCGGCGCTCCTCATCCATGATGCCGATCTTCACCGTGTTGGCGGGCAGGCCCAGAATCTGCTCCACCATGGCGAAGATATCGCAGGTGAAGGCCACTTCCTCGGGCCCGTGCATCTTGGGCTTCACTACATAAATGGAACCATGCTGGGCGTTGCGCACACCGGAGGTTTTCTTCAGGTCGTGCAGGGCGATGGTGCAGGTGACCATGGCGTCCATCAGGCCTTCAGGAATTTCCGCGCTCGCCTTGTCGAGGATGGCGGGCGTGGTCATCAAATGGCCGACATTCCGCACCCAGAGCAAGGCGCGGCCCTTGAGTGAAAAGCTCTTGCCATCGGGTGCCGTGAATTCCCGGTCAGCGCTCAGGCGGCGGGTGAATGTCTTGCCGCCTTTCTCCATCTTGGCTTCCAAATCGCCCTTCATCAGGCCCAGCCAGTTGGCATAGGCCTGCATCTTGTCCTCGGCATCCACACAGGCCACCGAATCCTCGCAGTCCATGATGGCCGAGAGGGCGCTTTCAATCACCACATCGGCGAGCAGCGCCTGATCGCGGCTGCCAATCAGGTGGGCGCGGTCGAACACCAGTTCCACATGCAGGCCGTTGTTGCGCAGGAGAACGGAATCGGGGGCGCGGGGATTGCCGCGGTAGCCCACGAACTTTTCCGGCTGAGCGAGCGGCATATCATCCACCAGCAAGGCGCCATCCTTCACATGATAGCGGCGCACGTCGGCATGGCTTGTGCCCTGAATGGGGAAAGCCTCGTCGAGGAAGACACGTACACGGGCCACAACACGGGCCCCACGGCCCCGGTCATAGCCGCCAGCGGGCGGGGCCGAGCCCATGGCGTCGGTGCCATAGAGGCAGTCATACAGAGAGCCCCAGCGGGCATTGGCGGCGTTCAGCGCATAGCGGGCATTGGTGACAGGAACGACGAGTTGAGGCCCGGCGATGTTGGCAATTTCCGGATCGACATTCTGCGTCTCGATCTTGAAGTCTGCCTCTCCGGCAGGAGATAACCAATTTCTTCAAGAAAGCCTTTTGTGCTGCAATTCCAGCGCCTTGATTGGCTTTGTTCCAGGCGTCGATGCGCGCTTGCAAGGCGTCGCGCCTGGCCAGCAGGGCGTTGCCAGCGGAGCCATTTCCGTAGACAAGCTCGAGAAGCCTCTTCCAGAAGGCATCAGCCGCAAGGCCTGTGCCCGGCAGCACATCATTCTCGATGAAGCCCGCGAGTTTACCATCCACCTGAAGGCCGTGTTTATCCGTGCGCATGTCCATGTACCTGATCGAGTTTGGCGGGCCTGGGGCCGCCCAGGGCCCAGTCCAGCAGTTCCACCGTGTGCACCACCGGAACCGGGCTCGCAAGCCCCAGCTGCGTGATGCAGCCGATATTGCCCGTGGCGATGACATCCGGCTTGGTGGTGGCGATATTGCCCAGCTTGCGGTCGCGCAATTGCGTTGAAAGTTCCGGCTGCAGGATGTTGTAGGTGCCAGCCGAGCCGCAGCAGAGATGGCCCTCGGGCACCTCCGCCACCTCGAAACCCGCGCGACGCAACAGGGCCAGAGGTTCCGCCTTCACCTTCTGCCCGTGCTGCAAGGAACAGGCGGCGTGATAGGCCACGCGGAGCTTGCCCTCGCCTTTTGGCAGGTCAAGGCGGGCCAGAAGTTCGGTCACGTCACAGGCCCTGGCGCTCACGGTATAGGCCTTCTCCGCATAGGCGGGGTCCAGCCGCAGCATGTGGCCGTAATCCTTGATGGTGGTGCCGCAGCCCGAGGTGGTGACGACGATATGGTCGGGTGCATCATCGTCCACTGATCAATCATCCGGCGGGCGCGGGTGAGTTGCATCATCTTCCTTGCCCATGTGGTGGGTCAGGAGCCGCAGCAGCCGCCTGCTGCGACGCGCACATCAAAGCCCAGACGGTTGAGCAGGCGGATGGTGGCGGCGTTGATGCCGGGATCAATGACAGACTGCACGCAGCCGCGCAGCAGGGCCACTCGTGCCTCGGCGCGGCGCTGTTGCCGGATAAAGCGCTCCGGCTGGCCCAGATCTTCGCGGGCAGCGTTGCGGGCGACAGTTCCAATGCGGCGGACAATCGCGTTGCACCTGCACGCCGGAAAAGTGGGGTCAGGGGTTTTGCCGTGCCCGCTGCCGCCATGAGATAGCGGAACAGGCGAAAGCGGCATGACAAAGGCCAGCAGGTTACGCAGCAGGCCTCCAGCGGCGGCCTGGAAGGTCTTTTCCACATGCGCGCGGCCCAGTCCACCAGATGCATGTAGCACGCCCGATGGGCAGGTGGTCATGCAGGCGAGGCAGGAGAGGCAGCGGTCGATGTGGCGGGCATCCGTCAATGCGGCGGCGCACCCTCTCGAACATCTGCTTTCATCAGGTAAAATGGTACAAAGTGACTGTCCAGCTCATCGCCCAGCAGCACATAGGTGGGGCAGGTGGTGCAGAAGCCGCAATGCACGCAGGCGCGCAGAATGCTGTTGGCCTCCGCCGTATCGGCATCGCGCAACTGGTCGAGGGAAAAATGCGTCTGCATGGTTCAGCCCATGATCCCGGGATTGAGAATGCCGCGCGGATCGAAGGCCTGGCGGATGCGGTCCGTGAGCGCCGCCAAGGCTGGGGCTTGTGGCTGGAACACACCGGCTGCCTGTTTCACGGAATCGCCGGCGCGCAACAGCGTGGCATGGCCGGAGGGCAAGGCCCCGCGGATGATGGCGGCCCCGGCATCTCCGGCATTCTCCGTGGCCAGCCAGACAAGGCCGCCCGCCCAGTCATAGAACCACGTCGCATTCATCTGTGTACTGATCAATGCGACGATCGCCGGTGCATCCATGGGCGTGACGCTCAAGCGCCAGATCGCCTTGTCCTTCAATTTGTGGAAGGGTTCGGCATCACGGACACGCTGCCACAGCTTGCGGGACTCCTTTTCCGCCAGCACGCCCGCATCGTGGTCCAAAAGCTTGACCAGCCGGTCGCGGCGAAAGGCGATGGAGGGCGCAATGCCATCCAGCCGCAGGTAGGTGGCCTCGCCCGGCAGGTGGGCGGCGGCCGAGACATCGGCGGGAGATTGCAGGGCCTCCGACATGAGCCGCACGGCGTCCGCGTCAGAAAGGCCGCGCAGCACCAGGGTTTCCTCGGTTTCCGGGCGGGGCAGAACCTTCAGCGTCACGCTGGTCATGGCGGCCAGAGTGCCCCAGGATCCGGTCAGCAATTTCGGCAGGTCATAGCCCGTCACGTTCTTCACCACGCGAGCACCGGTGCGCAGCACTTCGCCCCGGCCCGAGACGCAGCGCACCCCCAGAACATGGTCTCGCGCGGCACCGGCCTTCAGGCGGCGGGGGCCGGAGAGATTGCTGGCAGTGATGCCGCCGATGCTGCCCGCATGCTTGCTGCCCAGCAGCTTGGAAAAGTCCGGCGGCTCGAAGGCCAGCATCTGCCCCTTGCCAGCCACCAGCTTTTCGATCTCGGACAAGGGTGTTGCGGCCCCGGCCTCAAGGATCAGTTCTTCCGGCTCATAGATCGCGATCCCCGAAAACTGCGCCAACGACAGGACCTGCCCTTGCACCCTGTGGCCCAGTGCTGCCTTTGTGCCCAGGCCTTCCAGACGCAAGGGGCTTTCAGCGCTGGAGATGATCTCCGCCAGCGCCGCTTCGCTTGCCGGGGTGAGGGGCTTTGCCATCAGAAGCGCGGCAGGTCGGCATGGGGCAGGGTGCCGCCCTTCACATGCATGCGACCCAGTTCGGCACAGCGGTGCAGCACCGGAAAAACCTTGCCGGGGTTGAGAAGGCCTTCCGCGTCGAAGGCGCATTTCACGCGTTGCTGCTGCTCCAGTTCGGTTGCCGTGAACATCTCCGGCATCAGGTCGCGTTTTTCAATGCCCACGCCATGCTCGCCCGTCAGCACGCCGCCCACCTCGACGCAGAGGCGGAGGATGTCCGCGCCAAAGGCCTCGGCCCGGGCGAATTCATCGCCGGCATTGGCGTCGAACAGAGATGAGGGGATGGAGATTGCCATCGCCTGCATGGAAAACATTGGCCACACGCAGCCCGGTGCTTATCTGACAATGCAGCCATGCCCGTAAGCACGCGGGGCAGGACCTTTCGGGGAATGGTGCCATCCATGCAGATATAGTCAGGGCTTATGCGGCCCACAGCCGGGAAGGCTGCCTTGCGGCCCGCCCAGAAGGCCAGACGTTCTCCTTCGCTGGTGGAAATTTTCAGGGTCAGTGCGCCATTGCGCTCAGCAATCTCCTTCACCCGCGTGATCAGGTGGTCCACTTCCACCTGCGGGCCATCAAGCTCCACAATCAGCAAGGCCTCCACATCGCGCGGGTAGCCGCAATGCAGAAAATCCTCTGCCGCGTGGATGGCGGGGCGGTCCATCATTTCCATGCCGCCGGGAATGATGCCTGCGGCAATCACATCGGCAACGCATTGGCCCGCTGCCTCGTTGGAGGCAAAGCCCACAAGCAAGGCGCGGGCCGTTTCGGGCTTGGGCAGAATGCGCACCGTCACTTCCGTCACCACGCCCAGAAGCCCCTCGGAGCCCGTCATCAGGCCCAGAAGGTCAAGGCCGCCGCTGTCCAGATGCTTGCCGCCCAGGCGGATCACCTCGCCTGTCACCAGCACCATTTCGATGCCCAGCACATTGTTGGTGGTGAGGCCGTATTTCAGGCAATGCACGCCGCCCGAATTTTCCGCCACATTGCCGCCGATGGTGCAGGCAATCTGCGAGGAGGGGTCAGGCGCGTAATAGAAGCCTCTGTGCTCAACCGCCCGCGTGACGGCGAGATTGGTGACGCCCGGCTGCACCACGGCACAGCGGTTGGCAAAGTCCACCTCGAGCACGCGATTGAACTTGGCCATGCCCAGAAGAATGCCATCGGCCAGCGGCAGCGCCCCGCCGGAGAGCGAAGTTCCGGCCCCGCGCGGCACAAGCTTGATGCCGTTGTCGTAGGCATAGCGGAGGATCGCTGAGACCTGCGCGGTCGTCTCCGGCAGTGCCACCACAAGGGGCGGCTGGCGATAGGCCGAAAGGCCATCCGACTCATAGGCCCGCAAGGCGGGGGCCGCATCGACAACGCTTTCCGCCGGAAGAATGCGGCGCAGAGCCGCCGCGATGTTGGCGCGGCGGGCAATCACCGTTTCATCGGGCAGGGGCATTGCAATCATGGGGTCAGCCCGTCACGGCCAGATACACCGAATAGAGCGATGTGCAGCCGCAGATGAACAGGCGGTTCAGCTTATCGCCGCCGAAGCAGACATTGGCCACAAGCTCAGGGATCCTGATCTTGCCGATCAGCGTGCCATCCGGGAGATAGCAATGAACGCCGTCGGCAGCGCTGGTCCAGATGCGGCCCTCGCGATCGACGCGGAAGCCATCGAAGAGGCCCGCCGTGCAGTCGGCGAAAATGCTGGAGGCCCCCAGCGACTTGCCATCGCCGTTCACCTTGAGGGCGCGAATGTGCTTGGGGCCGCCTTCCATGTGGCTGATGCCTGTGTCGGCGATGTAGAGGGTCTTCTCATCGCGGGAGAAAGCCAGGCCATTGGGCTTTTCGAAGTCATCGGCAACAATGCTGATCTCGCCCGATGGATCGATGCGATAGACGTTGCAGCGGCCGATCTCGCTCTCGGCTGTTTCGCCTTCATAGTCGATGAGAATGCCGTAGCTGGGGTCGGTGAACCAGACCGAGCCATCCGACTTCACGACAACATCATTGGGCGAGTTGAGGCGCTTGCCCTTGTAGTGGCTGGCGAGAACGGTGATGGAACCATCATGCTCGGTGCGGGTGACGCGGCGACCCAGGTGTTCGCAGGTCACAAGCCGTCCCTGGCGGTCGGTGGTGTTGCCATTGGAATTGTTGGAGGGCTTGCGGAACTCCGCCACATGGTCGCCGGCGGCGTCAAAGCGCATCAGGCGGTTGTTGGGGATGTCGGAAAAGACGAGATAGCGCCCGGCGGCAAACCAGGCCGGGCCTTCCAGCCAGCGCCCGCCCGTCCACAGGCGTTCAACACGGGCATGGCCAATCAGGCAGGCGCCAAAACGCTTGTCCAGAACTTCAAAGCCGGTGCCTTCCACTTGACCATAGAACATCGTGATCCTCCGTCGCGCGAACTTAGCCCGCCTTGGCGGCTGCCGTCACCATGGGAATCTCGCGGAACAGCCCCACGGAACCAGCCGGGCAATCCGCCGATGCTGCCTGGGTGCTGCAAAACTCGCGCTGCCAGCGCAGGCCGGGGCGTGGCGGCACGGGAAAGGCCAGGGCATCGGCACCACCGTTGAAGGCGAGCGCGATGCGGCTCAAGCCGTTGGACAATGTGAGGGCGAGGAAGCGTTTGCCCGCCTCGCTCCAGTTGGGCTGGCGGCCTTCGCGGCCAAACCATTCCACATCGGGCAGTTCCCCGGGCCCCAGCGGCTGGCCGGTGAGGAAGCGGTCGATGGCCAGTTCCGGGTTGCCCCGGCGCAGGCGCACCAATTCACCCAGAAAGGCCGCGAGTTTCAGATCAGCCTTGGCCCATTGCAGCCAGGTCACGTCATTGTCCTGGGCATAAGCGTTGTTGTTGCCGCCCTGGGTGCGGCCCATCTCATCTCCTGCTGTCAGCATGGGCGTGCCACGCGACAAGAACAGCGTGGCAAGCAGGGCGCGTGGGTCAACGCCCAGGCAGGTCACTTCGTCGGACTTGCCATCGCGGTTGCCCTCGCCATTGGCGATGTTGTTCTTGGCGGCAAAGCGTGTGAGGTCGGCAAGGGTGAAGCCGTCATGGGCCGCGATGAAGTTGATGCTGGCTGAGGGGTGCTTGCGCGGCGCGAAGACATCGGCAGAGCCGGCCAGCCTGGTGGCCAGATTGTTGGCGGAAAAGGCATCGCCCCGCCAGAAGCGCCTGACGTCGTCGCGGTAGCGGTCGTTCCATTCGGGCCACAGCGTGGGAAAATTGCCGAGCTGATAGCCACCGGGGCCCACATCCCATGGTTCGGCAATGAGGATCGACCGATCAAGCACCGGATCAGCTTCAATGCCCTCAATCACCGCCGTGCCCAGGGTGAAACCATGGCCATCGCGGCCCATGACGGTGGCAAGGTCGAAGCGGAAGCCGTCAATGCCTGTTGCATCCACCCAGTGGCGCAGCGCCCGCACCACATGGGCCGCCACATCCGGATGGTCGAGGGCCATGGTGTTGCCGCAGCCCGTGTCGTTGATCGGCGCGCCGTTGACATGGCGGTACCAGGTGGCATTGCCGAGGCCGCGGAAAGAAAGGGTGGGCCCCGCGGCGTCGCTTTCGCCGGTGTGGTTCAGCACCACATCCAGCAGCACCTGATAGCCCTCTTCATGCAGCACGTGCACAGTCTCTGCGATTTCGGCAAAGCCGCCGGGGGCAAGCCTTGGGTCGGGTGCAAAGAAGGACACGGGGTTGTAGCCCCAGGCATTGGACAGGTTGAGGGCCGCCAGATGACGCTCATCGATCCAAGCCATGAGCGGCATAAACTCGATGGTGTCGGCGGCAATCAGCTTCAGGTGTTTCAGCACGGTGGGGTGGCGGAGCGCCGCCACCGTGCCGCGCACGTGCTCCGGCACGTCCGGGTGGCGCATGGTGAAGGCCTTCACCTGCAGTTCATAGATCCAGCCGGGCTTGCGCGGTGGCTTGCGTTTTACCGGGTTGTGCGGGGGCCGGATGATGCCCTTGGGCATGAAGATTGCCGTGTCGCGGCCGCGCTCGGCCAGGGCCGGGTGAAAGGCAAAGGGCCGGTCTATTTCCGTGGCGCAGGGGTCCAGCAGCAGTTTGCTCACATCAAAGCGGTGGCCCGCCTCCGGCACCCAGGGTCCATCGGCGCGCAGGCCATAGCGCGTGCCGGGCTTCACCTTGGCAAAGAAGCCCCTATGCCATGCCCCTGTCTTTGTGAGGGGATGGCGCTGCAATTCCTTTCCGCCAGTGGCATCGAATGTGCAAAACCACATGGCTGTGGCATCAGGCGCAAAGACAGCGACATCAACGCCACCGTCATGGACGGTGACGCCGGGAATGAGTTCAGGCTTATTCAGGTGATCACCGTCGGCTCAGTGCGGCCCGTGTGCCGGGCAATGCCGGCAATGCTGCGCGACAGAGCGATGAGGTCAGCCAGCGCCGCCTGGTTTCGTCACCATGGCGGGCAGCATCGGCCACATAACGTTCGATGTAGACACGCAGTGTGGCCCCCGCCGTGCCGGTGCCCGAGAGGCGGTAGATGATGCGGCTGCCATCGCCGAAGATCAGGCGAATGCCCTGCTTGGCGGTGTGGGACTTGTCCACGGGATCGTCGTAGGCAAAGTCATCAGCTGCAGACGATGCCATGCTGACCCACAAGCCCCGCCAATTGGCCGCGCAGGCCGTCCATCAACCGGTTGGCACCTTCTGCATCCACTTCTTCATAGTCGTGGCGGGAATAGAAGTTGCGGCCATATTCCTTCCAGTGGGCGGTCACGATCTCGGCCACGCTCTTGCGGGTGCTGGCAAGAATGTTGAGCCACATGAGTACGGCCCACATGCCATCCTTTTCCCGCACATGGTTGGAGCCGGTGCCAAAGCTTTCCTCGCCGCAGACGGTGGCGAGGCCCGCATCCAGCAGATTGCCGAAGAACTTCCAGCCTGTGGGTGTTTCATAACAGCCGATGCCCAGCTTTTTCGCCACGCGGTCGGGGGCGCAGCTTGTGGGCATGGAGCGGGCAATGCCGGCAATGCCCTTGGCATAGCCCGGCGCACAGGTGGCGTTGGCGGCGATGATGGCAAGTGAATCCGAAGGTGTCACGTAAACGCCCCGGCCCACGATGAGATTGCGGTCGCCATCGCCATCGGAGGCCGCGCCGAAATCATAATCCGTGCCCAGCATCACCTCGTCGCAGAGTTCCTTGGCGTGAACCAGATTGGGATCAGGGTGGTGCCCGCCGAAATCAGGCAGTGGTGTGCCGTTGATCACGGGTGTCAGGCGAGGCGCCCAGCAGGTCCATCAGGATCTTGCGCGCATAGGGACCGGTGATGGCGCCCATGCCATCGAATTTCATGCGGAAGCCACCTTTGAACAAGGCGCGGATCGCGTCGAAATCGAAAAGCTGCTGCATCAGCGCGGCGTAGTCGGCAACAGAATCGATCACCTCGACGGGCATGTTCTCCACTGTGGTGTGACCGATACGCGAGAGGTCTATGTCGTCACTGTCGGCTGTCTTGTATGTGGCTATCACCTTGGAACGGGCGAATACGGCATCCGTCACTTTTTCGGGTGCGGGGCCGCCGTTGCCGATGTTGTATTTGATGCCGAAGTCGCCATCCGGCCCGCCGGGATTGTGGCTGGCCGAGAGCACAAGACCGCCAAAGGCCTTGTAGTGCCGGATCACATGGGAAGCGGCAGGCGTGGAGAGAAGGCCATTCTGGCCCACGATCACCTTGCCGAAACCATTGGCGGCGGCCATGCGGATGGTGCGCTGGATCACCTCGGCGTTGAAGAATCGGCCGTCACCGCCGATCACCAGCGTCTTTCCGGCAAAGCCTTCCAGGCTGTCGAAGATCGATTGGATGTAATTCTCCACATAGTTCTTCTTCTGGTAGGTCTTCACCTTCTTGCGCAGGCCGGAGGTGCCGGGCTTCTGGTCCGTGAAGGGCGTTGTGGCGACGGTGAGGATCATGCAATGTGTCCGCATCATTTAAGGTGGCCGTCACCCTGACGATAGGAGGGTCCAGACTGTCAGCCATTGTTGCTGTTGAAAGTCTGGATGCCCTCCATCGTCGGCATGACAGAATATGTGGGGGAAATGAACCATCACTGCCCTTTCACGGATCGGTAAAGGTCCGCATAGTGCTGGGCGCTGCGCTCCCAGGCCACATCGGCTGACATGCCGTTGGCCTGCATGCGCGACCATTGTGCAGGTTGCGCATAAAGCGCCGCAGCGCGTTGCAGGGCATTCTGCAGGGAAGGCTCGTCAACCGGTGAGAACTGGAAGCCAGTCGCAACGCGTGAGGACAGGGCCGCTTCATTGGCGTCGATCACCGTGTCAGCCAGGCCGCCGGTGCGGGCCACCACGGGCACGCAGCCGTAGCGCAGGCCATAAAGCTGGGTGAGGCCGCAGGGCTCGAAGCGTGAGGGCACCAGCATGGTGTCTGCGCCGCCCTGAATGAGATGGGACAGGCCCTCGTCATATTTCGCAACAATGCCAATGCGCCCGGCATGGCGCTGGCTGGCGGCGGCAAAGGCGGCTTCAATGCCGGGTTCACCGGTGCCGACAATGGCGAGGCGCGCACCCGAGGCCACAAGGCCATCCACCAGCTGCGCCAAAATATCGAGGCCCTTCTGCCAGGTGAGGCGGCTCACCACGCCATGCAGAATGCCGTCGCCCGGCTCAAGGCCGAAACGCTTCTCAAGTTCCCGCTTGTTGGTCCTGCGGGCGTTCAGGGTTTTCGCCGTATAGGGGGCGGCAAGGGCCTTGTCGCTGGCGGGGTTCCAGATCGCCGTGTCGATGCCGTTGACGATGCCGGAGGTGACATTGCGGCGGGCCCGCAGAAGGCCATCCAGCCCCATGCCGAATTCCGGCGTGCAGATTTCGCGGGCATAGGTGGGCGAAACGGTTGTGATGGCATCGGCACAGGCCAGCCCGCCCTTGAGGAAACCGACATTGCCGTAATATTCGACACCATCAATGGCGAAGGCGCTGGCGGGCAGGCCAAGGCGCGGGAAAATGGCCGCGGGGAACTGTCCCTGGAAGGCGATGTTGTGCACCGTCATCACGGTGCGCGGGCCGCCGCGATAACGCACATCAACCGCGGCCAGGGCCGCCTGCCAGTCATGGAGGTGCAGCACATCCGGCGCATAGCCCTTGATGGCGCCACGGCCCACATCCGCCGCGACGATAGACAGTGCCGCAAAACGGATGGCGTTGTCGTTCCAGTCCTTGCCGTCCGGCCCCAGATAGGGATTGCCGGCACGGTTGAAGAGGTGCGGCGCATCCAGCGCCAGAAGGTCCATGCCGGCGACCGTGGCATTGAAGATCTTCGCCGGTCCGCCGAAGAGATCATCATAGCCATGCAGGGCCTTGCCATCCTTCACTGCGGCCATCACGGCGGGATAGCCCGGCACCAGCACGCGCATCTTCACACCGTGACCAGCAAGTGCGGCGGGCAGGGCACCCGCCACATCTGCAAGCCCGCCGGTCTTGATGAGCGGGAAGACTTCGGAGGCGACAGAGAGAACGTTCATGCGGCTACCCCGTGCCCTTTGCTGACCCCCACCCGGCGCGGCGCGCCGACCTCCCCCTTTCCGGGGGAGGGGGTAGATGTCGGATATTCACTCCCTCCCCCTGCAAGGGGGAGGTCGCTCCGCAGGAGCGGGTGGGGGTCCGGCTGCAGACGCCGCTCAATGGCGAACCATATTGCATCCAACACCGGGCCAATAGTGGTGAGAACGTCGTGATTCCAGAAGCGCAATACTTCAACGCCCTGCTGTGCGAGCCAGGTGTCACGTTGTAAATCTCGCTTCTTGTGCAGGGGATCGGCATGCTGACCGCCATCAAGCTCCACCGCGAGACGGACACGCGTACAGAAAAAATCCAGCACATACTTACCGAGAGGATGCTGCCGCCGGAACGCAAGTCCGTGCATATTGTTGTTGCGCAGGTGGGACCAGAGTTTGGCCTCGGCCGGTGTGGCGGCACGTCTCAGCTTTCGGGCCCGCGCGGTTTTCTGCCGTGTGTGGTCAAACTTGCTGACCCCCACCCGGAGCGGCGCGCCGACCTCCCCCTTTCCGGGGGAGGTATTGGCTTGCCCCGCCATCACCCCAGCCGGTCGATCATGGGTTTGGTGATGAGGCAAATGCCTGAATCGGTGCGGCGGAAGCGCTTGGCATCCAGTTCGGGATCCTCGCCCACCACAAGGCCTTCAGGGATCACCACGTCGCTGTCGATCACCACCTTCTTCAGCAGGGCATTGCGGCCAATGATGGCGCGGGGCAGCACCACCGCCTCTTCCAGTGTGGTGAAGGACTTCACCCGCACATTTGTGAAGAGCAGCGAGCGGCGGATGGCGGCACCCGAGACCACGCAGCCGCCCGAGACGAGTGAGGCCACGGCAAGGCCACGGCGGCCTTCGATGTCGTGCACGAATTTGGCGGGTGGCGTCACCTCGCTGTAGGTCCAGATGGGCCAGTTGTTGTCGTAAAGGTCGAGTTCCGGCACGGTGTCGGTGAGATCGACATTGGCGGCCCAATAGGCATCCACTGTTCCCACGTCGCGCCAGTAGCTTCCTGCCTCGAGATCAGAGCGCACGCAGGAGCGGGCGAAGCGGTGCGCCACGGCTTTGCCGTTCTTCACCACATAGGGGATGATGTCCTTGCCGAAGTCACGGCTGGATTTCTTGTCGGCGGCATCGCGGCGCAGAAGCCCTGCCAGGAAATCCGTCTCGAAGACATAGATGCCCATGGAGGCGAGCGCCATGTCCGGATTGTCGGGAATGCCGGGCGGGTCCTTGGGTTTTTCGACAAAGGCGGTGATGCGGTCCTTGGTGTCCACATGCATCACGCCGAAGCCCGAGGCTTCCTCGCGGGGCACTTCCAGGCAGCCGATCGTCACGTCGGCACCTGTGTCCACATGCTGTTGCAGCATGAGTTCGTAGTCCATCTTGTAGATGTGGTCGCCCGCCAGGATGACGATGTATTTCGGGCGGTAGGAGAGGATGATGTCGAGGTTCTGGTAAACCGCATCGGCTGTGCCGGCATACCATTGGTCTTCGGAGACGCGCTGCGAGGCCGGCAGAATGTCGAAGCCCTCGTTGCGTTCGGGGCGGAGGAAGTTCCAGCCGCGCTGCAGGTGGCGGATCAGCGAATGGGCCTTGTATTGGGTGGCCACGCCGATGCGGCGGATGCCGGAATTGACGGCATTCGACAGGGCGAAATCAATGATGCGGGATTTGCCGCCGAAGGGCACGGCCGGCTTGGCCCGCTTGTCGGTCAGTTCCATGAGGCGCGAGCCGCGGCCGCCGGCCAGCACATAGGCCATGGCGTCACGGGCGATGGGGGCGTGGGTCTTGATTGCCAATGTCTTTCTCCCTCGGCTTGTCTTTGGGCTTCTCGCTGGCCCGTCAGGACTCAGAGACGAAGTAGACCGTGGCAAGCGGCGGAAGTGTCACCTTCGCCGACGCTGGCTTCCCGTGGGAGCTTCCGGCTTGCGCCGTCACGCCACCCAGGTTGCCGCGCCCCGTGCCCCAGTAGGCTTCGGCATCTGTGTTGATGACTTCACGCCACTTCCCCTGCTTTGGCAAGGGCAGAGTGTAGTTCTCGCGGGCAATCGGCGTGAAGTTGCTGACCACGGCAACAACCGGCCCGCCCTCGCCCGAATGGCGGGCCCAGGCGAAGACGGAATTTTCGTTGTCGTCGGTGATCAGCCATTCAAAGCCCTCAGGCTCGCAATCGCGGGCATGAAGGGCGGCCGTGCCGGTGTAGGCATGGTTCAGGTCGCGCAGCAGGGCCTGCATGCCCTTGTGGGGGGCGCCATCCAGCAGGTGCCAGTCCAGCCCACGGGCTTCGTTCCATTCCAGCCACGGGGCCCATTCCTGGCCCATGAACAGAAGCTTCTTGCCGGGGTAGCCCCACATGAAGGCGTAGTAGGCGCGCAAGGTCGCGAATTTCTGCCAATCGTCGCCTGACATCTTGGCGAGCAGCGAGCCTTTGCCATGCACCACTTCATCGTGGGAGAGCGGCAGCACGAAGTTTTCCGAGAAGGCGTAGAGCAGGCCAAAGGTCAGGTCGTTGTGGTGGTATTTGCGGTGCGCCGGGTCGCGCTTCATGTAGGTCAGGGTGTCATGCATAAACCCCATGTTCCATTTGAAGCCGAAGCCAAGCCCGTTCATAGAAGTGGGTTTGGAAACACCGGGGAAGGCGGTTGATTCCTCGGCAATGGTCATCACGCCGGGGTGCTGGCCATAGACCTCGTGGTTCATGCGTTGCAGGAAGGAAATGGCTTCCAGGTTCTCGCGGCCGCCATGCTTGTTGGGAATCCACTCACCTTCCTTGCGGGAGTAGTCGAGGTAGAGCATCGAGGCCACGGCATCCACGCGCAGGCCATCGATGTGATAGTGGCCGCACCAGAACAGCGCGTTGTTGATGAGGAACGACGAGACCTCGCGGCGGCCGAAATTGTAGATCGCGGTGTTCCAGTCGGGGTGATAGCCCTGCCGCGGATCCTCGTGCTCATAGAGCGCGGTGCCATCAAATCGCGCCAGGCCATGCTCGTCGGTGGGGAAGTGGGCGGGCACCCAGTCGAGGATGATGCCGATCCCCGCTGCATGGGCCTTGTCCACGAAACGGGCGAAGCCATCAGGGCTGCCGAAGCGAGAAGTCGGCGCAAAAAGCCCGGTGGGCTGATAGCCCCAGGAGGGATCAAAGGGATGTTCCGAGACGGGCAATAGCTCGATATGGGTAAAGCCCATATCCTTCACATAGGCCACAAGCTGGTCCGCCAGTTCATCATAGCTGAGGAAGCGGTTGCCCTCGCCGCGCCGCCAGGAGCCCGCATGCACTTCGTAAACTGACATGGGCTTGCGGCGCTGGTCTCCTGCGGCACGGGCTTGCAGGTAGGGCGCATCTGTCCATTGGAAGCGGTCGACGCGGGCCACTTTCGAGGCGGTGTTGGGGCGCAGTTCGGCGGCGAAGCCAAAGGGATCGGCCTTCAGCGGCAGGCGGTGGCCGCCATGGCCCAGCATTTCAAACTTGTAGCCCTGGTGTTCGCCGGCCCCCGGCACAAAGATTTCCCAGATGCCGGTGTCGAGGCGCTTGCGCATCACATGCAAGCGGCCATCCCAACCGTTGAAATCGCCGATCACCGAGACGCGTTCGGCATTGGGGGCCCAGACGGCGAAGTGCACGCCATCGGCACCATCACGGTGAATAGGGGGCACCAGCTTGTCGTAAAGGCGAAGGTGATTGCCCTCGCCGATGTAATAGTCATCCATGGGGCCCAGCACCGGACCGAAGGAATAGGCATCGGTGACGGTCCACACGCCGCTTTCGTTGGAGCAGCGGTAGCGCAGCGGCGCGCGGGCGGTGAGTTTCACCGGGCCTTCAAAGAAGCCGGCGGCGTGGCGCTGTTCCAGCTTGCCCAGGGCGGCACCCGCCAGCGTCTGCACTTCAACAGCCAGGGCACCCGGCACAAAGCAGCGGGCGATCCACTGCTTGCCATGCTGGTGCAGGCCGAGGACTTCAAAGGGATTGCCGTGCTGTCCGGTGACGATGGCATCAACGGCGGGAAGGGGTGTATTCCATTTCGCCTCGGCCATCATCATCCCTCCACTTACAGAACAGGAACAGTCCAGATGTCCCGGGCATATTCCCGGATGGTCCGGTCGGATGAGAACCAGCCCATGCGCACCGTATTGAGTATTGCGGCCTTCGTCCAGTCATCCGGCTTGGCCCAGAGTGCCGCAACCTTTTCCTGGGCTTCGGCATAGGCTGTGAAGTCGGAGCCCACCATGAACCAGTCCCCGTTCAAGATGGAGTCGACGATGGGGCGGAAGCGCATCGTGTCGCCGTCGGAGAATTGCCCGGCGAGCAGGGCCTCGCAGACCCGCTTGAGGGCGGGCGTGCTTTCAAGAAGGGCCCGGCCATCCACGCCGGCGCGGCGGCGGGCTTCCACGTCCGGCGCTTCGAGGCCGAAGAGGAAGAAATTGTCGGCCCCCACATGATCGCGGATTTCCACATTGGCGCCATCCAGCGTGCCAATGGTGAGGGCGCCGTTCAGGGCAAATTTCATGTTGCCGGTGCCGGAGGCCTCCATGCCCGCCGTTGAGATCTGCTCCGACAGGTCGGTGGCAGGCACGATCTCTTCGGCGAGGCTGACATTGTAATTGGGCAGGAAAGCCACTTTCAGCCGGTCCTTCAGGGCGTGGTCGGCGTTCACCACGGTGGCCACATCGTTGATCAGCTTGATGATGAGCTTGGCCTGGGCATAGCTCGCTGCGGCCTTGCCCGCGAAAATCTTCACGCGCGGCGTCCAGTCCCGGCCGGGATTGTCCTTCATGGCGAAGTAGAGCGCCACGGTTTCGAGAATGTTGAGCAGCTGGCGCTTGTACTCGTGCATGCGCTTGATCTGCACATCAAACAGCGCGTCCGGGTCTGCGGATATGCCAAGGCGGGCCGCGATGAGATTGGAAAGCTCGGACTTGTTCTCGCGCTTCACGGCGGTGAACTTGCGGCGGAAGGTGGCATCCTTGATGAAGGCTTCGGCATCCTTCAGCTTTTCCGCGTCATCGAGGAAGCCATCGCCAATGGCTGACTTCAGCAGGTTGGACAGGCCGGGGTTGGAGCCGTTCAGCCAGCGGCGCGGCGTGATGCCGTTGGTCTTGTTGTTGATGCGGCCGGGAAAGAGCGTGTGCAGGTTCTTGAACACCGTCTCCTTCATCAGCTCGGTGTGGAGTGCCGAGACGCCGTTGATGCTGTGCGAACCCACAAAGGCCAGCTGACCCATGCGCACCCGGCGGCCGCCCTGTTCATCGATGAGCGAGACGGAGGAAATGAATTCCGTGGTGGCGCCGGGGCGGGCACGCGCCACTTTCAGCAGGTCTTCGTTGATGGCGTAGATGATCTGCATGTGGCGCGGCAGCATGCGTTCCATCAGTCCCACATGCCAGGTTTCCAGCGCTTCCGGCAAAAGCGTGTGATTGGTGTAGGAGGTGACGGCCTGGGTGATCTTCCAGGCGTCATCCCAGGGCATGCCGTGCATGTCCACCAGCAGGCGCATCATTTCGGCAACGGCGATTGCCGGATGCGTGTCGTTGAGCTGGATGGCGATCTTGTCGGGCAGCGATTTCAAGTCGGTGTGCTGTTGCAGGTGGCGGCGCAGAATGTCCTGCAGCGAGGCGGAGGTGAAGAAGAACTCCTGGCGCAGGCGCAGTTCCTGGCCCTGCGGTGTTGAGTCCGCCGGATAGAGTACGCGGGTGATGATTTCGGCGCGGTTGTGGTCGGCAAGCGCGCCCGCATAGTCACCGGCGTTGAAGGCATCGAGATGGATGGGGTCAAGCGGGCGGGCCGACCAGAGGCGCAGCGTGTTCACGCGCTTGCCGCGCCAGCCCACCATGGCCACGTCAAAGGCGGTCGCGAGGAAAGCCTCGCCGTGGTGCCATAGTGGCGCTGCCGCACGTCGGCCAGCGCGCCGCCTGCCACATGGCCGAAGAAGCCGACGCGATAGGCCGCTTCACGGCGCGGAAATTCCCAGGGGTTGCCGCCTTCCAGCCAGTCTTCCGGCCGTTCCATCTGCCAGCCTTCGGTGATGATCTGGCGGAACAGACCGTGGGAGTAGCGGATGCCATAGCCATAGGCGGGGATGTCGAGGCTCGCCATGCTTTCCATGAAGCAGGCGGCAAGACGGCCCAGACCGCCATTGCCAAGGGCCGCGTCAGGCTCAAGCTCTTCCACCAGTGAGAGATCGACGTTGAGGTCCTTGAGTGCGCTCTCAAAAGCCTCTGTGAGTTCGAGATTGCTCAAGGCATCGCGCAGCAGGCGGCCAATGAGGAATTCGAGCGAGAGATAATAGACGCGCTTGGCGCCCGCCTTGTAGGCGCGGCGGGTGGAGTCCATCCAGCGGTCGATGATGCGGTCGCGCAGTGCCAGAATGATGGCCTGCAGCCAGTCGTGGCGCTTGGCCACCACCGGGTCCTTGCCCACGGAATAGGTGAGCTTGGCCAGAATCTCGCCTTTCACGTCGTCCTTGCTCACGGCCTTGGTGCCCCTGGTCGCATCCGGCATTTGATGTGCGCTCCTCAAAACTTGGATTCGGTTTAGGCGAGCGGCTGGGCCCTTGCAAGCCCTGCAAAAGTTGCATGGAAAACGCAAAAGGAGCTTCAAAAGTGATCAAATTCGCTCATTGCGGCGATTTGGCGTAGAGGCCTGCGAATGCCACACCCATATAGGAGGGCATGGACCCGACACATTCCCAGCCTGACTTCACCCTGCGCACGCCGTCAGCATCTGCCCCCGGAATGGCAATCGATCCTGTCTGCGGCATGCAGGTGGAGATCGCCATCTCCAAGCTGATGGCCGACCATGGCGGCACGACCTATCATTTCTGTGCTGCCTCCTGCCGCAGCAAGTTCATCGCCAATCCGCAGAAATATCTGGGCCCGTCTTCGCAAGCAGCGGAACCGCCGCCACCTGAAGGCACGATTTACACCTGCCCCATGGATCCGCAGATCAAGCAGGTGGGGCCGGGCACCTGCCCCATCTGCGGCATGGCGCTGGAGCCCATGCTGGTGACGCTCGACAGTGGCCCCAATCCCGAACTCGCCGACATGACCCGCCGCTTCTGGTTTGGCCTGGCTTTGGCCTTGCCGGTCTTCGTGCTCGAGATGTCCAGCCATGTGTTCAACATCCACCAATGGATCAGCCCGCAAACATCGGGTCTCGTGCAGTTCCTGTTGGCCACGCCGGTGGTGTTGTGGGCGGGAGCGCCCTTCTTCCAGCGCGGCTGGCAGTCATTGCTGACGCGGCACTTCAACATGTTCACGCTGATCGCGCTGGGCACGGGCATTGCCTGGGGTTACAGCCTGCTGGCGCAGTTCGCGCCGCAGCTTTTCCCGGAGGCCATCCGCGGCATGCATGGGGCGGTGCCTGTGTATTTCGAGGCCGCCGCCGTTATCACCGTGCTGGTGCTGCTCGGCCAGGTGCTGGAGCTGCGGGCCCGCGACCAGACCTCCGGCGCCATCAAGGCGCTGCTCGGCCTTGCCCCCAAAACGGCGCGCCGTGTCGATGCGGAAGGGCAGGACCATGATGTTGCCATTGAAAATGTGGTGGCCGGCGATCTCCTGCGCGTGCGCCCCGGCGAAAAGGTGCCGGTCGATGGTGTGGTGAGCGATGGTGAAAGCATCATCGACGAAAGCATGGTGACGGGCGAGTCCCGCCCGTGTCGCGCGGCCCCGGTGCCAAGGTGATCGGCGGCACGCTCAACAGCACGGGCAGTTTTATGATGAAGGCGACAGCCGTGGGCAGCGCCACCATGCTGTCGCGCATCGTGCAGTTGTAGGCCGAGGCGCAGCGCAGCCGCGCTCCCATCCATAGAAGCTGGTGGACCGTGTCTCCGGCTGGTTTGTGCCGTTGGTGGTGGTTGCCGCAGTGGCGGCCTTTGCCGCCTGGTTTATTTGAAGCCGAGCCCCGCCTGACATTTGCACTGGTTGCTGCTGTATCTGTTCTGATTATCGCCCGCCTCGTGCGCTGGGTCTTGCCACGCCCATGTCGGTGATGGTGGGGTGGGGCGCGGGTGCGTGACGGTACCTATCCGCAATGCCGAGGCGCTGAAGCCATGGAGCGGATTGACACGCTGGTCGTCGACAAGACGGGCACGCTGACGGAAGGCAAGCCTTCAGTGATCGCCATCCACACTGTCGAAGGCACCAGCGAAGAGGACGGCCGCGGCTTGCAGCAAGCCTGAATAGGCGAGTGAACATCCGCTGGCCCAGGCCATTGTGCGGGCGGCCAAGGCGCGCGTACCAGCGCTGGCGCGGGCCATGGGCTCTACCGCGGTCACGGGCAAGGGTGCGCTCGCGCTGGTGGAGCGCGCGGATTGCCGTGGGCACGTCTGCCCATTCGGCGGAACTCAATATTGCCTCGGATGGTCTTGCCGCCCAGGTGGATCAAATGCGCGGTGAAGGGGCAACGGTTGTGTTTGTCGCCATCAATGGTGTGCTCGCAGGCCTCTTCGGCATTGCCGACAGATCAAGGACACAACAACGGCGGCGCTTGCAGCACTCGGGCGGAGAATGTCCGCATCGTGATGATGACAGGCGACAATGCCGTGACTGCCAGCGCGATTGCTGCGCAGCTTGGTCTGTCCGATGTGCAGGCCGAGGTCTTGCCTGAGCACAAGGAAGAGATGATCTGCCGCCTGAAGGCGGAAGGCGGCTGCACCGTGGCCATGGCGGGCGATGGCGTGAATGATGCGCCGGCGCCGCCGCCGCTGATGGGCATCGCTACGGCACGGGCATGGATGGCCATGGAAAGCGCTGGGCATCACGCTGGTGCGCGGCGATCTCGCCGGGGCCGGGCTCGGCGGCGCGCAAGCTGTCGCGGGCGGCCATGGGCACACATCTCGCCAGATCCTGTTCTTCGCCTTTGTCTACAATGCGGCGGTGCTCAATGCGGCGGCGCTTTATCCTGTGTTCGGCCTCACCCTCTCCGGCAATTGCGGCGGCAGCCATGGCGTCATCGGTCAGCGTCATCGGCAATGCGCGGCTGCGGCGGGCGAAGTTGTGAGGGGGTTATCGCTACGGGAAAGGCGTGTCGCTATACATTGTCTGACGATCCCGCGGCTCCCGACACCCAGTCGACTATCCCCGGCGAGATGTTTTCACTGTTCGGGTGGAGATGTTCAAGTAAGCATTGTGATCGTTGTAGCGCAATTTGTTGAACGCGAAAGCCAGCCGCATGAAGCCGCTGCAATCAGCATCCCGTTTGATACGTAAAGCGCTGAGATAATTGAATATCTGAAATTCCTGAGAAAGCGTTTCAGGCCGATGTTTAAACCATAACTCGTCATTTTGCGATTGATCGATCGATTTTCTTTTGTTGTGATAAATATACGAGAGCAAGTTCAAACTGGATCAACCGGACTATCTGCTCGTAGCGCTTCGTGCCGCCGCTCTATCAACATCGCTTTTCGTTCTTCAATGGATTTGTGACGTTCAGTGTCGCTTCCTTGCCAGACCGAGTCGAAACCTCTTTGAGTCAAGTTGGGATACTCATACAGCACCCTTTGTAGCATTGCTCGGGATATGGCTCGAGAAAGAATGCGCCCGGCTGTTGGAAAAGCGCGCCTAGGGAACTGCAAAAAATAACTTCATCAACCGCAACGGAAATGGGACTGATTTTAAGAGCTGCCAGCAACCGGCGTAGGTGGAGAAGCCAAAGCCTTTGGCCATAGCCTCCATCCGGTGACTAGGGGTTTGGCATTGTACAGACCGCTGCAGTGTCTTTAGGATTGAAGATCGGAATATTCGACAACAAAATGCGGGCGATGAACTTTATCAATTTCGGCAGCAGACGTTATTTAATCGCCGCTGGTGGATAATGGTTCGGCGCATGTTTGTTACACCGTGGTTTTTAACTTGGCGACAGGTTCGAACCACTATCCGACCCGGAATATCTCGTGAGAAACTCCGTTTGTTTAACGATCGCAAATTTAGGGCAGCAGTCGCATCCTCGTTGTGATCTTTTCCAGCCGCTGCGGCGGGCGAAGTTGTGAGGGGGTGGCGCTCCCTACGGGAATCGAACCTGTCTTTGCAACGGAGAGGCTGCTGTCCTAACCGAGGATTAGTGGAGCGTGGCTCCCTCTTGCCATAGCCGCAAGGCCGGGGCAGGGCAAGGCTCATCTCGTTGAGGTGCATGAGCTGCCAGACGATGGCCGCCAGTGTGACGACAAAGAGCAGTACCGCACGCCTCTAAGCCATAAACCAGGTGATGGCGCGCTTGCGCAGGTGTCATTGAGTGGAGCGGGATTTGGGCGGTTCGCTGGCCGCATCGGGCGTTATGCTGAAATCCGGCACCTGCCAGAGCTCGCCGGTAGGCCCTCGTGCTGGAGATAGGTGGCCGGCGAGCAGCAGGGGCAGGCCCTGTGCCAGCCGTGCATCGCAGGCGTAAAAGGTCTCCTCCCGAAGCCTTGACCGCCAGCCGAAGATGGCCCAAAGCGCCAGATAGATGCGAAAGAACATGGCGCCCGTGGTCACCGCTGCCATCAGCAGCATGGCGCGGCGGTGCAGGGCCGGGCGGCCCTGCCAGATGTTCCACAGCCCCACCGCGAGGAGCACCATCCACAGAATGCCTTGCGCGATGAAGCCCGCGGCGGAGACTTTCGTGACGGGGGCGACCCAGGCCACGGGCACGGCGGTGATGCCGCCCACAATCACATCGACAGCCGTCACCCGGCCCATCAGGCGGTGCCAGCGCGTGCCCTGCAGCCACAGTGTGGCGGGCACCAGCAGCAGCGCCAGTCCGCCTGTCACCATGTGGATGGGGAAGATCACGGGCAGCTGTTCCAGCTTGATCGCCAGCGCTTCCGGAAAAGCGTCGTTGTTCCAGCTTTCCGAAATGGCCCGAAGTGCCGTATAAGTGACAAAGACTGCAACCGGCAGGCCCAGGGCAATGGCAGCCACACGCCAAATTGCCATATTTGCGGGCAAGCCTTGCGCGTCACGGAGGACATCATGTTTCTGAACGGCCATCGCTCTCTTCTTACCCTTCTTGCCGCCGCCAGCATAGCCACGGGCTTTGGCAGCACCATGGCGCAGGCCAAGGACTCGCAGTTTTTCGGGCGCTGGACGGTGGCGGACGCGGAGCAGGAATTCTCGTCGCGCGGCCGCCTCTACAAGACCTTCGACATTGCCCCCTGCGGCAAGGATTTCTGCGGTGTGTCGGTTGATGACAGCGGCAATTGCGGGGCCACGTTGTTCCGCTTCCTCACCATCCATGCCAACAACCAGGAACTGGAAGGCCATGGCCGCTGGGGCACGGAAAAGAAGAAGCTGGTGATCGACTACAACAAGCCGGATGACGGTGAAGCGGGGCTGCTCGTGGGCCTTGGCGCTGATGATTTCGATTTCTCGGGCCGCGAAGGCTCCATGCCCGCCTATGAGGGCAGCTACAAGCAGGCCGGAGACGCCAGTTGCTCCGCCGAGGCGCTGACGAACTGAGCGGCATATCTCCTGCGATGACTGATGCGCTTTCCGCCACGGCAGCGGGGCCGGAGCGGCTTGACCGTTTTCTGGCCCAGCAATTTCCGGAGGTGAGCCGCGCCCGGTTCCAAAAGCTTGTGGCGGCGGGTGCCGTGCGGGTGGATGGTGCTGTTGTCGATGATGCGGGTTTGAAGCTCAAGGCGGGGCAGGCCGTGGCGGTCACGCTGCCGCCCGCCGTTGCGGCGGAGCCCGTGGCGCAGGACATGGCACTCGATGTGGTGTTCGAGGACAAGCATCTCATCGTCGTTAACAAGCCGGCGGGGCTCGTGGTGCATCCGGCGGCGGGCCATGAGGATGGCACGCTGGTCAATGCCCTCATCGCCCATTGCGGGGAAAGCCTGTCGGGCATCGGCGGCGTTAAGCGGCCGGGCATTGTGCACCGGCTGGACAAGGATACCTCCGGCCTTCTGGTGGTGGCCAAGACCGACCAGGCACATCAGGGCCTGTCCGAGCAGTTTGCGGCCCATGGCCGGGATGGCCGCATGGCGCGGGAGTATCTCGCCTTTGTCTGGGGTGTGCCGGAGCGTCCGGCGGGCACCATCGCCACGGGCATTGGCCGCTCCACCAGCAACAGGCAGAAGCAGGCGGTGAGCAACCGGAGCGATGCACGGGAAGCCGTCACCCACTACCAGACGGAAAAGACCTTCGGAACGGCGGCCAGTCTGGTGCGTTGCCGTCTCGAAACAGGGCGCACCCACCAAATCCGTGTGCACATGGCGCATGGCGGCCATCCGCTTCTGGGCGACATGGTTTACGGGGCGGGCTTCAAATCGGCCCTGGCGCGGCTTTCGCCGGCTGCACAAATTGCGGTCAAGTCCTTGAAAGGACAGGCCCTTCACGCCGCGGTTCTGGGTTTTGAGCACCCGGTTTCAGGCCGCAAACTGCGTTTTGAGGCCCCCCTGCCGGAAGACCTCGCAAACCTGCTCCGGGCGCTGGGGCCCTAATCCGGCAACAATTGCCGGGCGTAAGACTGACGAAACCGTGACTTGTCCGGTATCTTTTATTTTCGCCGGGGCTTCCTATATGGAGGCGTCAAGGCGGGGGAAAGACCGCCGGGGAAAGGGAACACATGGCTAAATCCGCATCACTTCCTGTGCTTGCTTCCGGCGAGGGCAGTCTGACGCGATACCTGCAGGAGATCCGGCAGTTTCCGATGCTGGCGCCTGAAGAAGAATACATGCTCGGCAAGCGCTACAAGGAGCATGGCGACCGCGATGCCGCGCACCGCCTGATCACCAGCCATTTGCGTCTCGTGGCCAAGATCGCCATGGGCTACCGCGGCTATGGCCTGCCGATTGGCGAGGTCATTTCCGAAGGCAATATCGGCCTCATGCAGGCCGTCAAGAAGTTCGAGCCGGACAAGGGCTTCAAGCTCGCGACCTATGCCATGTGGTGGATCAAGGCCTCGATCCAGGAATACATCCTGCGTTCGTGGTCGCTTGTGAAAATGGGCACCACGGCCAGCCAGAAGAAGCTGTTCTTCAACCTGCGCCGCATGAAGGGCCAGATCCAGGCGCTGGAAGAGGGCGATCTGAAGCCGGAGAACGTCAAGCTCATCGCCAAGCGGCTGGGCGTGGACGAGTCCGATGTCGTGTCCATGAACCGCCGCCTCGGTGGCGACACCTCGCTCAATGCGCCGCTGCGCAGTGACGGCGAAGGCGATGGCGAATGGCAGGACTGGCTTGTCGATGACAGTGACAGCCAGGAAACCGTTCTGGTGCGCAACGAGGAAAGCGGCATGCGCAATGCCTACCTCAAGGAGGCGCTGTCGAAGCTCACGGACCGTGAGCGCCGGGTGATCGAAGCCCGCAAGCTGCAGGATGAGCCGGCAACACTCGATGACCTCTCCAAGGAATTCGATGTCTCCCGCGAGCGCATCCGGCAGATTGAGGTGCGGGCCTTCGAGAAGCTGCAAAAAGCCGTGAAGAACGCGGCCCAGAAGGCGCTCGCCCCTTCGGCCAAGGCGCTGGCCGCTCCGGTGGCCTAAGCCAACCCGCCACAAGAGATCGGAGCCCGGCCTTGCGCCGGGCTTTTTTGTGGGCGGAGGAGGGCGGCTTGAATTTTGTGTCAAGTCTGACTAGTCAGAATTTGGAGGCCGCCATGAACCGTCAGTCCCGCATCTGGCCTTTGCAGGAAGCCAAAGCCAAATTCAGCGAGCTTGTGCGCCGGGCCCAGACGGAGGGGCCGCAGACCGTGACCGTGCATGGCCAGGCGGCGGTCACAATCACAAAAGCTGAGCCCGCTGCGCCTTTTGAAGGAAAGTCGGCAGGTGAAGTGCTGCGCCTGTTGCGCCAAGCGCCGGCGGAGGAATTTTCCATCCCGGACTGGGAGACCGAGGGCTGTTTCAGGGATGTTGATCTGTGAACCGCTGGATAGCAGACACCAACGTCCTCTCAGAGACCAACAAGCCACACCCACATGCGGCCGTGCAGGCGTGGCTCGACCAATTGCCATTTGGCAGCCTTTACACAACAGTTGTCAATCTGGCCGAGATCAGGTTTGGCATCAGTCAGGTTGCGGATTCCGAGAAGGCCAAGCGCCTGAACCATTGGCTGGCGGCAACGATCCGCCCCTTTTTTCTTGGCCGCATTTTCGGAGTTGATGAAGATACGGTGTTGCGGTGGCGGCTCATCTCGCGCACGGCACAGGCCAACCGTCAGCCTACACCCCCGGGCGATCTGCTGATCGCGGCCATCGCCTTGCAAAACGGTTGTGGCGTCGCCACCCGTGATGTGGAACCATTTCTGGGAACAGGTGTTGCCACCTTCAATCCTTCACGGTTGAGCGCTTTAACGGAGCGTGAGAGGGATCGCTGCCCAACAAAAAAGCCCGGTGTCGCCACCGGGCTTTTGATGTGAATGTGTTGAAGCTCAGTTCAGGCGGGCCTTCACGGCGGCGATCGAGTCGGCGATCAGGCTTTCACCGCCCTTGCCCTTCATGCCGTCCTTGAGAAGGCTCTGGGCTGCGGCCACGGCCAGATCGGCAGCGGCGGCGCGCACGTCCTTCTTGGCGGCGTCCTCGGCCTGGGCGATCTTGGTTTCCGCCTGCTTGGTGCGGCGTTCCAGCATGTCGGCCAGCTTCTTCTTGGATTCCTCGGCATAGGCCGCGGCATCCGCCTTGGCGCGGGCGACGATGTCGGCCGCTTCCTTTTCAGCGTCGAGGCGCTTCTGCTTGTAATCAGCGAGCAGCTTCTCGGCGTCTTCACGCAGCTTGCGGGCGTCGGCCAGATCCTTGGAGATCTGGGCCGTGCGGTCGTCCAGCATCTTGGCGGCGGTGCGGTGGGCACCGGCCCACACCACGATGCCGAGGAAGATCACCAGGGCGACGAAGGCGAAAAATGCAGCATCAATGACCATGACGAACTCCCTCAGGCCTTTGCCGCGGCGGTGATGGCCTTGGCCACGGCGGTCTTGGTCACCTTGCCGCCACCCAGGGCGGCGACGATTTCAGCGGCGCTTTCCGCGGCGATGTCGGCAACGCCGTCGAGCGCCTTGGCCTTGCCCTTGGCAATGCGGGCTTCGGCAGCGGAGACTTTGGCGGCGAGTTCAGCATCGAGCTGGTGGCTTGCGGCGTCCACGTCCTTGCTCACGGCATCACGCGTCTTGGCGGCAATGTCGCCGGCGTTGGCGCGGGCATCGGCGAGGGCCTTTTCATAGGCCTTCACGGCAGCTTCCGTCTGGTCCTTGAGGGACGAGGCGTGGGCGATGTCGCCCTCGATCTTGGCCTTGCGGGCGTCGATGATGCGGCCCATGCGCGGAAGGGCGAACTTGCTCATGAGCGCGTAGAGGGCGGCAAAGAAAATGATAAGCCAGAAAATCTGGGATGGAAAGGTCGCCGCGTTGAGCGGCGGAAACGCGCCATGGGCCTCGTGGCCGCCAGCGGCTTCGGTGCCTTCCGTGGTCTGTTCCGTGGTTTGTTCAGTGGTCGTCTGCGCCATGCGCAAATCCCCCGGATGATTGGGTGGAAAACAAGCGGAGGGGCCGGAGCATGTCCGGCCCGTCCGAAATCACGTGTCAGGCTTCGTCTTAGGCGACGAAGAGGAGCAGAAGTGCCACGACGAGCGAGAAAATGCCGAGGCCTTCAGCAAGGGCGGCACCGATCAGCGCGTTGGTGAACTGGGCACCGGCAGCGGCGGGGTTGCGGAGCGCACCAGCCAGGTAGTTGCCGAAAATGTGGCCCACGCCGATGCCGGCGCCACCCATGCCGATGCAGGCGATACCGGCGCCGATAAGCTTTGCTGCTGCTGGATCCATTTTAGTTCTCCTTGGACGTATGGATTGAAAGGACAGGTTAGTGGTGGGTGTGAAGCGCGTCGTTGAGATAGACGCACGTCAAAATGGCGAAGACGAAGGCCTGCAGGAAGGCCACGAGGAATTCAAGGGCGGTCAAGGCCACGGCCATGCCGAGCGGCGCGATGGCACCGATGATGCCGCCGATGCCCAGCGCCCCGAGGCTCACGACAAAGCCCGCGAAAACCTTGAGCACGATGTGGCCGGCCAACATGTTGCCGAACAGACGCAGGCCCAGCGAAATGGGGCGCGACAGGAAGGAAATGATTTCAATCAGCGAAATGAAGGGCAGGATCACCAGCGGCACGCCATGCGGCACAAAGAGTTTGAACCAGCCGAGGCCATGCTTCCAGATGCCGACGACAACAACGAGGCCCACAACAAAGACGGCCAGCGAAGCGGTGACAATCACATGGCTCGTCACGGTGAAGAAATAGGGGAACATGCCGAGCATGTTGGCCACAAGCACGAAGGAGAACAGCGAGAAGACAAGCGGGAAGAAAGGTGCGCCATCCTCGCCCAGCACATTGTCCACCATGTTGCGCACCAGGCCATACCACATTTCGCCCACGTTCTGCAGGCGGCCCGGCACAAGGGCTGCCTTGCGGGTGGCAAGCCAGAACACGGCGGTGATGGTGGCGACGGTCACGCCCATGAAGAGGGCGGAGTTGGTGAAGCTGATGTCATAACCCGCGATGTTGAACGGACCCGCGAGGTCATGAATCTGGAACTGGTGAATGGGATCGTTGGCCACGATCACTCCTCTTCGTCGTCATCTGCCTTGGGCGGCGTCATGTGCTTCAGCTCTTCCGGCGTGGGCTGGCTGCGGTTGGCGGCACGGGACATATTCAATATGCCAGCGCCAAAACCGAACAGCAGAAACACGATCAGAAAGAGCGGCAGTGTTCCCACAAGCCGGTCGAGGCCGTATCCGATGAGTCCCCCCACCAGCACACCCGCCACGAACTCGCTCGCAAGCCTGTAGCCCTTGGAATAATCCTTGGCGCTGTCAAAACTTGCGGCGGGTTTCGCTTGCACCGCCTTTTCGGACTTTTCCGCCGCGATGCGGCTGGAGAGATCGTTGAGGCGGCTGGAAATGTCACCCAGCTTGGGATCGGTTACTTCCGGGGGCGGTGCGGGTTTGCGCGGGTTCGCCATGATCGTGACAGTCTCCGGGCAAATGACAACGCTTCCGGAAAGCGGGCCTTTCCAAAGCGCGCTCTCCTTAGTTCCGGCCTTACAATGTGTCAAGAAATGGATGGCGATGTTAACAGG
>JAXMCS010000001.1:0-292709 GCA_046349175.1 Hyphomicrobiales bacterium | reverse complement strand
TGCAAAGCCTCGCCATGCCGCGCCAAGGCTGGCCTGGCGCTGCTTGGCCGGAATGACGGAGTATGTGAGTGGGGAGAGGTTTTTCTTCTCATCCCTACGACCTGTCATTCCGTGCATACCTAGCATTTGCGGAACAATGCGGGGCTGCCCCGAGCGCAACGCGCGAGCCTGCCGAAGGCAGGTTTGGGCTGCGATACGGAATGAAGGTGGCGGGGGCGGTTCGGCTAAAGTGATGCAGATGTGGAGTGGCAAGAAGGGACCTCTCCCGCCAGAGGGCGAAAGACGAAACTGCGCGATGTTGCCGTGCTATCGCCTTCTCCCGTCCTCCTGACGGGAGAAGATCCCGAAGGGGGATGAGGGAAAAGTGACAAGATGGGCGACGGATTTGCGGTCCCTTTCCGTCTTTTGCATATGGGTAAGCCCTTGCCGCATGTTCTGGCCTTCGCTCGCCATCTCCGCCAAGACGAAACAGCAGCGGAGATCCGGTTGTGGGCGCAATTGCGCAACAAGCGGCTGAACGGATTCAAGTTCGTCCGGCAACTGCCTGTTGGCCATTTCATCGCAGATTTTGCCTGCCGGGAACGGAAGCTGATTGTTGAAGTGGACGGCGCGACCCACAGCAACGATTTGGAGGTTGCGCGCGACTCACGCAGAACGGCGCTGCTTGAGGCGCAAGGCTGGACGGTGCTGCGCTTCTGGAATGAAGATGTGTTCAGGAATTTGAACGCCGTGTGTGATGCGATCGTGCTGGCGCTGGAAGACTCGGCGCACAATCGTTGAACGTCCCTGCCACGTGTCCCTCTCCCGCCCGTTGGGCACCCTCTCCCGCCAGAGGGCGTGAGAGGGCGAATGTTGCGCTTACCAATTGCCCCACTTACCCCAGCCCCTTCACCACCTCCACCACGCCGCGGATGTCCGGCACTTCGAAGAAGCGGGGCGTGGATGGGGGCACCTCCTCGTGCTCGTGGTCCCACAGGATGCTGAAGGGCACATAGACGCCAAAGCCGCCCGCTTCGATCATGGGCAGCACATCGGAGCGGATGGAATTGCCGGCCATGAGCGTGCGCTCCACCTTGCCGCCGTGGCGCTTGCAAATGCCGCGATAGGTGTCCGGCTTCTTGTCGGAAACGATTTCCACGCCTTCGAAATAAGGGGCGAGCCCCGAGGCCAGAACCTTGCGCTCCTGATGGTGCAGGTCGCCCTTGGTGATGAGCAGCAGGCGGTGGCTGGCGGCGAGCGCCTTCAAGGTCTCCTCCACATGGGGCAGAAGCTCCATGTCGTGGTCGAGCATGTCGCGGCCAAGCGCCATGAGGGCCGTGATGGTGGCGGCGTCCACCGCGCCGCCCGAGAGCGCGATCGCCGTTTCGATCATCGAGAGGGTGAAGCCTTTGACGCCGAAGCCATAGGTGGGGATGTTGCGCTTCTCCGCCTGCATGAGGGCGGCGACCGCATCCGCCGGGGCGGCAAAGCTGCCGAGCATGTCGCCAAAGCGTTTTTCCGCCGCGTCAAAATGGATGAGATTGTGCCACAGCGTGTCGTCGGCATCGAAGGCGACAAGATCAAGCCCGCTCACTTGTGATCCCTCACAGGCGGGCCTCGATGGCATCCCAGATCAGGGCTGCGATGTCGGCCCCGCCGAAGCGCTTGACCTGGCGGATGCCAGTGGGCGAGGTGACGTTGATTTCGGTCATGTAGTCGCCGATCACATCAATGCCCGTGAAGATGAGGCCGCGCTTCTTGAGATCCGGCCCCAGGGCCTCGCAGATCTCGTGTTCGCGTTTGGTGAGTGTTGAAGGTTCGGCGCGGCCGCCCGCATGCATGTTGGAGCGGTGATCGGTTTCCGCCGGCACGCGGTTGATGGACCCCACCGGCTTGCCATCCACCAGGATGATGCGCTTGTCGCCCTTGCGCACATCGGGAAGATAGCGTTGGGCGATGATCGGTTCCTTGAAGAGCTGGCCGAACATTTCGAGGAGTGATGAAAAGTTCTGGTCGCCATGATGGGTTTTGAAGATGCCGGCCCCGCCATTGCCGTAGAGCGGCTTCAAGATGATGTCGCCATGGTCGCGGCGGAAGTCATCCAGCTCTTTCGCATCGCGGGTGATGAGGGTGTCGGGCATGAATTGCCGGTAGCCGAGGATGAAGAGTTTCTCGGGCGCGTTGCGCACTTCTGCCGGGTCATTCACCACCAGGGTTTTCGGGTGGATGCGCTCCAGCAGATGGGTGGCGGTGATGTAGCCCATGTCGAAGGGCGGGTCCTGGCGCATGAGCACCACGTTCTGCGTGGCAAGATCAATGCGGCGGGCCTCGCCCAGCGTGGCGTGGTTGCCCTTCTCGTCGCGCACCGTCACATCCTCGCCGGTGGCGAAGAGCGTGCCATCGCGCCAGGCGAGCGCATTCACATGATAATGGAAGAGGCGGTGGCCGCGGCGTTGCGCTTCCAGCATCAGGGCAAAAGTGGAATCCCCTGTGATGTCGATCTTCTGGATCGGGTCCATCTGCACGGCTGGCAGCAGGCTCATGGTTCAGCGCAGTCCTTCAAAGGCATTTTCAATATGGGTGACACGGAGGTTAGAAGAGACGGTGACGATGTCAGAAAAGCGGCAAAAACTTTCCGCCGCTTTCGGGTCCTTCGCCATCCACACGCCAGCGGCGGCGGCGATGCGGCGCGACTGGTGCGGCGTGACGGCGGTCACCGCGCCATCGACGGTGGACCTGGCCTTCACTTCAATGAAGGCGGTGGTGGCCCCCTTGCGCATGATGAGATCGATTTCCCCTGCCCCGCATTTGAAACGGCGGGCGAGCAGGCGGTAACCTTTGAGGCGCAGCACGAGAAGCGCCAGGGTTTCGGCCCAGCGGCCCCGGCGTTCTGCCCGCTCGCGGGCGTTCACGCCTTGCCCTTGCTCTGGAGGATGCGGGCGAAGGCCTCATCGCGGGGAAGGCCGGTGAGCTTGGCCACTTCGCGGGCGGCTTTTGAGGCGGGAAGGGCGGCGGCGGCATCGGCGATGATGCGGGCGATTTCCGCCTCATCGAGGACGTCCGCGCGTTCCGGCTTGCCTGCGATGACGAGGGCGCATTCACCCTTGATGGCGTCGCGCGCCGCCAGCGCCGTCAATATGTCGTCCGCCCTGCCGCGCAGCACTTCCTCATGCAGCTTGGTGAGTTCGCGGGCGAGCGCCAGGGGCCGTGCCGCGTCCAGCGCCGCGATATCGGAGAGGGCCTCGCGCAGGCGGTGCGGGCTTTCATAGACAATGACGGTGCTGGGGCTGGCCAGCAGGGTTTCCAGCTTCTGCCGCCTGGCGCCATCGCGCTCCGGCAGGAAGCCCGCGAAGCTGAAGGCATCGGTGGCGAGGCCCGAAAGCTGCAGCGCCGTCAACACGGCGGAGGCACCGGGCAATGCCGTCACGGCGACACCCGCCGCGGCACAGGCCGCCATCACGCGATAGCCGGGATCAGAGATGAGGGGGGTTCCGGCATCACTGACCAGTGCCAGCACCTTGCCCGCTTCAATCTCCGCCACCAGATGGGGGGCAAGCTCCGCTTCATTGTGGTCATGCAGGGGCTTCAAGGGCTTCTTCAGGCCGTAGCGCTCCAGAAGCCTGATGGTGATGCGGGTGTCCTCACAATAGATGATGTCCGCCGCAGCGAGGGTCTCAAGCGCCCGCAGCGTCACGTCCCCCAGATTGCCGATGGGGGTGGCCACCAGATAAAGACCGGGCGGCAGTGAAGGGGCCTCCATGCGCAGGGCCCCGATGTGGAATTGACCGGTCACGGGCGGGCGTAGGCGTCGTCGTGGCGGATGATGTCGTCCTCACCCAGATAGCTGCCGAACTGGATCTCGATCACTTCGGCCATGGCTTCCGACAGGCATTCGAGGCGGTGCCGGGCCCCGAGCGGAATGTCGATGGACTGGCCGCGCTGCATGAGCATGACCTTGCCATCCAGCGTGACGGTGACGGGGCCTGTCACCACCGTCCAGTGTTCACTGCGGTGGCGGTGGCTTTGCAACGAGGTGCGCCCACCTTGATTGAGCACGATGCGCTTCACCTTATAGCCCGGCTGCTCCTCCAGCACATGGAAGGAGCCCCAGGGGCGGATTTCGCTCTGCATTGTTCGTTTCCCCTCGCTGCCATCACAGACCTCACGCGATGGCCGTCCGGGCAGGTTTACCCATGTGGGCCAGAGCCGCAATCCTGCAATTGACGGCTTCCCCGCTTCATGCCTATAAGCCCGGCCAATCGAAAGCCGTCACGTCTTCCCGGTGATCCCGAAAGGGCCATGGGAGCCTGTGTGCGGCCATTTATGTTTAGACCCATCAAGCAGGACTGATCCATGGCCAATACCTCTTCCGCCAAGAAGGCAACCCGCGTTGCCAGCCGGCGCACCGTCATCAACAAGAACCGCCTCTCGGCTGTTCGCACCGCCGTGCGCAAGGTGGAAGAAGCCGTGACCGCCGGCAAGAAGTCGGATGCGGAAGCCGCCCTCAAGGCCGCGGCCCCGGCCATTGCCCGCGGTGCCCAGAAGGGCGTGATGCACAAGAACGCTGCCGCCCGGAAGATTTCGCGCCTCACCAAGCGTGTGAAGGCCATCAAGGCCTGAACCACAGGCTGTAAAATCAACTGACAATCTGTCAGTCAAATTGACCCAAAACCCGCCGGCCTCGCGCTTGGCGGGTTTTTAGTTGCACCGCACCCCTGTGGAAATGCTCCGGGGACGGACTGAGTGGTCAAATTTTATCTCTATTTAACAAGGCATTAGGAAATCACGGTGGGACCGGCTGGGAGCCCGCTGTTTTGGCGGGGGCCGGGCAAGCGCCGACAGGGCTGATGTTGCAAAATTGTAACAGGCTTGTTTCGGCTCCGATTCAATCCGCTGAATCAACCGCTTGCCGCGGGGCCCCGGGGACAGGCGCGGCGGGGCCGGAGCTGCGGCCTTTGTCCGTGTACGGAAGGCCATCCGAATCCGTTTGAGGAGGCATGGCCCGCTTGAGTAGCGTCGGCCTGCCGGAGACGGAACCGGCGGACGGGAAGAGAGCCCATCAGGGCCAACCCGAGGGATCAGGAGAAGACGGCGTGTGATGCGGGATCAAAGGCGTTTGAGGCAAACGCCGGTTTGATGGTGTGTGCCCCGGCTGGGCGGGGATTTTTTCAGAGTGCGTAGGCTTTGTACCGGAACCACCGCGCAAGCGGTTTGTGGTGCCGGTGGGCATTGTGTTGCGGAACAGACAGGGGTCGACAATGGGCGGTTTGATGGCGGGCGGGGCAGAAAAACGGGAGATCAACGGGGCGGGCGATGGGACGGCCAGCCTGACGATGCAGCAGTTGCGCGAGGCTTGGGCCAAGGTGGCGCAGCGGCTCCGGGCGGAGCTGGGTGACGATCTCTATACCTCCTGGTTTGGCCGCATGGAGCCGGAAGCCTTTGCGGGCGGTGTTCTCACCGTGTCCGTGCCCACGCGCTTCCTGCGGAGCTGGATCGAGAACCATTATGCCGGCAAGCTGTCGAAGATCGCGAGCGGGGAATTCGCAGGGCTGCGCCAGGTGCTGGTGAAGGTGCGGGCCCAGGGGGCAGGCCAGGCGCCCGCCGTAGTGTCTCGCGCGGCTGTGCCGGCCCGGGTGGAGCGGACGGGTGAGACGGGCCCTCTTCAACAGGCCGGGCATTTCCTGCCGCAGAGCGCCGGTGAGGCGCTGGCCCGGCTGCCAGTGACCGACGAAAACCTGACCTTCGACACTTTCATGGTGGGCCCTTCCAACCAGTTTGCCCATGCCGCGGCGATGCGCGTGGCCTCGGGGTCGAGCAGCGCAGGCCAAGGCTTCAATCCGCTCTACATCCATGCCGGGGCGGGGCTCGGCAAGACCCATCTGCTCTCGGCCATCGGGCAGCGGCTGAAGGCCACGCAGCCCCACCGCAAGGTGCTGATGCTGACGGCGGAACGCTTCATGTATTCCTTCATCTCGGCGGTGCGGCAGCGCGACACGCTGGCTTTCAAGGACCAGTTCCAGTCGGTTGACGTGCTGCTGATCGACGATTTCCAGTTCCTGCAGGGCAAGGCCATCCAGCAGGAATTCTGCCATGCCTTCAACTCGCTCGTTGACCAGCGCCGCCAGGTGGTGATTGCCGCCGACGTGCCGCCCTCGCAGCTCGACACGGTGGACCAGCGCATGCGCTCGCGCCTCATGGGCGGGCTGGTGGTTGACATTGAAGCGCCCGACCAGGAGCTGCGGCGCAAGATTGTGGAAGTGCGCCGCGACCTTCTGGCGGCACGCGATCCGCAAGGGGCCGTGCCCAATGCCATTCTCGACATGATCGCCGAACGGGTGACGGGCGGCGGGCGCGAGCTTGAAGGGGCGCTCAACCGCGTCATTGCCTTCCAGCAATTCAACAGCCAGCCCATCACCGCCGACATGGCGGCCATGGTGCTGCGCGAGGCCGCTGCCCAGGGTCCGGACCAGAACCGCATCAAGATCGACGACATTCTCAAGGTGGTGGGCCTGCACTACAATGTTTCGAAGAACGACCTTCTGTCGCCGCGGCGGGCCCGCAGCGTGGTGGTGCCGCGCCAGGTGGGCATGTATCTCGCCAAGAAGCTGACCAGCCGCTCGCTGCCGGAAATCGGGCGGCGCTTCGGCGGGCGCGACCATTCCACCGTGCTGCATGCGGTGCGCAAGATCGACGAGCAGATGCGCGGCGATGAAAAACTGGCACGGGACCTGGCGCAGCTCATCCGCCTGATCGAGCAGGGCTGAGGGCCGGCAAAGAGCTGCGGATAGGCGTGGCGAAAGCGTGGAATTTCGTTGAAATTCCAAGCCTCACGGGCCATTGTCGCGGGTCCAGATCAGGCTTTTTTCCGGACCTCCAACAGTCATGCGCGTCACCATTGAACGGTCATCCTTCCTCAAGGCCCTGAACCATGTGCAGTCCGTGGTGGAGCGGCGGAACACCATTCCCATTCTCTCCAATGTGCTGGTGCAGGCGGAGCACGACACGGTGAAGCTGACGGCGACCGATCTCGACATCGAGATCGTGGAGCAGGTGGCTGCTGAAACATCCCGCGCCGGAACCGCCACGGTGCCCGCCCACATGCTCTATGACATCGTGCGCAAGCTGCCGGACGGAGCACAGCTGGAACTGGAACTGAGTCAGGATTCGGGCCGCGTGGCGATCAAGGCGGGGCGCTCGCGCTTTGCCTTGCAGTCCCTGCCGCCAGCTGATTTTCCGGATCTTTCCTCGGGCGAGTTCGGCAACACATTCTCCCTGCCGGCCACGGAGTTGCGCCGCCTGATCGACAAAACGCGCTTTGCCATTTCGACGGAAGAGACGCGCTACTACCTCAACGGCATCTACCTGCATCAGGCGCGCGGTGCCGACATGCTGCGGGCCGTGGCAACCGATGGCCACCGGCTGGCGCAATCGGATGTGGCCCTGCCACAGGGGGCGGCGGGCATGCCCGGCGTGATCGTGCCGCGCAAGACCGTGCTGGAAGTGGTGAAGCTGCTCGATGGTGTGGAGGGTGATGTCGAGATCGCGCTCTCCTCCTCCAAGGTGCGCTTCAGCATGGGGGGCCTGGTTTTGACCTCGAAGCTGATCGACGGCACCTTCCCGGATTATGAGCGGGTCATTCCGCGCGGCAATGACAAGCACCTGACGGCAGATGCCAAGGCCTTTGCCGCGGCGGTGGACCGCGTGTCCACCATTTCGCTGGAAAAGAGCCGGGCCGTGAAGCTGGCCGTGTCGGACGGCAAGATGACGCTCGCGGTCAACAACCCGGATTCAGGCTCGGCCGAAGAAGAGCTGGCGGTTGATTACAGCAAGGAGCCGCTCGAGATCGGTTTCAACTCGCGCTACCTCATGGACGTGGCGCAGCAGATCACGGCGGAGGCCATGCGCTTCGAGATGCAGGATGCGGGCTCGCCCACCGTGGTGCGCGACCCCGATGACGCGCAATCGCTCTATGTGCTGATGCCCATGCGGGTCTAATCAGGGGCGGTGACCTACACTCCCTCCGAGGCCATCACCAGGCTCACGCTGACCGACTTCCGCAACTATGCACAGGCGCGGCTCGAGCCCGCGCGCCCGCTCGTGGCGCTGGCCGGGGCCAATGGCGCGGGCAAGACCAATCTGCTGGAGGCGGTGTCCCTGCTCGTGCCGGGGCGGGGCTTGCGCGGCGTGGAATTTGCCAGCCTGGCGCGGCTCGGCGGCTCCGGCTCTTGGGCCGTGGCGGCGGACATCAGCCGGCCTGACGGCGCCATGTCGCTTGGCACGGCCTGGCAACCGGACGAGACGGGCGAGGCTTCCACCGCACGGGCCGTGATGATTGATGGCCTGCCGCAGCGGAGCGCCGGGTCCCTCACCGGGCTTCTGCGCATGATCTGGCTGACGCCGGCCATGGACCGGCTGTTCCAGGGCCCTGCCGGTGACCGCCGCCGCTTTCTTGACCGCATGGTGCTGCTCTTCGACAGCGAACATGGCGGGCGGGTGAATGCCTTTGAAAAGTTGATGCGCGAGCGGAATGCGCTGCTGGCGGAGTCCACGCCCGACCGCACCTGGCTTGCTACATTGGAGCACCAGTTGGCAGAAGCAGGCATTGCCGTGGCTGCGGCTCGGCGGGCGGCGGTTGCTGCCCTTGCGCCCCATCTTCTGCCTTCGGCCGCGTCCGGCACCTTTCCCTGGGGGGTGATGACATTGAAGGGAGCGATGGAAGACCTGCTCGATGCCCACCCCGCGGTGGAGGCGGAGGAAATCTACCGGCAGCAGCTTTTTTCCGGCCGCGCCGCCGACCGGGCAGCGGGACGCACACTGGCCGGGCCTCACCGGGATGATCTTTTTGTGCAGCACGGCCCCAAGGCCATGGCGGCAGACCTGTGCTCCACGGGCGAGCAGAAGGCGCTGCTGATCGGCCTCATTCTGGCCCAGGCCCGGGCCGCCAAGGCGCTCTTCGGGGCGGCCCCCATCCTGCTTCTGGACGAGATTGCGGCACACCTTGATCCGGGCCGCCGGCAGGGCCTGTTCCGGCTCCTGGAAAGCCTTGAATCACAAGTGTTTATGACCGGCACGGAGCCTGCACTTTTCGATGGCGCGGGGGCCGCTGCAGTGGTTTACCTTGTGGACGGCGGGCACATTCACGAATCAGCGTGAAGGCGGCCCTTGCACAGCCCCGGCAGTTTCATGTCCAAAGACGAAAATCCTGTTTCCGGCCAGCCCGAATATGGCGCCGATTCCATCAAGGTCCTGAAAGGCCTCGACGCGGTGCGCAAGCGCCCCGGCATGTATATCGGCGACACCGATGACGGTTCGGGCCTGCACCACATGGTCTATGAGGTGATCGACAACGGCATCGACGAGGCACTGGCAGGCCATGCCACGCTGGTGACGCTGACGCTGAATGCCGATGGCTCCGCCACCATCACCGACAATGGCCGTGGCATTCCCACCGCCATCAAGCAGGATGACGACCACACGCCCAAGCGCTCTGCCGCGGAAATCGTGATGACGGAGCTGCATGCCGGCGGCAAGTTCGACCAGAACTCCTACAAGGTCTCCGGCGGATTGCATGGCGTTGGCGTGTCGGTGGTGAATGCGCTTTCCACCAAGCTCATTCTGACCATCCACCGGGATGGCAAGACGCACAGCATGAGCTTCACCCATGGCGTGCCGGATGCGCCCCTGAAGGTTATTGGCGATTCCGATGGCAAGCGCGGCACGGAAGTGACCTTTCTGCCTTCGCCCGAAACCTTCACCAAGACGGAGTTTGATTTTGCCACGCTGGAGCACCGGCTGCGCGAACTGGCCTTCCTCAATTCCGGTGTGCGCATCATCCTCACCGACAAGCGCGGTGTTGAGCCCCATGTGGTGGAACTTTTCTATGAAGGCGGCATCGCCGCCTTTGTGCGCTATCTCGACCGGTCAAAGCAGCCGGTGCTGAAGGAGCCGATCCTGATCAAGGGCGAGCGTGACGGCATCACGGTGGAATGCGCCCTGTGGTGGAACGACAGCTACAATGAAAGCGTCTTCTGCTTCACCAACAATATTCCGCAGCGCGATGGCGGCACGCATCTTGCGGGCTTCCGTGGCGCGCTCACCCGCGTCATCAACAATTATGCCGCCTCCTCCGGCCTGGCCAAGAAGGAGAAGGTGGCACTCACCGGTGATGACGCGCGCGAAGGCATGACCTGTGTGCTCTCGGTCAAGGTGCCGGACCCCAAGTTCTCGTCGCAGACTAAGGACAAGCTTGTCTCCTCCGAAGTGCGGCCTGTTGTAGAAAGCTATGTCAACGACGCTCTGGGGGCCTGGTTCGAGGAACATCCATCCGACGCGCGCTCCATCGTGCAGAAGATCGTGGAGGCGGCGGCGGCCCGCGAGGCGGCCCGCAAGGCCCGTGAACTGACGCGGCGCAAGGGGGCGCTCGACATTTCCTCGCTGCCCGGCAAGCTGGCGGATTGCCAGGAGCGCGATCCCGCCCGCTCGGAACTCTTCATCGTCGAGGGTGACTCCGCCGGCGGCTCCGCCAAGCAGGGGCGCAACCGCGACAATCAGGCGGTGCTGCCGCTCAAGGGCAAAATTCTCAACGTGGAGCGGGCGCGCTTCGACAAGATGCTGTCGTCAGCCGAAGTGGGCACGCTGATCACGGCGCTGGGCACCGGCATCGGCCGGGAAGAATTCAACATCGAGAAGCTGCGCTACCACAAGATCATCATCATGACGGACGCCGACGTGGACGGTGCCCACATCCGCACGCTGCTGCTCACCTTCTTCTACCGGCAGATGCCGGAGATCATCGAGCGCGGCCATCTCTTCATCGCCCAGCCACCGCTCTACAAGATCAAGCGCGGCAATTCCGAACAATACCTGAAGGACAACCGGGCGCTGGAAGACAATCTGGTGGACCAGGGCCTGGAGGGTGCCAAGCTGGTGCTGGGGGCGGGCGGCGAAAGGGCCGGGGCTGATCTGCGGGCCGTGGTCGAAGAGGCGCTGGCCATCCGCGCGATCATCGAGGGCCTGCATTCGCGCTATCCCACGCTGGTCATCGAACAGGCGGCCATTGCGGGGGCGCTCAACCCCGACATTCTCTCGGACAAGGGCAATGCCGAACAGGCAGTGGCCTATGTGGCGCGCCGTCTCGACATCATGTCGGATGAAACGGAGCGCGGCTGGAAAGGTGCCATTGCGGCTGATGGCGGGCTTGTCTTCTCGCGCGAGCTGCGCGGCGTGGCCGAGAGCTGGCACATCGACAGCAAGCTCATTTCGTCGTCAGATGCGCTGCGGCTGGACCGCAAGGCGCAGCACCTGCAGGAAATCTACACGCGGCCAGCCAAGCTCAAGCGCAAGGACAGCGAGACCGTGATCAACGGTCCCTTGGGGCTGCTGGATGCGGTATTCGCCGCGGGCCGCAAGGGTGTGACGCTGCAACGCTACAAGGGCCTTGGCGAAATGAACGCCGAGCAGCTGTGGGAGACGACGCTTGATCCAAACGCCCGCTCGCTGCTCCGCGTGAAGGTGGCGGAGATGGACCAGGCCGATGACATCTTCACCAAGCTGATGGGCGATGTTGTGGAGCCGCGCCGCGACTTCATCCGCGACAATGCGCTGAACGTGGCAAACCTCGACGTGTGAGGTGGGGGGCCGCGCCTCAATAAATCCCGTCACCCTTGCGGGCGGGGCGGCGGGCAGGTGCGTCACCGATGCCAAAGAGCCTGGCGAAAAAGCCACGTTTCTTGCGGCGGGGCGGCTCCGGTGGCGGCTGCCACTCCTGATTGGCCACCTGCGGGTCCGGCTCCACGACATCCTGCTGCTGGACCTGCTCATCGGCAACGGCGACCTGTGGCTCCGCCGAGGGGATGCGGCCCGGCAAGGGCTCTGACTCGAGGCCCTTGTGGGCTTCCTCCATCACATCCTTCCAGACCAGCACGGGCAGCGAACCGCCCGTCACCTTTTTGGTCGGCGTATTGTCGTCATTTCCCATCCACACGCCCGTGATGTAGTGCGTGGTGAAGCCGACAAACCAGGCATCGCGATAGTCCTGGCTGGTGCCGGTCTTGCCGCCAATGTCGAAAGCGGAGAATTGCGCCTTGGTGGCCGTGCCCTCGCGCACCACCGAACGGAACAATGTGTTCATGGCGCCCAGGTCCGTGTCCGAGACAACGCTGCCCAGCCCATCGCCCTGGCGCTCATAGAGCACCTTGCCTTCCTTGGTGGAGATGCGGGTGACCACATAGGGTTCCACGCCGAAGCCGCCATTGGCGAAGGGCACATAGGCGGAGGTGAGTTCAAGAAGCGAGACTTCCGAGGTGCCAAGGGCGAGGTCGCATCCGTGCCGAGCGGCGAGGTGATGCCCAGCCGATGGGCGGCATTGGCTATGGCGGCGGGCGTGACCGCCTGCCCCAGCTTGGCGGCGACTGTGTTGAGCGACAGGGCGAAGGCCTTCTGCAATGTGACCGGCCCCATGTAATGGCGCTTGTAGTTTTCCGGCGACCAGTTGCCGATCTGCACCGGCTCATCCACTTCGACGCTGTCCGGCGTGAAGCCGTTTTCCATGGCGGCGAGATAAACAAAGGGCTTGAAGGCGGAACCGGGCTGGCGCTTCGCCGTGACAGCGCGGTTGAACTGGCTCTTCTTGTAGGAGCGGCCGCCCACCAGGGCCCGCACCGCACCCGTGGGATCAAGGGTGACGAGGGCCCCTTCGCTCACCGCCAGCCTCTCGCCATTGTCGGCGAGGCGGCGGCGGAGCGAGGCTTCGGCCTTCAACTGCATGACCGTGTCGATGGTCGTCTCGATGACAAGGGACTTGTCCGTCTCCTTGGTGAGCAAGGGCAGCTGGGCCATGATCCAGTCCACCGCATAGCTGGTGGCAGGCACATAGTCGGATGCGGTTGTCTTGGTCTTGGCGGCGAGGGCACCATCCATGTCGCCTTGCGTGATGTAACCTTCCGCCACCATGTTCTTGAGCACCAGCGTGGCGCGGACCCGGGCCTCTTCCGGGTTCTTGACGGGGTTGTAGCTGGTGGGGGCCTTGAGCACACCCGCCAGTGTGGCTGCCTCCATAAGCGAGAGCTCTTCCGGCGACTTGTTGTAAAAAGCCTTTGAGGCCTTGTCGATGCCATTGGCCCCGCCGCCGAAATAGACGCGGTTCATATAGAGCTGGAGGATCTCATCCTTGGAGAAATTGCGCTCCAGCCAGACGGCGAGCACCGCTTCCTGCATATTGACGAGAAGAACATCGCCTCCGCGCTCAAGGTTTCGCGCACGCCGGTGCGTGAAGCGGTCAAGAAATTGAGCGACGAACACCTTGTTGAGGTGGTGGCGCAATCCGGTACGCGGGCGGCCCCCTTGGACCGCGAGGAGTTGCGCCAGGCCTATGTGGTGCGCCGCGCCCTTGAAATGGAAAGCGCGGCCCAGGCGGTTGCCCATATGACGCAGCTTCACGCCGACAACCTGTCAGACCTGCTGCTGCGGCACGGCCGCTTTATCGACGCCAAGGACTATGTCCGGGCCATCGCCACGGACGATGAGTTTCACCGCTATATTGCCGAGATCAGCAACCTGCACCGCCTGTGGCGGGCCATTGAAATTTCCAAGGCCCAGTTGGACCGCTGCCGCCACTTGGCCCTGCCGCACCCCGGCGAAGCCGATGCCACGCTGGACCAGCACCGCAAGATCATCCGTTCGCTGAACAGTGGAGACCCGGAGCAGGCGCGCCTCACCATGGCCGAACATCTGGACAAGGCCTATTCAAATGCCGTGCGGCTTTTGGACCGGCAACTGGATGAGCCTGCAGGCAAGTCGCGGAAATAGGGAGAGCGTCCCCCCTTACATGACGGCGCCAATGTACCAGGGGACGTATTCGTTCTCGCCATAGCCCAGGGCTTCGGATTTGGTCTTCTGGCCGGAGGCCGTCTTGAGGATGAGGTCGAAGATCTGCTGGCCCTTCTCGGCCAGCGGCACGCCCTCCACCACATCGCCGCAGTTGATGTCCATGTCCTCGATCATCTGGGTGTAGATGGGCGTGTTGGTGGCGAGCTTGATGGAGGGGCAGGGCTTGTTGCCATAGGCAGAGCCCCGGCCCGTGGTGAAGCACATGACATTGGCGCCCCCTGCCACCTGGCCTGTGGCCCCCACCGGATCATAGCCCGGTGTATCCATGAAGACGAAGCCCTTGGCCGTCACCGGTTCGGCATAGTTGTAAACCGCCTGCAGGGTGGTGGTGCCGCCCTTGGCCGCCGCCCCCAGCGACTTCTCCAGGATGGTGGTGAGGCCCCCCAGCTTGTTGCCGGGAGAGGGGTTGTTGTTCATCTCCATGTTGTTGCGGCGGGTATAGTCCTCCCACCACTTGATGATGCCCACCAGCTTCTCGCCCACCTCCTTGGTGGCGGCGCGGCGGGTGAGGAGATGTTCCGCCCCATAGATCTCCGGCGTCTCCGACAGGATGGCCGTGCCGCCATGCTGCACCAGAAGGTCAACCGCCGCCCCCAAGGCCGGATTGGCGGTGATGCCGGAATAGCCATCCGAGCCGCCGCATTGCAGGGCCACCACAAGGTCAGACGCCCGGCAGGTCTCGCGCTTCACGTCGTTCACGGCGGCCAGCATCTCCTTCACATAGGCGACGCCCCTCTCCACCGTCTTGCGCGTGCCGCCCGTCTCCTGGATGGTCATGGTGCGGAACAGTTCGTTCTCCTCCACCTTGTAGGCCTCCTTGAAGCGCGGGATCTGGAAGCCCTCGCAGCCCAGCCCCACCATCATCACGCCCCCCATGTTGGGGTTGGTGGCATAGCCCCAGGCGGTGCGCTTGAAGGTGTCGAAGATGACGCCGCGATAGTCGATGACGCAGCCATTGTCCTGGGTCAGCGCAATCACCCCATCGATATTGGGATAGGGGTCGAGCAGGCCCTGGCGCTCCACCTCGCGGGCGATGTGGGCAGCGACCGTGGCCGAGCAGTTCACCGAGGTCATGATGCCGATGTAGTTGCGGGTGCCGACCTTGCCGTTCTTGCGGCGGTAGCCCTCAAAGGTGGCGCGCTCCTGCTCCGGCAGCAGCGGCTCCTGCTTCGCCTCGCGGCCAAAGCCATAGTCGTGCGAGAGTTCGCCCATGATGACATTGTGCTCATGCACCCAGTCGCCCGGCAGAATGGCCCCCTTGGCGAAGCCGATGACCTGGCCGAACTTGCGCACCGCCTCACCCGGCGCAATCGCCACCGCCGCCATCTTGTGGCCGCGCGGAATGCGGGCCCCCGCCACAAGACCCTCAACCCCCTCCCCCTTCTCCACAATCCGTGTCGCAACAACAACATTGTCTGACGCGTGAAGCCGCAGCATCGGCGAACGGGCGGGGGAGGTGTGATCCATGATGACGAAAGCTTTGCACTTGATGTAAGGAGGAGGCCCGCACTTAATGGCAGGCGAGCAGCCTGACAACGATGAATTCTCTTGCCGGAGGCCGCGCATGAAGATCGATTCCCACCAGCACTTCTGGTCCCCGGCGCGGGGTGATTATCACTGGATGGCAAGCGAAGGGGCAGCACCCCTCCGCCGCGCCATCGGCCCCTTCGAGCTTGCCCCGCACTTGAAGGCCGCCGGCGTGGACAAGACCGTGCTGGTGCAGGCGGCGGCCACGGTGGAAGAAACCGAATATATGCTGGGGATTGCCGATGCCACGGACTTCGTGGCCAAGGTTGTGGGCTGGGTGGATTTCGAGAACCGGGATGACCTCCGGCACATGGAACGCTTTGCCCGGATGCCGAAATTCGCCGGTGTGCGGCCGATGATCCAGGACCTGCCGGATGCCGAATGGATGCACCGCAAGGATGTGCAGTGGGCCTTTGACGCGATCATCGATCTTGACCTGACGTTCGACGCGCTGGGCTTTCCCATCCATCTCGACCCCTTCCTGCGGCTGTTCAACCGCTATCCCAAGATGCGCATTGTGGCCGACCATTGCCTGAAGCCGGTGATCCGCGAGGGGCGCTTTGACGACTGGGCCCCGCTGATGACGCGGATCGCGCGGGAGACACAAGTGTTCTGCAAGCTCTCGGGCCTTGCCACGGAAGCCCGGGCGGGCTGGACGGCGGAGACGCTCACCCCCTATGCCCGCCATGTGATCGACTGTTTCGGGGCGGAGCGTGTGATGTGGGGCTCGGATTGGCCGGTGCTGGAGCTGAATGGTTCCTATGAGAGCTGGCACAGGGCGGCGCAGTCCATCGTGAAGCCTGCGGAAGCGGTAGCCATTTTCGGCGGCACAGCGCAGAGGTTCTACAGGATCAGCTAGGCCAGCCGAGGATGGCGATGCCCGCCACGATCATGGCGATGCCGCCCCATTGGCCGCCTGAGACTTTCTCCCTGAGGACCAACATGGCGAGGAAGACCGAGATGGCGCCATAGAAACTGATGCCGACGGAGGCAAAGGCCGCCCCCGGAAAAAGCCCTGCGGCATTGATGAAGGTGACAGCCGCCACATCAAAGCCCGCCATGGCGGCGATGCCCAGCCAGACCTTGCGGTCAAAGGGTTGCATTCCCGCTTGCGTCCGCTCCCGGAGCATCAACGGCAGAAGTACCAGCGCCGCAGGCCCGCGCGAGATGAAGGTGGTTTCGATCTCGCCCATCTGGCGGGCGGCATCCTGGCCCATGACAACGGTGGCGGCAAAGCACAGGCTGGTGAGAACGGCGGCCATGATCACCGTCAGCACCTTGCCATCCTTCACGTTGTTGAGGCCGCCATCGGCATGGCCGGTGCGGGCCACAACAACAGCGCCACCCAGCGTGAGCACCAGCGCCAGCCATTGCGGGGCAGTGGGCATGAGACCCTGCAGCACGGCCCAGAGCACCACAAGGCCGGGGTAGCCCGCCGTGAAGGGCCCCACCACCGAGACCGGGGCGAGGCTGAAGGCCTTGAAGAGGCCGGCAATGGCAAGCCCATACAAGAGCCCCATGGCCGCAGCCGTGGCGAATGCACCCGGGGGTGCTGTGAGGAGCGTGCCATTGCGGATGACCAGGGGCGCGAGCAGAACCGCCCCCGCCAGCATGACCCAGAAGGCGAGACGGTAGGGCTCGCCTCCTTGCGCAAAGCGGCGCGCCGCCAGATCATGCAGCGACCAGCAGAGCGCGGCAAATATGCCAAGGGAGAGGGCAATCAGCACGGGACATGCGTTCCAGAGGGGAGGTGACGTTTTCAGCCGCCTTCTTGGCATGGAACAGCTAGCGCGGGCGAGCCAAATGGCGCAGATTTCCGGTCCATGTTTCTCTCGGTATTCGACCTCTACAAGATCGGCATCGGCCCTTCATCGTCGCACACGGTGGGGCCCATGGTGGCGGCGCGGCGCTTCCTCAGCGAAGTGGCGGAGCCGCACTGGCACGCGGAGGCGCGCATCAAGGTGAGTCTGCATGGCTCTCTCGCCTTCACCGGCAAGGGCCATGGCTCGGACCGGGCGGTGATCCTGGGTCTGGCGGGTGAGTCTCCCGACGCCATTGACCCGGATGAGGTTGAGGCCATTCTTGCGCGCATGACGGAACTGAAGACGGTGCATCTGGCATCCGGGCGCAGCGTGGCATTTGATCCGTCCACGGATGTTTCCTTCAATTTCGGGCCAGCGCTGCCGGGCCATGCCAATGGCATGATCTTCCGGCTGGAGCATGGCGGCTACACGCTGGCAGGCGAGACTTATTATTCCATCGGCGGCGGCTTCGTTCAGACGGCAGATGAGCGCGCCAGGGATGTTGACGAAAGCGCCACGGAGAGCGTGACGGCGGTGCCCTATCCCTTTGCTTCGGCTGCGGACATGCTGGCCATGGGCAAGGCCTCGGGCAAATCCATCGCCGCCATGAAGCGTGCCAATGAAGAGACCGTGCACGGGGCCACCCTCGACGCCAAGCTTGACCGGGTGTGGGCCGTGATGAACGGTTGCCTGTCGCGCGGGCTTTCCCGCCAGGGCATTTTGCCGGGTGGCCTTTCGGTGAAGCGGCGGGCCGCCGATGTGCTGAACAAGCTCCGGGCGGAGGCGGGCAGCAATGCCATGCAGCCGCACCGGGTGATGGATTTCCTGTCGGTCTATGCCATGGCGGTAAACGAGGAAAATGCCGCAGGCGGCACGGTGGTTACGGCCCCCACCAATGGTGCGGCGGGCGTGGTGCCGGCCGTCATCCGCTATTATCTCGAGCATTGCACGGGGGCCGATGCAGAGGGCGTGCGCAGCTTCCTCCTCGCCTCCGCCGCGGTGGGCGGCATCATCAAGCACAATGCCTCGATTTCAGGGGCGGAAGTAGGGTGCCAGGGCGAAGTGGGTTCGGCCTCTGCCATGGCGGCGGCCGGCCTCTGCGCGGCGCTGGGCGGCACGAATGAGCAGGTGGAAAATGCCGCCGAGATTGCCCTTGAACATCACCTGGGCATGACCTGCGATCCGGTGGGCGGGCTGGTGCAAGTGCCTTGCATCGAGCGCAATGCCTTTGGCGCGGTGAAGGCCGTGACGGCCGCATCCCTCGCCCTGCGCGGCGATGGCACACATCTTGTGCCGCTCGACACCTGCATCGAGACCATGCGGCAGACCGGCCTCGACATGAGTGAACGCTACAAGGAAACCTCGCAAGGCGGCCTTGCCGTAAATGTAGTGGCGTGCTGAGGGGGGCCTCATCCGCCCGGCTTGGCCGGGCACCTTCTCCCGCAAGCGGGAGAAGTGAAGGTCAGCCCTTGCCCTTGGGGGCGAGGATCATGATGATCTGGCGGCCTTCGGGCTTCGGTTCCAGTTCCACCTTGGCGATGTCGGCCATGTCGGACTTGACGCGCAGCAAGAGCTTGTAGCCCAGATCCATGTGGTCCATTTCGCGGCCACGGAAGCGCAGCGTGAGCTTGACCTTGTCGCCTTCCTCGAAGAAGCGCTTGGCGGCCTTCATCTTCACGTCGAAGTCGTGGTCGTCGATCATCGGACGGAGCTTGATCTCCTTGATCTCGATGACCTTCTGCTTCTTGCGGGCCTCCGCCTGGCGTTTCTGTTCCTGGAAGCGGAACTTGCCGTAATCGAGAATCTTGGCCACCGGCGGCTTGGCATCCGGCGAGATTTCCACGAGATCAAGACCTGCCTCTTCCGCCATGATCAGCGCCTGGCGGGTGGGCACCACGCCGACATTTGCGCCATCGGCACCGATCAGACGCACTTCGCGGGCGTCAATGCGGTTGTTGATCTTGTGCTCTTCCTCCTTCTGGGGAACGGGCAGGCTGCGGTTGAAAGAGGGGCGGCGCGGGGGAAGGCTCAAGTGGTCTAAATCTCCTGTTGTGGACCGCCGGAAAAACCATGTTTTGCGAATCCGGCGGGCATTGGTTAGCAAGGTTGGACGGGTTTTTGAAGGGTGTTCCTGAAGCCATGGGACGGGTGCTTTTTGACGAGGAACTGCCGGGCCAGCGCCTGGCCTACATGCTGGACGGGGCCGATACCGGCATCGGGCCCACGGGGATTTTCTGGCTGGGCGGCTTCAAGTCGGACATGACCGGCACCAAGGCGGAGAATCTGGCCGACCTGGCGCGGGCCAGCCGCCGCAACCTCTTGCGCTTCGACTATTCCGGCCACGGGCAGTCGGGCGGGCTTTTTGTGGATGGCACGATTTCCGACTGGCTGGAGCAGGCCACCCACATGTTTCTGCGGCACACGGAAAACCCGCGGATCGTTGTGGGCTCCAGCATGGGGGGATGGCTGGCCCTGCTGATGACACGGCTGCTGCTGCGGGAAGACCCCCTTGCCGCACGCCGCATCGCGGGGCTGGTGCTGATCGCGCCCGCCGCCGACATGACACATGACCTGATGTGGGACCATTTCAGCGACGCGATGAAGCTGGAGATGGATGAGCGCGGCCTGACACTTTTGCCGTCGGGATATGGCGAGCCCTACCCCATCACGCTCAAGCTGATCGAGGATGGACGGCGGCACCTGCTGCTGGATGAGGGGCTTTCCCTGCCCATGCCGGTGCGCATCCTGCAGGGCAGCATGGACCAGGAGGTGCCACCTGCCCATGCGGTGAAAACCTTCGAGGCGCTGAACGCCAGCGACATTACCCTCACCTTCCTGAAGGGTGGTGACCACCGCCTGTCCACGGCGGTGCAGTTGCGCATCATTCAGGAGACGGTTCTTGCGCTTGCCGAACGGGCTGACGGCATCAGGATGTGAGCAGCGCCCGCAGGCCTTCGCGATAGTTCGGATAGCGGAAGCGGTAGCCCAGTTCTGTCCTGGCGCGGGCATTGGAGACGCGCTTCGAATCCTCATAGAAGCTGCGGGCCATGGGCGAGAGGTCGGCTTCGGCAAAGGGCACGTCCGGCGGCGGCGGCAGGTGCAGGAGGTTAGCCGCATGGGCAATCACATCCTGGGGCGGGCAGGGCTCGTCATCGGCGCCATTATAGGCCGCTCCGGGATTGGGCCTTGCCATGGAGGCCAGCAGCAGGCCTGCAATATCCTCCACATGGATGCGGCTGAAGATCTGGCCCGGCTTGATGATGCGCCTGGCCTTTCCGGCACGCAGCTGATCAAGGGCATTGCGGCCCGGACCATAGATTCCGGCGAGGCGGAATATGTGGAGCGGCAGATGATGATCTCTCCACAGTTTCAGCCAGTCCTGTTCGGCAGCGAGGCGGCGGTGGCCGCGCTCCGTGTTGGGCTTGAGGGCTGTGTCCTCGCTCACCCAGCCGCCCGCATGATCGCCGTAGACCCCCGTTGTTGAAAGATAGGCCGCCCAGGTGAGGTGCGTCGCACGGGCCGCAAGGCTTGCCCCATAGTGGCGGAGCACCGGATCACCCGCCTGATCGGGGGGCACCGATGACACCACATGGGTGACGCTGTCCGGCACTGTGGCGTGGCTGGCAAAGACAAGGCCCTCATAACCCATGGCGCGGATGGCAGCCGCCCCTTCTGCCGTGCGGCTGGTGCCTGTGATCTTCCACTGTGCGGCGGGCAGGCGCGCCGCCAGGGCCTGGGCTGAAAAACCAAAACCAAAAAACAGGATGTGATTCACGGGAAACCCCATTCGATGCGCACGGCCTTGTCTGCTTCCTGGGCATGACGAGCGCGGCGGGCAAGATGGTCCGCGTCCGCCGCCAGGTTCTGATGGGCCCAGACCGCCATGGCGCGCACCAAGGGCGAGGCATCCGAGAGGAGCGCCTGCACCTGCGGCAGCAGCGCGGCATCGCCGCTGTTGCCCGCCGCAATCAGCACATTGCGGAGGAAGCGGTCGCGGCCCAGGCGTTTCACCGGGCTTCCGGAAAAGCGCTGGCGGAAGGCCGCATCATCGAGGCCAAGCAGTTCGGCCAGTGGCGGCGCCACGAGATCGGCGCGGGCGCGCAGTTTCTCCTCATGTGCCGCAAGGGCAAACTTGTTCCAGGGGCAGACGGCCAGGCAATCATCACAGCCATAGATGCGGTTGCGGATCGCCTTGCGAAATTCCGTGGCGATGTGGCCCTTGTGTTCGATGGTGAGGTAGGAAATGCAGCGCCTTGCATCAAGCTGATAGGGGGCGGGAAAGGCCTGCGTGGGGCAAATGTCCTGGCAGGCTGTGCAGGTGCCGCAGTGGTCCTCCGCCGGGGCATCGACAGGCAGAACGGCTGTTGTGAGAATGCTGCCCAGGAAAAACCAGTTGCCCGCCTCGCGCGACAGGAGGTTTGTGTGCTTGCCCTGCCAGCCGAGGCCGGCCTGTGCCGCCAGTGGCTTTTCCATGAGGGGGGCCGTGTCCACAAAGACTTTCACATCAGCCCCGGCCTCACAGGCGAACCATTGCGCCAGCCGCTTGAGCTTGCCCTTGAGGAGGTCGTGGTAGTCGCGGTTGAGGGCATAGACGGAGATGACGCCCGTGTGCGTGTCGGCAAGGCGCGCCAGCGGATCGCCTTCCGGCGTGTAAGGCAAGGCGAAGATGATGGCGCTGCGGGCCTCCGGCCACATGGCATCGGGCGAGACGCGGCGCGCTGCTGTTTCGGCCATCCACGCCATGTCGCCATGGCGGCCTTCCGCGAGAAAGCCGTGCAGCCGTTCGCCCGTTTGCTGCGGCAGGTGCGCTGAGGTGACGCCCATGAGCGGCAGGCCCTCTGCCCGGGCGCGCTGGCGCAGGGCCTGTTTCAGCCTGTCAGAAGTCGAGTTCGGCATAATGCGCCGCCGGTGCCACGCCCGGAATGACATCCGCCAAAAGGGCGCGGAAGGACGGACGCGACTTGATGCGGCTGTACCATTGCTGGGCGATGGGGTGGTCGGCCCAACTGATCTCGCCCAGATAATCAATGGCTGAAACGTGCGCGGCCGCGGCAAGATCGGCAAGCGAGAGATGATCGCCCGCCAGCCAGGAGCGGGCCTCAGCCAGCGCCCCCAGATAATCGAGATGGGGCTTGAGCAGTTGCAGCCCGGTGCGCATGCGCTGCATGTCAGGCGAGCCCCGGCCCGAGGTGGAGGCGACGAAACGGCGGATGACCTTTTCCGTCAGCACAGGCTCGGTCACCTCGGCATAGAATTTCACGTCAAACCAGGCGACCAGCCTTCGCACTTCGGCGCGCTCCACGGCATTGCCGGGAATGAGCGGGCGCGTTTCGCCCAGCGTCTCTTCCAGATATTCGGTCAAGGCTTCCGCACCCGCGATGGCGATGCCGTTGTCCTCCACATAAACCGGGGTAAGGCCCGCCGGATTGAGATCCAGCACCGCCTGTGACTGGGCCCAGGGCCGCTCCTCGGCGAGGCTTACCTCCGCGCCATATTCGGCAAGGGCGAGACGGATGCGGCGGCTGTGGGGATCAAGCGTGAAGTGATGAAGTTTCGGCATGGGCCTGGAGATTACAGATTTTCAATGGCCAAAGCGAGGCATGACGGCATTTGCCCCAGCCTGTATGGAACGGGAGCGGCGGGGGCAAGTGATTCGCCGTTATGCGCCAAACGGGGGTTTTGCCGAACATGTCCTTCCTGCAGATCATTGTCCTCGCCCTCATTCAGGGCATCACGGAATATCTGCCGGTCTCGTCCACGGGCCACCTCATCCTGGCGCCCGCCTTCATGGGCTGGCAGGACCAGGGCTTCGTCACCGACATGATCACCAATCTCGGCACGCTGGCAGCGACAACCATTTACTTCTGGCGCGATGTGCTGGCCATGTTCCGCGGCCTTGGCGACATCGCGCAGCGGCGGCAGACGGCAGCCTCGCGGCTGGTGATCAACGTCATCATCGGCACCATTCCGGTGCTGGTCTTCGGCCTCATCCTCAAGAAGACCGGGATCATGGACCATCTGCGCAGCCCGATGATCGTGGCCATTGATTTCATCGTCTGGGGCATTGTGCTCTATATTGCAGACAGTTTTGGCCTGATGCGCAACACGGTGCGCGACCTCACCTGGCGCAGCGCCATCATCATCGGCGGCTTCCAGTGCCTGTCGCTGTTTCCGGGCACGAGCCGCTCCGGCATCACCATGACGGGCGGGCGCTTTCTCGGCTTCATGCGGCCGGAAGCGGCGCGCTTTTCCTTCCTGTTGTCGATCCCTGCCAATCTGGCGGCGTCGGTCTTCGTGCTGAAGGATGCAATCGGCGCGGGCGAGACAATCCACACCGACCAGATCATCTGCGGCGTCCTCACCTTCTTTGTGGGGCTGGGCACCATCGCCTTCCTGATGCGCATCGTGCGCAGCTGGAGCTTCATGCCCTTTGTGGCCTACCGCATCATTTTCGGCGCGGCGATCCTTGGCCTGGTCTTTGCCGGTTACCCGTTGGGCACCGTGAACTGACCTTCCTTGCGGAAGCGGTAGAGGTAGGTGGGGACAATCGCGGCATAGCTGCGCGGCGTAATGCCAAGGCCCGCAAGGTCCCGGCCCTCGGCCTTTGCTTCAGCACTCACCACATTGTCGGGCTTCATCAGGTCAACCTGTGCTGCGGTGATGGGAGCGCCCGGAATCCAGCCCACCAGCGTGGCCATCAATTTCGACAGGCCCGAGGGCATGGGCAACAGCAGGCGCGGCGCTGCACGGTTGAGACGACAAAGCGCATCAGGCCCATGAGTGTGTCAATGGCGGGGCCGCCCAGTTCATAGGTCTTGCCGCTTGATTCGCCACGGTCCACCAGCGTGGCCACGGCTTCCGCCACATCGCCAACGAAGACGGGCTGGATGCGGGTTTCACCACCGCCCATGACAGGCAGAACGGGGGCGAAGCGGGCGAGCGATGCGATGCGGTTGAAGAACTGGTCCTCGGGGCCAAAGACCACCGACAGGCGCAGCGTGAGCGCGCCGGGGAAAGCCCGGACGGCAGCGGCCTCTCCTTCGGCCTTGGCGCGGGCATGGGCGCTTTCCGCAGTGGTTCCAGCCCCCAGACCCGAGATGGTGATAAGCTGGCTGGCCCGGGCCGCGCGGGCGGCGCGGGCCACGGCCTCGGTGCCGAAGGCGAGCACCGCATCGGCGGACTGGCCACCCGTCGTTCCCGTGGCGTTGATGACGCTCGTTGCACCTTCGCAGGCCGCGGCGAGCGAGGCGGGGAAGCGCACATTGGCCTGGACCAGGGCAATCTGGCCCGGGGTGCCCAGCGGAATGAGATGACCGGCCAGATCCGGCCTGCGGCAGGCCACGCGGATGCGGTAGCCGCGCTTGGCCAAGCTGCGAACGATGTGACGGCCGACAAAGCCGGAGCCGCCCACAACAGTGACCAGAGTTTCGGAAGGAGTGGTTGCCACAGCGCGCCTCACCAGAAGAAATCAGGAAATTTGGGGCCCTTTTAGCCATTTGGGTTGGCAATGCAAATGCGTCATGGGGGCAAATGCGGCATCATGCGAAAACACGAACCCTCTGCAGCGTGGTTGACAATGCGAGGCCGCCCCGCGTAAGAGCCGCCCCGGAACTAGCCCAGATGGCGGAATTGGTAGACGCACTAGTTTCAGGTACTAGCGCTGAAAGGCGTGGAGGTTCGAGTCCTCTTCTGGGCACCAAGCTTTGCTGGCGCGGCACATTTCATTCACAGGCACCGGGTTTTGCGGCCATGCTGAAAGGCCGGGCAAAGGCCTTGCCGCAGGGGCCTTGCAGTTGCCGCCGGACCCCGGGCCCTGTAAGCCGCCGCCAGAACCCGTTGCGCAAGGATTGCTGCTGCCATGTCCGTGAAACTTTACCGGGGCGACCTGCCCGCTGACTTCAATCCGGGGCCGTCTGTCGCTATCGACACCGAAACCCTGGGGCTGAACCCGCGCCGTGACCGGCTGTGCGTTGTCCAGATTTCAACCGGTGACGGCAATGCCCATCTGGTGCAAATCGATGCCAACGGCTTCAAGGCGCCGCGCCTCAAGGCGCTGCTGGAAGATCCCAATGTCTTGAAAATCTTCCATTTCGCCCGCTTCGATGTGGCGGTGCTGAAGCATTATCTGGGAGCCGACACGGCACCCCTTTACTGCACCAAAATCGCCTCGAAGATTGCCCGCACCTATACGGACCGGCATGGCCTCAAGGACATTCTCAAGGAACTGCTCGGCATTGAGGCCAACAAGCAGCAGCAAAGCTCGGACTGGGGGTCGCATGTGCTGTCGGACGCGCAGAAGTCCTATGCCGCGCAGGATGTGCTCTACCTGCACGAACTGAAGGCCCGGCTGGACCAGATGTTGGAGCGGGAAGGCCGCATGGCTCTGGCCAAGGCCTGTTTTGGCTTCATTCCGGCCCGGGCGGCGCTCGACCTTGGCGGCTGGGGCGAGGAAGACATCTTTGCCCACTGAGCAGCCGGACCAGAGGGCGCTTTACGGCACCAGCCCGCGGGCAGCCCGGCGGGCCCGGGTGCGATCACGCATGGCCGGCTGGTTTGCGCTTGTGGCGCTGGCCGCGGGGGCGGGCCTTGGCCTGACATTTCTGGTGCAGCTTGGCGTATTCAGCGGCGGTCCCATCAGCCCGCCGCCCCAGGCACCTGTTCAGAAGCCCAACCAGATCACCAGTGGTGCCTCGGAAATTGCCGGCTTTGACAAGAACAAGCTGCCCTTTCTGATCACCGCCAAGCATGGCGAACAGGACGTCGCGGATGCCGACCTTGTGCATCTCTCCGATGTGGTGAGCGACTTTGCCCGGCCATCCGGCGAAAAGCTGAACGTGACCTCGAAGCTCGCCCACTACCAGACCAAGACCAAGGCGCTGAACCTGGAGGGTGATGTGGTTTTCACCCAAGGCACGCGCTTCACGGCGCGCATGGACAAGGCCTCCGTCAACATGGACGACCAGAGCCTGCAATCCCAATCGCCTGTTGACGTGAACATCATCGGCGGGCGGATTGCCGCCCCCAGCCTGACGATCAGCGCCAATGGCGAGCGCATTCTTTTCCAGGGTGGCGTCAAAGCCCAGTTCGTGACACAAAAGGAACCTACAGGAGACGGCCAATGAACAAGAGGTCCTTTACTACGCTTTTCGCGGCAGCCGCAGCTTTCACGGCCCTTTCGGCCCTGAGGCCCGCGCCCGCTGCCGCCGAGGAAGCCGGCACGGTCAATATCGAATCGAACGAGATGGAAATCATCGACGCCGACAAGCGCGCCATTTTCCGCGGCCGGGTGGTGGCAACGCGCAGCGGCGACACCATCAAGGCCGACACCATGGACGTGAGCTACGTCGAGGTGAAACAGGCCGATGGCAGCATGAAGTCGGAAGTGGACACCATGGACTGCACGGGCGGCGTGACCATCGTCACCGGCACCCAGACCATCACCGGCGACCGGGCGCTCTTCAAGGTGCGCCAGAACGTGCTGAGCGTGACCGGCCATGTGACCGTGGTGCAGGGCAAGACGGTGCTGCGCGGCCCGGCCCTGGAAGCCAACCTCAGGACCAAGCATACGGTGATGAAGGGCCGTGTTTCCGGTACATTTGTGCCGAAATGACCACAGCATCCTGGAAAGCTGCGGGAACCACCCCGGCTTCAACGCAATATTAAGATAAATGCTTCGTAATCAGCCTCCGTCACACCCCCAACCGGGGACAGACCTCCGCAGGCCCTCCATGCGCCATGCTCCGCGTCCCGCGCGGGCACGACGCATGCAGCCCAGCCTGCCGGGCCTCACCGCCGAGATGCTCGCCAAGAGCTACCGGGGGCGGCCTGTTGTCAGGAATGTCTCGGTGTCGGTGCGGCGCGGCGAGGCAGTCGGGCTTCTTGGCCCCAATGGCGCCGGCAAGACGACCGTGTTCTACATGATCACGGGACTGATTGCCGCCGACAAGGGGATGATCAGGCTCGATGGCGAGGATATCACCCACCTGCCCATGTATCAGCGGGCCAGGCTGGGAATTGGGTATCTTCCCCAGGAAAGCTCGATTTTCCGGGGCCTCACCGTGGACCAGAATCTGCGGGCTGTTCTTGAACTTCACGAGAAGGACAAGGCGGCGCGCGAAAGTCAGTTGCGTGAGTTGTATGATGAGTTCTCCATCTCCCACATCCGGCATTCGCCGGCTGTTGCGCTCTCTGGCGGAGAGCGTCGCCGCGTGGAAATCGCCCGCGCCCTTGCCGCAAAGCCCCAGTTCATGCTCCTCGACGAGCCCTTCGCCGGGATTGATCCGATTGCGATCGGTGATATTCGCGCCCTGGTGCGACAGCTTACCGCTCGGGGAATCGGGGTGCTTATTACGGATCACAACGTCCGTGAGACCCTTGAACTCATCGACCGTGCGCTCATCATCCATGAGGGCCACGTCCTGACCGAGGGCACGCCGCAAGAGATCGTTAACGATCCCGACGTGCGGCGCTATTACCTTGGTGAATCCTTCAGCCTTTAAGGGCAGGAGGCTGTCATGGGGCTTAGTCAAAAACTCGTTCTGAAGCAGGGTCAATCCCTGGTCATGACGCCGCAATTGCAGCAAGCGATCAAGCTTCTGCAAATGTCGGCGTTCGAGTTGCAGGCTTTTGTCGATGCGGAGCTGGAGCGCAACCCGCTTCTGGAACGCGACGAACCCTCCGAACAGGTGGAAAAGCAGGCGTCCGACGAGGCCGCCCCCGGTAATCTGGTGGATGGGCTGACAGGGACCGGAAGCGGCAGCGAGGACAGCGGCAGCGAGGCCGACCGGCCGGAAGGCGCTTCCGCCCGCATGGCCGATGAGGCCGCCATGCCACCTGATTCGGGCTGGGCCAGCCTGCGCACAACGGGGCATCTTTCCTTTGACGGCGAGGACGGGGATTTTGCCGCCAATCTCTCCCGCGAGACATCGCTTGGCGAACATCTGACCTCGCAGCTCAATCTCCATATTGCGGAACCTGCCGACCTGTTCATTGGCCAACACCTGATCGGCATGCTGGACGAGGCGGGTTACCTGCAGGGCGATCCCCTGTCGCTGTGCGACATGCTGAAGGCTACGCCCGAGCATGTGCTGGCGGTGCTGCGGGTGCTGCAGGGCTTTGAGCCTGCCGGGGTTTTTGCCCGCGATCTCAGCGAATGCCTGCGGCTGCAGCTTTCGGAGCAGGACCGGCTCGATCCCGCCATGGCCGCGCTGGTGGACAATCTGCCGCTGGTGGCGCGGCGCGACTTCAACGCCCTGAAGGTGAAGTGCGGCGTGACCATGGAAGACCTGCAGGACATGCTGACGGAACTGCGGCGTCTCAATCCCAAGCCCGGCCTTGCCTATGGCTCGGAACCCGCCCTGCCGGTGGTGCCCGATGTTTTTGTGCGGCTGGCCCCGGACGGAAACTGGATCGTGGAACTGAACAGCGAGACGCTGCCACGGGTGCTGGTCAACAACCGCTACATGGCGACAGTGGCGCGCGGCGCCCGCAGCGAAGACGACAAGCTGTTTCTGGCGGGCTGCCACCAGCAGGCGGCCTGGCTCGTCAAAAGCCTGGAGCAGCGGGCCAAGACGGTTCTCAAGGTGGCGCGCGAAATCGTGCGCCAGCAGGATGCCTTCTTCATCCATGGGGTGCAGCACCTGCGCCCGATCACCTTGAAGACCATCGCCGAAGCCATCGAGATGCATGAATCGACGGTGAGCCGCGTCACCTCCAACAAGTATATGGCGACGCCACTTGGCACCTTCGAGTTGAAATACTTCTTCACCACGGCCATCGCTTCGGCGGCGGAAGATGGCGAGGCCCATTCGGCCGAGAGTGTGCGCCACAAGATCCGCGAGATGATCGCCGGGGAGACGGCCGAGAAGATCCTCTCGGACGACGACATTGTTGCAGCACTCAAGGCGGCAGGCATCGACATCGCCCGCAGGACTGTTGCCAAATACCGGGAATCACTCGGTATTCTTTCGTCGGTGCAGCGCCGCAGGGAAGCCCGGCTTAAGGGTTGAAAAGCCAAAACCCGGGGTTGACTTGGCCCCCTGCCCCTCCTATCCAGCGCCCGGCTTGAAAAGAAGGCACGACCCGGTGATCCGGCGCAGGGCCCAAGCTGGCAATCCACATCTCCCGCCCCTGAACCCGGCTTCACCATTGACGCGCCCGTGCGGCGCGCCCATGTGTGACACAAGTCCGGTCCTCCGGGGTTGGGATGAAACGAACGAATCGGACCTGACAGTCTCATGAACCTTTCCGATATCATCGACTCTCGCGCCGTGCTCCCCGCCGTCAAGGCCCAGAACAAGAAGCAGCTGCTGCAGGAGCTGTCGCAGGCCATGGCGGCCCTTGTGGCCGTGGACCAGCGGGTGATTTTTGAGACGCTGCACCGCCGCGAGAAGCTGGGGTCAACCGGTCTGGGTCAAGGCATTGCCATTCCGCATGGGCGTCTGCCCAACATCAACCGGGTTTACGGGCTTTTCGCCCGGCTGGCGCAGCCTATCGACTTCGACAGCGTTGACGGCAATCCGGTTGACCTGGTGTTTGTGCTTCTGGCTCCCGACCACGCCGGGGCCGACCACCTGACGGCGCTGGCCCGCATTTCCCGGTTGCTGCGCGAGCCAACCATGCTGGGCAAGCTGCGCGGCACGGACACGGCGGAAGGGCTTTACGCCATTCTCACAGAGCCGGCGGCCACGCAGAGCGCGGCCTGATCCAAGGGACCACGGCGGCTTTGCTCAGTGAAGGCTGGCCGGAACCAGTTCATGCTCGATTGCCGAAGTGATTGCCGCCTCGCGCGAGCCTGAAATGGAAATGGGCGAACCATCGGCATTGTAGAGGCAGAAGAGCTTGGCATGGGGCGGCACGGCCACCCGGTCGCCCAAGAGCTTCACCGCATCGGCGCCCTCGATTTCCTTGACATAGCCAACCACGCCGCCACCCAGGGCCGCGAGCGCCTGTTCATCAAACTTGGGAAGGTTCTTTTCCATCAGTTCAAGTCCTTGATTGCAATACGCCGGACCAACCGCTCTGGTTCAATACGGTGGACCGCAATCGTCAATAATCCGTTGCGAAGCTGGGCCTCGCCCACCTGCATGCCATCGGCCAGCACAAAGGCCCGGGAGAATTGGCGCGCGGCAATGCCGCGGTGCAGGTAATCCTTGCTGTCTTCTTCCTTCTGGCGGCCCTTGATGAGAAGCTGGTTCTCTTCAACGGTGATTTCCAGGTCGGCGGCGGAAAAACCGGCCAGCGCCAGGGTGATGCGCAGGTTTTCCCGGCCTGAGGCGGGATCGGCGACGCGCTCGATATTATAGGGCGGATAGCCATCACCCGGGGTTTTTGCGGCGCGATCCAGAAGGCGCTCCACTTCCTCAAACCCGAGGAGCAGCGGCGAAGAAAAAGGCGGCATGCGTGTCATTTCAGAAGCCCCGTTGCAGCAGCTTGGTTCATGCCCGCCGCCCCGGAGGCACAGCCGACATGAGAGACAATATGTGAACGGCCCTCCGCAAGTTCAAGGCGGGCCGCCGCGGGGCCACCGCAAGCCCTTGCGCAGGCGCTGGAATTGTCGTCAAGTGACGGCGTCAAACAGGGGGCGCGGGGAAATTTCCTGCCACGCGGGACCCGGGCTTTCCTGTTTCAAGAAGCTTTGATAGGCTTGACCTATTGGTCAAAAAACAGGGAGTGCACCATGATCAAGAAACTTCTCGGCGCGGCAGCTTTGTCGGCCATGATGGCGGTTTCCGCCTTCGCGGCGGACAGCAAGGGACCGGCCATCGTGTTCGACATCGGCGGCAAGTTCGACAAGTCCTTCAACGAATCCATGTTCAACGGCGCCGAAAAGTTCAAGGCCGAGAGCGGCACGGCCTATGGCGAATTTGAAATCGCCAATGAAGCCCAGCGCGAACAGGCCATCCGCAACTTTGCCGACCAGGGCTATTCGCCGATCATCGCGGCGGGCTTTGCCCAGGCCGAGGCCCTGACCAAGGTGGCCAAGGAATATCCGGACCTGAAGTTCGCCATCGTCGACATGGTTGTCGATCTGCCCAACGTCGAATCGATTGTCTTCAAGGAACATGAAGGCTCCTACCTCGTGGGCATGATGGCGGCGGAAGCCTCCAAGTCCGGCACCGTGTCCTTCGTGGGCGGCATGGACATTCCGCTCATCCACAAGTTTGCCTGCGGCTATGCCCAGGGCGTGAAGGCCGCCAAGGCCGATGCCAAGGTCATCCAGAACATGACGGGTGACACGGGTGCGGCCTGGAACGACCCGGTGAAGGGTGGCGAGATCACCAAGAGCCAGATCAGCCAGGGTTCGGACGTGGTTTATGCCGCGGCCGGTGCCACGGGCATTGGCGTGCTGCAGGCGGCTTCTGACGCCAAGATCCTGTCGATCGGCGTCGACGCCAACCAGAACTACCTGCATCCCGGCCAGGTGCTGACCTCCATGCTGAAGCGCGTTGATGTGGCTGTTTACAACGTGATGAAGAACGGCACCGACAAGTTCGAGCCGGGCATTCATGCGCTGGGCCTTGCCGAAGGTGGCGTTGACTATGCCATGGACGACAACAACAAGCCGCTGGTCTCCGACGCCATGAAGGCCAAGGTGGAAGCCGCCAAGGCCGACATCATCGCCGGCAAGATCAAGGTCCATGACTACATGGAAGACAACAAGTGCCCGGTTGAATAAGACCGCAAGAGGCCCCCTCAGGCCTTTGGCCAGCTCCCCCAAGCACGTTGGTGGAGCGTGGTTGTTTCACCCTCCCTCGGCTTTGCCGGGGGAGGTGCCCGAAGGGCGGAGGGGGACTTGCCATCCGCCAAGACCGGACCTGTAAATCCATGCCCGACACCCCTGCCATCGAACTCATCGGCATCGACAAGCGCTTCGGGCCCGTGCACGCCAACAAGGACGTGAACCTGGCCATCGGCCAGGGCTCCATTCACGGCATCATCGGCGAAAACGGGGCGGGCAAGTCAACGCTCATGTCGATCCTGTTCGGCTTCTACGCCGCCGACAAGGGCGAGATCCGGGTGAAGGGCACACCCGTCAAAATCAAATCCTCATCCGACGCCATCGCCCACGGCATTGGCATGGTGCACCAGCATTTCATGCTGGTTGATCCTTTCACGGTTCTGGAAAACGTGGTGCTGGGGGCGGAAGGCGGCGCGCTGATCGGGCCCGCCCTGGCCAAGGCCCGCAGCGAGTTGAAGCGCCTGTCAGAAGACTACGACATGGACGTGGACCCCGACGCCATTGTGGGCGAATTGCCAGTGGGCCTGCAGCAGCGCGTGGAAATCCTGAAAGCCCTGTTCAAGGGTGCCGACACGCTGATCCTCGATGAGCCCACAGGCGTGCTGACGCCGGCCGAGGCCGACCATTTGTTCCGCATCCTGGGCACGCTGCGCGACCAGGGCAAGACTGTCATTCTCATCACCCACAAGCTGCGCGAGATCATGGCGATCACCGACCATGTGTCGGTGATGCGGCGCGGCGAGCTGGTGGCCAATTTCGCGACGAAGAACACTTCGGTTGAAGAGCTGGCGGAGGCCATGGTGGGCCGCCGCGTTCTGCTGCGCGTTGACAAGACCAAGGCCACGCCGGGCGAAGTGGTGCTGGAGGTGAAGACCCTCACCTGGAAAGACCGCAAGGGCGTGGCCCGGGTGGACAATGTGTCCTTCTCGGTGCGCAAGGGCGAGATCGTCGGCATTGCCGGCGTTTCCGGCAATGGCCAGTCGGAATTGCTAGACTGCATTGCCGGTATCACGCGGCCCACATCCGGCGAGATTGTTTTTGAGGGCAAGAGCGTGGGCCAGATGGCGGACCCCCGCTATCTGCGGCAGGAGGGGCTTGCCCATGTGCCGGAGGACCGCCAGCACCGCGGCCTGATCACGGCCTTTGATGCCTCTGAATCCTCCATCCTTGGCTGGCACTATGCCGAGGAGCTGGGACAAGGCTTCCGCCTTGACCGGGCCGCGGTGGTCAAGCGCTGCGCCGCGGAGATGCAGGAATTTGACGTGCGCCCGGTGAACCCGCTTCTGAAAAGCGCCAAGTTCTCCGGCGGCAACCAGCAGAAGATCATTCTCGCCCGCGAGATCGAGCGCGATCCGGACCTGCTGATTGTCGGCCAGCCGACGCGCGGCGTGGACATTGGCGCCATCGAGTTCATCCACCGCCGCCTGATCGAGTTGCGCGACCAGGGCAAGGCGATCCTGTTGGTGTCGGTGGAACTCGATGAAATCCGCTCGCTCTCCGACCGCATCCTCGTGATGTTTGCGGGCCGGGTGATGGGCGAGCGCGGCCCAGAGGCCAGCGAGCGTGACATCGGCCTGTTGATGGCCGGTGTTGTTGATGACGGCAAGACCAGCAAGAAAAACCAGGCAGCGTGATGGCACAGGGCGGTGATTTACCTCGATGGGTTGATGTGGGGCTGATCCCCGCCCTCAACCTGCTGCTGGCGCTGGTGGCGGCGTCTCTCATTTTTCTGGTGATCGGCGAAAACCCGATTGAATGCCTGTGGATCATGATCAAGGGCGGCATCGGCTCGCTCAAGGGCTGGAGCTATCTGCTCTACTATTCCACCAACTTCATCTTCACCGGGCTGTGCGTGGCGGTTGCCTTCCATGCCGGGCTCTTCAACATCGGCGGTGAAGGCCAGGCCTATTTCGCGGGGCTGGGAGCGGCGCTTGTCGGCCTCGGGCTTGATTTCCTGCCCTGGCCCCTCCTCATTCCGCTGTCGGCGATTGCCGCCATCCTGTTCGGGGCCTTCTGGGCCTGGGTGCCGGGCTATCTGCAGGCCAAGCGCGGCAGCCACATCGTGATCACCACCATCATGTTCAACTTCATCGCCTCCAGCGTGATGGTCTATTTGATCAATTACTGGTTCCGCCCGGTGGGCAAGATGGCGGTGGAAAGCCGCAATCTCGGTGATTTCGATTTCCAGAAGCTTGATCTGACAGGTGCCTACATCCCGAGTGTGCGTGAGCTTTTCCTCGGCTTCTTCCAATACCGCATGCCGGCATCGCCGCTCAATCTCACGCTGCTGCTGGCCTTCGCTGCTGCCTGGGCCGTGTGGTATCTCTTGTGGCGCACCAAGCTTGGCTATGAAATCCGCGCCGTGGGCCTCAACACCGATGCCGCCGTCTATGCCGGCATTTCGCCCAGCCGGGTGACCATGGTGGCCATGGCGATTTCCGGCGGCCTCGCAGGCATGGTGGCGATCAACGAAGTGATGGGGGCGCAGCACCGCCTGCTCCTTGAATATGTGCAGGGGGCGGGCTTTGTCGGCATTGCCGTGGCGCTGATGGGGCGCAACCATCCCATCGGCATTGTGCTGGCGGCCATGCTCTTCGGCCTCCTCTATCAGGGTGGCACGGAGCTGTCCTTCGCCAAGGCCCATATCAACCGCGACATGGTTGTGGTGATCCAGGGTCTCATCATTCTCTTCATGGGTGCACTTGACCAGGCCTTCCGGCCCTGGCTGACGGCCCTCTTCTTCAAGCCGGAGGATTGATGTTCGAAATTTTCCTCGGCGCGGAAACGCTCTCCTCCACCATCCGGCTTTCGGTGCCGCTGGTGCTCGCCTGCCTGGCCGGGTTGTGGTCGGAACGCTCCGGCATTGTCGATATCGGCCTTGAAGGCAAGATGTTGATTGGCGCATTCGCTGCCGCTTCGGTTGCGGCGGTTTCCGGTTCGCCATGGTTGGCCCTACTGGTGGCCATTCTCGTGTCTGTCGGCATGGCCCTCATCCATGGCTATGCCTCGATCAACCAGCGCGGCAACCAGGTGGTCTCCGGCGTGGCCATCAACATGCTGGCGGCTGGGCTTGCGGTGGTTCTGGGCAACCAGTGGTTCGGCGAAGGCGGGCGCACGCCGGCGCTGTCCGACAGCCAGCGTTTTCTCGGCATCGACTTCCTGTGGTTCCTGCGGGATGTGCCCATTGTCGGCTGGCTGGCGCAGATCATCTCGGGGCACAGTCTTCTCACCTATGTGACGGTGGCGCTGGTGCCGCTCACGGCCTGGGCCCTGTCGCGCACCCGCTTCGGCCTGCGCCTCAGAGCCGTTGGCGAAAACCCCCATGCTGTCGACACCGCCGGCATTTCCGTGGCGGGGTTGCGCTACCGCGCGGTGGTGATTGCAGGCGTGCTCTGCGGCATCGCCGGCACGTTCCTCTCCACCTCGCTCTCCGCCAGTTTCGTGCGCGACATGTCGGCGGGCCGCGGCTTCATGGCGCTGGCCGCGCTCATCTTTGCCAACTGGCGGGCCTGGCCCGCGCTATGGGCCTGTCTGCTCTTCGGTTATCTCTCGGCGCTGGGCACGAGGCTTCAGGGCATCCCGGTGTTCGGCGTGCAGATCCCCGTGCAGTTCATCAACATGCTGCCCTATGTGATGACGGTGGTGCTGCTGGCGGGCTTCATCGGCAAGTCGGTGCCGCCGCGCGCCTCCGGCATTCCCTATACGAAAGACAGGTGAGCCATGCGTGACCTGGTGGAGGCTGCCGTCGCGGCGCGGAAGAAAGCCCATGCGCCCTATTCCCGCTTCTATGTGGGCGCGGCCATGCGCGACGAAAATGGCCGGGTGCATGGCGGATGCAACATCGAAAATGCCGCCTATCCGCAGGGCTGGTGCGCCGAGCCTTCTGCCATCTCACACCTCATCATGGCGGGCGGCAGGCGCATCACCGAAGTGGTGGTGCTGGGCAATGGAGACACGCTGTGCACGCCCTGTGGCGGCTGCCGCCAGAAGATCCGGGAATTTGCGGCACCTGATGTGAAAATCCATTGCTGCACGGAAGACGGCGCACTCATCCGCACTTTCACACTCGACGAATTGCTGCCCGCCTCATTCGGGCCGGAGAACCTGACATGAGCCTGACGGACAAGCTGCAGGGCCGCAAACCCAAGACCGCCATTATCCTGGGGTCGGCGCTGGGCTCGGTGGTGGAAGCGGTGGAAGACGCGCTCATCATTCCGTACACGGAGCTTCCTGGCTTTCCGGTGCCGAAGATTTCAGGCCATGCGGGCACGCTGCATGTGGGCAAGATCGGCGGCAAGGAGGTGGCCGTGCTGGCTGGCCGGGCCCACCCTTATGAAAGCGGCAATGCCGCTGTCATGCGCCCGGCCCTTGACCAGTTGAAAGAGGCGGGGATCGAGACCCTTGTGCTCACCAATGCGGCGGGTTCGCTGAAGCCCGCCATGGGGCCCGGCGCGCTGATGATGCTGACCGACCACATCAACTATGCGGGCATGAATCCGCTGATCGGCCAGCATGGCGACGAGAATTTCGTGCCCATGACCAATGCCTATGACCCAGCCCTGCGCAAGGCGCTGCTCGCCGCGGCCAAGAAAGAGAAGATCCCGCTCAAACAGGGCGTCTATTGCTGGTATTCCGGCCCGTCCTTCGAGACGCCTGCGGAAATCCGCATGTTTCAGATCGTGGGCGGCACCGCTGTCGGCATGTCCACCGTGCCTGAGACGATCATCGCGCGCCGCCTTGGCCTGCGGGTTTGCGCCATATCAACGATCACCAACCTCGCCGCTGGCATCAAGGGGGCGTCACCCAGCCACGAGGAAACCAAGCGTGAGGGCATGAAGGCCGCCGACAAGATGCGCCGCCTGCTCATCCGCTTTTTCAAGGACCAGCCCGCATGATGCTGCCCCAGGAAGTGATCCGCCGGAAGCGCAATGGCGAAAGCCTGAGCCGCGACACGGTGAAGGCCTTCATCGAGGGGCTGACATCGGGCGCTGTCTCCGAGGGGCAGGTGGCGGCCTTTGCCATGGCGGTGTTCTTCAAGGGCATGGAGCGGGAAGAGGCGGTGGGCCTGACCCTGGCCATGCGCGATTCCGGCACTGTGCTGACCTGGGACCTGCCGGGGCCCGTGGTGGACAAGCACTCCTCCGGCGGCATCGGCGACAATGTCTCGCTGATGCTGGCCCCCATGCTGGCGGCCTGCGGCTTTTACGTGCCCATGATCTCAGGCCGCGGCCTGGGCCACACCGGCGGCACGCTGGACAAGCTTGATTCCATTCCCGGCTATCAGAGCCAACCCGGCCTTGACCTGTTCCGCACGGTGACGCGGGCTGCGGGCTGCGCCATCATCGGGCAGACGTACCGACCTCGCACCTGCCGACAAGCGCCTCTATGCCATTCGCGATGCGACGGCGACGGTGGAATCCGTGCCGCTCATCACCGCCTCCATTCTCTCCAAGAAACTGGCCGCCGGGCTTGACCATCTGGTGCTCGACGTGAAGTGCGGCTCAGGCGCCTTCATGGCCACGCTGGAGCAAGCGCAGGAACTGGCCGACAGTCTGGTTTCCGTGGCCAATGGCGCGGGGCTGCATACCACGGCGCTGATCACCGACATGGATGAACCTCTGGCGCCCTGCGCCGGCAATGCCATCGAGATCGCCAATGCGGTCGAATTCCTGACGGGCACCTCCAACGACACGCGGCTGAAGGATGTGACACTGGCGCTGGGGGCGGAGCTTCTGGAAAGTGCTGCCCTGGCACAGGGCAATGGCCGGGCCCTGCTGGAGCAGGCGCTGGCCAGCGGCAAGGCGGCAGAGCATTTCGACCGCATGGTGGCGGGGCTTGGCGGGCCCCATGATTTCTGCCGCACTGCCGGTACACACCTCAAGACCGCACGCCTGGTGCGCGATGTCTTTCCGGAACAGGAGGGCATTGTGCAGTTCATCGACACGCGCTTCCTGGGCATGGCAGTTGTGGAAATGGGTGGCGGCCGGCGCGTGGCCACTGACTCGATTGACCATGCGGTGGGTCTCAGCCACCTCGCCGGAAAAGGCGCGCGCGTTGACCGCAAGACGCCGCTTGCCCGCATCCATGCCAATGACGAAGCCTCGCTGGCCGAGGCCAGCAAGCTGGTGCGCGGGGCCTATCGCCTGGGGGAGAAAGCCACGCGCGGCCCTGTGGTTCTGGCCCGGGTGGCCGGGGGCTGAGCCATGGCCCGCGTCTTCCTCTTCATCATGGATGGCTTCGGCATCGGCGGCGCGCCAGATGCGGCGAGCTTTGATGATGAGGGTGCCAACACTTTCACCCATGTGGCGGAACAGGTGCCGCTGCACATTCCCACCCTTGTGTCGCTGGGTCTGAGCAAGGCCGCTGCCTTGATCAGCGGCAGGGACATGCTGCCGGGCGATGTGACGGGGCTGTGGGGGGCGGCGCGGGAAGTGTCACGCGGCAAGGACACGATCACCGGGCACTGGGAAATAGCCGGCGTGCCACTGGACAGGGACTGGGGCTATTTTCCGCAAGCCGTGCCCGCCTTTCCGGCATCGCTGACGGATGAAATCATTCGGCGTTGCCAGCTGCCGGGGCTTCTATCGCTGGCCCATGCCTCGGGCACGCAGGTGATCGAGGATTTCGGCGAAGAGCACATCCGCAGCGGCAAGCCCATCATGTACACGAGCGCCGACAGCGTCATTCAGATTGCGGCGCATGAGGAACACTTCGGTCTGCAACGGCTTTATGATGTATGCGCCGTGGCGCGGGAGCTGTCCTTCCCGCTCAACATCGGGCGGGTGATTGCCCGGCCCTTCCTGGGCGAGACGGCCCAGACCTTCGAACGCACGGGCCACCGGAAAGATTATGCCGTGCTGCCGCCGCAGCCCACGCTCCTCAATCATTTGTCAGATGCCGGGCGCGATGTGGTGACGGTGGGCAAGATCAGCGACATCTACGCCCATTCCGGCACGGGCCGGGAAGTTAAGGTGGCGGGCTTCGACGTGCTGATGGACACAACGCTGCGGGAAATGCCAGGGGTGGCCGCAGGCGGCTTCCTGATGGTGAACTTCGTCAACTTCGATTCGGATTTCGGCCATCGCCGCGATGTGCCTGGATATGCGGCGGCGCTGCAACAGTTTGACCGCTGGCTGCCGCAGGCGCTCGCCCTGTTGCAACCGGGTGACCGGCTCATTCTCACGGCCGATCACGGCAATGACCCGAGCTTCAAAGGCACGGACCACACGCGCGAGCAAATCCCCATTCTCTGTTGCGGGCCGGGATTGAAGGCGGGGTCCACCGGCAAGCGGCAGAGCTTCGCCGACATCGGGCAATCGATCGCCAGCTATCTGGGCGTGGGGCCGCTCGCGGCGGGAACGGCATTCAGCCTCTAAGAAAGACGCCCGGCGGTGAGGCCGGGCGCTGATAAAGGGTTTCGATTTAGCAGTTAGAGGATGAAGTCGGTTGAGGTCAGCGCGAAATGGCCTTCGAGGGCGATGGAGAAATCCGCCTTGCCGTCGCCGTTTGTGTCCCCCTCAATGATGGTCTGGCTGCCTTGCCACGTGTAACGAAGTTCGCCTGCCGTGTGGGTGAAGACGCCATTGGCCACAATCGTGGCGGAGAAATCATCCACGCCTGTGCCGTTTGTCGTGTTGGCATCGAAGTCCAGCTGGATCTTGTCCTGAACCACCCCTTGCGTGAAGTCGGTGATCACATCGCGGGTGGCGCGGGTCTTGCCGCTGTCGGTGGCAAATTCATAGACAAAAGTGTCGGCACCTGAGCCGCCGCTGAGGATATCCTTGCCACCGCGACCGGTGATAATGTCGGCACCGTTATTGCCCTCAATCGTCTCCGCGGCACTGCTGCCCTTGATCGTGTCGCCGCTGCTTGTGCCCTTGACGATTTCAAAATTGAAGACTGTATCCGTGGGGTTTGCCCCCACCGTCAGCGTCTTCGCGGCAAGGTCCAGCGTGATGGCGCTGGCAAGGTCACCAAAGAAGATGGTGTCAGCGGTGCCGGCCCCGCCATCAATGGTGTCGGCAAAGGCGTCGGCGCTGGAATAATCGAGATAGTCATTGCCATCGCCCAGCAGGTATTTGTCCTGGCCATCTTCCTCGGCGACGTATTCTGCACCTTTGCCGCCGTTCAGCGTGTCATTGCCCGCACCCATGCGGATCACGCCGAGAATGGTGCCGGCGGTATTTGTCAGAATGTCGTTGCCGCCATGCAAATCGACAACGGTGTCGGCATTCTGCAGATGGTCGGCGTTGCCGATGGTGCCCGTGTTGGTGACTTCGTCAACATCATTGTTGCCGCCGATGCCGCTCGCCAGCGTGCCCTTGGTATTGGTGGTGACATTGTGGCCATCGCCCATGTCCACCCACTGGGTGATGGTGCCGCTGTTCTTGAGCACATCATCGCCGCCATTGAGGTTGACGTTGCCGTTGATCTTGCCCTTGTTGTCGAGCACATCAACGCCACCCTGGCCGCCCACGCCATATTCGATGGTGCCGGAATTGGTGATGGTGTTGTTGCCCGTCCAGCCATCGACATAACCCTTGACGGTGCCGGTGTTGGTGAAGCTGTCATCACCGCCGTTCAGCCAGACATCGCCGAAGATCTTTCCGCTGTTGGTGACGACTTCGCGGCCGTCCGACAGATTCATGGCCACCTGGAAAGTCGTAAAGCCGTCGAAGCCGTAATCCTCAACACCGTTGATGGTGCCCTTGTTGGTGATGGTATTGGCCACGGTAGTGGTGCCCGTGATGGTGACAGCGCCCTTGGTTGCGGCGTCGCCGTAATCGCCATCATGATCGATGTCAAAAAGGGAGCCGCTTAGAAAATTGTTGTTGAGGTAAAAGCTCAGGGTGCCATTGATGGTGCCGCTGTTGTCGATCTTGTTGCCGACCCAACCTCCTTCCACGTTGCCGTTGATGGTGCCGGTGTTGGTGAGTGTGAGGGCGCTCTTGGATGCGTTGATGGCGGCACCATCATAGGTCATGCTCCAATTGGTCGTGGTGCCCCCGTCAATCGTTCCGGCGTTCTTCACCGTCAGGGCGGCAAAGCTGTTGTTGTTGACACCGATGAACTGGCCAGCGATTTGCGCTCCGGCATTGTTGGTGATGGAAAGCTTCTTGCCCGCGACATTGAGATTGGACTCGCTGCCATTGTTTCCTGGGCCTGCCTGGCCGTTGAAATCCATGCCGAACAGGTAGCCGACGATCTGGCCGGAGTTGGTGATGTCCGCGGCGACGGACGAGAAGATGCCAGTTTCCGACCCAGCGATGCTGCCTTCGGCGCCGACCGTCACCTTATCGTTGGCTGTGGCGGCGTAGTTGTAGAGCACAAGGCCCGTGCCATCGTTGACGGCGTTGGAATTGGTGTCGGACGCTTTTTTGGACCAGAGGCCGCCATCGATCTTGACGGTCCAGACGCCTGCTCCTTCGAGGTTGAGCGCCGTATCCGAAGACGTGGTGATTATGAAACCATCGGCAGACACCGTGTAGCTGCTGGCGGCGGCCTGGGAGTCACCCTAGCCTGATGTCAAAACCTGATTGCTGATTGTGGTGCTGGCCATGGTGCGTCCCTCCGGGAGAAATATGATTTTTCTGAACTCGCGTCGCAGCGCCCCTTCCGCAACCGAAGAGGGGATGATTAGCATTTCATTCAATGACATGCAATAGCCCCACACGCGCAATGCAATTCCTGATTGCGCGAAAAAGATTCATCACATCGTTAGGGTTTGGCGGCTGCGGGGCCGTCAGCTCAGCCCTTCAGGTGGGCCACCAGACCCGCCGTTGAGGCATCCAGATCTGCCGTGCCCTGCTTGCCTTCGACAACCGGCTGCAGGCCTGTGGCCAGTTCCTTGCCCAGTTCCACGCCCCATTGATCAAAGGCATTGATGCCCCAGATGGCGGCCTCGACAAAGACGCGGTGCTCATAAAGCGCGATGAGGCGGCCCAGCGTGGCGGGATCGAGTTTGCGATAGGCAAGCGTGATGGAGGGGCGGTTGCCTTCAAAGACCCGGTGCGGCGCCAGGCGCTTGGCCTCGGCCCTGCTTTTGCCCATGGCCAGCAGTTGCGCTTCGGCTTCCTGCAGGGTGCGGCCCTTCATCAAGGCCTGGGATTGGGCAAGGCAATTGGCCACCAGCAGATCGTGATGCACCTTGATGCCCACCTCGTGGGGTTCTGCGGCAATCAGAAATTCAACAGGGATCACATCCGTGCCCTGATGCAGCAGCTGGAAGAAGGCGTGCTGGCCATTGGTGCCGGGCTCACCCCAGACGAGCGGGCCACTTCCCACCTTCACCGGCTTGCCATCCAGCGCCACGCGCTTGCCGTTGCTCTCCATGTCGAGTTGCTGGAGATAGGCGGGAAAGCGCGCAAGGCGCTGGTCATAGGGAATGATGGCACGGGCGGGGTGGCCGCAGGCATTGCGATGCCAGACACCCAGAAGGCCCAAGAGCATGGGCAGATTTTCCTGCGGCTTGGCGGTGGAGAAATGCCGGTCCATGGCATGGGCGCCCGCCAGCATGTCCATGAAATTGCGCGGGCCCACGGCGATCATCAGCGACAGGCCGATGGCCGACCAGAGGGAATAGCGCCCGCCCCCCCCAACCGAAGGTGCGGTTTTCGGCAATGCCGAGCCTTGACCCTGTCGAGGGCCGTGGAAATGGCGGCGAAGTGATCGCCGACCGCCGCCTCGCCCAATTTTTCCACCAGCCAGCCGCGCGCGGTCTTGGCGTTGGTCATGGTTTCGATGGTGGTGAAGGTCTTGGAGGCGACGAGGAAAAGCGTGGTCTCAGGGTTCAGCAGCTTCAGCGCGTCGGCGATGTGAGCACCATCGACATTGGAAACAAAATGGCAGCGCGGGCCATCGTGATAGGGGGCGAGCGCCAGCGTGGCCATGACCGGGCCAAGGTCCGAGCCGCCAATGCCGATGTTCACAACATCGGTGATCTTGCCCTTCCTCACCTCAACGGCAAAGCGGGCCATGTCCTCCAGCACGTCATGCACTTCGTGCACGACATTGATGCCGCCCACCATGACGATCTCGCTCTTGGGGCGGCGCAGTGCCGTGTGCAGCACGGCGCGGCCTTCCGTGGTGTTGATGATGTCGCCGCGCATCATGGCGTCGCGGCGGCCTTCCACATCGGCGGCCTTGGCCAGCGCCAGAAGCAGTTTCATGGTTTTGGCCGTGACGCGGCACTTGGAATAATCAAGGAGCAGATCATCCTGCCGCGCGGAAAATTCCGCAAAGCGGGCATCACCCGCCTTGCCCGGCGCAAAGGCCTTGCGCATGTCGGGCAGGCCCGCCTTGGCATGGGCTTGCAGTTCCTTGAGGATGGTGCGGGCGGCAGGGGTCATGGTGTTCTCCTGCCGGGGGCTTTAGCCCAGTTGCCCCTTCAAGAAAACATCACCTTAGGCCGGGCCCCCAGCGCCACGACAAGGCCGGCCATGACTGAGAGAACCACCATGCCGGCAGCCAGCGGCACGGGCGTGCCATCATACATCTGGCCGATGAGCGTGCCGAGGGCGGCCCCCACAACCATTTGCAGGAAGCCTTGCGTGGAGGCGGCGGTGCCCGCCACTTCGCCCAAGGGCTCCATGGCCAGGGCGCCAAAGTTGGACATGATGAAGTTGAAGGCGAGGAAGATGGCGCAGAGCAGCGCGAAGAAGAGGAAGACTGGCAGAAGTTTCGCGGCCCCCAGCAGCGCCATGAGAAGCGCCACGGCGGCGAAAACAGCCAGCGCCGTGTGCGACAGGCGGCGCATGCCGAAGCGCATGACGGCCCTCGAATTCAGATAGCCGCCAAAGGCACTGACCGCGCCACCCGCCGCAAAGAACAGCGGGAAGAGGGCCCCCATGCCATAGTGCTCCACATAGATCTGCTGGGAAGAGGTGAGGAAGCCCATGAGGGCCCCGAACAGCAGGGCCGTTGCCATGATGTAGGACAATGACACACGGTTGCCGAAGACAATGGCAAAGCCCTGGCCAATGGCGCTGGCGGTGAAGGAGCGGCGGTATTCCGGATGCAGGGTTTCCGGCAGGCGGAGGAAAACCCAGAGCATGACCAGCGCGCCAAAAAGCGCCATGAAGCCGAAGAGGCCCTGCCAGGGCAGCACGGAGAGCAGGAACTGGCCGAGCGCTGGCGCGAAGATGGGCGAAGCCATCATCACCATGAAGACAAGGGAGAGGGTTTTGGCCATCTCATCCCCGGCGAAGAGATCGCGCACCAGGGCAATGGCGATCACTGCCGTGGCGGCCGCTCCCGCCCCTTGCAGGGCCCTGAGGGCGACCAGGGCATTGAAGTCCGTGACCAGAAAGGCGCCGGCGGCAGCCGCCACATAAATGGCCATGCCGGCAAGCAGGGGCCTGCGGCGGCCAAAGCGGTCGGCGAGCGGGCCGAAGACCAGTTGCAGAATGCCAAAGCCCAGCATGTAGGCGGGGATCACCAGCTGGCGGCGGTTGGGGTCTGGCTCGCCCAGGCTCTGGCCGATGTCCTGCAGGCCGGGCAGCATGATGTCGATGGCAAAGGCATTGATGGCGATCATGGCCGCCACGAGGGCGATGAACTCAACGCGCCCGAGGCGGCCGTGGAACTTGTCGAAGTCGGTGGTGTTCATGGGTCTTGATCCGGGAGAATCCTGAGAAGGGGAGATGCTATGGGCTGATTTGGCAAGCCCAAGCAACGGCGAAGGACGCTGGCGGGTCCATGCGCCAGACACAGGCCTGCCGGGCGCGGGCCCTCCGGCATGTCCGGCCAACATCTTGCAATGGCTGCCCAATTCTGCTTTATCCCCGCCATCTCACTGAAAAGTTGAGGTTCCTCAACCGCCTGGCCGTATAAGGGCTGCCATGGCGGTTATTCGTAATGTTCTGAAAGGACTGAACAAAATGCCCAAGATGAAGACCAAGTCGGCGGCCAAGAAGCGCTTTCGCTTCACCGCATCCGGCAAAGTGAAGGCCGGTGCCGCTGGCAAGCGCCACGGCATGATCAAGCGCACCAACAAGCAGATCCGCAACCAGCGCGGCACAATGGTTCTGGCCCCGGGCGATGAAGGCCTGGTGAAGATCCACATGCCCTACGCCGGCAAGTACTAAGGGAGGCTTGAACCATGCCACGCGCAAAAGGCGGCGTTGTTGCCCGCCGTTCCCACAAGAAGGTCCTGGCCCGCGCCAAGGGCTATTTCTCCCGCCGCAAGAACGTCTTCCGCGTCGCCGTGCAGGCCGTGGAGGCCGCCGAGCAGTATCAATACATTGGCCGCCGCCAGAAGAAGCGCAACTTCCGCGCCCTCTGGATCCAGCGCATCAATGCCGGCACCCGCGAACTTGGCCTGACCTATGGCCGATTTATCAACGGCCTGTCCAAGGCCGGCATCGAAGTGGACCGCAAGGTCCTCGCCGATCTCGCAGTGCATGACAAGGCCGCCTTCGGCGCGCTTGTCGAGAAGGCGAAAGCCGCTCTCGCGTAAGTTCTGAACTTACTGACGTCATTCACCGGGCCTTGAGTGGGAGATGCTTCTCCCCTACTCAGGGCCCGGCTTTATTTTGGGGTAAGACGATGTCGCTGCAGGCGCTCGAAACAGAAACCTTGGCCTTGGTCGAGGCTGCTTCCGATGAAACGGCACTTGAGGCCGTGCGCGTTGCCGCGCTTGGCAAGAAAGGCACGATCTCCGAGCAGATGAAGGCGCTGGGCGGCATGAGCCCGGAGGAGCGCAAGACCTTCGGCGCGGCGCTCAACACCATCAAGGACAAGGTGGCGGAAGCGATCACCATCCGCAAGGCGGCGCTGGCCGACAAGGCGCTAAACGAACGCCTGGCGCGCGAGACGGTTGACGTGACCCTGCCCGCGCGCGGCGAGTTGCGCGGCACGGTGCATCCGGTGAGCCAGGTGTGGGAAGAAGTCGTTCAGATTTTCGGCGACCTTGGGTTCTCGGTGGCGGAAGGGCCGCATATCGAGGACGACTTCCACAATTTCGATGCCCTCAACATGCCCCCGGAACATCCCGCACGGCAGGAGCATGACACATTCTATTTCCATGAGAAGCCGGATGGCACGCGCATGGTGCTGCGCACGCACACGAGCCCTGTGCAGATCCGCACCATGAAATCGCAACAGCCGCCCATCCGCATCATCGCGCCGGGCCGCACCTTCCGTTCTGACTCTGACATGACGCACACGCCCATGTTCAACCAGGTGGAAGCGCTGGTGCTGGACGAGAACACGCACATGGGCCACCTCAAGTGGGTGCTGCATGAATTCTGCAAGGCCTTCTTCGAAGTGAATGACGTGAAGATGCGCTTCCGTGCCTCCCACTTCCCCTTCACGGAACCTTCCATGGAAGTGGACATTCAATGTTCGTGGAAGGATGGCCAGGTGAAGATCGGCGAGGGTGAGAGCTGGCTGGAAATTCTCGGTTCCGGCATGGTGCATCCCAATGTCATCAAGGCGGGCGGGCTTGATCCATCGAAGGTGCAGGGCTTTGCCTTCGGCATGGGCATCGACCGCATTGCCATGCTGAAATATGGCATTCCGGATCTGCGGGCTTTCTTTGATTCAGATTTGCGCTGGCTGCGCCACTATGGCTTCCGGTCTCTTCAGGTGCCGACGCTGGCGGGAGGACTGTCGTGAGACAGGTGAGCCGCGACACGAGCGGCACGGCGTGGGACGTGATCTGGGGTGTCTCCGATCCGGATGAGGCGTTGCAGCGCCTGGGTGTTGCAGGCGACATCCATTCCACCGGCCAGCAGGCGGAATTTCAGGATCCGCTCTATCCCGATGAAACCAAGACCCTGACAATTTACACCTCCGGCGAGCAGCTGGTGGTGATGGGCGAAATTACCAACGGCATCTATGCCGCAGGACTCAAGACATGAAATTCACACTCTCCTGGCTCAAGGATCATCTCGAAACCACAGCCTCCGTTGACGAGATCGCGGCGGGATTGCTGGGCATCGGCCTCGAAGTGGAAGAGGTCAGCGACAAGAGCAAAGGCCTGTCCGACTTCACCGTGGCTTATGTGCAGAAGGCCGAGAAGCACCCCAATGCCGACAAGCTCCGGCTCTGCGTGGTCGAAACCAAGGATGGCGTGAAGCAGGTTGTCTGCGGGGCGCCAAATGCCCGCACCGGAATCAAGGCGATCATCGCGCTGCCCGGGGTCACCATTCCGCACAATGGCATGGTGTTTTCACCCGCCACGATCCGCGGTGTGGAATCCCAGGCCATGATGTGTTCGGAGCGCGAGCTGCTGCTGTCAGAAGAGCATGATGGCATCATTGAAGTGCAGGGCGACTGGCCGGTGGGCACGCCTGCGGCACAGGCGCTCGGCCTTGATGACCCGATGTTCTATGTGAAGGTGACGGCCAACCGCCCCGATGCGCTGGGCATTCACGGCATTGCGCGCGACCTTGCGGCCAAGGGGCTGGGCACGCTGAAGCCGCTCGCTGTGCCGGCCATCAAGGGGACATTCGAGTCCCCCATCAAGGTGTCGCTGGATTTCCCCAAGGGCGAAGAAAAGGCCTGCCCGCTGTTTGTGGGCCGCTATATTCGTGGGCTTAAGAACGGGCCCTCGCCGGCTTGGATGCAGCGGCGGCTGAAGGCCATTGGCCTGCGCCCCATTTCCACGCTCGTTGACATCACCAATTACATCACCTTTGCCCATGGCCGCCCCTTGCATGTGTTTGACGCCAAGAAGGTGACGGGCAACATCACGGCGCGTTTTGCGCGGGATGGTGAAACCATCGATGCGCTGGACAACAAGAGCTACACCTTGTCTTCGGGCATGACAGTGATTGCCGATGAGGCCCATGCGGAAGCCATTGCGGGCATCATCGGCGGCATTCCCTCGTCCTGCACGGATGAGACGACGGATGTATTTCTTGAAGCCGCCTGGTTTGATCCGGTGCGCACCGCCACCACGGGCCGCAAGCTGGGCATCCACTCCGATGCACGCTACCGTTTTGAACGCGGTGTTGACCCCGCGTTCACGCCCACGGGCTCCGACATTGCCACGCAGATGATCCTTGATCTGTGCGGTGGCGAGGCCTCGCATGTGGTGATGGCCGGCAAGGTGCCGGAAACGAAGCGCACCATCACGCTGCGCAAGACAAGGGTGAAGCAGCTGGGCGGGCTTGATTGTCCGTGGGCGGATCAATTGAAGATCCTGCGCGCCTTGGGCTTTTCCGTGACGGAAGCGGCAGGCGGTGCCTCCTGCATTCCGCCGTCGTGGCGGCCCGATGTGAACGGCGAAGCTGATCTGGTGGAAGACATCTGCCGCATTGTGGGCCTTGAGAATATTCCGGAAGCGGAGATGTCACGCCCTTCGCCGGTGGCGCGGCCTGTTCTCACGCCGCTGCAGAAGCGCATGCTGGCGGCGCGGCGCGCACTTGCCGCCCGGGGCTTCAATGAAGCCGTGACCTATGCCTTCCTGCCCAACGCCCAGGCCACGCTTTTCGGCGGGGGGGCGCGCGAGCTGCAACTGGCCAATGCCATTTCCTCCGAACTCACAGACATGCGGCCATCGCTGCTGCCCAATCTGATTGCTGCGGCGGGGCGCAATCTGGCGCGCGGCTTTTCGGGCTTTGCGCTCTCCGAGATCGGCCATGCCTATGCCGGAGACCAGATGAAGGACGAAACGCTGCGGGCCGCCGGCATCCGTCAGGGTGAGGCGGTTGGCCGCCAATGGCAGGGCGGGTCGCGCAGCGTGGATGCCTTTGACGCCAAGGCCGATGCCATTGCGGTGCTGGAGGCCTGCGGCATGGCAGGTGCCACCTTGCAGATCGTGAACACGGCCCCTGCATGGTATCACCCCGGGCGCTCCGGCACCTTGCAGATGGGTCCGCAAAACAAGATCGCCAGCTTTGGCGAAATTCACCCCAAGGTGCTGGCGGAGATGGATGTGAAGGGACCCGTGGTGGCCTTCGAAATCATTCTCAACCTGATCCCCGCACCGCGCCAGAAGGGCACGGCCAAGGCGGCCTTGCAGATGTCAGGCCTCATGCCCGTGTCGCGCGACTTCGCCTTTGTCGTTGACGACAAGGTGCAGGCGGCGGAACTGGTGAAGGCGGCCCGCGGCGTGGACAAGGTGACTGTTGCGGATGCCCAGGTCTTCGACGTGTTCAAGCTGGCCGATGGCAAGACGTCCCTGGCGCTGGAAGTGACCTTGCAGCCGAAAGACAAGACCTTCACGGATGCGGAAATCGAAGGGCTTTCGGCAAAGATCGTGGCGGCTGTGCACAAGGCCACAGGCGCCACATTGCGGGGATGAGCGGGCGGGCGTAGCCTGCCGCCATGGGCTTTCGCACGGAGCACGACTCGCTTGGCAGCTGGCAGGTGCCGGAGGATGCCGACTATGGCATTCACACGGCGCGGGCCGCCGCCAATTTCCCGATCACGGGCACACTGCTCCGGCACTACCCCGAACTGGTGACGGCGCTCGCCATGACCAAGAAGGCGGCGGCGGCGGCCAATGGCGAACTGGGCGTGCTGCCGCCGCGGATCGTCAAGGCCATTTCAGCCGCCTGCGACCGGCTGATGGCGGGGGAGAACCACCAGCACTTCATCGTTGACATGATCCAGGGCGGAGCCGGCACCTCCAGCAACATGAATGCCAACGAGGTGATCGCCAACATGGCGCTGCGCGAGCTTGGCGAGGCGCGGGGCCGCTATGACATCATCAATCCCAATGACCATGTGAACCTCTCGCAATCCACCAATGATGTCTATCCCACGGCGGTGCGGCTCACCATGCTCCGGGATGTGCCAGCCCTCATCACCGCGCAGCAGGCGTTGAAGGCCGCGCTTGAAGAAAAAGCGCAGGCCTTTCACCACATCATCAAGGTGGGGCGCACCCAGCTGATGGATGCGGTGCCCATGCGGCTGGGCTCCGAGTTCAAGGCCTTTGCCGTGACGGTGGGAGAGGACATTGACCGGTTGCAGGAGTTTTCCGCCCTGCTGCGGGAGGTGAACCTGGGCGGTACGGCCATTGGCACGGGCATCAACACGCCACAGGACTATTCGCGGCTGGTGATCGCCAAGCTTGCTGCCATTTCCGGCGTACCGCTGGTGCCAGCAGGCGACCTCATCGAAGCCACATCAGATATGGGTGCCTTTGTCACGTTTTCAGGTGTGCTGAAGCGCATTGCCGTGAAGCTCTCCAAGATCTGCAATGACCTGCGCCTGCTCAACAGCGGGCCGAGGGCGGGGCTCGGTGAAATCCGCCTGCCGCCGGTGCAGGCGGGTTCCTCCATCATGCCGGGAAAGGTGAACCCGGTGATGCCGGAGGTGGTCAACCAGATCGCCTATCAGGTGATCGGCAATGACCTCACCGTCACCATGGCGGCAGAGTCAGGACAGTTGCAATTGAATGCCATGGAGCCGGTGATCGTCTTCAACATCCTGCAATCCATGCGCATGCTGAGCCGCGGCATGACAGTGCTGCGGGAGAAATGCATCACCGGCATTGAAGCGGATGAGGCGCGCTGCCGCGATCTTCTGGAGCATTCGCTGGTCGCTGTCACGGCGCTCAACCCCTATATCGGCTATGCGGAAGCGAGCCGTGTGGCCAAGGAAGCCCTGGCCTCGGGCCGCAGCATCCGAGCCGTGGTGCAGGGCGAGGGCCTGATGACAGAGGCGCAGCTCGCCAAGGCTTTCTCGGCCGAGACATTGCTGGGCAACGGCTAAGCCCGCGCGGCTATTCTTCGTCGAACTTGGCCGCCACGAGGCTGGTGAGCGCGTCCATGGCAGGCTGGGCTTCGGGGCCCGAGGCCTCCACCATGATGGACGTGCCCATGGAGGCGGCCAGCATCATCAGCCCCATGATTGAGGTGGCGGGCACGGTCTGTCCATCCTTGGAGACAGTGATTTCAGCGTTGAAGCCTTCGGCGCATTTCACGAACTTTGCCGAGGCCCGGGCATGCAGCCCGCGCTGGTTGGTGATCGCCAGTTCCCGAGCAATGCTGGCCATCAGTCCCCCAGGACCTGGCTGGCGATGTTGATGTATTTGCGGCCCGCATCCTGGGCGGCGGCGGCGGCCTTGTGCAGGTTGCAGTCGCGGCGCACGCGGGCCAGCTTCACCAGCATGGGAAGATTAAGCCCGGCCACCACTTCGATCTTGCCCTCTTCCAGCAGCGATATGGCGAGGTTGGACGGCGTGCCGCCGAACATGTCGGTCAGGATGATGACACCATCGCCGGTGTTGACCCGGCCTGCGGCCCCGGCAATGTCGGAGCGGCGCGTGTCCATGCGGTCATCCGGGCCGATGCAGATTGCCTCGATCTGATCCTGCTTGCCCACCACATGCTCCACGGCATGGATGAATTCCGAGGCAAGGCGGCCGTGGGTGACAAGTACGAGGCCGATCATGCCAGCAGATATCCGGAGATTTGACACATATCCAAAGAGCGCCCCTTTTCTTTGCGCTGGGCTGTTTACGCCTTTTCAGGGCCGGGCGGCAACTGTTTCGGTTAGTCCCCACGCGTGCTGGCGGGCTTGGCCGTCAGGGCAGCGCGAACGAGGCTGGCCGCCATGGGATTGCGCTCCGCCACCTTGATGCGCGGCACAGAGAGGCCGAGAAGCAGAGTGCTCAGGGTGGATGGTTCCGGCAGGCGTTCAATCTCCTGCGGCGGCACCAGATTAACCACGAGGGTCACAGGCGCTTGCGCAAGGCAGGACACAGACAGGATGCCAAGGCCGCGCACTTCCATGAGGCCAGCCAGCGTTTGCGGTGGAGCGGCCAGAAGCTGCTCTCCCGCCCGCCAGAGGCGTGTGTGGTCATCAGCCACGAGTTGACCCACGAGCAGCTCTTCGCCCAGGCCCCGCCCCGGCACATCGATGAGGCTGAGGGCGAGCGCCGACTTGCCGCTGCCGGATACCCCGCGGATGAGCACGCCCCGGCCATTGAGCGCCACACAGGTGGCGTGGACAATCTGGCTATCGCTGTTCATGGCTCAGGCGGCAGGGCGGGCAGTCTGACCGAAAAGCGCGCGCCAAGCACCGGCCGTGGTGCATCATTCTTGGCCTGCCCTTCGCGGTTTTCGGCCCAGATGCGGCCCTTGTGCGCTTCCACAATCTGCCGGGAAATGGCGAGGCCAAGACCGGAGTTATTTCCGAAACTCTGCTCCGGGCGGTCTGTGTAAAAGCGCTCGAAGACACGTTCGAGATTTTCAGGCCTGATGCCGGGACCGGAATCCTCGACACGGACATCGACCTCGTCGCCCAAGCGCCGCAGCCGCACATTGATGCGCGTGCCGGGTGCGGTGAAGGATCGGGCATTGTCGATGAGATTGCGGAAGACCTGGCTGAGGCGCGAATCCTGGCCGGACACGCGATAGGCCGTTTCGTGGCGCTGCCCGGCGCGGGGTGGCTGCACATGGAGCAGGATTTCGGCGTCACCCTGTTTTGCCGTTTCATTGGACAACAGCACGATGGCCCCCAGCAGGCGGGCGATATCGACCGGGCTGGAATCGGTGCGGGACAGTTCGGCATCCAGGCGCGAGGCATCGGAGATGTCGGTGATCAACCGGTCCATGCGCTTCACGTCCTGCTTCACGATGTCGATCAGGCGCTGGCGCTGTTCATCGGTCTTTACAAAGGCGAGTGTTTCCACGGCACTGCGCAGGGAGGTGAGCGGGTTCTTCAATTCGTGGGAGACATCCGCGGCGAAGGCTTCAATGGCGTCGATGCGGTTGTAGAGCGCGCCGGTCATCTGGCGGAGGCTGTCGGAGAGATGGCCGATCTCATCCTTGCGCCGGGTGAAGTCGGGAATCTCCACGCGGCGGCTGGCGCCGCGCCCCACTTTCAAGGCAGCGGCGGAGAGCCGGCGGATGGGATTGGCGATGGTGGATGCGAGCGCGATGGAGAGCAGCAGCGCCACCAGCGTGGCGAACCCCAAAGTGAGAAAGACTATGCGGCGCTCCGCATGGACAACCTGATCAATCTCGCCCGGCTGGTTGGAGAGGACCAGTGCCCCCAGCACCGCATGAAAGCGCTGCACCGGCACGGAGACCAGCACGAAGATTTCGTGGGCCTCGTTCAACCTGACAATGGAGACGGAGGCGCCATTGAGGGCGGCGGCAATCTCCGGCACATCCTTGTTGCCATCAAGACCATAGTCCTGGTGCAGCGGATAGTCCGTGGAGAAGGCCCAATCGAGCAGGCGGTTCCAGGAGGAAGAGAGAAAGCCCGGCGGTGTTGCGGGTGGGCGCGACCCGGACTCGATGATGTCTCCGCCATAGAGGTTGCGGCTGTCCACCAGCAGGTTGCCCTCGGGATCAATGATGCGGGCCCGGTTCGAGGTGTTGGCGAGAAGCCGGCGCAGCACGGGGCCTGCCTTTTCCGGGTCGATGGGAAAGTCCATGCCTTCGGCCGTGTTGCCGTCAGATGGCACGTCGCCGTTGTCATCCAGCGAATCCGGGTTGATGACAATCGATCCCGTGTCTGCCGAGGCGGAGCCGGAGATGGCCCCTGCAATGATCTGGGCCTGGGTGGTGAGGCTTTGCACACGCGCATCAATCAGCCCCTGGCGGAGCTGATTGAAGTAGAGCACGCCTGAGGCCAGCACCAGAAGTGCCATGATGTTGATGAGGGCGATCTTGGCCGTGAGGCTGCGCGGACGGAAGCGGGACCAGAAACTTTCGCGGGGACGAACGGAAGCAACTGCTGAATCAGCATCACTGCCGTCATCCCCATCGGAATGCGCAGTCTCAATGTCTCGCGGCTTGTCGAGCATCCCTTAAGGCTTCATGGCCAGCGTCATTGTTCCTTGAAGCGGTAGCCGACGCCATAGAGCGTCTCGATCCCGTCAAAGGCTTCATCGACCTGGTTGAACTTCTTGCGCAGGCGCTTGATGTGGCTATCGATGGTGCGGTCATCCACATAGACCTGGTCATCATAGGCGGCGTCCATCAGCGCGTCGCGGCTCTTCACGATGCCGGGGCGCTGGGCCAGCGACTGCAGGATGAGAAATTCCGTGACGGTGAGCGTCACCGGCTTGCCATCCCAGGTGCAGGAATGGCGGTCCGGGTCCATGGCCAGCTTGCCGCGTTCGATTGTCTTGGCGGCTTCCTGGGGCAGCGGCGTGCCATCCCTTGTGCCGGCGCGGCGCAACACGGCCTTGACGCGCTCCACCAACAGACGCTGCGAGAAGGGCTTCTTGATGAAATCATCGGCCCCCATCTTGAGGCCGAAGAGTTCATCAATCTCGTCATCCTTGGAGGTGAGGAAGATGACGGGGAGGTCCGTCTTCTGGCGGATGCGGCGCAGAAGCTCCATGCCGTCCATGCGCGGCATCTTGATGTCGAAGATCGCGACATCCGGCGGATTGTCCTGCAGGCCCTGAAGGGCGGCGGCGCCATCGTTGTATTTCTGGACGAGATAGCCTTCGGCTTCCATCGTCATGCCCACCGAAGTGAGAATGTTGCGGTCGTCATCCACAAGGGCAATAGTCGGCATTTTCTTGTTCATTCCTTTCGATCCTCCCGTCGCATAGGTATGAAAGTGGAACAAAATGTGGCACCTGATATAGGGGTTTCGCGCGAGGATTGCGAGGGCAACAGTCATGGAAAATCAAAGTCTTTCGCCCAAAGCCGAGGCTCTCCAACGCGTCTCGCAGCTGGTGCGGGCGGGCGGCCCGGCAGCCCTTGGCGTGCTTGATGCCGACACGGGCGTGCCTTTCACCACGCTGGTGAGCTTTGCCGCTGACGCGGCGTTGAAACCGTTGCTGTTCCTTTCCGGCCTCTCCCGCCACAGCAAGTGCCTTGCGGCAGATGCGCGCGGCAGCCTGCTCGTCATGGCACCCATCGCGGCGGAGGGCGATCCCTTGCGCACCTTGCGCGTGACCCTTTCAGGCTATTTCGAAACGGCCACACGGGAGGAAGCCATGGGGCTGTTTCTGGCGCGGCATCCCTATGCGGAGCTCTACATGGGGCTTGGCGACTTCCGCTTCTGGCGGCTGGAAGCCGAGCAGGCCCATATCGTGGCAGGGTTTGGCCAGGCCTATCAGGTGCGCTTCAAGGATATCCCGGTGGGCTGACTGTCAGTCCTGCGTCAGCACCACATCGGCTGGCGCGCGGTGGGCCAGCACATGGGCGATGTTGAGATCATCGTTGGTGGCGATCCAATTTCGGGCGTAGGCCATGTCAAAGCCATGGTCGAGCCAGCGCTGGATCAGGCGGTTGCGCAGTTCCTCATGTGCAACATCAATGAAGACCGTCAGATCAAAGAGCGGGCGCAGCCCGGTCCAGGGCGCTTCATCAAGCAGCAGGTAATTGCCCTCGACGAGAATGAAGCGCGTGTCTGCGCCCACGATATCGGCGGCGGCGCGGGACAGTTCCATGCTGCGGTCGAAGACCGGAATGGCGATGTCGGGTTCGCGGTCGCGGATGCGGCGGAGCAGATGTTCAAAACCCGCCGCATCGAAGGTGAAGGGCGCACCCTTGCGCGGACGGTGGCCGCGGGCGTTGAGCACGGCATCATCAAAGTGAAAGCCGTCCATGGGCACCACAACGGCGGTCTCGCCCGCCGCCACGAGCGACTTCTGCAGGTCATGGGCGGTTGTCGATTTGCCCGAGGCAGGCGGGCCTGCGATGGCCACCATGAAACGCTCGCGCTTTCCGGCGCGGCGGATGATGTCGGCCCGCAGATCAGCCAGATCCATGTCAGCCCGCCAGTTCGGGTGGCGGGGCCTTGGCGCCCGTCATCAGGGCAACCGCATCGGACATGGAGAAGTCCTTGGGGTTGATGGTGCAGAGCCTTGCCCCGAGCCGGTGGATGTGAACGCGGTCGCAGACCTCGAAAACGTGGGGCATGTTGTGAGAGATGAGAATGATGGGCAGGCCACGCTTCTTCACGTCGCGGATGAGTTCAAGCACGCGGCGGGATTCCTTCACGCCCAAGGCCGCGGTGGGCTCGTCCATGATCACAACCTTGGAGCCGAAGGCCGCTGCGCGGGCCACGGCCACGCCCTGACGCTGGCCACCGGACAGTGTCTCCACTGCCTGGTCGATGTTCTGAATGGTCATCAGCCCCAATTCGGACAGTTTCTGGCGGGCGAAATTGCGCATGGCTGTGCGGTCCGTGAGGCGCAGGAACTGGCCCAGGGCACCCTCTTTCCTGATCTCGCGGCCAAGGAACATGTTCTCGGCAATGGAGAGGGCGGGGGACAGGGCCAGGTTCTGATAAACCGTTTCAATGCCCGCTGCACGGCCATCCTGCGGCGAGCGGAAATGCACCGTCTTGCCTTCCAGGGTGATCTCGCCGTGGTCCGGCGTGACGGCACCCGAAAGCGCCTTGATGAGCGTGGACTTGCCGGCACCGTTGTCGCCGATCACGCCCAGAACCTCGCCGGGATAGAGATCGAAATCGGCATGGTTGAGCGCGACGACGTGGCCATATTTCTTGGTCAGGGCACGGGCCTTCAGAATGGGCTCCACGGCTGGCGCGGGTGCTGCGGCGGGCTTGGACTGGGGCACGGATTCGACCCGCACAGACGCTGCCGCCGATGCCGCCTTGCGCGCTGGCTTCTTGGCCGGGGCTTTCTTCGCTGTTTTCTTTGCCATGATTTTCAACCCTTATTGCGCAGCGCGGCGGAGCCACTGGTCCACGGCAACAGCGCCGATCAGCAGACAGCCCATGGCGAACCACTGCCAGTAGCTTTCCACGCCGACGAGGGCGAGACCCATGAAGAACACGCCCACGATCATGGCACCAAGAACGGAGCCAGCAATCGAGGCCCTGCCACCAAAGAGGGAGGTGCCGCCAATGACCACAGCGGTGATGGAATCGAGGTTCACCGTTTCAAAGGCGATGGGCGACATGGACCCCACACGGCCAATGGCGACCCAGGCGCCAAAGGCGCAGATCAGCCCCGCAAGGGCATAGACGGAGATGAGCGTGCGGTCGATCTCCACGCCCGACAGCATGGCCGCATCCGGGTCATCGCCGATGGCCGTGACGTGACGGCCCCAGGCGGTGCGGTTCAGCATATACCAGACGATCACCGCCAGTGCGATGAGGGCGAATGAGCCATAGATGAATGTGGCACTGCCAATATCAAATGCGGTGCCGAAAAACAAAAGCTGTGGCGCTTTTTCACTGAGCGCCGCCGGGCGCACGGATTCTGATCCCGTGTACCACAGGTTCAGGGCGCGGAAGGCATAGTAGGTGCCCAGCGTCACGATGAGTGGCGGAATGCGGGCCTTGGTGACGAGCAATCCGTTGATGGCACCCATGGCCGTTCCGATGACAAGGGCGAAAGGAATGGCGAGATAGAAGGGCACATCATTCAACGTGGTGAGACGGCCCATGACCATGGCGCAAATCACCAGGATGATACCCACCGAAAGATCGATACCTGCCGTCAGGATCACCAGGGTCTGGGCGATGGCAATGATGCCGACCACCGTCACCTGCTTGAGAATGGTGGAGAGCGTGTTCGCCGTGAGAAAATTGTTCGGCTGGAGCAGCGAGATAATGCCGAAGATCAGGATACTGGCGATGAGGATGATGGCGGGAATGGCCGTTGGATTGGCGCGCAGGAAGCCCTTGCCTTTTTGCAGCAGGCTTTCATGTTCGTGTTCGAAGCTGGCGACGGCCTTGTCGGCTTCCTCCAGCCGCGCTTCAAAATCGGATATGATTTTTGTTGGCGAAGGCGTGTCGCTCATTTCGCTGCTCAAGCCCCAGTTTGACGTTGTCCCAATAACCCGGACTTCTTGCGGTCCGTAGAAACGAGGGGCGACGATATCGCCGCCCCCCGCAGAGTCAAGATATCAGCCGTGGCTTAGCCCCAGCAGAGCTCGGTGCCCTTGGTCGTGTCGAGGGACGGCACGCCATCCACTGGCTTGTCGGTGATCAAGTTCACACCCGTGTTGAAGAAGCCGAGGCCTTCCGACACGGTCGGCTTGGTGCCGTCCTTGGCGAAAGCGGCAATAGCGTCGATGCCCTTGGAGGCCATCAGCAGCGGATATTGCTGCGCGAGGTGGCGCCGATGACGCCAGACTTCACAGAGGCAACGCCGGGGCAGCCGCCGTCAACCGAAACGATGAGGGCCTGGCCTTCCTTGCCGGCGGCCTTGAGGGCGGCATAAGCGCCTTCAGCAGCCGGTTCGTTGATCGTGTAGACGACGTTGATGTCGCCGTCCTTGGCGAGCAGCGTTTCCATGGCCTTCTGGCCGCCTTCCGGGTTGGCCTGCGAAGATTCGTGGCCGATCACGCGAGGATCCTTTTCGGAGCCGAGCACCTTGAGGTCAGGCACTTCGATGCCGAAGCCCTTGAGGAAGCCCGTGTCGCGCTGCACGTCAACCGAGATGTTGTCCTTGTTGATGTCGAGCATGGCGATCTTGGCGGTCGCTGCCTTGTCGCCCATCGTTGCCTTGGCCCACTGGCCGATCAGGATGCTGGCCTGGAAGTTGTCGGTGGCGAAGGTGATGTCCTGGGCTTCCTTGTCACCGAGCTCGGTGTCGAGCGAGATCACGAGAATGCCCTTGGCGCGGGCGGCCTTGAGGGCCGGGCCCACGTCGTCGTTCGACGGGGTGATGAGGATGCCCTTCACGCCGGCAGCAACGCAGTTTTCAATGGCGGTGATCTGCGGAGCGGCGTCGCCGTCCTTTTCACCAGCGAAGGACTGCAGGTCAACGCCAGCAGCGGCGGCGCCCTTTTCAGCGCCTTCCTTCATCTTCACGAAGAAGGGGTTGGTGTTGTTCTTGGTGATGAGGCAGGCGCCCACACCGGCCTGGGCCACGCTGGCAAAGCCGACAAGGGCAACGGCCGCGACAGCCGACTTCAGAAATGTCTTCAAGGTAGTCCTCCCATTGGATGTCTGCGCGCGCAGACACGAAAGTTTGTCTTCAGGTTCGCCCCGGGCGTGACGCGGATGCTGCCACGGGCCGGGCCGTGCAACATCTTGGAACACATTCTTTGCGGGAGTCAATAAGTAAATCCGGTTGATTTATTAATTGACAAGGCGGGCCTGCGCTTGCCAGTCTCGCCTGACCATGCGGCAAGAGGACACGCACAGCAGCGAGACGGAAGAGCGGCCCGGCAGCGCCATGGCGCTCGCCCAGCGCGGCACCCGGCAGACCGGCGTACGCATCTACCACGAGCGGCTGGTGCTTTCGCTGATCCGGGCCCATGGCAGCCTGCCCAAGGCCGAAATTGCCCGGCTGACGGGGCTATCCGCCCAAACGGTCTCGGTGATCGTGCGGCAGCTGGAACGTGACCAGCTGCTGCTCAAGGGAGCGGCCATCAAGGGCAAGGTGGGGCAGCCGTCGCGGCCCTATTCGCTCAATCCCGACGGGGCCTATTCGCTGGGGCTGAAAGTGGGAAGGCGCTCCGGCGACCTGATGCTGATCGGCCTCGACGGACGGGTGCGCGACCGGGTGAACCTGCCCTATCATTTTCCGACACCGCAGGCCTTCCTGCGTTTTGCCCGGCAGGGCATTGGGCAAATCCTGGGCCGCATCGGCCCCATCGCCGCCCGGCGCATTGCCGGACTTGGCATTGCCGCACCCTTTGAGCTGTGGAAGTGGGAAGAGGAAATCGGCGCGCCACATGAGGTGATGGAGGCCTGGAAGGACTTCAACCTGCCCGAGGAACTGGGGGCGACTTTCGAATGGCCGATCATTCCCTGCAATGACGCGACAGCCGCCTGCGCGGCTGAACTCTTCTATGGCCGGGGCCAGCACCTGCGCGATTTCGCCTACATCTATGTCGGCTATTTCATCGGTGGCGGGCTGGTGATCAACGGACATCTCTATCAGGGGCCCACTGGCAATGCCGGGGCTTTCGGTTCGCTCCCCTTGGTTGGCCGCAAGGGCGAAAGGGCCCAGCTCATCCGGTCTGCGTCCCTGTATCAGCTGGAGAAGGAACTGGCGGCGGCGGGCCATGACCCCGCTTTCCTGTGGCAGAATGACAGTGACTGGCGTGCGGCCGGCGGCATTCTCTCGCGCTGGACGGAGGAAGCCGCCTCCGGCATTGCGCTTGCCTGCGCCAGCATCGCCAGTGTCGTGGACTGCCCCACCATCATCATTGACGGGGCCATGCCGCCCCATGTCTGCGCGGCGCTGGTGAGCGCGGTGAAGCGGGCGCTGCTGGCAATCAATCAGGATGGCATTTCGCCCTTCGAAGTGCGGGAAGGCAGCATGGGGGTGGACGCCCGGGCCCTGGGTGCGGCCAGCCTGCCACTCTTTGCCAATTTCATGATTGACCGCGATGTGCTGTTCAAGGCCCCGGCCTGAGGGACTATTTCCACCTTCGCACGTGATGCGCTAACCAGCGGCCATGCTTTGCCTTGCCCTCGATACCTGTCTCGGTGCCTGTTCTGCCGCCCTTTATGACCTGGCGGCGGACCGGGTTCTGGCCAGTGACCAGCTGGTGATGGACAAAGGCCATGCCGAAGCCATTGGCCCCATGGTGGAGCGGCTTTTTGCCGAGACCGGGATCCGCCCCGGCGCGGTGGCCCGGGTGCTGGTCACACGCGGCCCGGGAACCTTTACGGGTCTTCGCATCGGGCTTTCATTTGCCCAGGGCTTTGCACTGGCCAATGCCAGCACCCTTTATGGCGTTGACACGTTGCGCGCTACAGCAGCACCGCATCTCGTACAGCACCCAGTGCTTGCTATTGCCCATGCGGCGGGCGCCACCGGCAAGGTCTATGCGGCGGCCTATGCGGATGGTGCCGCATCTGTTGCCCCCTGCTTCACCACACTGGAGGAATTTACGGGGCGACTGCCGCACGTCTCCTGGGCTGTTGCAGGCTCTGCGGCTGAGGCCCTCGCAGCCCTGGATGGCACACGTTTCCATGCCGTTTCCGATGGTCATCTGCCAAGTGCTGCTGCCTTTGCGGCATTGGCACGCGAAGAGAAGGTGATCACGCCAGAGCCGCAGCCACTTTATTTGCGCGCCGCCGATGCGAAGCCGCAGGCGCAGTCGCCAGGGGCGGTGGTACGCGGCGTGCTGCCTGATGATCTTGCGGCACTGGCCCGTCTGCACCAGACCAGCTTCTCACCAGGCTGGTCGGCCGACAGCCTGGCAGCGAGTCTGGCCCTGCCGGGGGCGCAGGGACAGGTTGCCCTGATCGATGGCGTGGCGCGGGCCTTCATCATCACGCAAGTTGTGGCGGGAGAGGCCGAGATCCTGACCCTGTGCACCGAGCCGCGCTGGCGGCACCGCGGGCTGGCGCGGCGGCTTGTGGCTGCCGCACTTGGCGCGCTCCAGGCACAGGGTTGCAGCATCTGCCATCTGGAAGTGGCAGAAGACAATGGTGCGGCGCGCGCAATTTATACTTCGCTTGGCTTCAGCAATAGCGGCCGCCGCAAGGCCTATTACGAGCGGCCCGGCAAGCCTTCCGCCGATGCCATTCTGATGACGCGGCACGCATGAGACATTTGCGGGCGGGGCTCATCCTCCTTGGTTTTGTGCTGTTCACCCTGCCCCTGATGCCGCTGCAGGCGCTGCTGATCCGGTGCTGGAGAGCAGGCGCGGTCGGCCTGCCGCACTGGTATCACCGCAAGCTTGCCCAGTTGCTGGGGATCAGGTTGCGCATTCACGGGCGCGGGGCCGGGGCTGTCGAGGGCCCAATGCTCATCGTTTCCAACCATGTCTCGTGGCTCGACGTCGTGATCCTGAGCGCCGTTCTGCCGGTGCGTTTTGTGGCCAAGCGCGAAGTGGCGGCCTGGCCCTTCTTCGGCGCCCTGGCGCGGCTGCAGCAGACGGTCTTCGTGGACCGGGAACGGCGGCACACCACAGGGCATGAAACCAGCGCCATCGCCAAAAGCCTTGCGGCGGGGCATTGCGTGGTGCTGTTTCCGGAGGGCACATCGGGCGATGGCCGCAGCGTGCGGAATTTCAAGTCTTCTTATTTTGCCGCCGTCTCGGATGTTTGCGTTCCCATTGTGCCAGTGACCCTTGCCTTCAGTGCGGTCTGGGGCCTGCCCATGACACCGCGTGAATTGCCCGACTTTGCCTGGTATGGCGACATGGCGCTGGCCCCGCATTTGTGGAAGGCCCTCATGGCGGGGCCGCTGACGGTTGATGTGGTGTTCCACCCGCCGCTCAGCCTTGACCAGGCCAAAGCCCGCAAGGCGGCGGCCAAGGCGTGCGAGGAGACAATTCGGGAGAGTCTGATCGCCCAGCTTCACCAGCGGCCTGATGTGCGCTAGGGAGCGGCCATGAACGACATGCCGCCCCCCTCTGCTGGCAAAAAGGCCTTCATCAAGTCCTATGGCTGCCAGATGAATGTCTATGATTCCGAACGCATGGGCGAAATCCTGGCGGAGGCTGGCTATGGCGTGGCGGTTGAGCCGGAGGACGCCGATCTGGTGATCCTCAACACCTGCCACATCCGCGAGAAAGCCTCGGAGAAGATCTATTCCGAACTGGGCAAGATGCGGGAAGCACGGGCCGGACGGCAGGCCAGGGGCGCCGACACGGTGATTGCGGTGGCGGGCTGTGTGGCCCAGGCGGAAGGCGAGGAACTGGTGCGGCGCGCGAAGGGCGTTGACCTCGTGTTCGGCCCGCAGACCTTGCAGCGGCTGCCCGACTATCTGGCCCGCCACAGGGCCACGGGAAAGCCCGTCATCGAAACCGAGTTTCCCTCGGCGGAAAAATTCGCAGCCCTTGCCAAGCGCCTGCCCAACACACGCGGCGCGACGGCGTTCCTGACGGTGCAGGAAGGCTGTGACAAGTTCTGCTCCTTCTGTGTGGTGCCCTACACGCGGGGCGGGGAAACCTCGCGGGCCGTGGCCGATGTGATGGCCGAGGCGCGGGCCCTGGTGGCAGGCGGTGTGCGCGAGGTGACGCTGCTGGGCCAGAACGTCAACGCCTACCGGGGCAGCCGTCCAGATGGAACCCGCACAGGCCTTGCCGGGTTGATCCGGGATCTGTCCGGGATCGATGGCTTGCTGCGAATCCGCTATACCACGAGCCATCCCCTCGACATGGATCAGGAGTTGATGGCCGCCCATGCGGTGAACGAGAAGCTGATGCCCTATCTGCACCTGCCCATCCAGTCCGGCAGTGACCGCATCCTGAAGGCCATGAACCGGGGTCACACGGTTGAAACATATCACCGTATCATCAAGGGCATGCGTGAAGTGCGTGGCGACATGGCGATTTCCGGTGACTTCATCGTGGGCTTTCCCGGCGAGACGGAGGAAGACTTCGCCGCCACGCTGCGGGTGGTGCGTGAGGTGGGCTATGCCAGCGCCTATTCCTTCAAATATTCAGCCCGTCCCGGAACTCCCGCCGCTGAACGCAAAGGGCAGGTGCCGGAAGACGTGAAAGAGGAGCGGCTGGCGCGGCTGCAGGCGGCACTCGCTGAAACCTCTGCCGCCTTCAATGCCGCCTGTGTGGGACGCACCCTGCCGGTGCTGGTGGAAAAGGCGGGCCGCCAGCCGGGTCAGGTGATCGGACGGTCGCCTTATCTGCAAAGTGTTCATCTGGATTTCGGCGAAGCGCCCCTTGGCCAGCTTGTGGACGCCCACATCCTGGCAGTTGGCCCCAACAGCCTTTCGGGCCAATATGCAGGTTCCATCGCGTGATTCTTGATCCTTCCCCACAGCGGAGACAGAGCCCATTGAGCCAGACTGCCAGCGCCACGTCTTCCACCCCGCGCCCTGCCACACCTGCCTCAGACGACAAGATCTTCACGTTGACCTTCGAGGACAACCGGCTGCTGATGCCGCTGTTTGGCGAGCATGACGAACATCTGGCGCTTCTGGAACACCGCCTGGGTGTGGCGATCACGCCGCGCGGCAACCGCGTTTCAATCCGGGGCGGCTCCACTGCGGTCGAGGATGCGCGCTCGGTGCTGCTCTCACTCTATGGCCGGGCGAGCCGCGGCCTCGACATCGCGCGCGGCGATGTTGATGGTGCAATCCGCATGGTGAAAGCGCAGCAGGAACAGGGCGCTGGCGACGGCGCGGTGCGCACCCGCCGCAAGGCGGTTCTGGCCCGCACCCCGACACAGAAGGTCTATATCGACGCCATCCGGCGCAATGAGCTGGTGTTTGGCCTTGGGCCTGCCGGCACGGGCAAGACCTATCTGGCCGTGGCCTGTGCGGCGGAAGCGCTGATGAATGGTGAAGTGGACCGCATCATTCTCTCCCGCCCGGCCGTGGAAGCCGGTGAGCGCCTCGGCTTTCTGCCCGGCGACATGAAGGAAAAGGTCGATCCCTATCTGCGGCCGCTTTACGATGCCCTCTACGACATGATGCCCCAGGCCCTGGTGGCCAAGGGCCTTGCCGAAAACCAGATCGAGATTGCGCCGCTGGCCTTCATGCGCGGGCGCACGCTGGCCTCCGCCTTCATCATTCTTGATGAGGCGCAGAACACCACGCCGCAGCAGATGAAGATGTTTCTCACCCGCCTGGGCGAAGGCAGCCGCATGGTGGTGACAGGCGATCCTTCGCAGGTTGACCTGCCGAACAATGCCGCCTCCGGCCTGGCCGATGCCGTTGCCACGCTCAAGGGTGTCAAGGGCATCGCGCAAGTGGAGTTCACGTCGAACGACATTGTGCGCCACGCGCTGGTGGGGCGTATCGTGCAGGCCTATGACAAGGCCGCGACGCGCAAGGCACGCCCGGCGAAATGATCCTCTCCATTGAAGTGGAACATGACGGCTGGTCAGCCTTGCCGGAGCTTGAGACGCTGGCGCGGCAGGCCGTGGCGCAAACACTGAGCCTTGCCGCCCGCGAAGCCGCGGCAGAGCGGACCACGGGCGAAATCCTGGTGCTGCTCACCTCTGATGCCGAAGTACGGGCCCTCAACAAGGCCTGGCGCGGCAAGGACAAGGCCACCAATGTGCTGTCCTTCCCTTTTCCGCCGGATGCACCGCTGCCGCCCGATGAAAGCCGCCCGCTGGGCGATATTGCGCTCGCCTTTGAAACCGTGCAGCGCGAGGCCGAGGTGCAAGGCAAGGTGCTGGAGCACCATGCCCTGCACCTGATTGTACATGGCACATTGCATCTTCTGGGCTATGATCATGAAGATGACGCCGAAGCCGAAACCATGGAGAATGCCGAACGGCAGATCCTGGCAGCGCTTGGCATGGAAGACCCCTACCGGACATGAGCCACGAAAAACCTTTTGAATCGAAGCCCGGCATTCTGCAGAAACTGCGCCGCCGTTTCCTGAAAACATCTGACCTGCGCGAAAGCCTGGAGACGGTGATTGAAAGCCACGCCGAGCAGTCGGGTGGTGCTGCCATGGCCGACGATGCGCGGTCGATGCTGGGCAATCTCCTCGGCTTTTCCAATCTCCGGGTGGATGACCTGATGGTGCCGCGCGCCGACATCACGGCGCTGGATGAAACCACCAGCATGCTGGACGTTCTCGGGACTTTTACCGAAGCCAATCACTCGCGCCTGCCCATCTACAAGGAGACGCTTGATGACGTGACGGGGATGATCCACGTGAAGGACTTCCTGGGCTGGCTGGCCACGCGGGGCACGGCCCGCAAGGGCAAGAGCAAGACCGGTGGTCTCAGCCTGCCGGCGACCGAACTTGCAACCCCTGTCAAGGCACACGGGACGCTGCTGCGTGATGTGCTTTATGTGCCGCCCTCCATGCCGGCTTCGGACCTGCTGCTGAAGATGAAATCCTCGCACATCCACCTTGCCGTGGTGGTTGACGAGTATGGCGGCACCGACGGGCTTGTTTCCTTCGAAGACCTTGTGGAGGCGATTGTAGGCGACATTGCCGACGAACATGATGCCGACGACGAGGCTGACCTCATCCGCAAGCAGGGCGATGACACTTACGTGGCCGATGCCCGCATCAATATTTCAACGCTCGACCAGATGTTCGGCGTTGACCTTTTGCCGGCCGATCAGGAGGACGAGGCGGACACGCTGGGCGGCCTCATCTTCGAGATGCAGGGACGCGTGCCCACAAAAGGTGAAGTCATTGTCCATGGCAGCGGGCTGGAATTTGAAATCATGGAAACGGACCCGCGCCGGGTGAAGAAGGTGCGCATTCATGTGAAACCGAAGGCCTCTGCCGCCGAGGAGACCGCCGGCGATTGACCGCGCGGCCAAATGGGCCGCCAAGCCAATTCTAAACGAGGCCGGTGGCCTTGGCGTGTTGCGCTAGATTGATGGCGGGCCTTGCCCCCACATGGGAAATGATTTCCGCCGCAGCGAGGCTGGCCAATGCGGCACAGCGCTTGAGCGGCATTTCGCGGGTGAAGCCATAGAGAAAACCTGCGGCATAGAGATCGCCGGCTCCTGTCACATCAACCACCTTGGCCACCGGATGCACCGGCACTTCGATGGTTTCCGGCCCACGCACAATGACGCTGCCCTTTTCGGAGCGTGTGAGCACGGCAATGGCGCAATTGCGGCGGATCGCCTCCATGGCGCCGTTGAAGTTTTGGGTCTGGTAGAGGGACTTGATCTCGGTCTCGTTGGCAAAGACGATGTCGATGCGCGAGCGGATGAGATGCAGGAAATCCTCGCGGTGGCGCTCGACGCAGAAGCTGTCGGAGAGCGTGACCGAGGTGAGGCGGTTGGCGCTGCGGGAAATGTCGGCGGCGCGGCGGAAGGCTTCCTTGGCCTCCGGGCGGTCGTAGAGATAGCCTTCCATGTAGGTGACACGGGAGGCCTTCACCACCTGTTCGTCGATGTCCTTCACGCCCAGGTTCACGCAAGCACCCAGATAGGTGTTCATGGTGCGCTCGGAGTCGGGCGTCACCAGGATAAAGGAGCGGGCCGTGGCGGGACCATCGGTTGCCGCCGGCGTGGTGAAGTGAACACCCTGCGCCTTCATGTCATGACGGTAGATGTCGCCCAGCTGGTCGTTGCGGACCTTGCCGAAATAGGCGGCCTTGCCGCCAAATGAGGCGACGCCTGCGGCGGTGTTGCCGGCGGAACCACCCGAGACTTCCTCGGCCGGGCCCATGACGGCATAGAGCTGTTCGGCCCGGGCCTCGTCGATCAGGTTCATCGAGCCCTTGACCAGCTTTTCGCGGGTGAGGAAGCCATCATCGACGCGCGACAGCACGTCTACGATTGCGTTGCCAATGGTGAGAACATCGAACTGCGTGTCGGTCATGATGGTTGAGTGAGCTAGCGGAGGCGGCTTGCCGAAACAAGGGCGAAGGCTTAGCTGGGGGGCATGATCCGCGCCGCACTTCTTGCCCTGTCAGACATGCTCTCGCCCGGCTTTGGCCGGGTGGTGCTGAAATCCGCCGGCCTTTCGCTAGTGCTCTTCGCGCTGCTGTTTGCCGCCCTTCAGCTGGCCTTCAGGCTGCTCGCATTCGTGCCCTGGCCCTGGGTGCAGACACTTCTCGACGTGGTGGCGAGCCTCGGGCTCATTGCCGCCTTCTTCTTTCTCATGGCTCCGGTGACAGCCATGTTTGCCGGGCTGTTTGTGGATGAGATCGCGGCCAAGGTGGAGGCGCGGCACTATGCGGGCCAGCCGACGGGCCGGCCCCTTTCTTTCTGGCGCGGCCTTGCCATGGGCCTTGAATATGGTGCGCTGGCGCTCCTCAGCTATCTTGCTGCTGTGCCTTTCTTCTTCTTTGGCGTCGGCGCGGTAGCTCTGGTGGTCCTCAACGCCTATCTCCTGTCACGGGAATATTTCGAGATGGCGGCCATGCGCGTGATGCCCGAGGCCGAGGCCAAGGCGCTGCGCCGGACCCGTGCCGCCGCCGTTTTTGTGGCCGGTGTGCCCGTGGCCCTGCTCGCCCTTGTGCCCATTGCCAATCTGATGGTGCCGGTTCTGGCCACCAGCTATTTCACCCATCTTTTCCGGCGCGGCGCGATGCCGGGGCAGGCGTCTTCGGGGTGAAGCCGCACAGGTCGGCCACCGGGCAGCGCCAGCATTCAGGCTTGCGCGCCTTGCAGATGTAGCGGCCGTGCAGGATGAGCCAGTGATGAGCGTGGCGGAGATAGGGTGCAGGCACGCGCTTCAGCAGTTTTGCCTCAACCTCAGCCACGGTCTTGCCGGGTGCCAGACCCAGGCGGTTGCCCATGCGGAAGACATGGGTATCGACGGCAATGGTGGGATCACCGAAGATCACATTAAGCACCACATTGGCTGTCTTGCGGCCCACACCGGGCAGGGCCTCCAGCGCGGCGCGGTCATGGGGCACCTGTGAGCCGTGCTTTTCGATGAGGGCCTTTGACAGGGCGATCACGTTGCGCGCCTTGCCGCGATAAAGGCCGATGGTCTTGATGTAAGCGGTGAGGCCTTCCTCCCCCAGGGCCAGCATTTTCTCCGGCGTATCCACCACCTGAAAGAGCGGCCCAGTGGCGCGGTTGACGCCTTCATCAGTGGCTTGGGCCGACAGAACGACTGCCACCAGGAAGGTGAAGGGGTTGACCGACTTCAGGTCACCCTTTGGCTCCGGGTTGATGGACTGCCAGCGGGAGAACATGGCCGCGATGATGTCCGGTTTGGCGGGGCGTGCAGCCATGGGTATTGGGCTCTTTTTCTGGCGGGCCAATGTGTCTATCATCTTTTCATCATGCAGGGCAAAGATCAGGACTGGTCCATCACGCTGACACCACACCGCTCCCTCGGGCGGCAGGGCTTTGTCGCGGTCATGGTGGCGCTGGTCATCTGCAATGTCGGCGCAGGTGTGTTCTTCATTGCCGCCGGGGCCTGGCCCATCTTCGGCTTCATGGGCCTTGATGTGGCGCTGATGTGGTGGGCCTTCCGCCGGAACTTTGCCGACAGCGAACAGATGGAGCGGATCATTGCGCGTGGTGACGAGTTGCGGCTGGAACGGCTGTCCGCCCGCAGCGCGCCGGACAGCCGCTCCTTCAATCGCCGCTGGGTGAAGGTGGAGCTGGAGTTTGATGACGCGCGCGAACTTGTGGGGCGGCTTTATCTGCGTTCGCACGGCATCCGCCACGAAATCGCATCCTTCCTCGGGGCGGATGAGCGGCGATCACTGGCGACGGCCCTGCGGCAGGCCATCTGATCATTGATGGGCGTGCGCCGGGTTTTCGGGTGGCCGGGCCTGAGCTTTCACCCTAGTTTTGCGACATGACACCAGCATCGCAACTCGACGACTATGAAAAGGTGAGGGATGTGCTTGCCTTCCTCACGGAGAACTGGCGGGAGCAACCCTCGCTTGGCCAACTCGCACAGCGGGTGCAGCTTTCGCCCGAAGGCCTGCATGACCTGTTCACCCGCTGGGCCGGGCTTTCGCCAAAGGCCTTTCTGCAGGCCCTGACGCTCGACCATGCCCGCGGGATGCTGGCGCAATCCGCCTCCATTCTCGAAACAAGCCTTGAGACGGGCCTGTCCGGGCCGTCGCGCCTGCATGACCTGTTCGTGACCCATGAGGGCATGCCGCCCGGAGCGTGGAAGAACAAGGGGGCGGGGCTTTCCATTGCCTATGGCTTCCACCCCTCGCCCTTCGGCATTGCCCTTGTCATGGTGACGGACTTCGGCATGTGCGGGCTTGCCTTTGCCGACCCGGGCGAGGAAGCCGTGGCGCTCTCTGACATGAAGCAACGCTGGCCCAATGCTCAGTATACGGAAGATTCGGCCCGGACAGCGCCCACTGCGGCCCGCGTCTTCGCCTCGGCCCAGGGACAGGCGGAACAGCCCTTGCGGGTGACACTGATTGGCACGGATTTCGAGATCCGCGTCTGGGAAACGCTGCTGCGCATTCCGGTGGGCAAGGCCAGCACCTATGGCGACATCGCCAGCGCCATTGGTTCACCCAAGGCCGCCCGGGCGGTGGGTGCCGCCGTCGGCCGCAATCCCATTTCATTTGTGGTGCCCTGCCACCGCGTGATCGGTAAGACCGGCGCGCTCACGGGTTATCACTGGGGCCTCACGCGCAAGAAGGCCATTCTCGGCTGGGAGGCGGCAAAGGCCTGACTGCTAATCCTGCTGCGGCTGCGACACTTGCCGCCACTGATTGGCGCGCAGGTTGTTGCGCGCCTTGTCCACCGTTTCGGCAATGCGGGCAGCCCGGGTATCCGCCTTTTTCGCCAGGCTGATCCACTCCAGAATGGCGCGCTTCACGGAACGCGGAAAGGCCTCAAAATGCTGGCGCGCCACGGGGACGGCGGCGAGAGCGGATGCCAGATCTTCCGGGATGACAAGGGCCTCGACCGCGTCCAGCTTGTTCCACTGGCCAGAGGCCTTGGCAGCGGCGACGGCCTTGAGACCTGGGGGCGCCATCTTGTTGTCAGCGATGAGGCGCTCGATCCTTGCCTTGTTCACGCCAGACCAGGCACTCTTTGGCTTGCGTGGCGTCAGGAGACGCATGGAACGCTGAGCGTCCAGCGCGCGCGGGAGCGAATCAATCCAGCCGAAGCACAGCGCCTCGTCCACGAGCGTGTCATAGGAAAGGTGCCGGGGATCCGGCTTCTTGAACGTGATGATCCAGGCCCCGCTGGCGCTGCCATTGTTCTCGGCAAGCCATTGCCGCAATTCATCCCGGCTCGTGATCTCGACCTCGGGTCTTGCGGCAGCTCTTGCCATGTCAGGCCGTGAGAACCTCAACCGAGGACGGGATGGAGTTGGCCTTGAGGCGATAGACGATGGGCACACCCGTATCGAGTTCGCGCTTGAGGATCTGCTCCGGTGTCAGGCCCTCGATGGCCATGATCAGCGAGCGCAGCGAGTTGCCATGAGCCGCCACCAGCACGGTTTTGCCGTCCAGCACGTGGGGCTGGATCATGTGCACGTAAAAGGGCAGCGAACGGGCCAGCGTGTCCTTGAGGCTTTCGCCACCGGGTGGCGGCACATCGTAGGAGCGGCGCCAGATATGCACCTGCTCCTCGCCCCATTTCTCGCGGGCGTCGTCCTTGTTGAGGCCTGTCAATTCGCCATAGTCCCGTTCATTCAAGGCCTGGTCGCGGGTTTCGGGCAGGCCGGTCTGGCCCAGTTCCTGCAAAATGAGCTGCAGGGTTTTCTGGGCGCGGGTGAGGGCGCTCGTGAAACAGATGTCAAATTTCAGGCCCTTGGCCTTGAGACGCTGGCCGGCGGCACGGGCCTCGGCCACGCCCTTGTCGGTGAGGTTGGGATCCTTCCAGCCGGTGAAGAGGTTCTTCAGATTCCATTCGCTCTGCCCATGCCGGACGAGGACCAGTGTTCCGCTCATCATCAGTTTCCTTCAGTTCAATCCCAAAACATCCATCATGGAATAAAGACCGGGCTTGCGGCCCTGGGCCCAGAGCGCCGCCTTGACGGCACCCCGGGCAAAAAGTTCGCGCGATTCGGCGATGTGGCGCAGCTCCAGCCGCTCGCCATTACCTGCGAAAATGACAGTGTGGTCGCCTACGACACTGCCGCCACGCAGCGTGGCAAAGCCTATGTCGCCCGCATTGCGGGCCCCCGTGTGGCCATCGCGCACGCGCACGGATTTTTCCGCCAGTGAAACCTGACGGCCATCGGCCGCAGCCTTGCCGAGGAGAAGAGCCGTGCCGGAGGGTGCATCCACCTTCATGCGGTGGTGCATTTCCAGAACTTCGATATCGAAATCCTGGCCGAGGGTGGCGGCCGCCTTCTTGACGAGGGCCGCCAGCATGTTGACGCCCAGCGAGAAGTTTCCGGTCTTGATGATGGTGGCCGCGGCCGCGGCGGCGCGGATTGCGTCATCGCCTGCGGCATCGATGCCGGTGGTGCCGATCACGTGGATTTTATTGAGGCGCGCTGTCTTGCTGGCGAGCGCCAGCGTTGCCTTGGGAATGGTGAAGTCAATGATGCCATCGCAGTCCGCCAGAACCTGGTCGGCATTGTCGCTGATGGTGATGCCAAGACGCCCAGCGCCAATCACTTCGCCATAGTCGGCACCCACCGCAGGTGCGCCGGGGGCCTCCAGCCCGCCTGCCAGTTCACAGCCCTGGGTTTCCCGGACAATGCGGGCCAATTCGCGGCCCATGCGGCCCGCCGCACCGGCAATGGCAAGTTTCAAGGTCATGGGCGGTGGTTCCCTCATGGAGGTGGCGGAAGGAGAGGGATTCGAACCCTCGTTACGCTTTCACGTAAACACGCGTTCCAGGCGTGCGCCTTAAACCACTCGGCCATCCTTCCGTCGGGCTGGGCTTATAGCTGCCAGCGCCCGCCGATCAAGCGCTTGTGACTGATTATTTTTCGGCAGGCCTCCCATATGCTAGAAATCCAAGAAGGAGGTTCTACCCATGTTGTTTTCCCGCAAGACCGCCATGGCAGACAAGTCCACCGCCCTGCCCGGCCGGGCCCAGGCGATTGCCACGGCCGAGAGCCATTTTGTCAATGGCCAGCCCTTGAAGGGCCCCTATCCCGCGGGCAGCCAATCCATCATTTTCGCCCTTGGCTGTTATTGGGGGGCGGAGCGGAAGTTCTGGCAGGTGCCGGGTGTGTGGGTGACGGCCGTTGGAAACTCCGGCGGCTTCACGCCAAATCCCACCTATGAGGAGGTGTGCAGCGGTGCCACGGGCCATGCCGAATCGGTGCTCGTGGTATTTGATCCCGCCATGGTGAAGCTCGAGGACCTGCTCAAGGTGTTCTGGGAGGCCCATGATCCCACCCAGGGCATGCGCCAGGGCAACGACGTGGGCACGCAGTATCGCTCGGCCATCTATTTCACAGATCCCGCCCAGGAAGCGGTCATCCGGGCCTCGCGCGAGTCCTACCAAAAGGCGCTCGCCGCCAAGGGCTATGGCGAAATCACCACGGAGATTGTGCCGGCGGGGCCCTTCTATTTTGCCGAGGCCTATCACCAGCAGTATCTGGCCAAGAACCCCCATGGCTATTGCGGACTGGGAGGCACGGGTGTGACCTGCTCCATCGGCACGGGGATTGCGGCCTGAGGCATGGCACGGACAGAGCGCGAACGGGACGAGGACGACAGTGGCGAAAGCAGCGCCGCTGACATCCGCGTGCGGCTGGAGCGCCTGTCCCGCCTGATCCGCCAGGGTGGCCATGCCGGCGGGCTTCTTCCGGTGCATTGGGAAATCCTGCGCTTTCTCGCCCGCGCCAGCCGCCATGCGGCGGCCCCCGGCGGCATTACCGCCTATCTTGCCCTCACCAAGGGCACCACGTCACAAAGCCTCTCACAGCTGGTGCGCAAGGGCCTGGTGACGCGGCAAAAACTGGCGGCAGATGCGCGGCAGCAGCGGCTTGGCCTCACGCCTGCGGCTCATGCCCTCTTGGCCAAGGACCCGCTGCTGACGCTTGAGGCGGCGATTGCGTCATTGGGCGGCAAGACACGGCGCAGGCTCGACCGCGGCCTTGCCGACCTGCTCGACCAGCAAATCCGGCAACAGGAGTTGGCGCGCTTCGGCACTTGCGAGAGCTGCAAGCTGTTGCTCACAGGTGACGGCGGCACTTTCTGCGGCAAGGACAAGCTGCCGCTTTCGGCAGCGGAACTAGGGCTTTTGTGTTCCGCCCACACGCCCGCCTGAGGGCGCTTCGCCTCAGTTCTCGTCCATCTTGAGGGCGGCGATGAAGGCTTCCTGCGGAATGTCGACCTTGCCGAACTGCCGCATCTTCTTCTTGCCTTCCTTCTGCTTGTCGAGAAGCTTGCGCTTGCGGCTGATGTCGCCGCCATAGCACTTGGCGGTCACGTCCTTGCGCATGGCCGAGATGGTCTCACGCGCCACCACCTTGCCACCGATCGCCGCCTGCACGGGAATCTTGAACATGTGGCGGGGAATGAGATCCTTGAGCTTTTCGCACATGACACGGCCGCGCTGTTCGGCCCTGGTGCGGTGAACTACCATGGAGAGGGCATCCACCGGCTCTTCATTCACGAGAATGGAAAGCTTGACCAGATCGGCGGCTTCGTAGTCCGTCATCTTGTAGTCGAAGCTGGCATAGCCGCGGGAGACGGACTTGAGGCGGTCGTAGAAATCAAAAACCACTTCGTTGAGCGGCAATTCATAGACCACCATGGCGCGGCTGCCGGCATAGGTGAGCTGCTTCTGGCGGCCACGGCGGTCGGTGCAAAGCTTCAGGACCGAGCCCAGATATTCATCGGGCACGAAAATCGTGGCCTCGATCCAGGGCTCTTCCATGCTTTCGATATGGGCCGTGTCGGGCATGTCAGCGGGATTGTGCATGCTGATCTGCGTGCCATCACGCATGTTGATCTTGTAGATGACGGAGGGTGCCGTCGTGATGATCTCGACGTTGAACTCGCGCTCGATGCGTTCGCGGACGATTTCGAGATGCAGGAGGCCCAGGAAGCCACAGCGGAAACCAAAACCCAGGGCCGCGGATGTCTCCATTTCATAGGAGAAGCTTGCGTCATTGAGACGGAGCTTGCCCATGGCATCGCGCAGATCCTCGAACTCCGAGGCATCAACCGGAAAGAAACCCGCAAAAACAACGGATTGGGCTTCCTTGAAGCCCTGCAGTGGTTCTGCCGTGGGGTTCTTTTCCTCGGTGATGGTGTCGCCCACGCGGGTGTCTGCCACTTCCTTGATGGCGGCGGTGAAGAAGCCAATTTCGCCGGGCCCCAGTTCCTCCACCGTTTCCTTCTTGGGGCGGGAGACGCCGACGCGCTCGATGGAATAGAGGCCGCCTGTTCCCATCATCTGGACCTTCATGCCCCGGCGGAGCACGCCATCCTTGATGCGCACCAGCACCACGACGCCGAGGTAGGGATCGTACCATGAGTCCACCAGCAGGGCCTTGAGCGGGGCATTGCGGTCACCCGTCGGGGCCGGCAGGCGGGTGACGATGGCTTCCAGAACCTCCGGCACGCCAAGCCCGGTCTTGGCTGAAATGGGAATGGCGTCGGAGGCGTCGATGCCGATCACATCCTCGATCTGCTGCTTGATGCGATCAGGCTCTGCCGCCGGCAGATCGACCTTGTTGAGCACCGGCACGATTTCGAGATTGGCGTTGATCGCCTGATAGACATTGGCGAGGGTCTGGGCTTCAACACCCTGCGAGGCGTCCACCACCAGCAGCGCGCCTTCGCAGGCCGCGAGCGAGCGGGAGACCTCATAGGCGAAGTCCACGTGCCCCGGCGTGTCGATGAGGTTGAGGACGTAGGTCTTGCCGTCCCGGGCCTTGTAGTCGAGGCGCACCGTATTGGCCTTGATGGTGATGCCGCGCTCGCGCTCCAGTTCCATGGAATCGAGGATCTGGTCCACCATTTCGCGGTCGGACACGGCACCGCACAGCTGGATCAGGCGGTCGGCCAGCGTGGACTTGCCGTGGTCGATGTGGGCGACAATGGAAAAATTGCGGATGAGCGAGGGTTCGATGGCCATGTCAGACAGATTGTTGGCCCCTGCACTACAGCACGGGCGCGGAACGGTTTGGGTTCCGGCTCTTTGGCAGGGGCGGCCCTGCTGGTCAAGAAATCCTAATCCTGCCGTTTCAGCACGGCCTGCAGCACATCCTTGACGCCGATGGCGCCTGCAAAGGTGTTGTCATCGTTGAACAGGGCAACCGGCCCCGTTTCCGAGCGATGCATGGCCAGCATCACGGTCTTGAGCGGTGTGCCGGGGGTGGCCCAGAAGACCGGAAGGGACTTGGGCGGAACACCCGCCTCGGCTTCGGAGCAGGCGAGCCATGAGGCCTTGACACCATCGCGCTCCACCTGGGTGACGCGCTTGTCGGGCCCGAGCTTGAACCGTGTGGTCTTGCGGCGGTCGAGCCAGATCCAGCCGCCCTTGTCCTTTTCCAGCTCGTGCAGGCCGCGCATGACGTTCCAGGCGGTGAGCACGGAGAGCGGGTTCACGTTGGCGATGAAATCGCGCACATAATCGTTGGCCGGGCGGAGAACGATGTCCTCCGGACGGCCCGACTGGACGATGCGGCCCCCTTCCATGATGGTAATGGTGTTGCCCAATTTGAGGGCCTCTTCCAGATCATGGCTGACGAAGACGATGGTCTTCTTCAGGGACTTCTGCAGCTGCAACAATTCGTCCTGCAGTTTGGTGCGGATCAGGGGATCAAGGGCCGAGAAGGGCTCGTCCATCAGGAGGATCGGCGCTTCCGTGGCAAAGGCCCGGGCCAGGCCGACACGCTGCTGCATTCCGCCCGACAATTCATGGACATATTTACCGGCCCACTGGTCCAGCCCCACAAGTTTGAGCTGCCGTTCGACACGCGCTTTTCGTTCGGCTTCCGGTACGCCTGCCAATTCCAGGCCGAAGCCCGCGTTCTCAGCCACGGTGCGCCAGGGCAAGAGGGCGAATTGCTGGAAGACCATGGCAACAGCGCGCTGGCGCACCTGGCGCAGGCGGTCTTCGCCGCAGGAGACGACATCGACCATCTCCTTGCCATCGCGCACCAGAACCTGGCCGCGAGTAACCGTGTTGAGGCCGTTGACGGCTCGCAGAAGTGTGGATTTTCCGGAGCCAGACAGCCCCATCAGGACACTGATTTCGCCTTCCCGCACCGCGAGGCTCGCTCCCGCCGCGCCAAGCACCGCACCGGTGGCCGCCAGAATGTCGGCACGGCTCTTGCCCTCATCCAGCATGGCCACGGCAGCGTCGCTCTTGTCGCCGAAGATGATGTCCACGTTTTTGAACTCGACAGCAGTGGTCATTTCTTCGCTCCGGCTTTCACCGCCAGCGCGCGGTCGAGGATGATGGCAAGGACGACAATGGCAAAGCCCGCTTCAATGCCCAGGGGAATGTTGCGGTTGTTGAGGGCGCGGTTGACGGGATTGCCCAGGGAAGGCGCGCCGATCAGCGTGGCGATCACCACCATGGAGAGGGACAACATGATGCATTGCGTGAGGCCCGCCATGATGGCCGGCATGGCGGCAGGCAGTTCCACCTTCCAGAGCAGCTGGCGGCGTGTGGCTCCAAAACTTTCGCCTGCTTCCAGCATGGGTTTGGGAACAGAGGTGAGGCCCAGATAGGTCATGCGCACTGGAGCGGGCATGGCAAAGATGATGGTGACAATCAGGGCCGGCGCCGCGCCAAGCCCGAAGAGAATGAGAACCGGAATGAGATAGACGAAGGTCGGCATGGTCTGCATCAGGTCAAGGGTGGGCTGCAGAACCTGCCAGGCGCGCGGCTTGTGGGCGGCCCAGATGCCAAGCGGCACGCCAATGGCCATGGACAGCGCCGTGGCATAGAGCACCAGCACCAGTGTCTGCACGGTCTCCTTCCACAGACCCTGATTGATGATGAAGACAAATCCCGCGAGCGTGGCCAGGGCCAGTCCCTTGCGTTTCTGGATGGCATAGGCTGCGGCTGCCAGAAGGGCCGCCAGCAGAATGGGCGGGCAGAGGAGCAGCAGCGATGTTGTGCCTTCGACCAGCCAGTTGAGGCCGCTCTTCAGGCCATCAAAAAACCACTCGAAGTAAGTGATGACGAAGTCGATAATGGCCTTTCCCCAGCGGCCGACGGGCACTTTCCACGCGGAAAGCCATTGCGAAAGCGGATCAATCATCGCCGTCACCATCCAAAAGCAATGGAGCGGAGGGCTAGTGGCCTCTCCGCTCCGGGAACAGGGATTACTTCAGCAGCGCCTGGGCTGCCGCCATGGCATCGCCACCATCAAGGGTGGTGACGCCATCCAGCCAGGTCTTGATCGTGTCGGGATTGGCCTTGATCCACTCGGTAGCAACGACCTTCGGGTCTTTGCCGTCCTTCAGAACAGGCGCCATGATGGTGCTGCCGACCTGGCCGACCGTGAACTTCATGTTCGATGCCAGCTTTGCGGCATTGGGGCATTCCGCCGCCCAGCCGGCGCGCGTGTCTGTATAGACACTCGCCGCGCCGAAGCCTGCCGACTCTACGCCACTCAGGTAGTGCAGCTTCATTTCGCCCATCACGGGATGGGGGGTCCAGCCGAGGAACACGATCCACTCGTTGTTCTTCATCGCCTTTTCAGCCTCGGTGAGCATGCCCGCTTCAGAGCTTTCAACCACGGTCCATCCGCTGAGGTTGTTCTTCGGGTCGTCAATGAAGCCCTGCATGATACGGTTGCCGTCATTGCCAGACTCAATGCCAAACATCTTGGAACCGAACTTGTCCTTGTTGGCGGCGAGGTCGGCAAGATCCTTCACCCCGGCATCGGCCACATACTGCGGAACGACGATGCCGTAGCCTGCGCCCTCCATGTTGACGGTCAACTGTTCGACCGACTTGTCATCAAGGTAGGCCTTGATGTCGCCGGTCTGCGACGGCATCCAGTTACCGAAGAAGACATCCACATCCTTGCTTTTCAGCGATGCAAATGTGACCGGCACGGAAAGCGTTTTCACTTCGCCCGTGTAGCCCAAGGCATTGTAGAGGTTGGAGGCAATCTCGGAGATCACCTGGATTTCGGTCCAGCCCACATCGGCGAAACGCACGGCCTTGCAGGTATCGGCATCACCGGCCTGAGCTGCAGTGGCGAAACCCACGGCCATGGTGGTTGCGGCCAGAAACACCTTGAAAGAATTCATATTGTTCTACTCCCTGTTGGGGGCGGCTGCGTTCTTGGCGGCCTGCCCCGGAAGCGCGAGTTAAGCGCCCGGGAATGGCTGCCGTCAAGTTTGCTCGCGCCTCCCGCTTGCCCATCCGCGACGCTTAACGGCGGGCGCAAACTGGTCCATAAGCAGGTTTTCGCGCGGAGACGTTAGATGAGAAAGATCAAGTGGGGCATCATTTCAACGGCCAATATCGGGGTGGCCAAGGTCATTCCCGGCATGCTGAAAAGCGGTGAACTGGAGGTGGCGGCCATCGCGTCCCGCAAGCTTTCAACGGCGAGGGACTGGGCGGCAAAGCTGGGAATCCCCAAGGCTTATGGCTCCTATGAGGAGTTGCTGGCGGATCCTGAGATCGAGGCCGTCTACAATCCCCTGCCCAACCACCTGCATGTGCCGCTGACTCTCCAGGCGGCCAAGGCCGGCAAACATGTGCTGTGCGAAAAGCCCATCGCCATCACGGCGAAGGAAGCGGCAAAGCTGAAGGCCATTCCCCGCAAGACTCTCGTCGCCGAAGCCTTCATGGTGCGCCACGCCCTGCAGTGGCTGGATGCGCGGAAGCGCGTGATGGCGGGCGAAATTGGCGAGGTGCGCGCCATGCAGGTGATGTTCAGCTACTTCAACCGCGACCCCAAAAATGTGCGCAACATGGCTGGCATTGGCGGCGGCGGCCTCCTGGACATCGGCTGCTACCCCATCACCGTGTCGCGTTTCATCGTCGGTGCCGACCCCATCCGCGTGTCGGCCACCATCGACTATGATCCGAAATTCCAGACGGACCGGCTGATGGGCGGGCTTGCCGATTTCGGCAAGGGCCGGCACCTGTCCTTCACCATCTCGACGCAGTTGGCCCCCTATCAGCGGGTGCAGATCATGGGCACGAAGGGACGGATCGAAGTCGAAATTCCCTTCAATGCGCCGCCTGACAAGCCCAACCGCATTTTCGTGCAGGGCGAAACCATGAATGTCGGGGAATGGCACAGCTACCCGGTGTCCGACCAATACATGCTGCAGGCAGAAGCCTTCGGGCGGGCCATCCGCAAAGAAGTGAAACTGGCCTATGGGGTGAATGACGCAATCATCAACATGAAGGTGATCGATGCCTTCTTCAAGGCAGGCCGCAGCGGCCGCTGGGAGAAACCTTAAGGCTGCTGCTGGTTCAGGCGTTTCTTGCGCAGGTAGGAGCGCACGCTGACGGGGATGAGCAGCAGATAGGCCGCTGCCGCCCCGGCCATGGTCTCCCACGGGAAGGTAATCAGGCAGGCGATGACCAGGGCGGCCAGCGCCAGCACGGGTAGCACCATCTCGCGCGGGATGCGGGTGGCGGTCTTGCCGGAGAAGGTGGGAACTCGGCTCACCATGAGAACGGCGATGACCACGACATAAATCGCGATCCAGCGCGAAACGCCATGGCCGTCCGGCAGGACGTCGAGGAAGCCGAGGTAGATGGGCGCCATGGCCAGGCCGGCCCCCGCAGGAGCCGGCACGCCCGTGAAGAAGGCATTTGCGTAGGCGGGCTTTCCCGGATCATCGAGGGCGACATTGAAGCGGGCCAGGCGCAGGGCGCAGGCCACCGCCAGCATGAGCGCCACAATCCAGCCAATGGGCTTCAGGGCATTCAGCGACCATGTGTAAATCAGGATCGCCGGGGCGACGCCGAAATTCACGAAATCGGCGAGCGAATCCAGTTCCGCGCCAAAGCGCGAGGTGCCCTTCAAGAGGCGGGCAAGGCGGCCATCAATGGCATCAAGAAAGATTGCCAGCACAACCGCTGCCACGGCAATTTCAAAGCGTCCTTCCATGGCCAGCCGGATCGAGGTGACGCCACTGCAGAGCGCCAGCAGCGTCACCAGATTGGGCAGAAGAAAGCGCACGGGAACAGGCTGGAAAGCCCGCTGGCGTTGATCACCCTGGCCGGGGGCGGCCATCAGCTGCGCAGGCCCGTGCGGGCGGCTTCAGTGCCCGCCAGATCGGCAAGCACCGTCTCGCCCGCGATGGCGCGCTGCCCCACACAGGCAAGCGGGGCCACTTTCTCGGGGAGGTAGACATCAACCCGGCTGCCAAAGCGGATGAGGCCAAAACGCTGGCCCGCGGAGAGGCTCTGCCCCTCGTCCACAAACTTCACGATGCGCCGGGCCACAAGGCCGGCAATCTGCACGAAGCCCACACGCTCTCCCGATTCCGCCTCGAGCGTGAAAGCCTGGCGCTCGTTGTCCTCGCTCGCCTTGTCCAGTTCGGCATTGAGGAAGGCCCCGGGCACATAGGCGATGCGGGTGATTCGGCCTGGCAGGGGGCTGCGGTTCACATGCACATCGAAGACATTCATGAAAACCGAAATCCGGGTGTGGCGCTCGCGCGGCAGATCAAGCTCGGGCGGCGGATAGACCGATTCAATGGCGCTCACCCGTCCGTCGGCAGGAGAGATCACTAGGCCCTTGCGCAGTGGCGTAACGCGGTCCGGATCGCGGAAGAAGTAGGCACACCAGAGCGTCAGGACGACGGCGATCCAGGCGAGCGGCTGCCATCCCAGAAGAAAAAGCACTGCGGCAACAGCGCCTGCCGCCAGGACGAAAGGATAGCCTTCGCGATGGACCGGGGCGATCGAGGATGTGATGCTCGAGACAATGTTCATGCTGCCGCCTTAGCCCACCTCTCGGAAAAACAAAAGGAACAGCCGTGCGTGACGCAGGCTGCTCCCTTGAGCCATTCCGGAGCCCCCGGCATCCGGTCCGGCAATATGTCGCTGGTCTCAGCCCGCCGTGGCAAAGACCCGGCGGAAGGGCAGGACGGCCGCACCGGAATCATTGGCGGCCGCAGCGATGAAGGGCACGGTGGCCCTGGCGGGCGTCTCAATGCCACGGGCGGGAGCGGGTGCAGGTGCCTGCAAGGCCACGGTTTCACGGCCGTGCCGGTGGCCGTGGCGCAGAACATGCCAGCGCCCATTTCGGCAATTTCAAAGCGCACACCGACAATGGCATCGGCCCCGAGCGCGCTGGCCTGGCGGATCAGATCCGCCTCGGCGTCCGCGCGCGCCTTGTTCAGGCCCTCTGCCATGTCATCGGTTGATGTATATTCAATCGAGCGGATGCCGCCCCGGCTGAATTTCTTCAGGCCGCGCGACCACAGTACCGTGCCGCGCACCACGCCGAGCGTGTCTTCCACCACGCGCCCGGCCACTGTCTCCAATGTTGTCACTCTCATTTGACTTACGTCCCCAAACTCTTGTTGCGTTCCCCCTCTCTTGCCGGAGGGATGTGACGCTGATGGTTTGCTCGGTTGTCCGTGCTGATGGGGCCACTGTGGACCGGGCTCTCGTAAACAATGGTGAATTGGGCAGGATTTGAAACGCATTTGAATCAAATTTGCGGGGCCATCGTTAATGGCCGATTCCCGCAATGGTTACGAAAGTCCTGCCGGATTGCTGCGAGACGGCCTCAGGCCGCAGGCTGCTTCGAGATCTCGCCTGTTTCAGCGAGCTTGCGGCGGGCTTCTTCCGCCTCCTGCTGGCGGTTCCACAATTGGCATAGAGACCGCGCTTCTTGAGAAGCTGGGCATGGGTGCCGCGTTCACTGATCAGCCCCTTGTCCAGCACGATGATCTCGTCGGCATCGATGACAGTGGAGAGGCGATGGGCAATCACGAGCGTGGTGCGGTTGCGGGAAATGGCGTGCAGGGCCTTCTGGATTTCGCGCTCGGTGAAGGTGTCGAGCGAGGATGTTGCCTCGTCCAGCACCAGCACTGGCGGATTCTTGAGGATGGTGCGGGCGATGGAGACGCGCTGCTTTTCACCACCTGACAGCTTGAGGCCGCGCTCACCCACCACCGTGTCATAGCCTTTGGGCAGGCTTGCCACGAAGCCGCTGACCTGGGCCAGACGCGCGGCTTCGGCGATCTCATCAGCCGTGGCACCCGGTTTGCCATAGGCAATGTTGTAGGCGATCGTGTCGTTGAACAGCACCGTATCCTGAGGCACCATGCCCAGGGCCTTGCGCAGGGACACTTGCGTGACCGCCTGAACATCCTGGCCATCGACGCTGATCTTACCCGAGGTCACGTCATAGAAGCGGAAGAGAAGCCGCGAGATCGTTGATTTGCCGGCTCCCGATGGCCCAACCACCGCGACGGTCTTGCCGGGCGGCACTTCAAAGCTGATGCCGTTGAGAATGGGCCTTTCCTCGTCATATGCAAAGCGCACATTGTCGAAGGTGATGCGGCCGGGACCGGGCTTGAGGTCCAGGGCGCCGGGGCGATCCGCCACGCTGGTGTTTTCGCGCAGGATGCCGAACATGCCCTCCACATCAATCAGGCCCTGCTTGATTTCACGGTAGGACGAGCCGATGAAATTGAGCGGCATGTAGAGCTGGATCATCAGCGCGTTGATCATGACAAAATCGCCGATGCTGAGGGTGCCCGCCATGATTTCGCGCGCCGCCATGACCATGACCATGGTGAGCCCGAGCGAATAGATGACAGCCTGACCGGCGTTCAGCCCGGCAAGCGACACCCAGGTCTTGATGGCAGCCGTTTCATAGCGGGCCATGGCGGTGTCGTAACGCTCGGCCTCATGCTTCTCGTTGCCGAAATACTTGACGGTTTCGAAATTGAGCAGGCTGTCGATCGCTTTGGTGCCCGCGTCATTGTCGGCTTCGTTCATGGCGCGGCGGATGCCGATGCGACGGTCGGTGGCCCAATAGGAAAACCAGATATAGGCGGCAACGGTGATGGCAACCACCCACACATAGGCCTGGCCGAAGGACCAAGTGATGGCGCCACAGACCAGCGCGATTTCGAGCGCCGTGGGAATGGTGTTGAACAGGGTGAAGCGAAGAACCGAATCGACACCATTGATGCCGCGGGAAATGATGCGCGAGAGCGCTTCGTGCGGCGGCCCAGATGATAGGCCGAGAGCTGGTGCAGATGCTGGAACGTCTTGAAGGACAGTTCGCGCACGATTGCGTTGGCCGACCTTGGCGAAGATCATGTCGCGCAGCTGGGCGAACCACCATGAAGATGCGGCCCAGACCATAGGCCAGCACCATGAAGACGGGGATGGTGAGGAGTGCCACCTTCTCGCCGCTGCGCGTGGTCAGCGCATCGGTGGCGGCCTTGAAGGCGTAAGGTGTGATGACCGTGACGATCTTGGAGCCGACGAGGAGAATGAGCGACAGGACCACGCGGGCCTTGAGGTCTGCCCGCCCTTGCGGCCAAAGATAGGAGTAGCAGGCTTTGAGCGTCTCCCACTGGCCGCGTTCCAGGTGTTTTCAGGTCGGCGTGGTCTTGCGCATGCTTGAATCTTTGAAGGTTGCCGGCGTCTTACGACTTGGGTGCCGTCAGAATCTGGCCAGGGTAAACCTTGTTGGGGTTGCGGATCTGGTTGCGGTTGGCCTCCCAGATCACGGTGTAAGGCGCCCCTTGCCGTAGACGAGGCGGAGATGCGCCAGAGATTGTTGCCGGGTTGAATGACGATGCGGTAGGAGGCGAGTGCCGTTGCGGGCTCCGTCATGGCAATTTGCGTGCCGGTGCGGCATCAGCGGCTGGTGTTGCAGCATCAGCCGTGCCTGCGGCGGCGGTCTGGGCCGGGGCTGCTTCGGGTGTCGCATTCGAGGCGGCGGCAGCGGCGGCGGCCACCTTTTCTGGCGCTTCCCGCAGGAAGGGCGTTTCGGCGCGGCTCACGACGCCTGCCGCGTCAACCTCGTCGGCGCGGAGCGTGTGGGTGCCGGTGCAATGGGGTTGTCGCCTTGAACAGCCAATGGCCCTTGTCGTCGGGCCGGGCATCACCGATGGCCGTATTGTCCACATAGAAGCGGACGATGTTTCCGACGGGCACGCGTACGGAAGAGAATGTTGCCCTGCGGTCATCATAATCGACGGCGGAAATTTCGACATCCTTGGGCGGCGCGCCCGAGGCATCTGACTGGACAATCTGGGTCGGCTGGGCAGGGTCAACCTTGGCCACAAGGGCTGGCTGCTGTGGCTGAGCCTGCACGACAATTGCCACCTGGTCAGCCGAGGCGACTTTCTCGCCATTTACCACGGCCTCAAGGGAGAGGGCCCCGGCCCCGGCCGGCAGGGGCTTGTCCGGCACGAAGACAAATGAGCCTTCGGCATTGGCGGTGGCCTTGCCAACCTCCTGGCCCGCGAACTTGATCGTTACTTCGCTGCCGGGTGCGGCATGGCCCGCAATGACTGCATCCCCCGCGGGATCCACGCGCACAGTGTCAAAACTCGGGAAGCGGTCTTGAATCTTGGCCGCGGCGGGCGCTGTCTCTGCCGCCGGTTCCGCAGCTGGGGCAGGTTCGGCTGCGGCAACAGGCTTTTGTGCTTGCGCCTGCGGGTCGGCACTTGCGGATTGCTGGGCCGGAGCCGCAGGCTGGGCGGGCTGGCTTTCTGCAGCTGCTGGCGCTTCTTCGACTTTTGGTTGCGCGGCTGGCTGCTGGGCCGGGGCTTGCTCTGAGGTCTGCGCCGGAAGCTGCGACAGGAGCGCCTGGGGAACGGTGCCCGTTGCCACGGCACCCAAGACGCCTGCGGCTGCGACGGCAAGGCCGGTGAAGATGATTTTCGGGGTGTTCTTATTCATGCCTGAAGCCGTTCCGCTGTTGACGGGCACACTAGCACTGGTCCCGCACTTTCGTGATAGATAGGTTTCCCCCATGGCCCTAATAAGGCCCCCCGCCGAAAAGTGCAAAGGTTGCCCATTGACTGTTCCTCCCGCCCACCGCCTGTGCTGCTATTGCGGCTCGTCCACCGGCCACAACCCCCTGTATGCCGAAGCGGCGCGCGGCTTGGGCGATGCCATGGCTGCGGCCGGCATGGGCCTTGTCTATGGCGGCGGCGGCGTGGGCCTGATGGGCACCATCGCCCGGGCGGTGCTTGCGGCGGGCGGCCATGTGACGGGCATCATCCCGGATTTCCTCGTCAGCAAGGAACGCATGCTGGATGGCGTGAGTGAGTTGATGGTCACCACCAACATGCATGAGCGCAAGATGGCCATGTTCGAGCGGGCCACGGGCTTTGTCGCCCTGCCCGGCGGCATCGGCACGCTGGAAGAATTGACGGAAATCCTGACCTGGGCGCAGCTGCAGCAGCACGCCCGCCCGGTCATCATCCTGAACACGGATGGCTACTGGTCGCCGCTCATCAAGCTCTTCGAGCAGATGAAGGGCGAAGGCTTCATCCGGCCCGGACTCGACATCACCTATGATGTCGTTTCAACACCAGGCGACGTGATCAAGGCCTATCACCGCCGCCTGGCGGCCCAGAAAGACAAGCCTCCCGTGGCGCTGCTCAAGGACAAGCTCTAGCGCAAAGTGCGAGCAGACGGAATCGTCTGTGAAGCGAAATTTGCGCAGATGACTTGGTTTACGAGCATCTTATCTGACTCGCGGATTGCGGCGATGGAATAGATGGCGAGCGCCACCCAGAGCATGATGAAGGATACAAGTTTCCAGCCGCCGATCTCTTCACCAAAAACGAAGACCGCCGTAAGGAAAACCAGCGACGGCGAGAGGAATTGCAGGATGCCTGCCGTGGAATAGCGGATACGCTTGAGAGAGGCGGCAAAGAACACCAATGCGCCCGTGGTCCAGGCGCCGCAGCCCGCCAGCAGGAGCGTGTCTTTCAGGTTCGCGCCGAAATGGGCCCAGCCCTGCTTCATCATCCAGATTTCCGCCAGCAGCAGTGGCACCGCGATGACCAGCACCTCCACCAGGAAGCCCTGTGTCGGTCCCACATGCACCTGTTTGCGGATCAGGCCGTAGAGGCAGAAGCTGGAGCCCAGCGCCAGGCCGAGCCAGGGAAAGACACCCGTGGCAATGGTCTGGACCAGCACCGCAAGGGTGGCGAGCGCAATGGCCACAAGCTGGGCGCGGTTGAAGCGCTCGCCCAGGAAGAAATAGCCCGCCACGATGTTGAGCAGCGGATTGATGAAATAGCCGAGGCTTGATTCAAGCGTGCGGCCCACCTCGATCGACCAGATATAGAAGCCCCAGTTGAACACGATGATGGCGCCAGTGAGCGTGAGGATGGCGAGCGTGCGTGGCTGGCGGAAGATGGCCAGAACTTCACTCCACTGGCCCAGCCAGAAGACGATGACGAGCGCCAGCGGCACAGACCACAGGCCGCGATGAACAGCAATTTCCGGCGCCGGAATGTGGCGCATGATGCCGAAATAGGCGGCCATGGCACCCCAGAAGAGATGGGCAATGACGTTGTAAAGAACGCCGCGCTGCTGTTCGGTGAGGCCTTGCATGGCCCGTCTCTAGAGTTGCTGCCTGCCGCTCACAACCGGCCAAAACGCATGGCGCTATGCAGCCACGCCTTCCTTGATCAGCTTGAAGGTGATGGCATCCAGCAGGGCCTGGAATGAGGCCTCGACGATGTTGGGCGAAACGCCCACCGTGAACCAGCGGTTGCCCCGGCCATCGCGGCTTTCCACCAGCACACGGGTGGTGGCCCCGGTGCCGCCGTTGAGGATGCGCACCTTGAAGTCGACAAGCTCCATGTCGTCGATGTGCTTCTGGTATTTGCCGAGGTCCTTGCGCAGCGCCACGTCGAGGGCGTTGACGGGGCCATTGCCCTCGCCGGCATTGATGTAGGTTTCGCCATCAACCCTCACCTTGACGACGGCTTCGGACAGCATTTCGCCGTTGCGGTGTTCCACCGTGGTGCGGAAGGAGAGGACATCGAAATAATGGGGCACACCGGCCAGGCGCTGGCGGGCCAGCAACTCGAAGGAGGCATCGGCGCCATCATAGGCATAGCCTTCGGCCTCGCGCTCCTTCACCTCGCGCAGCAGCGCATCAAGGCGTGTGTCGTCCTTCTTCACGTCAATGCCGACGCGCTTCAGCTCGGCCAACAGGTTCGACTTGCCAGCCTGATCCGAGACCAGAATGCGGCGGGTATTGCCCACGGTTTCCGGCGGCACATGCTCGTAGGTTTCCGGCTCCTTGGCCAGTGCGGATGCATGAATGCCGGCCTTGGTGGCAAAGGCACTCTTGCCCACATAGGGGGCCTGGGCGTTGGGCGAGCGGTTGAGCAGCTCGTCAAAGGCGCGTGACACGGCGGTCAGCTCCTTCAGACCCTCGGCATCAATGCCGGTTTCAAAGCGGCTGTTGTAGTGCGGCTTGGCAACCAACGTGCCGATGAGCGAGATCAGATTGGCATTGCCGCAGCGCTCGCCAATGCCATTGAGGGTGCCCTGGATCTGGCGCACGCCCGCTTCCACGGCCGCCAGCGAATTGGCCACGGCCTGTTCGGTGTCGTTGTGAGCATGAATGCCGAGATGGGATCCCGGCACCTGTTGGGCCACGGCCTTGACGATGGCCGTTACTTCACTGGGCAGGGTGCCGCCGTTCGTGTCGCACAGCACCACCCAACGGGCCCCGGCATCATAGGCGGTTTTGGCGCAGGCCAGGGCATAGGCTGCGTTGGCCTTGTAGCCATCAAAGAAATGCTCGCAGTCGATCAGCACTTCCTTGCCGGCGGTTCTGGCCGCCTGCACGCTGTCGCGGATGGTGTCGAGATTTTCTTCGTTGCTGCAGCCCAGGGCCACGCGCACGTGATAATCCCAGGACTTGGCAACGAAACAGGCGGCCTGGGCCTTGGCCTGAACAATGGCCTGGAATCCCGGATCATTGGCGGCAGAGCGGCCCGCCCGCTTGGTCATGCCAAAGGCGGTGAATACGGCACGGGTTTTGCGCGGCTCCGAGAACAGTGCGATGTCCGTGGGGTTTCCACCCGCATAGCCGCCTTCAATGTAGTCCACGCCCAGCCGGTCAAGCAGAGACATCACGACGAGCTTGTCGTCGACGGAGAAGTCAACACCGGGCGTCTGCTGGCCGTCGCGCAGCGTGGTGTCGAAAATGAAGAGGCGTTCGCGGGTCATGGTCGGTTCTGGCGGGCTCGATAGGTCGCCCCTGCCCCCCTGTCAAATGGCGGCTGGTTCAACTGGCGGGGCCAGTTTTCCGGCGATCCACCAGCAGGCGAGCGCGAGCACACCGCCCACATAGCCATCAGCAGCATAATGCCAGGCGAGGACGATGGAGCCCATGAAGATCACGATGGCAAAGAGGCTGGTGAACCAGACGGCCCAGCGCTTGCCCCAGGCGCGGGCCTGCAGGATGAATAGCACGCTGGTGGCCACGTGGAGCGATGGCATGGCAGAGACGCCTTCAATATCGCCATGGCCTGCAAGGTTGCTCTGCCAGAGCGTGTCCTGGGTCGGCACGGCCCAGATGGGCCAGATGTCATTGGCGCTGCGCAGCGTGGAGAGGAGGCCGGCATAGGGATCGGGACCCGCCACCACATGGCCATAGAAGCACGGCCCGGCAGAGGAGAGAATGGTGCCGGCCACGCAGGTGCCAAGAAGCCAGAGCAACAGATAAGCGATGAAGTAGCGCTGGCGCATGGCGCTGTCACTCTTGGCATAGCCGAACCAGAAGAAGCAGAAGAGCAGCACGCCGAACCAGAGATTATAGGTGACGTTCATCAGCATGAGCATGAAGGGCGAGCGGAAGAGCGGCATCAGCCATTCATGGGGGTGGCGGCCGAAGTGGAGTGCGGCATCAAGGGCGGCGAGCCTTTCGTCCCAGGCGAAAGGCACGAGATGCGGAATGGCCTTCTTGATGGCAATGAAGCCCACAAAGAAAATGCCGTTGGCGACAAAAATATTGAGGGCATTGGCAACCCGGGTGGGGGCGAGAATGTCGGTGGCGAGTTTGGCCACCAGCGCCTTGCTGGGGCTGCCCTCATAGCCCTGCCGCCAGAGGCGCAAGAGATCGAAGGCGAGCCACAAGCCGATGGCTACGCCGAGGAAGACGAGGCCAGATCCGGAGACGATTGAGACGAGGTCGTAGTTGACCGGCAATCCGAGCCACAGGCATTCGAGGATGCCTGCGACATAGGAGAAGGCGGCAATCGCATGGATGACGCGGTGGCGGCTGGCTGCGGCACGGATTTCCTGTGCAGTCTGGCGCAGATAGGCCATGAGGCCCGGCAAGGCAGGCGTGGCGGCGGGTGAGGCGAAGGTCGAAGTCATGGCGCCAGACCCTAGGCCCCGCCTGTTAAGAGCCCATAAAGGATGGCGGGTGCGGACCTGCGAGACTCACAACAGGGTTAACGCTTGATCTCCCAGCTGGTGGTGCCGTCCTTGTTGTCCTTGATCTGGATGCCCATGGTGGCCAGTTCATCGCGGATGCGGTCACTCTCGGCCCAGTTCTTCTGATGGCGGGCCAACAAGCGATCTTCCACCAGCCGGACAATTTTTTCTCTGGGAACTGGCATATCCGCGCCAGTTTCCTCCCGTTGCGCCCGCAGGGCCGCGAGGTCGGCAATGCCGAGGAACAGCATGGACGCCACAAGCTTGTGTTTGTCGCGTGGGTCACTGCCCTTGGCAAAGCTGTGCATGGCGGAAATAGCTTCCGAGACATTGAGGTCGTCCGACAGGCCTGCGACCACTTCGGATGGAACGTCTGCCGTCCCACCGGAAAAATCCAGCGCGGCGTTCTTCACCACTGCGGTCCAGCTTGCCAGGATGGCCCGGCTTTCCTCCAGCGCTGAGAGCCGCCAGTCAATGGGCTGGCGATAATGGGTGCGCAGCATGTTGAAGCGGGCAACTTCACCCGGCCAGTCCTTCAGCACGTCGGCAATGGTCGTGAAATTCCCCAGGCTCTTGGACATTTTCTGTCCTTCCACCTGCAGGAAGCCGTTGTGCATCCAGTAATTGGCCATGACGGGTGTGCCATGGGCGCAGCGTGACTGGGCGATTTCATTTTCATGATGCGGGAAGATGAGATCAAGGCCACCGCCGTGAATGTCAAAGACTTCACCCAGATAGGCCTTGCTCATGACCGAGCACTCAATGTGCCAGCCGGGGCGGCCCCGACCCCAGGGGCTGTCCCAGCCCGGCTCGTCCGGCGATGATTGTTTCCACAGCACGAAGTCGGCCGGGTTCTTCTTGTGGGCCTCGACGGCAATGCGGGCGCCGGCCTGCTGCTCGTCCAGCCTGCGCTGGGAGAGGCGTCCATAATCCGGCATGGAGCCCACATCGAAGAGCACTTCGCCCGCCGCCTCATAGGCGTGGCCGCGCTTGATCAGTGTGCTGATCATGTCAGTCATGCCACGGATGTGCTCGGTGGCGCGGGGTTGCACGGTGGGCGGAAGGCAGCCGAGCGCTGTCACATCCTTCTGGTATTGGGCGTAGGTGGTTTCCGTCACCTGGCGGATGGCTTCGTTGAGCGGCATGCCCGGATGATCGCGCAGGGCCCTGGCATTGATCTTGTCATCCACGTCGGTGATGTTGCGGACATAGGTGACTTGGCCTTCACCGTAAATGTGGCGCAGGAGGCGGAACAGCACATCGAAAACGATGGCGGGCCGGGCATTGCCGATATGGGCGAAGTCATAGACCGTCGGCCCGCAGACATACATGCGGACATTGGCCGGATCGATGGGCTGGAAGAGTTCCTTCTTCCGGGTGAGGGTGTTGTAGATGTGGAGCGCCATGCCCTGCTCTTGCGGCGGGGCATGGCGGACGTCAAGGGTGGCTCAGGCTTTCGCCGCCGCCGCTGTCTGACCGAAGAGCACCTTGCGCTCCTCATCCGTCATGGGCTTGGCATAGGATGGTGGAGCCTGGTCATAGGCGCGGACCACGGCCGGACGGGCCTTGATCGTTTCGAACCAGCGCTTGAGATGCGGGAAATCCGCGAGGTTCTGCTTGTGGTTCTCATGGGGCACAATCCACGGGTAGCAGGCCATGTCGGCGATGGAATAGGCACCGGCAATAAAATCCCGGTCGGCCAGTTGCTTGTTCAGCACGCCGTAGAGACGGCCTGTTTCCTTGGTGTAGCGCTCCATCGCATAGGGGATGCGCTCCGGGGCATAGACATTGAAATGGCCGTTCTGGCCCGCCATGGGGCCAAGACCCGCCATCTGCCAGAACAGCCATTGCATCACTTCGGTGCGGCCGCGCAGGTCCTTGGGCAGGAAGAGACCCGTCTTCTCCGCAAGGTATTGCAGGATGGCGCCGCTTTCAAAAATGCTGATGGGTGCCCCGCCATCGGCGGGTGCCGTGTCGACAATGGCCGGAATGCGGTTGTTGGGCGCGATCTTGAGGAAGTCGGGCTTGAACTGATCTCCCTTGCCGATGTCCACCCGGTGCAGGGTGTAGGGAAGGCCTGCCTCCTCCAGAAAAATCGTGATCTTGTGACCGTTGGGCGTGTGCCAGTAGTGGAGTTCAATCATCGGGAAGCTTTCTGTAATAATTATCACTACAGTTACGACACTATGCGGAGCAGTTGCAAGCGCTCATCGCTTGACGCCTAAGCACTGGTTCGAACCTAGTTTATTCACATCTAGTGACCCTGTGTTGTTGCCCACACGTTTGAGAAGTTTTTGGCAGCCAGATCTTTCGGGGTGATCCAAAACTGCATGTCTCCGGCATCGCAAATCAACATGCCCAAGCCAAAGTCCGATTTCAGATTAAGCAAGCATATGTTTTCAGCATCTTCTTTGGGTAGCCCTTGAGCTGTCCAGATGTGCCCCAGGCTCTGGTGGAAAAAAGCGATGCTCTCATCATCATCTGAGGAATACATGCCCCAATCTGAGCGCTGAAGAACGTGGCCAGCCGCCGCAAAAGCAAATATCTTTTCATGTATGTGACGCGTGTTCAGGCCAAGCTTTCCGCTTTCGGCGACGAACTGAAGGAGCGATGATTTAAGCGCATCATCAAGGGAAATCCGCGCGCCGGGAAAATCCATTCGCCAAGTGTACACTCTGACAACATCCGACACCCATGACTGGAGCCGGCCGCGTGTTTCCAGCGGGACAACTTTTTCCGCGTGAAAGTCTCGCATCAGTGTCTTGCCTGCCACGATCAGTTGTTCCGTGTCTGGTTCTGCGCGCTTGAACATGTTGATCAATCTCCGCGTCAGCAATTCGCAGAGCCGCGGGTGGCAGAAAAGCTCTTCAGATGCCAGTTTCGTTGGATACATCTTGCCATCATTTGAATCGCGGGCAATCCATCCAAATTCGTAAGGGTTGAAGACTTTCGCCGTAAACTGCGTGTTGACCTTTCCGGCCAACTGGGAAATGAGAAATTCCCTTTCCAGTGCGGTGCGCCGACGCATGAGCGCAGAATAAAGTTTATCGGATCGAGAAAATTGGGGGCCAGGAACTGTCTCAATTGTTCGCGCAAGCAATGGCCATTCAGGAAAAATTGCGTGAATCGAGTCATTTTCGATACCAAATTTACATTGGTATTCGCTCGTTCCATCACAGATTGGTGTGATGGTTGGCGGCGGACAAACTTTCCGCCCTTTAGACTTGGGGTCAAACAAGACACGCACCGAATTCCTGGTTCCCGACCAACCCAACTCCTCATCAAAGTGGGCGAAGAAGAAAAGCGTGCCGACTGCAGGAAGCCTCGGATCAACTATCGGCATTTCGTGGAGATCAAGTTGAGCCAAGAAGTGGAGCGGGCAGCCGCCCCTCATCAGCCGCCTGTCGCTGTTTGGCTCTACGCGAGGCCATGCCAGTGTTTCTGGAAGGTCAGGCAATCCACCAATGCGGCTCCTCACTTTCAGTTCCTGAGGAGGGGGATAAGGTCGGATGAGCGCAATGCCCGGCTTGAGGTTTTGATGGGCTCGTGCAAATTCATCCAAGGCAGGCTGTTTCGCAGCCAGATTTTCCGACTGCCGCCTTGTTCTTTCCTCGGCCACTCTCAAATTATATTTCAGCGACCCAATTCGAGACTGCCTTCCTGTTAGACGCAGCTCTATCGCGTCATAGAGACGCGGTGTTAGCTTCCGCATCGCCCGGCTGCTATAGTGGAATGTGAGCAGGATGATCAGCAGCAGGAGCAAGATGCTGATCTTGAACGTGACTGCAACTGCGATCGCCGCCCACCCAAATGCAGCCAGAACCGCGCTCTTGCCTAGAAGGGCGGCTAAGCGGTGCATGTATGCACGTCAATGTGTGGCTGAAAGGACATCCATAATTGTCTCTTCCTTCCGGCCATTTATTCTGCCGCTTCGGCTTCCTCGTCATCGGCGAGACGTGGGCGGAGCGCCAGTTCCTTCTTGATCTCCTCGGCGACGAGGAAAGACAATTCCAGCGCCTGGGCCGCGTTGAGGCGGGGATCGCAGAAGGTGTGGTAGCGGTCGTTCAGATCCTCGTCGCGGAGTGCCCGCAGGCCACCCGTGCATTCGGTCACGTCCTTGCCGGTCATCTCGACATGGATGCCACCGGCATGGGTGCCCTCGGCGCGGTGCACGGCCATGAAGGCGCGCACTTCCTTGAGGATCGAGTCGAAGGGGCGGGTCTTGTAGCCGCTCGTGGACTTGACCGTATTGCCGTGCATGGGATCGCAGGACCAGACCACCACACGGCCCTCGCGCTTCACGGCCTTGATCAGGTCCGGCAGGTGCTTTTCCACCTTGTCGGCACCGAAGCGGGCGATGAGGGTGAGGCGGCCCGGATCATTTTCCGGATTGAGCAGATCGATCAGGCGGATCAGTTCATCCGGCTTGAGCGACGGCCCGCACTTGAGGCCAATGGGGTTCTTCACGCCACGGCAGAACTCCACATGGGCGTGGTCCGGCTGGCGTGTGCGGTCGCCGATCCACAGCATGTGGCCGGAGGTGGCATACCAGTCACCACTGGTGGAATCGACGCGGGTGAGTGCCTGTTCGTAGCCCAGAAGCAGGGCCTCGTGGCTGGTGTAGAAATCCGTGGCGCGCAGCTGTGGGGCCGTCTCGGCGGTGATGCCGCAGGCCTTCATGAAGCCCAACGTCTCAGAAATGCGGTTCGCCAGATCCTGATACTGTTCAAAGGCCGGCGAGTCCTTGAGGAAGCCAAGGGTCCAGCGGTGAACGTTTTCCAGATTGGCATAGCCGCCCTGGGCGAAGGCCCGCAGCAGGTTCATGGTGGCGGCGGACTGGCGGTAGGCCATGATCTGCCGTTCCGGATCCGGATTGCGGGCGTCCAGCGTGGCATCGGCACCATTGATGATGTCGCCGCGATAGATGGGAAGCTCAACGCCGCCGACATTTTCGGTGGGCGAGGAGCGCGGCTTGGCGAATTGACCGGCGATGCGGCCCACCTTCACGACAGGCTGGCCACCGGCGAAGGTGAGGACCACAGCCATCTGCAGGAAGACGCGGAAGAAATCGCGGATATTGTCGGCGGAATGTTCGGCGAAGCTTTCGGCGCAGTCGCCGCCCTGAAGCAGGAAGGCCCGGCCTTCGGCCACGCGGGCCAGCTTCTTGCGCAGCTTGCGGGCTTCACCCGCAAAAACCAGCGGCGGAAAGCCCGCCAGACGGCCTTCGACCGTGGCAAGCTTGTTTGTGTCCGCAAAATCCGGCACCTGCACAACGGGGAATTTGCGCCAGCTGTCAGGTGTCCACACGCTTTTCATTCTTCTTACTCCAAACCAGGAAGGGCGGCTTATACTGCAGTGCAAAATAGAAAGCCAGTGGGCGGACTGCCCCAGGCCGCCTGAGGCGGGTGGGGTCTTTGGCACATGGCGTCAACCTGTTGTTAAGGGCCGGAACCTAAAATTCCAGCTGGCGGCGGCACCGCTTCGATTGAGGATGTTTTACTAGTGTCTTTCTCCCACCTGTTCTGGGCAGCTGATTGGGATGGCTTGTACCGTTTTCTGACCTTTGGCTCACCGCCATTGGCCTTGCAGCTTCTTGTGCTCAACATGGTCTTTCTGGTCTTCTACATCATCCGCAAGGCGACGGCCAAACACCGTCTGCGCGAAACCACTGTGTATGTGGTGCAAGGCGTTCTTGTGGCCTGCAACATGGCGCTTTTGTTTCAGCACGACGCATGGCGCATTGTCGCCAATCCGCTGATCCGCCTGTTCACGTGAAGCGGCTGAGATAGTCCGTGAAGGCCTCGCTGGCCGATTTGTAGGGCTGCTGCCGGTCGACCGACCAATAGCGCAGATTGTCGAGGCGCACGGGGTCACCCGTCACGGCACACCGCACGAATTCCCCCTCGCGCAGGACTTCAAAGTCATGGTCGAGGTAGCGGAGCTTGGCTTCGCGCTGGGGTGGCAGGAGGGGCTTCTGGAAGTTCATGGCGGGGTCCATAGCCCAAGATGGATGGCCTTAGAAGAGGGAGCCCTGCCGGGACGCCGGCTTTGCCTCGGCCTCCACCCGTCCATCGGCAAATTCCAGAACCATGGCGGCTCCTGGCTTCACGGCAGCGGCTTGGCGCAGCATCTGCCCGCGGGCATCCCGCACGACGACAAATCCACGGTCCAGCACTGATACGTAGCTCAGAGACTTCAACAGTTTCGATTCGGCTGTGAAACGGTCCTTGCGGCGGGTGATGGCATTGTGCAGGGCCCGCGCCGCCCGTTGTCCCTGATCGCCGAGGCGGCGGCGGAGGTCGGTGACACGATCCCGAATAGGCCGGAGGGAAAGCCGGGCTGACGCCGTGGCCAGGCCCAGGCCATGGCGCTGCAGGTTCTGCACCAGGGCGGAAGGCAGGCGCTGGGAGGCGATGTCCAGACGCTGCCGGGCCAGCGCCAACATGTCCTCCGGCTTGGGGAGGGCGCGGGCGAGAGCGGAAAGATGGAGCCTGCGGTCCTGCGCCAGGCGGGAGATGGCGCGGCCCTGCCGGGCATCGAGTGTGGCGATGGCCGCAAGCAGATCTCTGCGGACGGGCACAGCCATTTCGGCTGCTGCGGTTGGCGTTGGGGCACGGCGGTCCGCCACGTGATCAATGAGCGTCGTATCGGTTTCGTGGCCAATGGCAGAGATCACAGGAATGGCACTTGCGGCCACGGCCCGCACCACGGCCTCGTCATTGAAGGGCCAAAGGTCTTCCAGTGACCCGCCACCGCGCGCCACGATGAGCACATCCGGCTTTTCCACAGAACTGTTGAAGCCGCTGATCGCCGCCACCACTTCTGCCGCCGCTGTTTCGCCCTGCACACGCACCGGCCAGACCACCACATGCACCGGAAAGCGGTCGGTGAGACGGTGGATGATGTCGCGGATCACCGCACCGGTGGGCGAGGTGACGACGCCGATCAATTTCGGCAGGTAGGGCAGCGGCCGCTTGCGTTCTGCATCAAACAGCCCTTCGGCTGCCAGCTTGCGGCGGCGCTCCTCGAGGAGTGCCATGAGCGCGCCCACGCCAGCAGGTTCGACATTCTCCACAATGAGCTGGTAGGCGGACTTGCCGGGAAATGTGGTGATGCGGCCCGTGAGGATGACCTCGAGCCCTTCCTGCAATTTGCTTCTGAGGCGCGTGAAGGACCCCCGCCAGATGACGGCATCAAGCTTTGCCCCGTCATCCTTCACCGAGAAATAGCAGTGGCCCGATGAATGGGCGCCGCGGTAGCCCGAGATTTCGCCGCGCACCCGCACATGGGAGAAACGGTCCTCCACTGAACGCTTGATTGCCTGCGAAATGTCGGAGACCGAATATTCGCCCGCATTGGCGCGGGCCGGTTCGCGAATCTCGCCTGTCTCGGGATCGACGGAAATTTCCTCTGCCATCACGGCTCTCCGGCGTTTAGTCTGGCGTGTGGTGGGCGTGCCAATGCCGGGCAATGTCGATGCGGCGCGGCACCCAGACCTTTTCACGAGTGGCAATGTAATCAAGAAACTTGGCAAGACCGAGGGCACGCCCCGGCCTTCCAACGAGGCGGCAATGCAGGCCCACCGACATCATCTTGGGCGAGCCCCGGCGCCCTTCCTCATAGAGGCAGTCAAAACTGTCCTTGAGATACTGGAAGAAGTGTTCGCCGGTGTTGAAACCCTGCGGCGTGGCAAAGCGCATGTCATTGGCGTCAAGCGTATAGGGAATGATGAGATGTGGCTTGCCATCAGCCCGGCGCAGCCAATAGGGCAGGTCATCGGCATAGTCATCCGAAGTGTAGAGGAAGCCGCCCTCCTCCATCACCAGCTTCGTGGTGTTCATGGAGCAGCGGCCCGTGTACCAGCCCAGCGGGCGCTCACCCGTCAATGCCGTGTGCAGGCGTATGGCCTCGGCGATCTGTTGCCGCTCCAGGTCCTCAGGCATGTCCTTGTGTTCCACCCATTTCAGGCCATGGGAGGCAATCTCCCAGCCTGCCTCTTTCATGGCCGCGACCTGATCCGGTGAGCGCATCATCGCCGTGGCCACGCCATAGATCGTCAGCGGAATCTTGCGCTCGGTGAACATGCGCCAGAGGCGCCAAAAGCCGGCGCGGGCACCATATTCATAGATTGATTCCATGTTCCAGTGGCGCTGGCCGGGCCAGGGCTGGGCACCGACAATTTCCGACAGGAAAGCCTCCGAAGCTGCATCACCATGCAGGACATTGTTTTCACCGCCCTCTTCATAGTTAAGCACAAACTGCACGGCGACGTGGGCACCGCCCGGCCATTTTGCATCGGGAATGGCCCGGCCATAGCCTTTCATGTTGCGCGGATAGGATGTGTCAAAGGCGTTCATGAACTTTGCTCCCGGCGACATAGGTTGCGGAAATGGCACGGTCATCGCCGAGGATCATCAAGGCGAAGAGCACGTCTTCCAGGGATTGCGACAAGGCGTGACGGGCGGCCAGCACCGGCGTGGCCTCTGGATCGAGAACCACGATGTCAGCAAAATTGCCCACGTCGAGGCTGCCGATTTCATCTTGCAGGTGAAGCCGCCTGGCGTTGCCAAGGGTGGCCATGCGGAACAATGTGCCTGCACTCAGCTTCAACCCTTGCAGCATCTGCACCTTGTAGGTTTCAGCCAGTGTGGCCAGCATGGAATAGCTGGTGCCGCCGCCCACATCTGTTGCAATGCCCAGCCCTACAGCCCGCTTGTCCTGTTGCAGGAAGGCCATGGGCATGAGGCCAGACCCCAGAAAATTGTTGGAGGTGGGGCAATGCACCACCGACGACCCGGTCTCTGACAGGCGCGCTGCCTCGCGTTCGCTCAGGTGAATGCCGTGGGCAAAAAGACTTGTGGGGCCAAGCAAGCCAAAGTGATCATAGACATCGGTGTAGTCCTTGGCAGCGGGGAAAAGGGACTTCACGAACGCAATTTCGCCCGCGCTCTCCGACAGGTGCGTTTGCATCAATGCACCAGGGAGACTCTTAAGCAACTCACCCGCCAGCTTCAGCTGCGTCTCGGAAGAGGTGATGGCAAAGCGCGGCGAAACCGCATGGCGGAGCCTGCCCTTGCCATGGAAGGCCTTGTGCAGGGCTTCCGTGTCGCGGGCCGAAGACTCCGGATCATCATGCACGGCGGGGATGGCGTTCCGGTCCATCATGGTCTTACCGGTGACCAGCGCCATGTTGCGGCGTTCCGCGGCGGTGAACAACGCCTCGGCACATTGTCTGTGTACGGAGCAAAAGGCCAGTGCTGATGTGGTGCCATTGGCAGCCAGGCGGTCAAGGAACAGACCGGCCGCCCGGGCCGCATAGTCCCGGTCGCCATATTGGCTCTCTTCCGGGAAGGTGAAGCGGTTCAGCCATTCCAGCAGGTCCTTCGCCGGGGCTGCCAGCATGCGATACTGCGGGAAGTGGATGTGCGGATCAATGAAACCGGGCAGCAGCAGCTTGCTGCCGTGATCTTGAACCGGAAGACTGCGATAGTGCGGCGGCAGATTTGCAGCGGTGCCAGACCAGGCGATACGGCCATCGGCTGCCACGGCAATGGCAGCTTTTTCTTCGTGGCGGGTGGATGTCTCGTCAAATGAGACAAGCTGCCCCTTGATGACGCAGGCGCTCATGGACTCACCCGGTCTTCGAGGCGAAAGCGGAAAATGCGCATCACCTGCGTCAGCGCCATGGCGAACTCCTGCTCCCGCGTGTTACCGACACGAGCTTCGAAACTCTCGAGAATCTGCTGTTTTGTGGCGCCCTTCACAGCGAAGATAAAAGGGAAGCCGAATTTTGACTTGTAGGCGTCGTTCAAACTGGTGAAGTGGGCGAACTCAGAGGACGACAAAGTATCGAGTCCGGCACCTTTCTGTTCATTGGTGGAATCGGCCGTCAGCCTGGCCTTCGTGGCCAGATCGGGGTGGGCCCGGATCAGCGCCAGTTGGGCGGCAGCGTCCGCGGCATTGAGGGCCGCCTCAAAACTTGCCACCAGATGGTCCCGGGATGAAAAAGGGGCCTGTTTGAAGGCCTGTTCCGCCACCCAGGGGGAATGCTCGGCCACGTCGCCGAAGGTGGTCACGAATTGCTCTGAAGTCATGGTATTGACGGCTGCGAGACTGATCATTGCTTGGCCAGCCAGGCACCCAGCTTGGCGCGTTCATCATCGGTCATGCCTGTCTTGTTGCCCAGCGGCATGGCTTTGTTGGCGACGGCCTGAGTGATGATCTGGTCCTTGTGCTGGCGCATAGCATCAAGGGTTTCCAGCATGATGCCCTTGGGTGCCTGAGTGATGGCAGGCTCCGTGGGCTTGGCCGCATGGCAGGCCACGCAGCGGCTTTGCACAATGCCGAGAGCCTCATCATCACTGACAACTCCGGTAAAGGCGGGTGCCGCCGGTTGTGCCGTGAGATAAATTGCGAGGCCCAGCACGCCACCAATGACCGGAAGGAGCCAGGCGATTTCGGATTGGCTGTCACCCACCTCTGTGCGCACCAGAAAATGGCGAAGCGCCGCGCCGCCCACCACAATGAGGCAGATGAGCAGCCAGCTTTGCGGATGCGAGGTCAGGAATGCATAGTGGTTGGACACCATCATCAAGAGCACAGGCAGTGTGAGATAGGTGTTGTGCAACGAACGCTGCTTGCCCTCTGCGCCGAAACGGGGGTCGGGTGTTTCTGCTCTTGAGAAGGCTGGCCACGATCATGCGCTGGTTGGGAATGATGACCATGAAGACGTTGGCGGCCATGATGGTGCCGATGAAGGCGCCCACATGGATGAAAGCACCGCGGCCCGAGAAGACATGGGTGAAGCCATAGGCCGCCGCGACGATCATCAGCAGCAGGGCCGCGAGAAGCCAGGCAGGATGGTCAATGGCCAACCACTTGCACAGCGCATTATAGACGAGCCAGCCGCCGAGCAGGGCCGCGAGCGAAATGCCAACGGCCTGAAGCTGCGTGAGTGCCATCACGCCTGGATCAATCAGGTAGGACGAGGCCTGCAGGTAGTACTGGATGATGATGAGCAGGAAGCCCGTGACCCAGGTGAGATAGGCCTCCCACTTGAACCACGTGAGATGGTCCGGAAGCGAAGGCGGGGCGGAAAGATATTTCTGCACATGATAGAAGCCGCCGCCATGGACCTCCCAGACCTCACCCTTCACACCTTCGGGAAGGCCGGGACGGGCCTGCAACATCATGTCGAGGGCGATGAAATAGAATGAGGTGCCGATCCAGGCGATGCCTGCAATCAGGTGGCCCCAGCGGACCAGAAGGTTCAACCAATCGAGAGCAAACGGATCAAGCACGGTACCATCCCGCAAAAATGCCGGGCGTCAGCAACTGACACCCGGCACGTTGATGTCAGTTCAGCTTACTGGGGCAGCTTGTCGTCGATGCCCTTGACATACCAGTTCATGCTGTTGAGGTCCTTGTCAGAGAGCGACTTGCCCGCTTCGCCAACCGTGGAGCCATCTTGCTTGGTGATGACGCCGCCGAAGGGCAGAAGCGCACCAGACTTGATGTCAGCCACGGATTTTTCGGCCATGGCCTTCACGTCATCCGGCATGTTGGTGAAGGGCGAGAGCACGACGGCGCCCTGGGCCATGCCGTCCCATGCGTCATGGCTCTTCCAGGTGCCATCCATGGCGGCCTTCACTTCCTGCACGTAGTAGGGACCCCAGTTGTCTGTGTTGGAGGTGAGCTGAGCCTTGGGACCAAAGGCGATCATGTCGGAAGACTGGCCGAAGGCGAGCTTGCCCTGCTCTTCGGCAATCTTCATGGCGGCGGGCGAGTCCGTGTGCTGGGTCAGGATGTCGGCACCCTGGCCAAGCAGCACCTTGGCGGCGTCCGCTTCCTTGCCGGGGTCGAACCACGAGTTCACCCAGATGATCTTGAGCTTGAAGTTGGGATTCACCGACTGGGCACCCAGCATGAAGGAGTTGATGCCCATCACCACTTCCGGAATCGGGAAGGAGACGATGTAGCCAGCTGTGCCGGACTTCGACATCTTGGCGGCGATCTGGCCCATCACGTAGCGGCCTTCATAGAAGCGCGCGTTGTAGGTCGCCACATTGTCAGCCTGCTTGTAGCCGGTTGCATGTTCGAAGATGACCTTCGGGAACTTCTTGGCCACCTTGATCGTCGGGTCCATGAAACTGAACGAGGTGGTGAAGACGATCTTGCAGCCTTCGCGGGCGAGACGCTCGATGGCGCGCTCAGCGTCAGGGCCTTCGGGAACATTCTCGAGATACTTGGTCTCAACCTTGTCGCCCAGTTCCTTTTCAACGTCCTTGCGGCCCAGGTCGTGCTGGTAGGTGTAACCGCCGTCGCCGACGGGGCCCACATAGACCCAGCAGGCCTTGAACTTGTCGGCCGCATTGGCCGTGCCGGCCATCAGGCCTGCGGCGAGGATCGTAGAGATTGCCAACCACTTTTTCATTCGTTGCTCCTTGTCAGCACGTGGGGTTTCTGTCCCATTGTTCAGCCTTGATCTTCACGCCCCGCCGTGGCTGCTGGTCCGGCGGGGCTGTATTCTGTCCTTACCTGTCAGGCACAAAAGACTGGCCGAGACAGGCGGGGGCGTTGGTCCGGTTGCGGGACCTCCGCGCCGATATTACGACCAGTGCGGCAATTGTCACAAGATAGGGCAGCGAGGAAAGGAACTGGGCGGGAATGCCCGCTCCCTTGGACTGCAATGCAAAGCCCAGGATCATGACAGTGCCAAAGAGGTAGGCCCCGATGGCCAGCCGGTAGGGCATCCAGGAGCCGAAAACAACCAGGGCCAGGGCAATCCAGCCCCGGCCAGCCGTCATGTTTTCAATCCACAGCGGCGTGTAGGCGAGCGACAGGTATCCGCCGCCAAGGCCGGCGCAAGCACCGCCGAAGGCAATGCAGGCCAGCCTGACCGTGTTGACCCCGAAGCCCAGGGCGTGGGCAGATCCATGATTGTCACCCACCGCCCGGATTACGAGCCCGATCCGCGTGCGGGTCAGCACATAGGCAATGGCCGCCGTGAGGGCGAGGGAGAAATAGACGAGAACATCCTGGCCGAAGATGATGGGGCCAAGGAAGGGAATGTCACTGAGGCCTGGGATATGCAGCTTGTCCAGCTTCACGCCGGGTTGGCCCACGAAGCTTTCGCCAATCAATGCAGAAAGCCCCAGCCCCAGCAGCGTGAGAGCAAGGCCTGTTGCCACCTGGTTTGAGACCATCACAAGTGTCAGGAAGGCAAAGACCAATGACAGGAGGACGCCTGCCACAATGGCCGCCAGAATGCCCAAGTAGGGTGAGCCTGTGGTGAAGGCGACAGCAAATGCTGAAACAGCGCCAATGGACATCATGCCCTCAACACCAAGGTTGAGGACGCCCGAGCGTTCGGTCACGAGTTCTCCCAGCGCCGCCAAAAGCAACGGCGTCGCTGCGGTCATGATGGTGAGAATGACGGAAAGAAGTTCACTCATGCCGCGGCCTTTCCGCTCGACAGGAAGGGGAATTGAATGCGGTAGTGTATGAGCGTGTCACAGGCGAGAATGTAAAAGAGCAGGATGCCCTGAAAGACACGGGCGATCTTGTCGGATATGCCCAGCGCAACCTGGGCCCCTTCGCCACCGAGATAGGTAAGGGCGAGCGCCAGCGCCGCCACTAGAGCCCCCAGCGGATTGAGACGGCCGAGAAACGCGACGATGATGGCCGTAAAGCCATAACCCGGCGAAATGGAAGGTTGCAGCTGGCCCACGGTGCTCATCACCTCGCAGATCCCTGCAAGGCCAGCCAGCGCCCCTGACAGCATGAAGCAGAACCATGTGGCACGAGTTTTGGAGAATCCGGCGAAACGGCCGGCCCTTGGGGCGGCCCCCAGCACCTTTAATTCAAACCCCTTGAGAGCGCGCGACATCATCAGGGCCAGGGCCAAACAGGCGATGACGGCCAGCAGCACGCCCAAGTGAATGGCGCTTCCGGCAATGACCGGCATGGCCTGCCAATCTGCAAAGGGAACGGTCTGCGGAAAATTATGGCCGTCAGGATCGCGCCACGGTCCGCGCACCAGCCAGTCGAGCAGAAGCTGCGCCACATAGACCAGCATGAGGCTGGTGAGAATTTCGCTGGCGTTGAAACGGTTCTTGAGGAAGGCGGGAATGGCCGCCAGCATCATGCCGCCCACCATGCCCAAGACCAGCATCAAAATGAGCGCCGTGGGTGATTGCCATTGCGGAAAGAAGACGGGGATGGCCCCGCCCAGAATGGCTCCTGCGGTCAACTGCCCTTCCGCGCCGATGTTCCAGACATTGGCGAGATAGCAGACGCTGAGGCCGCAGCCGATCATGGCAAGGGGAGCTGCCTTCACGCAAAGCTGTTCGAGCTGCCACAGATCATCGGGATTTTGGGTCCAGAGCCATTTCAGCGGTTCCAGGAAATAGGTGTAGAGGGCCTGCAGAGGCGGCTGGCCCAGCAGCGCAAAAATGATGGCCCCCGTGATGACGGTAAGCACAACGGCAATGGCCGGCGAAAAGACCGTCATCAGACGGGAGACTTCGCCGCGCTTTTCAAGCCGGAACAGCATGGCGTTCGCCCTTCTTTTCGTGCGAGCCCGCCATCAGCAGGCCGATTTCCTCGCGAGTGAAACCCGACGCGGCACGCGCCTCTGACAGTTGGCCACGCGATATGACCGCGATGCGGTCGGCAATTTCGAAGATTTCATCCAGGTCCTGACTGATGACCAGAACCGCGGCACCGCCTCGAGCCAAATCAATGAGGGCCTGGCGGATGGAGGCAGAGGCGCCTGCATCGACACCCCAGGTGGGTTGGTTGACGACCAGGATGCCCGGCTTGCGGTCCAGTTCGCGTCCCATCACGAATTTCTGCAGGTTGCCGCCAGAAAGGGCGCGGGCTTCCGGGTCCGCCTTTCCTTGCGCACGTCAAAGGCCTTGACGATGCGCTCACGGGCAATGGCGGCAGCCTTCATGTTGACGAAGCCGCGCGATGCAATCGACTTGTCAAAGGGGTGACGCGTGAGAATCATGTTGTAGGACAGGGGCAGGCCAGGCACCGCGCCGTGCCCCAGGCGCTCTTCTGCAACGAAGCTGACATTGCGGCGCCGACGCTCGTTGATGCCCTTGCGGCCCATGGCCGTGCCATCGATCATCACCATGCCGGCGGCGGGCACAAGGCGTTCGCCAGATATGGCGTCAAACAACTCACCCTGGCCGTTTCCGGCGACGCCCGCAATGGCCACAACTTCGCCTGCCATGACATCAAGTGAAATGTGGGAGAGTGCCGTGGCAAAGGGACCATCGGCAGGCAGCGACAAATCATTGAGCGCCAAGCGGATGGCATCCGTTGACGCCGCTACAGAGGGCCTGATCGCATGAATGTCCGCCCCCACCATGAGGCGCGCCAGGCTCGCAGCCGTTTCCTTGCGCGGATCGATTTCGCCCACAACCTTGCCATGGCGTAGGATGGTGGCCGCATCACACAGCACCTTCACTTCTTCCAGGCGGTGGCTGATGTAGAGGACGGCACAGCCCTCAGCGGCCAGCCGCTTGAGAACTATGAAAAGCTGGTCCGCCTCCTGGGGTGTGAGCACGGAGGTCGGTTCATCCATGATCAGGAGTTTCGGCTCCTGCAGCAGGCAGCGGACAATTTCGATGCGCTGGCGCTCGCCCACCGAGAGGTCGGCGACAAGGGCCGTGGGTTCCAGCGGCAGGCCATAGTCGGCAGAGACTTTCTTGATCCGGGCCGACAGGGCCGCAAGATCAAATGGGCCGGTCATGGCAAGGGCAATGTTCTCGGCCACTGTCAGGGCCTCAAACAGCGAGAAGTGCTGGAAGACCATTCCAATGCCGAGAGCGCGGGCGGCGGCGGGATTGGCGATTTCGACTTCCCTGCCTTGCCAGAAGAACTGGCCGGAAGTGGGATGCAACGCCCCGTAGATCATCTTCACGAGCGTGGATTTGCCGGCGCCATTTTCACCCAGAAAGGCGTGAATGGAGCCCGGCATGATCTTCAGCGTCACAGAGTCGTTGGCCCGCAAGGTGCCAAAAATCTTGACGACGTTGCGCGCTTCGAGAAGTGGAACCTGACCGTTCTGTCCGCTCACGATGCCGCCCTGCCCTTATTCTTTTGCGGACATGTTTCCACGGCTGGCAGGCTCTCGTCTAGCTGCAAAATCTGGGCAGCCACCGAAACGGCGATGGCGGCCGGCTTCTTGGAGCTGATGCCGCCCAATCCAATGGGGCAGATCAACTTGCCGATGTCCGCTTCACTGACGCCAGCCTCGCGCAGGCGGGAGAGGAAGCGGCCCTTCTTGGTGGCACTTCCGATCAACCCGACCCTGGCGATGCGCGGCTGGCGCAATGCGGCGTCGACAATGCGCAGATCCAGATCATGGGAGTGGGTCATCACCATGGCGATGGCCCCTTCAGGCGCCTGGGCAAGCGCCGAGATCGGCTCAGTCGCGGGCCCTGCCGTCACGCTCTCAGGCAGAAGGGCCGGCAATGCCCCGGGGCGGGGATCGGTCCAGAGAACCGGAAATTCATTCTGTGCGAGCATGAAAACGAGAGCCCTGCCCACATGACCCGCGCCGAAGAGGAGGATTTGCCGCTTAACCGCCTGTGCTGCCTCGGCCGCCATGTCGAATTGCGGAAGGTCTTCGCGTGCATAGACGCGGGTCTCCAGACGCACGCGGCCTCCGCAACATTGGCCGAGCTCTGGCCCCAAGGCGTAGCTGCGGCTCACACTGCCCCGTCCGGCTTGCAGAAGCTTTTGCGCCGCGGCGCAGGCCCGCCATTCCAGCGTGCCGCCGCCCACCGTTCCGAGAATGCCACGGGAAGTGACCGCCATGACCGCGCCCGCTTCGCGTGGTGCCGAGCCCTGAACCTCCGCCACGCGGACGAGGGCCAATGGTTCGCCCCGCTCCAGCATGTCTCGCTCATCTGTCCAGAAACTCATGGCCTGACACTCTTCACGGCATGGAGGATGGCCTCGGGGGTTGCCGGGGCATCAAGCGCCGGAATGGCCCGTTCGCCCATGCTGGCAACAGCATTGAAGATGGCGGTCCAGACGGAAATGCCGAGCATCAAGGGCGGTTCGCCCACGGCCTTGGAGCGGAACACGGTGTCCACCTCATTGCCCGGTGAGTCAAAGAGCGCGACATTGAATTGCTCCGGCACGTCAGACGCGCAGGGAATCTTGTATGTTGACGGAGCATGGGTGCGCAGCCGCCCTTCGGCGTCATAGACAAGCTCCTCCGTCGTGAGCCAGCCCATGCCTTGCACGAAAGCGCCTTCCACCTGACCCAAGTCGAGCACCGGGTTCAGGGACTTGCCGGCGTCATGCAAAATGTCGACCCGGTCCACCGCCATTTCGCCCGTCATGGTGTCAATGGTGACCTCGCTGCAGGCCGCGCCATAGGCAAAATAGAAGAAGGGACTGCCGTGGGCCTTGGCCCGGTCCCAGGTAATATCGGGCGTGGCATAGAAGCCCGTGGCCGACAGGGGCAGGCGGGCCGCATGGGTTTTCTTGCAAGCCTCGGCAAAAGACATGGCGCGGTTGCCGGCGGTCACCTGACCATTGGAGAAGACAAGCCGTGCCTTCGGAATTTTCCATTCGCGGGCCAGCACGTTGCCGATGTTGTCCTTCACCTCTTCAGCGGCGCGCTTGGCCGCCATGCCGTTGAGATCAGCCCCTGAGGAGGCAGCGGTCGGCGAGGTGTTGGGCACCTTGCCTGTGGTGGTGGCCGTGACGCGCACCTGCTCCATGGCAATGCCAAAGACTTCCGCCACAACCTGGGCCACCTTGGTGTAAAGGCCCTGCCCCATCTCCGTGCCGCCGTGGTTGATCTGCACAGAGCCATCCGTGTAGGCGAGCACCAGCGCGCCTGCCTGATTGAGATGGGTGAGGGTGAAAGAGATGCCGAATTTCACGGGGGCCAGCGACAGGCCCTTGCGGAGAACGCCATTGCGGCTGTTGTAGATGCCGATGCGTTCGCGGCGGGCGCGATAGTTGCTCGTCTCTTCCAGCTGGTTCACAAGATTGACAAGGGTCGAGCCCGTCACCTGCTGGCCATAGGGTGTCACGTCCCGGCCCCGGCCATAGAAATTGCGCTTGCGCACGTCGAGAGCATCGCGGCCCGTCTTCATCGCAATCGATTCCATCAGGCGTTCCGCAAAGAGCATGCCCTGGGGGCCGCCGAAGCCGCGGAAGGCGGTATTAGATACCGTGTCGGTGCGCAGGCGCCGGGTGTGGATGCGGAGGGCTGGGTAGTAATAGGCATTGTCCGCATGGAACATGGTGCGGTCAATGACGCCCTGGCTGAGATCGGCGGAACAGCCACAGCGGGCATCAAGCTCCACATTCACAGCAGTCAGACGGCCGTCGGCATCATATCCAGCCTCATAGCTGGCGCGGAAATCATGGCGCTTGCCCGTCATGATCATGTCGTCATCCCGGTCGAGACGGCACTTGGCGGGCTTTCCTGTCTTCACGGCAGCAAGTGCGGCAAGACAGGCCCACTGGGCGGCCTGGCTTTCCTTGCCGCCGAAACCACCACCCATGCGGCGGCATTCACAGACCACCATGGCTTCCGGCTTGGCCAGAACCTTGGCGAGGCAATGCTGCACTTCGGATGGGTGCTGGGTGGAACTGTGCACCAGCATGGTTCCCGCTTCCTGGGGAATGGCAAGGGCAATCTGTCCCTCGAGGTAGAAATGTTCCTGCCCGCCGATCCTGAAGGAATCGATCAGGCTGTTGGCCGAGCTGGCGATGGCGGCAGCGGCATCCTTCCGCACAAAGCTGTATTCCGGCAGCACATCCTCGCGGCGGTCGCGAATGGCGTCTTCCACTGTCACGGACGGGCGCTTCTGTTCCACCTCGACCTTGCCCAGGCGGGCGGCGCGGCGGGCTATTTCACGCGTGATTGCCACGACAGCGAAAACCACCTGCCCGTGGAACAGGATCTCGCCATCGGCCAAAACCGGATCACCGCCGATCGATGGGCTGCAATCATTGATGCCGGGCACATCGGCTGCCGTGAGAACACAGATGACGCCCGGATAGGCTTCGACTGCGGAAAGATCGACGCGCGTGATGCGGCCCCGCGCCCCTTCGCGGGCATAGCCGGGGGCCACATGCAATGTGCCTTCGGGTTCCGGAAGGTCGTCTATGTAGGGTGCGCTGCCACGCACATGCATGGCAGCACTTTCATGGGCCAGCGGCTTGCCGACAACGGCCAGGGCCTGCAGTCTGGATGCGCCGGTCTTGGCCTTGCTCACAGCCATGTTTGCGCCGCTCCACCTGCAGCCTCAAGCCGCGTTGATTGGGCCTGGCTTCCTGCCAGTTCCATCAGGGCCTTCCGCAAAACGCCTTGTGCCGCTTCAAGGCGATAGGCGGCGGAGGCCCGCATGTCGCTCAGCGGCGTGAAATCCTGGGTCAGCACCGCGATGCGGCTGTCCCAGCTGCTTTCATCATCCAGCCGCAAACCGCCCAAAGCCTCCTCCGTCTTGCGGGCCCGTTTGGGAGTTGCTGCCATGCCGCCAAAGGCCAGCACGGCTGAGGCAATGCTGCGGCCCGCAATGGTGAAGCGGAAACCGGCCATGACAGCTGAAATATCCTGATCAAATCGCTTGGAGAGCTTGTAGGCAAAGAAGCGCTCGTTCTCGCGGGGCTTCGGAATGTCGATGCGCCAGAGAATCTCACCGGGCTTGCGGTCCTGCTTGCCGTAGGCGATGAAAAAATCTTCCAAAGGAATATCACGGCTTGCATCCTTGCTGCGCAATACGATGCGGCTGCCAAGGGCGATCAGCATGGGGGGCATGTCACCGATGGGCGAGCCATTGGCAATGTTGCCGCCGATGGTGCCCTGATTTCTCACCTGGCGCGAGCCGATACGCCGGATCACCGCGCCCACATCCGGGGCAAGCCCGCCCAAGGCCGATTCCGCTTCGGCATAGGTTGTTGCGGCACCAAGCGACAGCGTGGCCTTGCGGTCGCCCACGGCGTGAAGTGGCCTCACCCGGTGGGTGAAAATGATGCGCGGCAGCAGGCGCAGCTGTTTGGTGATCCAAAGTCCCACATCGGTGCCACCCCCCACCAGCGTGGCGTCAGGGTATTTTGCGGCGAGTTGCAGAAGGCTTTCTTCACTGGCGGGGATGGCGGCAAAGCCTTGCTCATCGCCACAGAAAACATCGTCGGAGCCCTGGAGTTTTGCCAGCTCGGCGATGATCCCATCGCCGTGCCTCGACCAGGCGTCATCCGGCTTTCCGGCACATGCTTCTTCCGTGGCGGCGATGATCGGACGATAGCCAGTGCAGCGGCACAGATTGCCAGCGAATGCATCGAGGATTGCGGCGCGCCCTGGCGCTGCGTCCGCATGATAGAGCGAAAAGGCTGACATGACGAAGCCCGGCGTGCAGAAGCCACATTGCGAGGCATGGTGCCGGACAAAGGCATCCTGAACAGGATGCAGGCGGGACGCCGCGGACAGATCATCTACAGTGATGAGCTCACAGCCGTGCAGATGCGGCAAGAGCATGATGCAGCTGTTGGCGGTTTCGTAGTGAACCTTGCCATCGCGCAGGCGGCCGATCACCACGGTGCAGGCGCCGCAATCCCCTTCATTGCAGCCTTCCTTGGTGCCTGTCTCGCGCCGTTCCAGACGGAGATAGTCCAGCACTGTCTGCATGGGGTTTGCGACCTTGTGTTCAACAATCTTCCCGGCCCGCAGAAAGCTGATGGTGTTTTTCGCCATGCTCAGCTGCCCCGGTAAGTCGCGTAGCCGTGGGCCGAGACCAGCAAGGGAACGTGGTAGTGCTGGCTGCCATCGGCCACGCCGAAGCGGATTGGCACCACATCAAGGAATGGGATGGCGGCCAGACTTGCTCCCGAGGTGCGCAGATAGGACGCGACATTGAAACGGAGTTCATAGACGCCGGCTTTCAGTTCAGCACCTTCCAGCAATGGCTTGTCGACACGGCCATCGGCGTTGGTGGCAACGGTCTTGATCAGCAGCTCCGGCCCATCCATGCGCCAGAGCTCAATGGTGAGTCCGGCTGCGGGCTTGCCCAGATTTGTGTCGAGGACATGGGTCGTCAATCTGCCCATGGTTACCTTCCCTGTATGTTATTCTTGATTGGCAGTGAGGCTAACATGCCGGTTTGCAGGCCGGAAGGGGTGGTCTTATTTCACACCTTTCTGGACCAAATGAGGCGATGGCGTCAGGTTGCGCTAGCGCTGGTCATCCTCGAGCAGCGCCAGAAGCCGGCTGATCTGTTCCGGGCTCAGCCGCGCGATTTTTCCAGCCAGCAGGTTGGCCAGCAAAGTGGCATCTGGCGACAGCCCCGATGTGTCGATAGTCACCCGCGGATGCGAGGTGCGGGCGAGCGCCAGCATGTCTTCAGCATCATCCCAGATCACATTGAAGTAGGCGAGGATGCGTTGCACCAGATACCAGGAGGGGCGCCCCCGGCGCCCATGTTCGAGGGCGGAGAGATAGGCACTCGACACGCCGACGGCCTGCGCCATTTCCTTGAGCGTGAGGTTGCGCTCCTCTCGCAAGGCGCGCAGTTTTGCGCCGAAGGGCGTCATGGGCCCATGTCCCGGTGATGGGCCAGGCTTTTGCGCAGGCCCAGATAAAAAGCCCCGCCCCCACCATGACGTGGATGGGCAGGCTGGAAGCCATGCACATGAAGGCGAAACTGGCTTTCCTGAAGCCAGTAGGGAAGCTCGCGGCGCAAGAGCCCCTCGCGCTCGGGGGCCTGGAAATGGGATGCGCCATGCAGGGTGTGGCGGCCAAAGGGCGAGTTGCCCTTGCCGGTGATGACAAGAACCAGCCGGTCGCCCTCCTGACGGCATTTCTCGATGAAATGGAGAAGCCTGAGGCGGGCCAGTTCGAGGCTCATGCCATGCAGGTCAATGCGATTGTCAGGTTCCATCTGGCCGCGGGTAAGCTTCTGGGAGAAGCGGCGGTCAAGGCTGGCAAGCGGTGGCGGCGCGTGATGCTGATGGGCGGGCACGAGCTTGAGATGAAAGTCTGGCGCATGACCGCCTGATCTTGGCCCCGATTTTGGCTTTGGGCCTGCGGCACTTTGCTGGGACTTGCTGGCATTCCGCTGAATGGCCGTGTGGCGGCGCGCCAGAGGGCGGACGGTGCGGGTGACGGCTTCCCACAAGGTCATATCGTGGGATGTCTCGGGACCAGCTGGCCGCTTTTCCGTCATCGCGGCAAGCCAAGCCGCAGGGCGACGGCATGGGGCAGGAGTACCGTCATGCGGCCCGGGCTTTTCATGTGGCCGGCAATGAGAGCTGCTTCATCACCCCAGCCCCAATAGAAATCGCCACGGACGGCACCCTTGATGGCGGACCCCGTGTCCTGGGCAATCATCATGCGGTTCAGGGTGGGATCCGGCCTCCGGCATTCCGGCGGATAGGCCGTCTCGATCCAGGCGGGCATGCCGAACATCCAGAGGGACCGGTCTACGGCCATGGAATGCAGGGGCGTGAGATTTGCGCCTGCGGCCCCCACGGCACCGAGCGAGGCATCCGCGACATCGATCTCCCGGAAGAAGACGAATGACTTGTTGTGCCACATGAGGGCGCGAGCCTCATAAGCATGGGCCGCCATCCAGGCCTTGAGGGATTGCATGGAGGCGGTTTCACGGGTCAGTTCACCGCGCCCAACCAGCACCGCGCCAATGCCGGTGTAGGGCAGTCCGGATTTTGCCGCATAGCTCAGGCGGATGATCTTGCCATCAGGCAGGCGCACGCGGCCCGAACCCTGGATGTGAATGAAGAAGGCATCGACCCAGCTGCGCAGGTAACAGATCTCAAGCCCGCGCCCGGCAAGAGCACCTTTTTCGATCTCCTCGCGGGTCAAATAGGGGGCGGCTTTGCCGTCGATCATCCGGCCGTAGCGCAGCCCTGCCCCTTCTCCTGCCTGTTCCGGAAGTGCCACGAGATCGGCGGGCTTGCGGTAGATGGGAACGCAGAACTCGCCCGTTGGCACGCGGCTGCCTTCCGCTTCAGGCTCGAAATAGCCTGTGAAGAGACCTTTCTGATCACTTTCGTCCTGCACCCGGTAGGGCCGGAAAGCCTTCAGGAAAAAGGCGCTGGGGGATCCTGCGGTCAGACTCTCGTTGCAGACGGAGAGCCAGTCCTCACGCTGCCCGCCAAACAGCACTGGGCGCTGGAAGGCCGCACCGCGCTCAAGAATTTCACGGGCCTGACGCTGAAAGGCCTGCAGGGGTATCCTCAGGGCTTCATCCCCGCCGGGAGGCGTGGCTTCCAGTGCAGCTGGAACAAGGCTGATATGGTCTGTCGGGTCCGCCATGGCTGCGGCCTAGCCGATATCATCCTCCGTGGCGACGAGTTTCCAGTTCGGGTCGCGGGACTTGAGATCCCGTTCAAACTGCCAGGTATCGGCCACGCGGCGCGGCGAGGGCGGAGTGTCTGACGCTGCAGCCGCTGTTGTTTCAAAAATCATTTCGCTGACGAAATTCACGGTCACGTTCGCCTGGTTGTTGACGATGGCGGAGCGTAGCAATTTGCACTCATTGACCTTCACCAGCTGGAACAGCATCCGCTCACCATTAGCCTTTCTTTGCGCAATGGCGTCTGCGAAGGACCGGTAAACGTTGTCATCCAGCAGGCGCTTCACCCGGCCAAGCTCTCCCGCCGCGAAGGCGGAAAGAATTTCCTCATAGGCCAACTCGGCACCCTGCAGAAATGACTGAACATCAAAGGACGGCATGGCCTTGCGCAGTTTTTCAGCCTCCGCAAGGCTCACCGGGTCGGCGGGTGGGGCTGCTTCGCGATCAGCAGCCGATCTGCCGGTTGGCGAGGGAATCGATTCGGATGCGATAGGATCGCTGCGACGCGGCCCGGGCTCGCGCTGCCCCAGAACGCCAGCAAACCGCCAGATCACGATGGCGACAATGGCCAAGAAAAAGAGGTTGAGGGGATCAAAGATTTGCACGGGGGCTGGACCCTGTCTTGTTTGACACTGCGGATACGTCTCAAGGGATATAGGTAATTCACCGCCGGGCTGAAAGGGGCAGTTACTGGTAGTCGGATGGGCGGCATTTCCGTTGAAAATCAGCGGGCCGCATGATACCGCCTGTGCACTCCCGCAGGCATCCCTTACGGCAAGGAAACAGATCAATGGCCAAGACGACGAAAACCGCCAAACCCGCTGCGGCCAAGCCCGCCGAAAAGCCAGCGCCCAAGGCGGCGGCCAAGGTTGCTGTCGAACAGCAACCCATGCCGGTTGCCGATGGTGGTGCGGCGATGCCTGCGCAGCCGTCCGGCCAGCCCAGCATGCGGATCGTGGGACAATATCTCAAGGACCTGAGCTTCGAGAACCCCAATGCGCCGGGTTCGCTCGCACCTCAACAGGCCCAGCCCGATATCAACATCGCCGTTAATGTGAATGCCCGCAATCTCGGGCAAAGCGACTTCGAAGTGGAACTTCACCTGGACGCCAAGGCGACCAGCGGTGGCAAGGTGATCTTTGCGGCAGAGCTGCTTTATGCCGGCATTTTCCGCATGGAGAATTTCCCGCAGAATTCACTGCATCCCGCGGTTCTCATCGAATGCCCGCGCATGCTCTTTCCCTTCGCACGGCAGATCATGGCTGATGCCACGCGCAATGGCGGCTTCCCACCCTTGATGCTCGATCCCATCGACTTCCTTGCCATGTACCAGCAGCGGATGAAGCAGCCAGCGCAGGGCCAGGCCTGATTTTATCACTCGCTTGCCGTGCCTTCTTCGTCCAGTTTCCAGAGCGCGGCAGGCCCCAACCCCTTGATCAGAGCGGCATGAGCCTGCCGCTCATCCTCTGTCAGCCGGGGCGGCAGGGCTTCCGGCCGTGATCTGGCAGCCATGGCCGCGCCCCGTGACATGACAACGGTGGTCTTCGGCTTTTTTGTCTCGTTGAAGAGTTCGAGGCCAACCTGGCGGCCACCGATGAGTTCAAGATAGACTTCCGCCAGAAGTTCCGCATCAAGTAGTGCGCCATGCTTGGTTCGCCTGGAATTGTCGATGCCGTAGCGGCGGCACAGGGCGTCGAGGCTGTTTGACGCCATGGGGTGGCGGCGGCGGGCCAGCGCCAGTGTATCGGTGACGCGCCCAAATTCAATCAATGGCTGATCGAGATAGGATAATTCGGCATTGAGAAAACCGACGTCGAACGAGGCGTTGTGGATGACCAGCATGTCACCGGCGATGAAGTCTTGAAACTGCCGGGCAACGTCCTTGAACAGGGGCTTGTCCTTAAGGAAGGCCGAGGACAGGCCATGCACGGCCTCAGCCTCCTTCGGCATGTCGCGTTCCGGATTGATATAGGCGTGAAAGGTCTGGCCGGATGGCAAATGGTTGATGAGCTCCACCGCGCCAATTTCGACAACGCGGTGGCCTTCCGCCGGGGAAATGCCCGTTGTTTCGGTATCCAAAACGATTTCCCGCGTCATGAACGGTTCTCCCGGATTTTAGCAAGCACACGCCGCACCTCATGTTGGAGATCTTCGAGGCTTCCGTGGTTTTCAATGACAAATGATGCGCGCATCCGCTTTTCGGCATCCGTGAGCTGGCGGCCCTCGATGACGGCGAGTTTTTCTGCATCCATGCTGGGCCGTGCGAGGGCGCGCGCCCGGCGGAGCTGTTCCGGTGCTGAAACCACGACCGTGACATCCACCTCCTTGTCAAGGCCAGCTTCAAAGAGAAGTGGAGCATCGATGACAATAATGCCAGCAGGATTGTGACTTTGGCTCGCGATAAAATGCTTGCGTCGGCTGGCCAGCAGTGGATGAACGAGGGATTCTATCCGGGGCAGCAGGGCGGGATTGGCCTTCACAAGCGCGGCGAGAACGGCGCGATCAACGCCATGCACTCCGCAGGCTGCCGGGGCAACGGATGCGAGAAGTCGTGCAGCTTCTTCGCTCTGGTAGAAATCATGGACCTCGGCATCGCTGTCAAAGACCGGGACGCCCTGGGCCATGAGAATGCGGCTGACTTCGCTCTTGCCCGAGGCAATGGAGCCTGTGAGCCCGACCGTGATCATGGTTTGCCAGTGCCGGTGATATCGGCGGCCACGAGGTTGTAGAGGTCTTCGGTCACGGGTGGGCGCTGGCCGAACCACAGTTCAAATCCTGTGACGGCCTGGTGGAGCAGCATGCCGAGGCCGGGCACGATCACATGGCCCGCGGCGCTGGCGCGCTGGAGAAACGGCGTGATCAATGGCACATAGTTGATGTCAGCCACGGTGGCGGCGGGCTTGAGGGCGGAAAGATCAATGGCGAAATCGTCGGTGCTCGCGATACCGGCGCTGGTGGTGTTGACCAGAAGGTCAGCGGTGGGCAACGCCTCCTTCACCTGATCGAGGGCTAGAGCTTTGACTTTTGGTCCGAAGAGGTTTGCGAGGTCTTCGGCACGGGACAGGGTGCGGTTGACGAGGGAGATACGGTCGACCCCTCGTAGCAGCAATTCGTCGATGATGGCGCGGCTCGACCCGCCAGCGCCAAGAATGGTGACGTGAGACCCCGAAAAGCTGAAGCCGGGATTGCGCCAGAGGACGTTTTGCACAAAGCCCTCACCATCGGTTGTCGTGGCACAGATCTTTCCGTCGCGCTTGAAGAGGGTGTTGGCGGACCCCGTTCGGGCCACCCGCTCGTCGGGAACATCCACGAGGCCGGCAACCACTTCCTTGTGAGGCAGGGTGACATTGCAGCCAGCATAGGACGACGTCGAGAGCGATGATATAAAGCTGCTCAAGTCTTGCGGTGCCACATCCTGTCTTTCATAGAGTCCGTCAATCCCAAGCTGGCGCAGCCACGTGTTGTGTATGAGCGGCGACCGGGAGTGGCTGACGGGATGGCCAATGACACAAGCCTTGAGCATGGTGCCATCTGCGCCAAGTGGCGCGGTGGAGGCAAGCGGGAGTTTTCCCCAGTAGGCATGTGGAAAAGGCCGGAAGAAAATGGGGGAAAGAGCTTGCTGAAGATGCGGGTTGGCGTGGTCTGGCCGTAGGCTGGTGACAGGGGGGCGATGTTTTCCCGCCCGGGAGGCAGAGGAGATTGGTTAAGAAAGTGTGATTTCGCCGCGGTTGCGCGGCTCCAGCTTGCATTTGTCCGCGTAATCCACGATGTCCACAGGCCAACAGAGTCAACAGACTCCCTTCATTCTTTATTAACTACTACGGGATGCGCGATGAGCAGTGCCCTTCTGGATGTCTTGAGTGGACGCAGACCTGAACGGAGGCCCGTGTGGCTGATGCGGCAGGCGGGGCGCTATCTGCCGGAATACCGTGAGGTGCGCGCCAAGGCCGGGTCTTTTCTCAATCTGTGTTACGCGCCCGATCTCGCTGCCGAAGTGACGCTTCAGCCTTTGCGGCGTTTTGATCTGGACGCGGCCATTGTCTTTGCCGACATTCTGGTGGTTCCGGATGCCATGGGATGCCGGGTGGAATTCAAGGAGAATGAGGGGCCGCTCCTGCAGGAAGTGACGGACATGGAGGCCGTGCGGGCGCTCGGTGACGGCAGAGGCGCACGGCAGTTTGAGGCGGTTTGTGAGACGTTGCGGAAGGTGAGGCAGGGTTTGCCGCCAGAGAAGGTGTTGATCGGGTTCTGTGGCGCCCCCTGGACGGTTGCCAGTTATATGGTTCAGGGCAAGGGCGCTTGCCGCAGCAAGGCTGTTGCCGTGGCCGAACAGGGTGAGGCCTGGTTTGAAGCCTTGATCGGCGCTTTGGTGTCGGTATCAACAGACTATCTGTTGATGCAGATTGAAGCCGGGGCGCAGGTTCTGCAGATTTTTGACAGTTGGGCGGGAGACCTCAACGCGGCGGGACGGGAACGCTGGGTGAAGGCACCCATCAGGGCCATCATCGAAGGTGTACGGGCGAAGAGGCCTGATGTTCCGGTCATCGTCTTTGGCCGGGGGATTGGCGCGGATCACAATGACTTATGCCGGGCGGTGGGGGCCAATGCTGTCAGTGTGGAACAAGGGCACGACATGCTGGCCCTGTTGCATCAATTGCCGCACCATGTGGCGGTGCAGGGTAATCTCGCGCCTGAATTGCTGGTGACGGGTGGCAGGGAGATGGCGGAGGCGGCCCAGGCGTTGTGCGCGGCGCTTCCTAAAGAGCGGCATATTTTCAATCTGGGTCATGGTATCTTGCAGACGACGCCGCCCGAACATGTGGCGGAGTTGTTGTCGGTGATCCGGGTGGTAGACGGGGCGGCCTGAGATGTATGCAACCCTGAAGGTGATCCACCTCTTGGCGGTGTTCTCCTGGATGGCGGGGATGTTTTATCTGCCGCGGCTTTTTGTCTACCACTCTGATGTGGCACCGGGTTCGGAAAGCGACGAAACCTTCAAGGTGATGGAGCGGCGGCTGATCAAGGCGATCATGCGGCCCGCGGCACTGGTTGCGCTGTTGAGTGGGCTTGGCCTGATCCATGTGCTGGTGCTGTGGCCTGTTCCCGCATGGCTTTGGCTGAAGCTGGCTGCGGTTGTGGGCATGTTTGTGGTTCATGGCATGCTTGAGGGCTTCCAGAACCAGTTTGCCATCGGGAAACGATCGAAAAGCGGGCGTTACTTCAGGATTCTGAACGAAGTGCCGACGTTGCTGCTGGTGGTCATTGTTGTCGCAGTGGTTGTCCGGCCATTTTGAAGGCAGCATCTTCACAGGACAGGCCCATGGTGGTATGAGCCTCTCACCTTTCGGGGCCCAGTCCTCGAATCCCTCCTCTCAAACACCTGAGTCATGGCTGCCGATGCGCGGCTCTGCGGGTGTCCTCCAAAAATTGCATAAAGCCTGAGTCATGACCAATTGGACTGAATTGAAGGAGATCAAGCTCTCCACCTTGAAGCAGAAATCTGCGGCGGAGCTGGTCACACTTGCCGAAGATCTTGAGGTTGAGAACGCCAGCGCGCTCCGCATGCAGGAGCTGATGTTCACGATCCTCAAGAACCTTGCCAACAAGGGCGTTGAGATCAACGGCGAAGGCGTGGTGGAAGTGCTGCAGGACGGCTTTGGGTTCCTGCGCTCGCCCGCTGCCAATTATCTGCCTGGACCGGACGACATCTATGTGGGGCCGAGCCAGATCCGCAAGTTTGCCCTGCGCACCGGCGACACGGTGGAAGGCCAGATCAGAAGCCCCAAGGACGGTGAGCGCTATTTCTCGCTGGTGAAGGTCAACTCCATCAATTTCGAGGACCCCGAAAAGGTCAAGCACAAGGTCCATTTCGACAATTTGACGCCGCTCTATCCGGACCAGCGGCTGGAGATGGAAATCAACGACCCTACGCGGAAGGACTTCTCGCCACGGGTGATCGACATTGTGGCGCCGTTGGGCAAAGGTCAGCGCGGGCTTATTGTCGCTCCGCCGCGCACCGGCAAGACCGTGCTGTTGCAGAACATCGCGCACTCCATCACCACCAACCATCCGGAATGCTATCTCATCGTTCTGCTCATTGACGAGCGGCCGGAAGAAGTGACGGATATGCAGCGTTCGGTGAAGGGTGAGGTCATTTCCTCCACCTTCGACGAGCCGGCTTCGCGCCACGTTCAAGTGGCCGAGATGGTGATCGAGAAGGCGAAGCGGCTGGTGGAGCACAAACGGGATGTGGTCATTCTGCTTGATTCGATTACGCGTCTTGGCCGGGCCTACAATACGGTGGTGCCGTCATCGGGCAAGGTGTTGACGGGTGGTGTGGATGCCAATGCCCTGCAACGGCCCAAGCGCTTCTTTGGTGCGGCCCGCAACATCGAACAGGGCGGCTCACTGACGATCATCGCGACGGCTCTCATTGATACGGGCAGCCGTATGGATGAAGTGATCTTCGAAGAGTTCAAGGGCACGGGCAACTCGGAAATCATCCTTGACCGCAAGGTGGCAGACAAGCGTGTGTTCCCGTCGATCGACATTCTGCGCTCCGGCACCCGCAAGGAAGAACTGCTGGTGAAGGCCGACACGTTGAAGAAGACCTATGTGCTGCGCCGTATTCTCAATCCCATGGGAACGGTTGACGCCATCGAATTCCTGCTGGACAAGCTGCGGCAGACCAAGACGAATGGCGATTTCTTCGACTCCATGAATGCCTGATCCGGCGGATTCGGATCAGTTTCGATTCGATTCCGTAATGACCCAGCCTGACACCATTTTTGCGTTGAGTTCCGGTGCCGGTAGGGCCGGAATTGCCGTGGTGCGCGTCAGCGGCCCAGACGCAGCCGCGGCTTTTTCCCTGTTTCAGAGCGGGCAACCGCCAGCGCGCATGGCCAGGGTTGCAGACCTCAGGAGCCGGGGCGGGGACTTGATCGATCAGGCTTTGCTGCTGTGGTTTCCGGCACCCCATTCTGCGACGGGTGAAAATGTTGCCGAACTGCATGTTCATGGAAGTCCTGTCATTGTGGAGCAGCTGTTGCGGGAGTTGGCGTCAGTGCCCGCGTTTAGCTTGGCTGAACCCGGTGAATTCACACGCCGTGCTTTTCTCAACGGCCGCATGGACCTTCTTCAGGTGGAAGGTCTTGCGGATGCGCTTGCGGCAGAAACGCCAGGGCAGTTGCGTTTGGCTATGCGGCAGTTTCTGGGTGAGGCAAGCGGACAGTATGAGGCGTGGCGGTCGTCGGCATTGCGAGCTCTGGCGCTACTGGAAGCGGCGATCGATTTTTCTGACGAGGGCGATGTGGGTGAAGGGGCTGCAGCGGATGCGGGGGCGGAGATTGCCCGTCTGGCCGCGTCGTTGCGGGAGGGCCTCGCCATGGCCGGAAGGGCCGCAGCGGTGAGGCGTGGTGTGCGGGTGGTGATCGCCGGTCCGGCGAATGCGGGGAAATCGTCGCTGCTCAACTGGCTGGTTGGACGTGAGGCTGCGATTGTCTCTGCTGTCGCCGGCACGACGCGGGATGTGGTGGAGGCCCCGCTCCTTATTGCGGGTCAGGCTGTTTCCATTTCGGATACGGCGGGTTTCCGGGATTCGTCTGGCGATGCCATAGAAGATGAGGGCATGCGGCGGAGCACGTTGGCCGCACAGGATGCAGACATTCTGGTCTGGGTTCAGGCGGTCGGCAGTCCAATTGTTGCGCCACCGCGTAGTCCCGATCTTCTGGTAATTTCGAAGTCTGATCTCTATGGTGAAGATAGTCTTAAGAGAGGCGACGGGGCGTTAAGGATTTCGGTCTTGGCGTGTCAGGGCTTGGACGAGTTCCGCAGTCAATTGGAGTCTTTGATTCGTTCGCGAAACGAGTTGCCAGAACATGCAGTGGTGGTGCAGGAACGGCACCGTGCAGCGGTGGAGCAATGCCTCTTGTGGCTGGATCGCGCGGCACAGTTGGATGGTGCGAGACTCGAACTGGCTGCTGATGATATGAGGCGAGCCGCGCAAGCTCTTTCGGGCGTGACCGGGAAGATGGGCAGCGAAGATGTGCTGGGCGCGATCTTTGGCGAGTTTTGCATCGGCAAATGATGTTTCACGTGAAACGGATGAAGGGCGGAATGATCCGTCAACGGAATGAATGGCGAGTCCATGAAGTTTGATGTCATTGTTGTTGGTGGCGGCCATGCGGGATGTGAAGCGGCGGCGGCGGCGGCACGGACTGGGGCCCGCACGGCACTGGTCACGCATCGCTTCTCCTCTGTGGGAGAAATGTCGTGCAACCCCGCCATCGGCGGATTGGGCAAGGGCCATCTCGTGCGTGAAGTGGATGCGCTCGATGGGTTGATGGGACGCGTGGCCGATGCGGCCGGCATACAGTTCCGCATGCTTAACCGCTCCAAGGACCCGCCGTGCGGGGCCCCCGAGCCCAGGCCGACCGCAAGCTTTACCGGCAGGCCATGCAGGCCGCCATCAGCGCGACTGCGAACCTTGAGGTCGTGGAAGGCGCGGTGAATGATCTTGTTGCCAGCAATCACCATGTGCAGGGCGTTGCACTTGCGCGATGGCCGCCGTCTTGAAGCTGCCGCGGTTGTCCTGACCACGGGCACCTTCCTCAACGGTCTCATCCACATCGGCACAACGACCTATCCTGCAGGCCGCGTGGGCGATCCTGCGGCGCTGGGCATTTCGGAGCGGCTCACCTCGTTCGGTTTGCGCCTCGGCCGCCTGAAAACCGGCACCCCAGCCCGGCTTGATGGAAAGACCATCGCCTGGGATCGTCTGGAAGAGCAGAAGGGCGATGATCCGCCCGAACCCTTCTCCATGCTCACGGCCAAGATCACCACGCCGCAGGTGAGTTGCTTCATCACGGAAACCGATGAGCGGACCCACGCCATCATCCGCAACAACATCACCCGCTCGCCGCTCTTCTCGGGACAGATCAGCGGCGTCGGCCCACGCTACTGCCCCTCCATCGAAGACAAGGTACATCGCTTCGCTGACCGAAGTTCACACCAGATTTTCTTGAGCCGGAAGGCCTGGATGATGACACGGTCTATCCCAACGGCATTTCAACCTCGCTGCCCGAGGACGTGCAGGAGGCCTTCATCCACTCCATCCGTGGATTGAAACGGTTCGCATCCTCCGACCGGGCTATGCCATTGAGTATGACCATGTGGACCCCACCGAACTGGACCATGGCCTTGCCGTGAAGTCCTGCCGGGGGCTTTTCCTGGCCGGACAAATCAATGGCACAACGGGTTACGAGGAGGCCGCGGCGCAGGGCCTTGTGGCCGGGCTCAATGCGGCCCGCCACGCCGCCGGAAGTGACCCCGCCCATTTCGACCGGGCCGATGGCTATCTCGGGGTGATGATCGACGATCTGGTCACACGGGGTGTGAGCGAACCCTATCGCATGTTCACGAGCCGGGCCGAGTACCGGCTGACACTGCGGGCAGATAATGCCGATGAAAGGCTCACACCCAAGGCCATTGCCCTTGGCATTGCCGGTCCCGCCCGAGCACAGTCTTTGCGGAGCGCCAGCAGGTTCTGTTGGCGGCCCGGCAGCTTGCCGCCAGCCTCTCGCTCACTTCGTCTGAGGCCCTGAAGGCCGGCCTGAAGGTCAACCAAGATGGCCAGCGCCGCAGCGCCTTGCAGCTGCTTGCCATGCCGGATGTCAGTTTCAGCCAGTTGGCGAGCCTTTGGCCCGCACTTGCTAATCTGCCGGACTGGGTGCGGCAGGTGCTCGAGGCGGATGCGCTCTATTCAGGCTATGCCGACCGCCAGAAGGCGGAAATCGCCATGTTCCGCAGCGAAGAGCATTACCCCATACCCACGACGCTAGATTACCGGGCCGTGCCCGGCCTGTCCGCCGAGCTACAGCAGAAGCTGAGCCGGGTGCGCCCCGCCACACTCGGGCAGGCCACGCGGATCGACGGCATGACGCCGGCCGCACTTTCGAGTGTTCTGGTGGCCATCCGGAAACAGGCGCCGAAGGCGGGGGCGGCATGATCCTGTCGCAAGACGCTGCCGCAGCTCTGGCGGCGAGCCTCGGTGTTTCACGTGAATCATGGGTGCGGGTGGAGGGCTTTGTTGGTTTGCTGCGTCAGTGGCAGGCGCGCATCAATCTCGTCTCCCATGCCAGTCTCGAAGACATCTGGACCCGCCATGTCTTGGACAGCCTGCAGCTGGTGCCGCTTCTGCCCGCGGGGTTGAAAGCCTTTGCTGATCTGGGGTCTGGCAGCGGGTTTCCGGCCATTCCCACCGCCATTGCCACCGGTGCCCATGTTCACATCTACGAGTCAAATGCCAAGAAGGCTGCCTTCCTGCGGGAGGCCCTGCGGCAGTCGCAAGCGGCAGGAACAGTCCATGTGGTGCGGCTGGAATCGGCCTTCCAGGACGCGGCTCCTGCCGTGCAGGCCGTGACAGCCCGGGCGCTCGCGCCCCTGCCTCTCTTGATCGACTGGTCTGCGCCGCTTCTGGCGCAGGGGGCACATGGCTTTTTCCACAAGGGGCAAGATCTCGACAGTGAATTGACCCAGACGGCAAAATACTGGAGAATCAAGACCAAACGGCATCCAAGTATTACCGATTCGCAAGCGGCCATACTTGAAGTCGAGGAGGTCTGGCGTGTCGAACATTCAAGCGGATACACCACGGGTTCTGGCCATCGCTAACCAGAAAGGTGGGGTGGGCAAGACGACAACCGCCATCAACCTTGGCACGGCGCTGGCCGCCATCGGCGAAAAGGTTCTGGTGATCGATCTTGACCCGCAGGGCAATGCCAGCACAGGTCTCGGCATTCCCCACGGCAACAGCCAGAAATCCACATATCATGTGCTGATCGGCGAAATCCCGCTGGTTTCCATCATCAAGGACAGTGGAATACCCAATCTTCATTGCGCCCCCGCAACAATTGACCTGCTCGGAGCCGAACTGGAATTGGCGGACCTCGATCGCAAGACCTACCGGCTTCAGGACGCCATCAAGCAGCTTGCCGCCACGGAGCAGCATTACGACTACATTCTTGTCGATTGCCCGCCGTCCCTCAATCTCCTGACCATCAATTCACTGGCGGCGGCTGACGCCATCCTCGTGCCACTGCAGTGTGAATTCTTTGCACTGGAAGGCCTGAGCCAGCTCCTGAAAACCGTGGAGCGCGTCAAGTCCACGCTCAATTCCAAGCTCATCATCCAAGGCGTGGTGCTCACCATGTTCGACCGACGCAACTCGCTCTCGGAGCAGGTGGCGCAGGATGTGCGCAGCGTCCTTGGCAGCAAGGTCTATGAGACCATTATTCCCCGCAATGTGCGGGTTTCCGAAGCACCTTCCCATGGCCGGCCTGTGCTGCTGTATGACCACGATTGCTCTGGCTCACAGGCCTATATCAAGCTGGCTTCGGAAGTGATCCTGCGCGAGCGGCAACTGCGCGCAGCCTAAGTCGAATAACTATATTTCTATATCAGGATTTTAATCAATGACCCAGCTCCAGCAGAAACGCCGCCTTGGCCGCGGCCTCGCCGCCCTGATCGGCGATGATGTCGCTGAGGATACCTTCACTGAAGATGTGAAGACGCTGCGCCATGTGCCCATCGAGCACATCGTTCCCAATCCCAACAATCCGCGCAAGCACTTCGCGGAGGAAGACATCGAATCACTCGCTGCCTCCATCCGTGACAAGGGTTTGCTCCAGCCCATCGTGGTGCGGCCCCATGGCAATGGAACCTATGAAATCGTTGCTGGCGAGCGGCGCTGGCGGGCCTCGCAACGGGCTTCCATCCATGACGTGCCAGTGCTCATCCGCGAATTGGACGACCGACAGACACTGGAAATCGCCCTCATCGAAAACGTCCAGCGTGCGGACCTCAATCCACTGGAAGAGGCGAAGGCCTACAAGCAGCTGATCGACCAATATAGCTATACGCAGCAACAACTGGCGGACTCCGTCGGCAAGAGCCGCAGCCATATCGCCAACACACTGCGCCTGCAAAACCTGCCGGAAACAGTTCTGAAGCATCTTGAGGATGGCACGCTTTCAGCTGGTCACGCCCGGGCCATTGTCGCCACTGACAATCCGCAAGAATTGGCCGAGCGCATCATCAAGCTTGGCCTCACCGTGCGCCAGGCCGAAGACATCAGCCGTGACACGCCCACCCAGAAGGTGAAAAAGGCCACCACCAAGGAAAAAGACGCGGATACCCGCGCGTTGGAAAAAACCCTGAGCGACAGCCTTGGCCTCGCCGCCTCCATCAAGCATCGCGGCGGCAAGGGCGAACTTGTTCTCTCCTACAAGTCCCTCGAGCAACTCGAAGATCTGGTGCGCCGTCTCACCAAGGCGGACTGACGCAACTCCAACCCTTTCAGCCGCCCCTGCGCCGGGCCTCGGAGGCCAAACGAAAGAACAAGCGCTCCACAAGATTGCGGCTGACATCCGGCCGCTGCCGCGATTCCAGCTGCGTTCTCTCAAGGTCCATCTGCGCCTCAAGAAGTGCGGGAAGCGCCCAAATCTTCAACTGACGTGCCAAGACAGGCTGGCGGCGGAAAAAAACAGGCGGGCGGGCGGTGCGGATGGCCCCCTCCACACTGCCACTGCGATCAGCCTCCGCCCGCAGGTTGGCCAGCGTCGCAAGCTGCGCCAGCAATATGAACAGAGAGGCCTTCAACTCAGCCTCTTCCATTTTCTGGCACAGCCCTTCAACACCCACGACATCGCCACCCAGCGCCGCATCGAGCAAGACAGTCTCTTCTCCAGTGACGGCCTGACCGCCACAGGCCGCAACATCTTCGGCTGAAACCGATGTCTGACCATGACAGTAGAGCGCCAGCTTCTCAGCCTCGGACATCAGGAAAGCCGGTTCCGAACCCCACATCTGCAGGAACACGCTCCGCGCCTCTGCCTCCAGCACCAATCCAAGGTCCTTCAACCGTTGTTCAGCGCGGGCCAGCACAACGCCTGCTGATTCCTCATAGATGGGACAACAGAGAAAACCCCCACCCGTCTCAAACATCTGGCGCAAGGCCGAAGTCTTCGACAGGTTGCCCGCCGACAAGACCAAGGGGTTCAGGCCGCCGCCCGTCAAGGCTGCCTGCAGGGTGCTGACAAGCCCATCACCCGATCCTGAAACAAAAACCGTTGTTCCATCTGCAAAAAAAGACTTACTGCGCAAAGCCTCATCCAGGGCCGCGCCATCCTGGCGCAACTGTTCGCCGGAAAAACGAATCACCTCGCCGCGCTTCCTGGCCGCCTCTGCCAAGCCATGAATGACATTGCCAACCAGTGCCTCTTCAGAGCCATACACCAGCACGGCCTGCGGCAAGGTCTTGCAGGAAAAAAGCCCTGAAAGTTCTTCCTGCCGGATGACAGCCAAGGGACTTAGCCGTGCGTGGAAAAATAAGCCGAAATGCGCGTGCGCAAATCCTGCGCAACTTCACCGGCAGCACGCTCGCGGGCCGTCTCTGCAGCCTGCAAATCGGCAACGGGTTCCTGCACGGTGTCATAACCCACAACGGAGAAAGTCTTGCCGTTGCTCAGCTCCCGGCCGGACGCCGACTCCAGCAAAACATATTCGACGGTCAGGCGATAGCGATGGCGGTCAACCACACTCTTCGAAATCGAAGACACAAGCGATGACTTCTCGGTGACTGTGAGGTTGAGGGTATAACGGCTGCCGTTGCCGCCGCCCATGCCTGACAGCAGGCCATTGCGCACCAATTGCCCGGCGCGCGTGGACAGAGGCGGCACGCCGACATCCGACAGCGCCGACGCAACATTCGATCCGGAGTCCGGCTTCGCATAAAGCGGGTGATAGCTGCAGCCGCCCAGGCCGAGCCCCGCTATGACCAGACATATGCTCAGGCGTGTCTTCATCCGGCGCACACTATGTTCACAATCCTGTCCGGCACCACAATGAACTTGCTCACCGGCTTCCCATCCAGGGCCCGCACCACCGCAGGAAGGGCAAGCACCAGAGCCTCAAGTTCGGCTTTTCCGGCGCCTTTGGCAACCTTGATTTCATCCCGGCGTTTGCCATTGACCTGAATTGCCATCGTCACTTCATCCACGGCCACCAACGCAGCGTCAGCTTTGGGCCAGGGCGTGTCCACCACCGCTTCCGCATGGCCCAGAACCTGCCAGCACTCCTCCGCCAGATGGGGCATCATGGGCGCAAAAAGCAACACCATGGCCTCAGCGCCCTCACGAATCGCTGCATCTTCCGTGGGCGTCCGACCCTCGCGCTGCAGCGCTGCCCCCAGTGTGTTGGACAGTTCATAGATACGGGAAATGGCCCGGTTGAAGCGCAGGTTTGAAAGATCATCCGTCACTGCTGCAATGCAGCGGTGAATGGCCTGGCGCAAGGCCAGTGCCGGCCCCTCAGACCCCGTGTCTCCAGTCAGACCAGACGCCTCGTTGACGATACGCCAAAGGCGCTGGGTGAATTTCCAGGCCCCGTTCGCCCCGGCGTCGGTCCACTCAATGTCCCGTTCCGGCGGCGTGTCCGACAGCATGAACCAGCGGGCCGTATCCGCACCATAGGCCTCGATGATTGTATCGGGGTCCACCACGTTCTTCTTGGACTTCGACATCTTTTCGATGCCGCCTGTGGTGAGCGGTGCCCCGGTCTTCACATGGTGCCAGCCGCGCTCATCCCTCACAGCGTCAGACGGCAAAACCCAGTCACCGGCGGCATCCTTGAACGTCTCGTGGACGACCATCCCTTGCGTGAACAACGCCGAGAACGGCTCATCCATGTTCAGGTGGCCGGTCGCCTGCATGGCCCGCGAGAAGAAGCGCGAATAGAGAAGATGCAGAATGGCGTGTTCAATGCCGCCGATATACTGATCAACGCCCATCCAATAGGCCGCAGCCTTGCCATCCACCGGAACGGTTGCATGGGGCGAGCAGAAGCGCGCGTAGTACCATGAGGAATCAATAAAGGTGTCAAAGGTGTCCGTCTCGCGCTCGGCCTTGCCGCCGCAGGTCGGACATTTCACATGCTTCCAGGTGGGGTGATGGGCCAGGGGATTGCCCGGCTTGTCGAAGGTCACATCCTCGGGAAGCCTCACAGGAAGATCGGCCTTCGGCACCGGCACAATGCCACAACTTGGGCAGTGAATGACCGGAATGGGGCAACCCCAATAGCGCTGGCGGGACACGCCCCAATCGCGCAGGCGGAAATTCACCTTGCGGGCCGCAACGGGCTTGCCCTTGCGGCTCTGCTGCTCCAGCAGGCTTGCCACTTTGTCGAAGGCCACAGCCGGACTCAGGCCATCCAGGAATCCGGAATTGATCATCACGCCATCGCCATCAAAGGCCTTGCCGGAAAGAATCTGCGCTGTTGCTGCGGCGCGTGACGCCTCATCAGCGGGGGCGACAACCTGTGTCACGGGCAGAGCATATTTCCGGGCGAAATCCAGATCGCGCTGGTCATGGGCCGGGCAGCCGAAAATGGCACCAGTGCCGTAGTCCATCAGCACGAAATTGGCGATGTAAACAGGAACCGTGCGGCCAACCTGCAGCGGATGCTTCGCCACAATGCCCGTGGCCATGCCCAGCTTCTCTGCTGTTTCAATGGCCGCCACCGATGTGCCGATGCGGCGGCACTCCTCACAGAAGGCGGCAATCTCTGCATCCTTCTCCGCCAGCGCCTTGGCCAGCGGATGATCCGCCGAAATGGCCATGAAGGAGGCGCCAAACAGCGTGTCCGGCCGGGTGGTGTAAATCTCCAACTCGTCGTGACCGGCAGGAGCGCCTTCCAGCTCCCAGCGCAGGCTCAGGCCCTCGGAACGGCCAATCCAGTTGCGCTGCATCAGGCGCACCTTGTCCGGCCAGTTGCCGAGCCGGTCGAGAGACACCAGCAGGTCTTCGGCAAAGGCCGTGATCTTCAGGAACCATTGCGACAGTTCCTTCTGTTCAACAAGCGCACCCGAACGCCAGCCGCGCCCGTCGATCACCTGCTCATTGGCCAAGACCGTATGGTCCACGGGATCCCAGTTCACCTTGGCCGACTTGCGTTCAACGAGGCCCTTGGCCATGAAATCCACGAACATTGCCTGTTCATGCCGGTAGTAGTCAGGATCGCATGTGGCGATCTCGCGCGACCAGTCAAGCGACAGGCCCATGGATTTGAGCTGCTTCCGCATGGTCGCAATGTTTTCATAGGTCCAGGACTTGGGATGAACCTTGCGTTCTATGGCCGCGTTCTCGGCCGGCATGCCAAAGGCATCCCAGCCCATGGGATGCAGCACGTTGTAACCCATGGCACGGCGGAACCGGGCAATGACGTCCCCCATCGTATAGTTGCGCACATGGCCCATGTGGATGCGGCCCGAGGGATAGGGGAACATCTCCAACACGTAATATTTCGGCCGGCCCGGCTCTTCCTTCGCCTCGAAACACTTCCGCTCGGTCCAGTGGGCCTGCCACTTGGGTTCTGCCGTCCTGTGATTGTAGCGTTCCACCGCTGCCGACATGCTCAGTTCCTGCCAATTCCAGCCCGGAAAGCGGGCCATCAAAATCGAGCTTGGCTGCTACCAGTCCTTGCCAGCCCCCGCAAGCACAGCCATAGAACCCGCCATGACTGTCTCCCACCATCCGGCGCTCGAAAATGTCCGCGCCGCCATCCGCGCGGCTGCCTTGGCCGCCGGTCGTGATCCTGCAGACATCCGGCTGGTGGCCGTCTCCAAGACAAAGGAAGCCCCCGAAATTCTGCCCGTGCTTGAAGCCGGGCAGCGGGTGTTTGGTGAAAACCGCGTGCAGGAAGCCAAGGGCAAATGGCCGGCACTGCGCCAGACTTATCCTGATGTTGAGTTGCACCTGATCGGCCCGCTGCAAACCAACAAGGCGGAAGAAGCTGTTCAACTCTTTGACGTCATCCAGACTGTGGACCGTCCGCGGATTGCCCAGGCCCTGATGCAGGCCATGACCAAGTTGCAGCGCCGCCCCAAACTGTTCTTGCAGGTCAACACCGGGCGAGAGGCGCAGAAAAGCGGGCTGGAACCCACTGAAGTTGCGGCATTTGCCGCAGCAATGGCGGCGAACCATGGACTGTCCTTCGAGGGGCTGATGTGCATTCCCCCGGTTGACGCAGACCCCGCCCCGCATTTTGCGCTGCTTGCCCGGCTCGCGGCGGAGCTTGGTCTCAAGGCACTCTCCATGGGCATGAGCGGCGATTTCGAGACCGCCATCGCCCATGGGGCCACACTTGTCAGGGTCGGCTCGGCGATTTTTGGAGCGCGCCAGGCGGCCCATTCCCCGCAGGCCAGATGACCAGAACCGTGTGACGGGACAGACGCGGGAGGATTTTCCGCATGTCGGCAAGGCGCAAGGCCACACAGCCCGCCGTGCCCGTGTTCCGCTCGCCCCAGAGATGGAAGAAGATGGCGCTCCCCAAGCCCCTCACCCGCGGGCGCGTGTTGTGGCTGGTAGGTGCCATGATGTCGTAAGCGCAATCCCGCCGCCAGAAACCCTCGGAGGCACCCTCATGGGCCACCCTGATTTTCAGATTGTAACGGCGGTCTGACACATCGTCGCACCAGGCCTCGTCCCGTCGGGAGGGCCGGGTGAAGAGGCCTGACTTTGGGCGCGACAGACGGTCTGCCCGGTAATACAGTTCACCAAGCTTCCACATTCCGATGGGCGTGCAGCCATCACCTTCGCGCTTGCGAGAAGTCCGGCCATTCCTGCCGATCATGCACGGATAGGCTGTCCGGCCCAGGCTCAACACCCCCAGAACTGATCGCGCCGACCTCCCGCGAATGTGAAGATGTGTTATGCTGCCCATCACAAGCTCTTGTGTTGCCGCAAAAGCCTTCATCGTTCAATCCCAGCCGGGAAGAGAGAAAATATGAGCGCCAGCAAAAAGATCCTGATTGTTGATGACGATGACACCCTGCGCGAGACCCTGCGCGAGCAACTCTCGCTGCATGAGGAATTCTCGGTCACGGAAGCGGCAACCGCAGCCATGGCCTTGCGCCAGTTGAAGGAAGGCACCGCCGACATCATCATTCTCGACGTCAACCTGCCAGACATGGATGGCAGGGAAGCCTGCAAGCTCATGCGCAAGAACGGGGTGAAATGCCCTGTCATCATGCTGACCGCGCAAGGGTCCGATGCCGACACCATTCTCGGCCTTGATTCCGGGGCCAATGACTATGTAGTGAAGCCGTTCCGCTTTGCGGTGCTTCTTGCCCGCATCCGTTCTCACCTGCGCAGCCACGCGCAAAGCGAGGATGCGGTTTACAAGGTCGGTCCTTATGTCTTCAAGCCGGCCAACAAGTTGTTGCTCAAGGAAGACGGAAAAAAGATCAGGCTGACGGAAAAGGAAACGGCCATCGTCAAGTTCCTTTACCGGGCGGGCGAAAACAGCGTGTCGCGCGAAGTTCTCCTGCAGGAAGTGTGGGGCTATAACGCCAATGTCTCCACCCACACGCTGGAGACGCACATCTGAGCTGCGGCAGGAAATCGAAAGGACCCGTCGCGGGCGGAGATCCTTGTCACCGAAGTGGGCAGTTACAAGCTGCTGCCGTGACAGGCTCGGCTTTGGCCGGACCTGTGAAATGACCGGTCCAGACAGGCAAAGACGGCCCATGGGACATGGGATTGCGAGGAGCCGGGGGAACACAGGCCACCACATGCGGGCAAGCCACGCATGAGCGTGCGTGCCGATGCGGAGACGCTGCGCCGGGGTTCCACATCTTCCGGGATTGTGATCCCGTGGCCTTCAGGTCATGGCCTTTGCGGCGGAACGGCAGAACTTCATGACTGGCGAAAGGCATCATCGCTCAAGGGCCGCAAGGCCACGTCGGCTATTTCATCATGAGCGGGTCAGCCCGCGTGCAGCAGGGCGAAATGACCATTGGCGAAGCACTGCCGGGCGCGCTTCTGGGCGAAATGGCCATGATCGGAGGAACGCTTTATTCGGTCACTGCCATCGCCAATTCAGCCGTGACCGCCGCGCATCGACCAGCGGCCTGTTTGTGAGGCTGGCCGAGGAATATCCGGGATTTGGCCAGGCCATCCTCAGGGCCATTTCGGCCAAACTCGATTCATCCGTCAAGGAACTGGGGGCGGTCCGGGCCCTGATGGTGAAGTCAGGCAGCTTCAGCGACATCGGCTGACGTCTCAGCTTTCAGCCTCAGATATCAAATGAGGCAATCACCGGAACGATAGTCGGAACATTTCTCCCAGCCGCGGGCTTCCTTGAATATCTCCACGCGCTTCAACCTGGATGCCAGTTCCGGGGAAGACCACACATGGTCCAGCCTGCGGCCCCTGTCAGCGGCCTGCCAATCCTTGGCGCGGTAACTCCACCAAGTGTAGAGTTTCTGCGGAAGCGGCGTGTGCTGACGCATCACATCCCTCCATCCCCCCTGGTCGTGCAAGCCCAGCAGGGCTTCGGTCTCAATGGGCGTATGGCTCACCACCTTCAGCAGATCCTTGTGAGACCAGACGTCATCAGCATAGGGCGCAATGTTGAGATCGCCCACCATGATGGCATGCTCAGCCCCGCCTCTGGAGTGCTCAGCCGTCCAGTCCTTCATCTCTTCGAGAAACTTCAGCTTGTGGGCGAATTTCTCGTTGACAGCAGGGTCCGGCTCATCGCCGCCTGCGGGCACATAGTAGTTGTGAATGCACCAGACGTTTTGTCGCCAGCATCAGCGCGACATGGCGGCAGTCCCCTTTGGCGCAGAAATCGCGGGCCTGATTCTCGAGCAGCAACCGGGAAACGATGGCGACGCCATGATAGCCCTTCTGGCCAAACTCGGCGATGTGCCGTAACCCAGATCCTTGAGCGGCCCTGAGGGAAATTGCCCCTGCGGACATTTGGTTTCCTGAAGGCACAAGACGTCCGGCTCAAACTTTGCCAGAAAGCGGCAAACCAGATCAATGCGCAGGCGAACAGGTTGATATTCCAGGTGGCAACAGAAAAGCTCATTGAAGGCGTTCTTGCCGTAACCATAACAGTGGAAAGCCCACGCCCTCCCAAAGCGCTACTGGTTGCCCTGGTTCACCTTCTCGACAAAGAGCTTGGGGTCAAGCTTGACGTCCGTCTCCAGATTGGAGAGCTGCACAGTGGTGCGGCGGCCCTTGCCATCAACCACGATCCACTGTTGCAGCTGGTTCTGCTGCGTGTCGAAAATCAGGACGATGTAGCCATCGAGGCTGTTTTTCTTGTCGGCCAGCGCGATACTGGCAATGCCATCCGCCTCATCCACTGAAAGCACATGGGTTTCCTGGAGGAGGTTCACCTGCGGCGACACGATGAGGCGCAGCGGCGTGGACTTGAGCGGCACCTGATCGCCGCGGTTACGCACCTTGTTCTTGATCAGAAGCCACTTGCCATCAGAAACAATCACCAGCGGGCTGGGCGGGGCATAGTCGAAACGGATCTTGCCGGGCTTGCTCAGGAAGATCAGTCCCTTGACGGACTGGCCCTTGTCATTGGTCTGGACAAATTCGCCACGCAGCGACTGGAAGCTGTTGATGTAGTCATTGAGGCGCTGCAGCTCCTGCTGCTGGGCTTCGTTGAGAACAATGGGGGCCGGCATGCGGGCGGCCGCCTCGGCGGGGAGACCAGACGCCAGCGCCATGGCACTGGCCAAAAAAACTGCTGCAAAAACTTCTTCATCTTCACCCTCAAGAAATCTCGACCTTCACCTAAATTGCCAAACCGCCCGCAATATGGCGCTGCCATGGCAGGAACCTGCCACGGCTATTTCACACCCGGGCGCTGTCTCGGCACAAGAATTTCGCGTTTGCCCGTGGCGTTGCCGCCGAAATCGAGCCTTCTTTCTCCATGCGCTCAATGAGGCTCGCGGCCTTGTTGTAACCCACCTGCAACCGGCGCTGGATGTAGCTTGTCGAGACCTTCTTGTCGCGCAACACAACCGCCACGGCCTGATCATAGAGATCATCCCCGGATCCGCCACCACCTTCCATGGCACCCGCTTCACCATAGCCCTCTTCGTCAGCCTCCTCGGTCACGGCCTCGACATAGTCCGGCGCACCACGGGACTTGAGGTGTTTGACGATGGCTTCCACCTCGCCGTCCGACACGAAGGGACCGTGCAAGCGCGAAATGCGGCCACCACCCGCCATGTACAACATGTCGCCCTGGCCCAGCAGTTGTTCCGCACCCTGTTCGCCCAGAATGGTGCGGCTGTCGATCTTCGACGTAACCTGGAAGGAAATGCGCGTGGGGAAGTTGGCCTTGATGGTGCCGGTGATCACATCAACCGAGGGACGCTGTGTGGCCATGATCACATGAATGCCGGCGGCACGGGCCATCTGGGCCAGACGCTGCACTGCGCCTTCGATGTCCTTGCCCGCCACCATCATCAAGTCCGCCATTTCGTCGATGATCACGACGATATAGGGCATGGGTGCTGTTTCGATTTCTTCCTGCTCGAAGATCGGTTCGCCAGTCTGCGGATCAAAACCGGTCTGCACGGTGCGCGACAGTTTCTCGCCCTTTTCCAACATCTGGGCGACACGGCCATTGTAGCCATCGACGTTGCGCACGCCGACCTTGGACATCTTCTTGTAGCGCTCCTCCATCTCCTTCACGGCCCACTTGAGGCCACAACGGCCTTGCGCGGATCCGTCACAACGGGCGCCAGCAGGTGTGGAATGCCTTCATACACGGACAATTCCAGCATCTTGGGATCAATCATGATCAGCTTGCAGCGCTCGGGTGGCAACCGGTAGAGCAGCGACAGGATCATGGTGTTGATGCCGACAGACTTGCCGGACCCCGTGGTGCCGGCGATGAGCAAATGTGGCATGCGGGCGAGGTCGGCATAGATCGGATCGCCGCCAATGTTCTTGCCCAGCGCCACCACGAGATTTGCGGTGCTCTGGGTAAAGGCGTCGGCCATAAACATTTCACGCAGATAAACCTTGTCTCGCGCTTGGCATTGGGCAGTTCGATGCCGATAGCATTGCGGCCCTGCACCACAGCGACACGGGCCGAAATGCGCTCATCGACCGGGCGATGTCATCGGCCAGGCTGATGACGCGGGATGACTTGATGCCTGGTGCCGGCTCCAGTTCATAGAGCGTGACGACCGGGCCCGGTTTCACGTCAATGATCTGGCCCTTCACGCCGAAATCATCGAAGGCACGCCTTCCAGCATGCGGGCGTTGTGTTCGAGGACCTCGGCAGACACCTCGTTCTGCCGGGCCGGCTTCTTGGGCTCGGCGAGAAGATCAAGATCAGGCAGTTCAAAAACACCTTCGGCGGATTTCGGAGCAGGGAAGCACAGGCGCTGGGCGGGCTGCGGCCTTGGCCACAACAGGCGGCGGCGCAGGTTCATCCTCTTCTTCGTCGGCTGCGCCGTCGTCCCACTCTTCTGCCAGCGCTTCGGGCAGCATGACTGCATCGTCAGTCGAAAGCTGTGGTTCCAACTTGCGCTTGCCGCGCAGGCTGCCGCGGGCCGGGGCAAGACGCGTCAGGATATCGCCATCCTGATCATCTTCAGCCTCAGCACCCTGCCGCGCCAAGCGGAATAGGCCGTTAGGCCTGCCCCCATGGCGGAGGGCTGCGCCAAGGGCCGCCGTTGCTCCGCGCATGGAGTGGCGGGCCAGGTTTCCGGCAAAGCGGCCAGACATGTTGAGACCGGCGCGGGCTTCGTGGCCGAAAGACCGATTGAGCGGGTGATGCACCAGGCCGCTGCAAAGCCGCCGCGCCCGCTACCAGAAAAGCTGAAAGCAGCGGCTTCAAACAAGGCTCAATGTTCCCGCCACCAAGACGGAACAGGCTGTCACCCAACTGGCCGCCCAGCCCCACCGTGAGTGGCCACGGCGCAGACACGGGAATGACGGCGAGCGCAACGGCCAGGGACCACGGAACCGGCGACCCAGTATAGAAGAAAGAGCAGCACATTGTTGAGGTCGCGGTGGCGCAGGAGACGGTAGGACCAGGCCAGGGCACCAGCAGGAAGGGCGAGGCTCGCCAGGCCAAGATAATGTGCGCCAGAAGATCAGAGACCACGGCACCGGGATAGCCCAGCCAGTTGCGCGGCGCCTCCGATGTGGCGTGATCGAAGGATGGATCGGAAGCCGACCAGGAGGCCAGTGACAGGCTGGCAAAAGAGACGCCCGCCAAAATGAGAAGACCGCAAAGCTCATAAGCGCGATTGCGCATGAAGCGGCGCAGCGCTTCAGGGATCGCGCCCTCGTCGGTGTCATAGGCTTCGTGCAGGGCCATGGCAGCATCCTCAGCGGATCAGACGGTTCCGCAATAACAAATGGTTAACAGCACTTTGAGGCCACGTGGTTAAAGCCGGGTAAACAATGGCAGGCCGCCCACAGGCAAAAGAAAACCCCCGCCGGAGCGGGGGTTCGGTCTTGCAATGGTGTTTCAGATCAGTTGTAGGCGCGTTCGCCGTGGCTGGAGATGTCGAGACCCTGACGCTCGTCCTGTTCGTCAACCCGCAGGCCAACGGTGAACTTGCAGATGGTCAGGGCAATGAAGCTGACGACAGCCGAGAGAACAATCGCCACCAGCACGCCCCAGATCTGGGCCGTGAGCTGGCCGCTCAGGCTGTATTCGGCGATCTTGCTGGAGGTGTCGGCAGCCAGGTAGTCGGTCACGCCCATGCCCTGCCAGCCGCCACTCCAGTTGGGGTTGACGAAGATGCCGGTGAGGATTGCGCCGAGCATGCCACCGATGCCATGGACACCGAAGACATCAAGGGCATCGTCATAGCCGAGCTTGGCCTTGAGCCAGATGACGGCAGTAAGACACACCGCACCTGCAAGGAGGCCGATGACGATGGCCGACATGGGTCCCACCCAGCCGCAGGCCGGTGTGATGGCCACAAGGCCTGCCACCATGCCGGAGGCGGCGCCCAGGAACGAGGCATGACCACGGGTCAGCCATTCGCCGAAGCACCAGGCCAGCGTGGCCGCGGCAGCGCCGAGGATGCTGTTGAGGAGCACCAGCGCTGTGAGGCCATTGGCTTCCAGGTTCGAGCCGGCATTGAAACCGAACCAGCCCAGCAGAAGCATGCCCGTGCCAATGCCCACGAACGTGAGGTTGTGGGGGGCCATGGCTTCACGGCCCAGGCCGATGCGCTTGCCAAGCATGAGGGCGCAGACGAGACCCGCCACGCCCGCATTGATGTGCACGACGGAACCGCCGGCAAAATCAAGTGCGCCCTTGTTGAAGAGGAAGCCATTGCTGGCATTCACGGCGGCGGAATAGTCGCTGAGCACGGTGGCCTTGGCGGCGTCGTCAGCAGCAGCCGCGAACTTGGCCAGGAAGTCGGTGGCAGCGGCATCACCCACGCAGGCCTTCACCGTATCAACGGCGGCGGCGCTCAGCGTGTAGCAGTCGGGGCCAGCCCACCACCAGACCATGTGCGCCATGGGCAGGTAGGAGAAGGTGAACCAGATGACCATGAAGAGGAGCACGGCGGAGAACTTCATGCGTTCTGCAAATGCGCCAACAATAAGGGCCGGCGTAATGGCAGCGAAGGTGAGCTGGAAGCCGAGGTAGGCATACTCGGGAATGTAGGTTTCCTTCGAGAAGGTGGCCGCCATGGAGGAGATGGTGATGCCGTTCATGAACAGCTTGCTGAAGCCGCCGATGAAGGCGTTGCCATTGGTGAAAGCCAGTGAATAGCCGTAGATCACCCAGAGGATGGCGATGAGGCAGAAGACCACAAAAACCTGCATCAGCACCGAGAGCACGTTCTTCGAGCGCACCAGGCCGCCATAGAACATGGCGAGGCCCGGAACTGTCATGAAAACGACGAGGGCGGTGGCGACCAGCATCCAGCTTGTGTCACCCTTGTTGATGGAGGCTTCCGCGAAGGCGTTGCTGGCGGGCAGGGCGGCTGTCAGGGCCGCGGCCCATACCAAGGCGGAGCCTGATCGTTTGATTTTCTCACGCAGAGACATTGTCTTTCCTTTCGGTGGATTGAGGATCAAAGGGCAGCACTGCCGGATTCGCCGGTGCGCACCCGCACGGCGCGCTCCAGGGGCAGCATGAAAATCTTGCCGTCGCCGATCTGTCCGGTCTGGGCGGCATTCTGGATGGATTCGATCACGCGGTCGGCGAGGGCGTCATCGACGGCGACCTCGATCTTGACCTTGGGGACGAAGCTGACGGCATATTCAGCCCCGCGATAAAATTCGGTATGGCCACGCTGGCGGCCATGGCCCTTCACTTCAGTGACGGTGATGCCCTGAATGCCCAAGGCCCCCAGCGCTTCCCGCACCTCCTCAAGCTTGAAGGGTTTGATGATTGCGACGATATATTTCATGTGTCCTGATCCCTTTCCGGGCTAAGCCCCTCGTCTGACCAAGACTCCGTTTTTCAAGTGCCATGCCATCCCGGCTGATCGGTAAGCCCATGTATTGTCTCACTAAAAATTTTTCACGGCGCGGCGTTTCGCATAGAAATGATTATTCTTTGTGCAGTTTTTCGTTGCTGCCTCATTTTAAGGCGTTGTGGGTGATGCCATGTCAGGGTTGAATTTTGATGCCATCATCGTGGGTGCCGGACCCAATGGTCTGGCCCTTGCTCTTGCCCTGGCCGGACCGCAGGCGCAGCCGAAGGCCCGGGTGCTGGTTGTCGATGCCAAGGGGCTCACCGATCCGAGCCGCTCCGGAGACACCCGCGGTTCAGCCATCACGCAGGCGACCCAAAACCTCCTCAAGTCCCTTGGCTGTTTCGACGCGATCCAACCACCGCCGGAGGACATGCGCAGCATCGCCGTCACCAATGGAACGGGCAGGCTGGATGCCAGGCCCGTGCTCCTCGGATTTGCAACGGAAGAGGGCCGGCCCGCGGCAGCGGCCATCGCGGAAAACAACGCCATTCTTTCTGCCCTGCAGACCGCGGCCCACGCGTCTCCCGGCATCTGCTGGCGCACGCCCGCGCGGATTGCCGCCATCACGCGCAGCCCGGGTTGGGTTGAGCTGTCGTTCACCGAAGGTGAGCCTGTGCGCGCACCGCTTCTTGTGGGGGCCGACGGCCGCAACTCCTTCATCCGGCAGGAGGCAGGCATTGGCGTTGATGTTCTGGCGGGCGGCCAGTCCGCCCTCACCTTCAGCATCAGCCACAGCCTTCCCCATCACGGCCGGGCCGAAGAACATTTCACAGCCACGGGCGTGATTGCCTTCCTGCCGCTTCCCGGCAACCGCATGTCACTGGTCTGGGGCACAAGCGACGATGAGGCCCAAAGCCTGATGGCCCTCTCCGATGAGGCCTTTGCCGAAATGCTCACCGCAGAAGCGGGTGGCCACCTTGGACGCATCGCACTGTCTGGCGGGCGGCAATGCTATCCCCTTCGCCGCCAGTTGGCCAAATCCCTGACGGCCCCTCGCACCGCGCTGATCGGCGACGCAGCCCATGGCATTCACCCGCTGGCGGGACTGGGTCTCAACCTCGGCTTCAAGGACGTGGCCGCACTGGCGGAGTGCATTCAGGACGCCATGAGCCGGGGCGAAGACTGGGGTGGCCCCGCTGTCCTCGACCGTTATGCCGTGTGGCGGCGTTTTGACATCATCACGACCGCCCACCTGATGGAGGCCATGAGCCTGCTCTTTGTGAATGACGTGCCGGTGTTGCGGGAGATGCGGCAGGCGGGCCTTCGGATTGCCGACAGGCTGCCCTTCTTCAAGGCGGCGCTGATGAAGGAGGCGGCGGGACTATCCGGCGATGTGCCCCGGCTGATGCGCTGATCAGTCCCGGCCCATGCCCTTTTCTGTGAGCTTTGCTTCATAGGCGGAAAACATCTTCACGCCATCGCGCATCAGCTTCGCCAGATAGTCCCAGGTGTAAAGCCCGGTATCGTGGCCATCGTCGAACTTCAGCCGGATCGCATAGTTGCCGACCGGCTCCACGCCGATGATGCGCACATGGCGCTTGCCCCACACCAGTTGTTCCTGTCCTGGTCCGTGGCCTTTCACTTCGGCGCTCGGGCTTTCCACCCGGAGCAGCTCTGCTGACACCTCGCCAGAGGTGCCGTTTGAGAATCGCAGCACCAATACGCGGCCTTCCTGCGTCACACGCAATTCCTCCGGCCAATGCACCGTCATGGATGAAGGCCTGTCGGTTCCAGCACGCGGGCCTCTTCCGGCAGCATGACCGGAATGCCATCCCGGATCGGGTAGGCAAGCCCTGCGGCCCGGGAGACAAGCTCCTGCCGTTCCGCATCATAGTTCAAAAGGGTTTTGGTCAGCGGGCAAACGAGCCGCTCAAGCAGCTTTGGTTCTGTCTTCGCGCCCGTCATTGCAATCTCATCTTGCCCGCGGGTTTGGAGAGGGCAAGCTCGGTGAGGGCAATCAACATGTCGGCACGGGTCTGCACATCGTCGGCCTCCAGCAGGGCCTGCTTCTCCGCGGCATCATAGGGGGCAAGTTGCGAGAGCGTGTTGACCAGGATGTCACTGGGGATGCGGTCCACTTCCTCCCAGTTGGCCGTCATGTTGTTGGCTTCAAGATATTGCCGGAAGGCCTTGATCACGGCTGGCCGGTTGACGCTGTTGGCCTGACTCGCCACGGAGAGGTCAGCAGCGAAATCTGAGTAGGACACATGGGCCTGCCGGTAGGGCGTGGCAACACCGGCTTCCCGCACCACGCGGAAGCGGCAGACGCCTTCCAGCACGATCTGCAAACGGTCGTCGCGTGATTCGGAATAGGATATGATGCGGCCAAGGCAGCCGACGGCGGAGAGCGCCGGGGTCTCGCTGCTGTCACCAGCCATTGGCTGGATCATGCCGATCAGCCGCTGGCCCGCCATGGCTGTCTCAACCATCTCGAGATAGCGGGGCTCGAAGATGTTCAGGGGCAAATCCGTGTGGGGCAGGAGAAGCGCGCCCGCCAGCGGAAAGACCGGAATGGTTTCCGGCAGTTCAACGATTGACGTGAAGTGCTTGCCCATGGCCTTTCTCCCTACGAGAAGAGAACGGAACTCAGCTTGCGCCGGCCTTGCGCGGTGGCTTCATCCTTGGGGCCCCAGGCCTCAAAGAACTGCACCAGCTGCTTGCGGGCCGCCTGGTCATTCCAGGCACGGTCCTTGCGGATGATCGCAATCAGGTGGTCGGTTGCTTCGACCCGCTTACCGGCGCCGTTCAGGAGCACGGCAAGTTCAAGGCGGCTGGCAAAATCCGAAGGGTTGGCTGCCACCTTTGCTTCCAGCGCGGCCATGCCGCTGGTGTCCACCGGGTTGAGGAGCAGATCAAGCGCCGCGCGTGCGCTGACGATCTCCGGGTCGGCCTGCTTGTCAGCGGGCACAGCAACAAGCGTGGCCTTGGCGGCCTCAAGCTGGCCACTCTCCATGGCCGCCTGGGCTTGCAAGGCATAGGCGGCGACCTGCGATGGGTCGGCCTGGAGAACCTGGCCCGTGATATCAAGCGCCGCGTCATAGTCCTTCTGGGAAATGGCGGTGCGCGCCATCTCAAGGGCTTCGGCGATCTGTTCGGCCACGCCCCCCATCTTGCCGAGGCGGGTGACGAACTGGCGCACCTGCGATTCGGGCAGGGCTCCCATGAAGCCATCGACCGGGCGGCCATCGACAAAGGCAAAAACCGCGGGAATGGACTGCACCCGCAGCTGGCCGGCATAGGCGGGATTCTCGTCGATGTTCACCTTGACGAGGCGCACCTTGCCGTTCTGCTCATTCACCACTTTCTCGATGGTGGGGCCAAGCTGCTTGCAGGGCCCGCACCAGGGGGCCCAGAAATCAACAATGACGGGGGCCGACTTCGAGGCCTCAATCACATCCGCCACAAAGCTTGCATCGGTTGCGTCCTTCACCACGGAAGGGGCCGGGGCGCGGCCTGCGGAATCCAAAATCATGCTCATTTTCAAACCTCAACCGGGCTTATGTGGCGCTTGCGGGGGCGGCCTGCAAGGGCTCGCTTACCGCGACAATGCGGGGCGAATGCCCGCAGGACTTGATGAAGGTAACGAGATCGCGGGCCGCGATTGTCGTCGTGGCCGTGTTCTGCAGGGGATGATAGTTCAGCAGCTCAAGCTCCATCATGGCCTTGTCCAGAATCACATTCACCCGGGGCGGCGAATCATTGATCAACCCAAACGGTGTGACAGAGCCTGGCTCGACACCAAGGATCTCCATCAGCAAGTCTGGTTTTCCGAAACTCAGCCTCTTTGAATCGATCTTCTGTGGCGCGGTCTTGAGGTTGATCTGGGCGTCTTCCAGGGCCACGATCAGCCAGAGCGCGCCCTTCTCATCCTTGCAGAAGAGGTTCTTGCAGTGGCCGCCCGGAATTTCAGAATGCACCTTCTTGGCCTCCTCGACCGTGAAGACGGGCGGATGCTCGTGGGTTTTTGTCGTGATTCCAAGGCTCTTGAGGCGCTCCAAGAGCCCCTCGCGGGTGGCGGGCATCGGTGTTTTCCTTCTGAAAACCACAGTTTACGTCGCTATTGCATTTGCTCCGCTGTTAGGCAATAAGCGGCGCGCCGGACGCGGACGATGTTGCGTCAGGCCGCTTAGCGGGCGTAGCTCAGGGGTAGAGCATAACCTTGCCAAGGTTAGGGTCGCGCGTTCGATTCGCGTCGCCCGCTCCAATTTCTTCCTTTCATGCAGGTCTTGAAATCGCCCCTCCGGGGGCCATCTCTCCATGGATCAACCGGGAGAAGGTCATGCTTGTCACCACCACCAACACCATCGAGGGCTACAAGATCGTTGAATACAAGGGGCTGGTGGCTGGCGAAGCCATTCTCGGCGCAAACCTGTTCCGCGATCTCTTCGCCTCGATCCGCGACATCGTGGGCGGCAGGTCCGGTTCCTATGAGAAAGTCCTCAATGACGCCCGCCAGACGGCGGTTGCGGAAATGACCGACAAGGCCGCGCGCATGGGTGCCAATGCCGTTGTCGGGGTCGATCTCGACTATGAAACCGTGGGCACCAATGGATCCATGCTGATGGTGACGGCAGCGGGCACCGCGGTGCGCATCGCGTGATCAGTTGAGGTTTTCAAGCTGGGGCACATAGTTGGGCTTGTCCGGCTGCACCAAGGGCTTGGAAGGCAGGGTTGACTGGTCAGTATCGGAGGTGAACACGGTCTCCTCCCGGTCCAGCACTTCGCCTTTTGGTCCTTGCAGGGTCAGCAGCACTTTCAGAGGCTCGCCCTTCCTGATGCCGTGGAGCACGCTGCTCTCCAGCTTGTAAGTCAATTTGCCTGGCATCACCTTGCTGGTCTGGCGGTCGATACCGGCGCCGCCGGGCAGGGTGAACTCCGCCACCAGCGTTCCGTCCGCCGGCATGGGACTGACCTGCTTGGCAATGATCAGCATGGTGGCCTGCGAGTAGCGGTAATTGAATACCAGTCCTCCGCCGGCGATGGACACATAGTCCTTCGGCCCGCTCTCTCCGCAGCCTGTCAGGAGTGCGGCCAGACACATGAGGGCCGACCGTTTCATCTGTCCCATTCGCTTTCCCTCCGGTCAGAGCCGCCCATCACACCTTCCGGCTTCACCACCAGAATGGCAACCGCCACGGCAAACACCGCGGCGTCACGATAGGCCGTCGAAAACAGAGCCGACCACAGAACCTCGGTTGCAACCAGCACCAGCGTGCCCACAACGGCACCCCGCAAGGTGCCAAAACCACCCACCACCGAAGCAAACATGGCCTTGAAGCCTGCCATCATGCCAATGGCGAAATTGGCCCCGCCATAGGAAATGGAGGCGGTCCATCCGGTGATTCCGGCCAGCCCACCGCTCACGGCAAAGGTGAGCGCGGCGACCTGTGTGGCATCAATGCCGCACAGGGCGGCCAGTTGGGGTGATTCCGCCACGGCCTTCCAGGCCCGTCCAAAGGCGGTCCACCAGAGCAGCAGGAAAACTGTGCCGCAGCCAAGGCCCGAGGCCAGCATGGCCAAGGCCGGCATGGCGGCCAGATGAACGGGAAAATCGCCGTTCCATGCCAGAAGGATCTGTCCGGCAAAAAGTGGCGGCACCCAGATGTCGCGGCTCTCCGTGGCGAGGCGCATGGCTTCTTCAAGAAAGATGCCGAAACCTAGCGAGGCAATCATGTAGGCGAGCGGGGTGCGGAGCAGCGTGGCACCAAAGGCCAGGCGGGCCGTGGCAAAGCCCAGTGCCGCACCACAGGCCATGGCCGCGGCCAGCGCCGCAAGGCCGGAGGTCAAATCGCCCAGGCCCTGCAGCAGGCCATAAAAGCAGAGATACACGGCGGCGAAGCTGCCGAACATGGCGAAGTCACCGAAGGACAAAAAAATGCGCCGGGTGATGGCCTGCAACAGGGCAAAGGCCAGTGACAGCGGCAGATAGAAAGCCGCAAGCTGAAGGGCATTCAGGACCTGCTGAAGCACATAGGCGGCTTCATGGGCCGGGTTCACCGGATCAATGCCTGAAATGGCGCTGGCCTGTGAACACCATGGCGAGGCCACGGGCATCGGCCGCGGCAATCACGTCCTGGTCCTTCATGGCACCACCGGGCTGCACAATCGCGGTTGCGCCCGCATCTGCCGCCGCCTCAATCCCATCCGGAAACGGGAAGAAGGCATCAGAGGCGAGGACAGCGCCTTTGACCAAGGGTTCACTCAGGCCCATGGCCGTTGCTGCGTCACGCGACTTGCTGACGGCGATGCGGGTTGAATCGATCCGTGACATCTGGCCCGCACCGATGCCCATGGTTGCGCCGCCCTTGGCGAAGATGATGGCGTTGGATTTCACGTGTTTGGCCACGGCCCATGCAAAACGCAGGTCCGCCTCTTCTGTTGCCGTGGGTTGACGCTTGCTCACAATGGTCCAGCCCATCTGCCCATTTTCCACATCCCGTGTCTGGGCGAGGAAACCACCTGCCACCGACTTGACGACAACCGAAGCGGCGCGGGGGTCCGGCAGGCGGGGCAGAAGCAGGAGGCGCAGGTTCTTCTTTGCGGACAGAATTGCCAGAGCTTCGTCCGATGCACCGGGGGCGAGAATGACTTCGGTGAAAATCTGGCTGATGGCCTTTGCCGTCTCGCCATCCAGCGTTTGGTTGAAGGCGAGAATGCCGCCAAATGCACTCACCGGATCGCAAGCCAGCGCCTTGCCATAGGCCTCGCTCAGGGACTGGCCCCGCGCCACGCCACAGGGATTGCCATGCTTGACGATGACGCAGGCCGGCTCGCCCGGCGGAAGATCGGCCACGCATTCCAGCGCGGCATCGGCGTCATTGATGTTGTTGTAGGAGAGCTCCTTGCCCTGCACCTGGCGGGCCTCCATGAGGCCGATGCGGCCATCCACGCTGCGGTAGAGGGCGGCACGCTGGTGCGGGTTCTCGCCATAGCGCAAATCAAGCTGACGTTCACCGGCCAGCACCAGACGGGCGGGAAGAACATCCCCGCTGCGGCGCTGCATCCACCCGGCAATCGCCGCATCGTAGGAGGCGGTCCGGGCGAAAGCATGGGCGGCCAGCGCCGTGCGCGTGGCCCTTGTGGTTGCGCCATCATGCTTTTCCATGTCCGCAAGAACGAGGGCATAGGCACTCGGGCTCACCACCACCGCCACGCTGTCGTGGTTCTTCGCTGCGGCGCGGATCATGGCGGGGCCGCCCACATCAATGTTCTCGATTACATCGGCATCGCTGCCGCCCTTGGCGACGGTTTCCTCAAAGGGATAGAGGTTGACCACAAGAAGGTCGATGTCAGTGATGCCGTGAGCTGCCTTGGCCTTGTCATGTTCGGCATTGCCGCGCACGGCGAGAAGACCGCCATGAATGGCGGGATGCAGTGTCTTGACGCGGCCGTCCATGATTTCCGGAAAACCCGTCACATCGGAAACATCCGTCACGGCGAGACCCGCCTCACGCAAGCTGCGGGCGGTTCCGCCGGTGGAAAGAAGCATGACCTTGCGGGCCGCCAAAGCGCGGGCAAAGTCAATGAGGCCGGTCTTGTCGGAGACGGAGACGAGGGCGCGGCGGATGGGGCGGAGATCAGAGGCGGGCATGGCCGGGCTCTTAATCAATTCACGGCTGCGGCGGAAGGGCCGGGACTTGCCTCAACCCATTGCCTGCGCATAATGCGGGCCATGACCACATCTCACCTGCCCCCCGCGGCGAAGCGTGCGCTGGCCGAGGCGGAAGCCCGGCGCAAGACGGCGGCAGCCGCGCCACCGCCCCCCGAAACAGGTGGGCCCAAGGGACCGGAGCCCACGCGTTTTGGCGACTGGGAGCGCAAGGGAATCGCCTCCGACTTCTGAATATTGATTCAGGGCCTTGGTGCGGGCCCGAAGCCAAGACTTTCACGGATCGCGTCAGCCGTTATGACTGCGGCGCGCAGGTCCGCAAGGCTTTCATCGCCCTTCGACTTGGCGAGCTTGCGGCCGCTGTCGTGGCGCAGAAGTCCGTGATGGAGATAGCGCGGTTCCGGAAGACCAAGCAGCACCTGCAAGAGCCGGTGAATGGCGGTGGCCTGTTTCAGGTCTTCGCCACGCACCACGTCGGTCACGCCCTGGTCGGCATCATCCACGACAACAGAGAGGTGATAGCTTGTGCCAATGGCTTTGCGCGCCAGGATGACATCGCCCCAGGGCCGGGGATCAAGCGCGATGCGTTCGCCTGCTTCAATACCGGAGAGCGGGCCTGCAGCGGTGGCCATGGCGAAGGCCTTCGCCATATCGAGCCGGAGTGCGCTGTCCCGGTTGAAGACCCTGGCCACCCGCCGGCATGTGCCCGCATAGAGGGGTTGGCCGTCCGGGTCGCGCGCCGCTCCGGCCGTGGCGGCCACCTGCTGGCGGCTGCAGGTGCAGACATAAAGGAGGCCAAGCTCCATGAGCCGGGCCATCGCCGTGCGATAGGCAGCCATGCGGGTGCTCTGGAACAGCACTGGTTCTTCGAACGCAAGCCCAAGCCATTTCAGATCCTCGAGGCAGGCTGCGCAGTTTTCAGGCGTACAGCGCTCGCTGTCGATGTCCTCCATGCGCACCAGAAACCGGCCGCCTGCCTTGCGCGCCAGCTCTTCGTTGAGCAGGGCGGAATAGGCGTGACCCAGGTGCAGCCGGCCATTGGGGCTTGGCGCAAAACGGAAAACCGGAACGGACATAAGGCTTCCCTCTTGCCTCTGCCGCGGCCCTTGGTCAAACCGGGACATGGTCATCACCCTTCTCTCCGAAAGCCTTCTTGCGGAGGCCGCCGCCCTCCTGAGTGTGGCAGAGCCGCGCTTTGCCGGTGTCGTGGCGCGGCATGGGCTTCCCTCGCTGCGGCACGGTGTGGCGGGCCTTGAAGGATTGCTGCATCTTGTGACCGAACAATTCCTGTCGCTGCGGGCGGCAGATGCCATCTGGCAAAGGCTCCGGGCCAGATTGTCTCCCTTCACGCCGGACACCATACTCGCCTGTCCCGCCGATGAGCTTTACGGGCTCGGTCTGTCGCGGGCGAAAGTGAAAAGCTTTCACGGCATCGCTGAGGCAGCGCCGGACTTCGCAGGTTTCCAGGCGCTCCCTGACGAGGCGGTGCGACAAGCCCTTCTGGCGCTGCCTGGTGTCGGCCCCTGGACGGCCGAGAATTATCTCCTCTCCTGCCTGCTGCGGCCCGATGCCTGGCCTGTGGGCGATATCGCCCTGCAAAACGCGGCCCGGGATCTGTTTGGTCTCCCGGTGCGGCCCACGGCGCCGGAACTTGCCCGGATCGGTGAGCAATTTGCCCCGTGGCGGGCCGTGGCGGCGCGCCTTCTGTGGAGCCATTACCGGGGCATGAAAGCCTTGCCGCAGGCGTGAAGACCGCGGCCCTGCCAGCGGAAATTCGGGGCTTCACAGCACTGACACACAGGATATAGTAGTCTCATCCCACACGGGACGGAGTGACACGTGTATTTCTCGCCTATCGCGCCAGAAGCCTGTCCTGCCCTTGTCCTCAACGCCGATTACCGGCCGCTGAGTTACTATCCCTTGTCTCTCTGGTGCTGGCAGGATGCGCTCAAGGCCGTGTTCATGGAACGGGTCAACATCGTCTCCGAGTACGACCGGGTGGTGCGCAGTCCGTCTACGGAATTCCGCCTGCCTTCGGTGGTGTCCCTCAAGACCTACGTCAAGCCCTCCCGCTCGCCTGCCTTCACGCGCTTCAATGTCTTCCTGCGCGACAGGTTCGAATGCCAATACTGCGGGTCTTCCGACGACCTGACGTTCGACCATGTGATTCCCCGGTCCAAGGGCGGGCAGACGACATGGGACAATGTGGTGGCGGCCTGTTCGGCCTGCAATCTTGCCAAGGGCGGATTGCTGCCGCAGGAAGCACAGATGTTCCCGGCCCATCAGCCCCATTGCCCTTCGGTCAACGACCTGCACAGCAATGGCAGGCTATTCCCGCCCAACTATCTGCACGACAGCTGGCTCGACTATCTCTACTGGGACACGGAACTCGATCCGTAACGGCTCAGCGCTGGCGTGCCGCCGCAAATCCAAGCCAGGCCAGCGCCGTCGAGATGATGGCGTTCCACCCCGCCAGCGACAGGCCGAGAATGCGGAGGGCTGCTTCGTTGCACATCACGCCGCGTTTGTTGAGATCAGGCAGGCCCGAGCCGTCGCCCAAACCATCGCCCAAGCCACCGGCATCAGCGGTGCAGGTTTGCGGGCCCTGCCACCAGCCCCATTCCACGCCTGCGTGATAAACGCCGAAAATGGCGCTCGCCACCCAGATGAGGGCCAGCAGCACCAGGGCCATGCGGAGAAAGCGCGGGTTCAGGGCCGCCAGCACCAGGGCCAGGGGAATGACGATGTAATAGGCATAGCGCTGCATCAGGCACAATTCGCAGGGCAGATAGCCGAAATATTCGAAGATCCAGGCCCCGAGAATTGTGACGAGCGCCACAAGGCCCATGGCGAGCGTGGCGCGGCGCGGTGTCAACATGGTCAGCATGAGAATGATCCCGCGGAACCCAAGAACTTGAACGCTATGTAAAGCGCAATCAGAGCTGCCGCCACACCTCCGGCGATCAGGCCCAGCCGGCGTTCGATGAAGGACTGGATGGAGGGTCCATAGCGCTTGAGAAGAAAAGCCAGCGCAAAGAAGCGGGCACCGCGGGCCACAATGCAGGAGATGAGGAAAAACAGGAAGCTCACCTGCATCACACCAGCGAGGATCGTCACCACCTTGATGGGCGGCAAATGGGCGAGACCTGATGTGGTGAGCAGCACCAGCAATGTGTCGGTGCTGGTGCAGGCGCGCATGGCTTCGAATTGATCAAGCTTGCCATAGAAAGCGAGGACGGGCTTTGCCACAGCCTCATAGGCAAAATAGCCGAGGGCATAGCCGAGAATTCCGCCCACGACGGAGGCTGCCGTCGCCGTGACGGCGTAACGGTAAGCGCGCTGCGGACGGGCCAGCACCATGGGCAGGAACAGCACATCTGCCGGCACGAGGAAGATCGAACTTTCGATGCAGGCGATGATGGCCAGCCACAGCTCGGCAGTGGGGCGCGCGGCCAGGGAGAGGGTCCAGTCGTAAAGGCGGCGAAGCATGGGAAAGTGTGTCCGTCAGTCGTCGTTGGCCGATACGCGGCGGCGGTTGCTCTTGATATTCGACTGCCGCGCCTTCGAGTCGAGCCTGCGGCGCTTAGACGCCTTCGTGGGTTTTGTTGCAATGCGTTTCTTGGGCCGGATGGCGGCGGCCCGCAACAGGGCGACAAGCTTGCGCATGGCCTCGTCGCGGTTCATCACCTGGGTGCGATGGTTTTGCGCCGTGATTATGAGATCGCCCGCCTGCGTGAGGTAGCGCCCGCCCATCGTTGCAAGGCGCAGGTACATGTCGTGGGGCAGGCCAGCCTCGGCCAGGTTGAGGCGCAGTTCGACGGCGGTGGCCACCTTGTTGACGTTCTGGCCTCCGGGCCCCGAGGCGCGGACAAAGCTCTCGCGGATGAGGGCGGGATCAATGACGATATTTCCGGCAAGGCGGATCATGCCTGCCTTAAGCGCCTTTCCGGTTGACGGCGCAAGGCCCCCGGCTCTAGACGTTCGCCCCGCAAAGCCCGTGTGGTGGAATGGTAGACGCGGCGGACTCAAAATCCGCTACCGAAAGGTGTGGGGGTTCAAGTCCCTCCACGGGCACCACTCCGGTGGCAGGACGTCCAATGGCGGCCTGAACTGGCTTCATCATTTGATTGTTTGCGTGCGCATGACTGCCGGATCCACTGTGAAAACCATTTTCCGCATTCTCCTCGTCCTGTGTTTCGCCAGCCAGATGGCGCTGGCGCAGCAGGCCGATCCGGATGCCGATCCGCCAGCGCAAAATCAGGCGCAAAAACAGACTGCGCAAGGCAAGAAGGGCAAACCCGCGACCCCCGCCAAGCCTGTGTTGCCGCAAGGTCCCTTTATTTTGGTGGACTCGCGCAGCGGCGAAGTATTGGGCGAGGACCGGGCGGGCGAGCCCTGGTATCCGGCCTCCCTGACAAAATTGATGACGGGCTATGTGGTGTTCAAGAAGCTGCGGGCCGGTGTCCTGAAGCTCGATCAGCCCATCACGGTTTCCGTGCTGGCCAATAGCCAGGAGCCCAGCAAGATCGGGGTGCCGCCGGGAAAAACCGTCACGGTGGATTTTGCCCTGCAAGCGCTGCTTGTCTATTCCGCCAATGACATGGCCTATGTGCTGGCCGAGGGGGCCTCAGGCAGTGTGCCGGCATTTGTCGCCGAAATGAATGCCGAAGCCAGACGGCTGGGCATGACTGCCACGCATTATGCCAACCCCAATGGCTTGTTCGATGCGCGCCATGTGTCGAGCGCGCGCGACCTTGCGGTTCTGGCCGGCGTCATCATCAACGAATTTCCCGAGTATCAGAAATATTTCGAGCAGGAGTATGTCGTCGTTGGCAAGAAGCGCCTGGGCAACCACAACAGCCTGGTGCGCAGCATGCCGGACGCTGACGGCATGAAGACGGGCTTTGTCTGTGCCTCCGGTTACAATCTGGTGGCAACAGCAACGCGGGATGGCCGCCGCCTCATTGCCGTGGTGCTTGGCATGCGCGGTGGTTACGCAAGGGCGGAAGCCGCCAAGGGCCTGCTCGTCAACGGTTTCTCAATGCCGGCCAATCCGGCCCACGGCCTTGTCGCCAATGTCGTCAACCTTCCCCAGGGTGCACTTGTTCCCGTCGACATGACGCCACTCGTCTGCAAGAACAAGCCCGTGGCGGTTGTTGATGAAGATGCCGACCTGACAGGCTGGGCCGTGTCCTTCGGCACCTATGACACGCCGCAAAAGGCCGATCTGGCGCTGCGCGGCCGGGTGCTCAGCCCTCTTGCCCTTGATGCCACAGGCCGCCCCGCCATCATCCGCCTGCCGGAAAAAGCCGGTTTTGCCCCGGTGATCTTTGGACTGTCGCAGCCGGAAAGCCTGACCATCTGCAACGGCATGAAAATAGATGGCGCCTATTGCGAGGTTTTGCCTGACACGCTGATTGCCAGCATCGCCGATACCGCACGGCAGCAGCAGGCGCAGGCTGCCGCCGCTGCGGCCGCGCCTGCCGAAGGGTCCGATGATGATGCAGGTGCAGCAATGAAGCCTCGCGGCCCGCGCATGGGGCACTGATCCCGTGCCGCGCAGCCCCGTCAGCAACCATGTCAGCAGCCATGTCAGCAGCCATGTTACGGGCATTTTTCTCGCCCTTGCGGCCGCGCTTTGTTACGGCTGGGTTCCCAATTTCGCGCGGCTTGCCTTTCTGAACGGGGTGCCGGCCCTTGAGACCGTTACCTGCCGCACGCTCGTTGTCGCCGTTGTGCTGGGTGTGATTGGCCTTGCCCGCGGTGACAGTTTCGCGGTGCCGCCCGCCGCCCGCAAGGGCCTTGTCCTGCAGATGATCGCGACCTTTCTTGTCTCCTCCTGCTATCTCGCCTCGGTGCAGTATTTGCCTGTCACCCTTTCAGTGATCATCTTCTATACGTTCCCCCTCATGGTGCTGGTGGCCTCGCCGCTGGTTGAAAGGCACATGCCGCGCCTGCCGCAGGTGCTCATCGCACTGGTTGGCTTCGCGGGCCTGTTCATCGCAGTCGGGCCCGTGTTTTCAGGTGCCAATGCGCTGGGTCTCTCCCTTGCCTTCTTGGGGGCGCTCGGCTGTGCGCTTCAGTTTTTCACGGGCCGCATGGTGGCCCGCCACATGGCACCCACGGCCTTCGGCAGCCTTGTGCACCTCGCCATCTTTCCGCTGATCCTTGGTCTTGCCTGGCACTTCGGCGGCGTCCTTGCCCTCATGGCTCCGGCAGGGCTGGGGCCCTGGGCCATTTTCTCGGTTCTTCTCGTCTGCATCACCTATCTTGGCGGATATTTCCTTCACATGTCGTCGGTGCAACAGGCGCCATCTTCAGTCGTGGCACCCTATTTCAATGCCGAGCCCGTTGTTTCCACAACACTCGCCTTTGTTGTTCTTGGAGAAACCATGACCCGGAACCAGCTTCTTGGTGGCGGACTTGTGCTTGCGGCCCTGCTTGCAGGGAGCATGCTGCAGCGGCGGCAGGTGGCCCATGGCTGAGACGCATCTGCCCATTCCCGTCACCGTGCTCACGGGCTTTCTCGGCTCCGGCAAGACAAGCCTTCTCAACGGCCTGCTCAAGGATCCTCTGCTGGCCGATGCCTGTGTCATCATCAATGAATTCGGCGAGGTCGGCCTCGACCACCTGCTGGTGGAATCTTCCGGTGAAAACATCGTGGAGCTTTCCTCCGGCTGCCTGTGCTGCACCATCCGCGGTGAGCTGATCGACACGCTGGCGGGACTCCTGGCCAAGCGCGACACAGGTGCCGTCAAGCCCTTCACCCGCATTGTGATCGAGACGACGGGTCTTGCCGACCCTGCACCCATCCTGCATGCGCTGATGGCCGATCCGTTGCTTGTATCGCGTCTGTCGCTGGCCGGTGTCGTCACCGTGGTGGATGGCTTCAATGGCATGGCCACCCTCGATGCGCACCCGGAGGCGGTGAAGCAGGTGGCGGTTGCCGACCGCGTGGTGCTGACCAAGCTCGACCTTCTGGAAGGCAAGGCCGGTGAAGACATGCTCTTCGCCATCATCGCGCGGCTGCGCAAATTGGCACCGGGGGCCCGCCTTCTGACCACGCACCGGGGCGAGGCGACGGCCGAGCGCCTGCTCAATACCAGCCTCTATGACCTCTCAGGCAAATCGCCGGATGTACGGAACTGGCTGTCTCATGAACAGGTGCTGGCGGCGGAAAAGGCCTCGCACGCCGCACAGCACCATCACCATGACCATCATGGGGGGGACGGACATGGCCATCAGCATGATGTGTCCCGCCACGATGATCACATCCGGGCCTTTGCCTTCTCTGACAGCAATGCGGTGAGCCCGGAAGGGCTTGACCTGTTCCTGCAACTGCTCACTTCCTACCATGGCCCCCGGCTTTTGCGCATGAAGGGCATCATCAAGATGAGTGATGACCCGTCCCGTCCGGTGGTGCTGCATGGCGTGCAGCATGTGCTGCATCCGCCGGTGCGGCTGGCCCAGTGGCCGGATGGCGACCCGCGCACCCGGCTTGTCTTTATCGTCAAAGACATCGCCAAGCAGGAGATCGAAGAACTTTTCCGCGCCTTCAGTGATCCGCTGGATGGCGGGGCCAGTAAAACGGACAAGACCCTTTCGCTCTGAGGTGCCCTCTCCATGAAAGCCTATGGCCTGAAGAAATGCTCCACCTGCCAGAAAGCCATTGGCTTCCTGGAGGGCAAGAAAGTTGCCTTCACTTTCACGGACCATTCGGTTGAACCGCCAACGGCAACGCAGGTGAAACGCTGGGCCAAGGCGCTGGAAGCGGCTGGGAGAAACTCATCAACCGTGCGGGTTGTACGCAACGGCCTGCCCGATGCCGACAGGAAGGGCTGACGGAAGACCAAAGCCGTGGCGCTGGCAGTGAAACACCCGTCGCTCATCCGCCGCCCGCTCATCGAGCATGATGATGGCAGCGTGATGGTGGGCTTCACGCCCAAGGTTCAGTCACTGTTCTGATCAGCCGCGCAGCAAGGGCCGGGTGAGGCAGGTTGGCCCGCCCTCGCCCTTGCGGCTCTCATCGCTTTACCGACAAAGAGCGAAGACCTCAGCATACCGCGGCCAGTAGCCGGTGCCGCGTCTCCGGATTGCCGTCCACCATCATTGCCTTGCGCGGGGCCACGGCCAGCACATTGCAGCCCATGCTGTCGAATTCCCCGTCCGGCACTTCCACAAAGCCGGAGCCGCGTTGCTGCAACAGCTGCAGACGCGCCGGCATGAGCGGCAGATAGACTACAGCCAGATCCGGGCCACCGGACTCAGCACCGACATGAGATGGAAGACGTCGCCCTTGCCCTTGTAGTGCGGCATGTCAAAAGCTTGGACCGCCACGTCCGGGCCGCAGAGTGCCTGCAGCTGGCGCACTCCGTCCATGTTGGTGCGATAGCCCACGCCCGCGAGCAGTGTGTGGCGGTCAAGCCAGACAAGATCGCCGCCCTCAAGCTTGCCGTCTCCGGTGATCTCGCCGGCAATGGCAAATCCCCGGGCCGCCAGCGCCTTGCCGTTCACGGCGCTCTCGGTGCGGCGCTGTGGCTTGCCCATGCGCGGCAGCACGAGCCCGCGCGGCGTAAGCACCAGCGAGTCGCGCACATAGATTGCGTCCAGGGTGAGGGCGGCATCGGCGACGAGCTCAATCACCTCGGCGCCCGCGTCTGTCAGGTGTTTGCGGAAGCTCTCGTATTCCGTCTCGTACCTGGGCAGGGATGGGCGGAATGATAGTTCAGGTCCTTCCCTTTTCGGCGTCGATCTTGGCATCCGCGACCGAGCCTGGCGGGCCGAGCGCAAGGCCACGCATTGCAGGGGACCATACTCGTTGAAGGCTGTTTCAGAGAGATTCATTTGCGCCTGATCCTGAAAGAGAAAACCGCATCTGCCTGACTTTGCGCGATGAGCTCATGGCCCTGCTCGGTGCAGAAGTGCGGCACGTCAATGGCCGACATGGGGTCCGAGGCGAAGAGCACGAGGATGTTGCCGGAGGCCATGGCCTCAAGCTTCTTGCGCGCCTTTAGCACCGGAAGCGGGCAGAGAAGGCCCGTCACATCAAGTGTCGTTTCCGGGTGGTTGTCGGTCATGGGCCGTTCTATAGGGGGTTCGCTGTCAGGAGGCTACATGGCGTTGCTCACCACATTGCCGTTCCGCGGAAAAGTCGAAGCGCTGCTGTCGCGGCCCTCGCGCGCTGGCGGATTTGAGAAAACACCGCAGGACCGGGTGGACCTGTCCTTCGCCGGGCCGGAGGATTGCCACGGCGGATTGACCCGCGAGTCCGACAGCCGCACACTGCCCCTTTATCCGCGCGGCATTGCTATCCGCAATGTGCGGCAAGTGACGCTGCTGTCGCTTGAGGAGCTGGCGGAGATCGCGGCAAGGCTTGCCATTCCGGCCATTGATCCTTCCTGGTTCGGTGCGAATCTCGTTGTTTCGGGTATCCCGGATTTCACCCTGCTGCCACCTTCCACGCGCTTGCAGTTTCCGTTGGGCGCCACCCTTGTGGTGGACATGGAAAACATGCCGTGCAGCCAGATTGCCAAGGTGGTTGAACAGCATCATCCGGGCACGCAGTTCAAGGTGGTGGAGGCGGCCATGCACAAGCGCGGCGTCACCGCCTGGGTGGAGCGCGAAGGCCTTGTTGCGGCGGGCGATGCCATCAAGATCGTCATTCCACCCAACCGTCTCTATCCGCACGCGGGACAGGCCTGATGCGGGTCCTGGGGGCCATCATCGCGGGCGGACAGTCGCGGCGCATGGGTCAGGAGAAAGCGCTGCTCATGCTGGAGGGCGTGAGCCTCCTTGAACGCACCCTGTCGCGCCTGCGCATCCAGGTCGATGATGTGGTACTGAACGCCAATGGCGATCCGGGGCGCTTTGCCGCTGCGGGCCTAACCGTTGTTGCCGACCGGATTGTCACAGGCACGCCCCTGTCCGGGCTCCATGCCGCGCTCGCCCATGGGGCCGCGCATGGCTTTGAGGCGGTTGTCACGGTGCCATCCGATGCGCCCTTCCTGCCGCTTGACCTTGTGGCGCGGCTGCTGGAGGCCGGAGCGGAGAAGGGAGCCGCGATTGCCTTCAGTGGCGGACACAGCCACTATCTGACGGGTGTCTGGACCACGGCGCTGGCACGGCCCCTGGAAAAGCTCCTCGTCGCCCGTGAAGTGCCCCGGGTGCAGGATTTTGCCGCACGCGTTGAAGCGGAAACTGTGCTTTGGACAGACATGCCGCATGATCCGTTCTTCAACATCAACACGCCTGAAGACCTGGTTGCCGCCGCGGCCATCGTGCGGGGCGGGACATGAAAATCATCGGAGTTGCCGGCTTCAAGAATTCCGGCAAGACCACGTTGGTTGAAAAGCTCGTGCACCCTCACAGGACTGGGTTTCCGAGGTCCACCGTCAAGCATGCCCATCATTCCTTCGACATTGACCATGAGGGCCGGGACAGTTTCCGCCACCGCAAGGCAGGGGCCACCCGGAAGTGGCCGTGATCTCGAAGGAGCGCACGGCGATCATCCACGAGTTGCGGGGCGAGGCCCCGCCATCGCTGGAGGCGGTGCTGGCGCGGCTCCAGCCCTGCGACCTGGTGATTGTTGAGGGCTGCGGCGCGACAGCCACGACAAGATCGGTGCGCAACCTGGCGCTGGATATCAAGCGCTGGCGGAAGACGACCCACCGTGGTGGCCATTGCCGCAACCGGACCGGTGGCAGGCGCTCATGTACCTGTTTTTGGCCGGGATGACGTGCAGCTGCTTGCCGCCTTCATCCTGCGGCACACCGGCCTTGTGTCGGAATCGGGCAGGCCGCGTCGCGGCGGCCTCACCCCGGTTGAAATTTCCTCACTAATGTGGGGCAATCAAGCTTTTCCCCAATGTTCAGGAACGTCCCCATGAGAACGAAGCGCGTGCAGTGGTGATCGGCGGCGGTGTCGTCGGCGTCTCCACCCTTTACCATCTGGCCAAGAAGGGTTGGTCCGATGTGGTGCTGATCGAGCGCAAGGAACTGACTTCCGGTTCCCACGGCATGCGCGGGGCTTCTGCCGCTCTTCAGCCTCTACTCGGTGGGGCAGATCCACAAGTATTCGGTCAAGTTCTACGAGGAGCTTGAAAAGGAAACCGGACAGAACGTCGGCTTCAAGCGTGTCTCGAACATCCGTCTCGCCCGCACCAAGGACCGCTGGGACGAGTTCATGTATTATGCCGGCATCGCCGAGACGATCGGCATCAAGGTCAACAAGCTGACGCCGGCCCAGGTCAAGGAGATCTGGCCACTGTGTGAAACCGAGGGCCTTCTGGGCGCCATCCAGCATCCGGATGACGGCTATATCCAGCCTGCCGACCTGACCCAGGCTCTGGCCAAGGGGGCGCGTGCGCGTGGCGCTGAAATCTACCGCAACACCACGGTGACGGCGATTGCCCAGAACGCCGACGGCAAGTGGGTGGTGACCACAGACAAGGGCGCGATCACCTGCGAGCATGTGATTTCCAGCACAGGCAATTTCGCCCGCAAGACGGGCGAGATGGTGGGCCTCGACATTCCTGTCATCCCCGTCGAACACCAGTATATCGTCACCGAGCCGCATCCCGCCATCAAGGAACGCCAGGCCAAGGGCCTTCCCGAAATGGGCGTGCTGCGCGAGGCAGATTCGAGCTGGTACATGCGGGAGGAAAATGGCGGGCTGCTGCTCGGGCCCTACGAACATGGCGCTCCCTGCTGCTATATGGACGGCCCCTCCGACCAGTCTGAATATGAACTCTTTCAGGAGGACCTGGACCGTCTGGCGCCGCACATCGAAACCGCGATCACCCGTGTGCCCGCCTTCGGGGAAGTGGGCATCAAGAAGGTTTACAATGGTGCCATCGCCTATACGCCCGATGGCTCGCCGATCATCGGCCCGGCCTGGGGCCTCAAGAATTTCTGGCTCAACGAAGGGCATTCCTTCGGCGTCACGGCAGCTGGTGGCGCGGGCTGGCAGCTGGCGGAATGGATCGTCGATGGCGAACCCACCATCGACATGATGGGTGTCGATCCCCGCCGCTTCGGCCCTTATGCGAGCAAGGGCTATCTCAAGATCAAGAATGAAGAGGCCTATGCCAACGTCTTCACGCCGCACTACCCGGATGAAGAACGTTCGGCGGCGCGCCCGCTCAAGACCACGCCGTGCTATACCCGCATGAAGGCGCTGGGTGCGGTGTTCGGTTCCGTCTATGGCTGGGAGCGTCCGGGCTGGTTTGCGCCCGCTGGCTATGGCCTGTCGGACGAGGAGCTTGCCTCGCCGGATGTGCTGACCAACCACAATCATGCGCCCCGGGACTCGGATGGCAAGATCAAGGAAAAATGGTCCTTCCGCCGCTCCAACTATTTCAAGTTCGTGGGCGAGGAATGCCGCAACGTGATGAACCACGTCGGGCTTCAGGACATGTCGGCCTTCGCCAAGATGGAAGTGTCGGGACCCGGCGCGCGTGACTGGCTGGAAGCCATTCTTGCCAACAAGATCCCCAAGAAGATGGGCCGCATCGCGCTCTGCCACCTGCTCACGCCGAAGGGCGGTGTGCGGGCCGAGTTCACGGTTTATGAGTGGAGCCCGGGCAAGTTCTATCTCGTCTCGGCAGGCGCCTATGAGCGCCACGATCATGACACGCTGTTCAAGCTTCTGCCGGCCGATGGCTCGGTGAAGCTGACGCCCATCACCACGCGTCTCGGTGTGCTGGTGATTGCCGGGCCAAATGCCCGCAAGCTGCTGCAGAAACTGACATCGACAGACCTCTCCAACGAGGCCTTCCCCTGGCTCACGGGCAAGGCGATCAGCGTGGGCCCCGTTTCCACACATTGCCTGCGTGTCAACTTCGTGGGTGAGCTCGGTTACGAATTCCACCACCCCATCGAGCAGCAGGTGGCGCTCTTTGACCTGCTCATGGATGCGGGCAAGGAATTCAACATCCGGCCCTATGGCATCAAGGCCATGTCCTCGCTCTCCATCGAAAAGAGCTACCGGCTGGTGCCGCGTGAACTCTCAATCGAATACAACGCCTATGAATCGGGTCTCGACCGCTTCGTGCATCCGAACAAGGGCCAGTTCCTGGGCCGCGACGCGCTGGTGGAGGCCAAGCAGAAGGGCCTCAACTGGAACTTCGTCACCATGGAAGTGCATGGCGTGACGGAGGACTGGTCGGACGTGCGCGGTTCGGAACCGATCTACGCCAAGGGCAAGCTGATCGGGCGCGCCACCAATGGCGGCTACGGGTTCCGCTGCAACAAGTCGCTGGCGCTGGCCATGGTGCAGTAGGAGTTCTCCGCGCTTGGCACGGAATTGGAGGTCAAGGTGCTGGACAAGCACTTCAAGACCACCGTGATTGCCGAAAGCCCCTATGATCCGGACATCGCATGCGCGCCGGGCCGTTTCGCCGAACTGCGTGAACATGGGCGCGCGCGACAAGTGGTACCGCCCAACGCCCTCGGGGATGGGGCGGGTACAGGACCGAAAAGGATGAACGCGGGCAAAGCCTGCGGCGTCTTTCCTTCGTGCGCGCCGCCACTGCTGGTGGTCATGTCGATGATCTTTGTGCGTTCATGCCAGCTCAACGGGCTGGCAACCTCAATTGCCGGCGCCGAACTACTGGAAGTGATCTGGAGGTGCGCCTGCTGAACAACTCGCCGTTGCGCTGGCCATCACTTTGGGCTGACCGGTATGGTGCGCGCTACCTGCCAGCCGGTTAACGCGCAGGCTCAACGCTTTACATCACATCCCTGACGCTGGTGAGCACCGCCACCATTTCGGTGATCGGCGCATCCTCGCCGATTTTCACCGGCCTGCTCAGTCCGTGGGTGACGGGCGAGCGTCCGGGCCCCGCGGCATGGACAGCTGCAGCGCTGGCCTTCTGTGGCGTCGGCTTCATCGCGCGGAGCGGCCTCGAAGCTGGCAATGCCACCGGCATTTTCATTTCCGTGCTCGTGCCCATGACTTTTGCAGGCCAGACCCTTGCGCTCCGGCGCTATCGCGGCATCGACATGACACCCGCCATATGTGCGGGCGGGTTTGCCTCCTTCGTCATCGCCGGGGTGCTTGGCTTCACCCAGAAAGATGGCGGCGGCTTTGCGGTGGAACCACGTGAAATGCTGCTGCTGGCGCTGATGGGCCCCTTGCAGCTTTCACTCCCACTGGTGTTCTACATCAAGGGCGCACGGTCCGTGCCGGCGGTCACCCTGTCGCTGATCGCCATGCTGGATGCGGTTCTCAACCCGCTATGGCCCTGGCTTGCCGTGGGCGAGCGGCCGGAACGTGCCTCCTTCATCGGCGGTGCCATCATTGTGGCCGCCGTGGCCATTTCAATCTTCGGATCACAGGTGCTGAAGAGGTTGCGCATATGAAAGCCCGGGCAACTTTGATCGGCTTTACCGCCGTGCTGATGTGGGCGGTATTGGCACTGTTGAGCGCGCTGTCGGGCCAGATTCCGCCCTTCCAGCTGGCTGCCATGACCTTTTTGGTGGGCGGGCTAGTGGGGCCTCTCTCCTGGGTCTTCCGGCCGCAGGCGGCGCGCGCCTTACGGCAGGACTGGAAAGCCTGGGCTGTCGGTGTGGGTGGCTTGTTCGGTTATCACTTCGTCTATTTCTCGGCGATCCGTGCGGCGCCACCGGTGGAGGTGAGCCTCATCGCCTATCTCTGGCCTCTGTTTCTGGTGGTCTTCTCGGCCTTCCTGCCGGGGGAAAGGCTCAAGTCCCATCATGTGCTCGGCGTGCTTCTGGGGCTTGCCGGTGCGGTGCTTGTCATCTCGCGGGGAGACGTGCGGCAGCTCCTGCCGCATCTCAGCTTTGGCCATGTGCTGGCCTTTGCCTGCGCCTTCATCTGGTCGGCCTACTCCGTCCTCTCGCGCAGGCTCGAGCGCGTGCCGACTGATGCCGTCGCCGGCTTCTGCCTGGTCACGGCGCTCCTGGCGTTTCTCTGTCATCTCGCCTTTGAAGTCACGGTCTGGCCGGACAACACCAGCCAGTGGCTGGCGGTGCTGGGGCTTGGCCTGTTTCCGGTCGGTCTTGCCTTTTACACCTGGGACCATGGCGTCAAGCACGGCGACATCATGGTGCTGGGAGCGGCGTCCTATGCTTCACCGCTGCTTTCGACGCTTGTGCTGCTGACCGCCGGAATGACAACCGTCCATTGGTCGATCGCGCTGGCCTGCCTGCTCATCACGGGTGGTGCCGTGATCGCCGCCAAGGACATGTTGTTCCCGCGCAAGGCCTGATCAGCGGAAATTGTCCTTGCGGCGGCGGATCTCGGCAAAGACCTCCATGTCGCTGGCCTGCTCAAGCCCCAGCACCTTGCGGATTTCAGGCGAGGCGCAGCGGAAATAGGGATTGGTCTTCAGCTCATCACCAATCGTCGTGGGGCAGGTCATCTTGCCCTGCTCACGCAGCCGCCGCACTTCCATGGCGCGCTGCTGCAAGGCGCGGTTGCCCGGTTCGATGGTGACGGCGAAGCGGGCATTGGTCTCGGTATATTCGTGGCCGCAATAGATGCTGGTCATGCTGTCGAGGCCGCGGAACTGGTTGACGGATGTGAACATCTGCTCCGCCGTGCCTTCAAAGATGCGCCCACAGCCCATGGCAAAGACCGTGTCTGCCGTGAAGAGCAGATAGTCATCAGGAAAATGATAGGCCACGTGCCCGGCGGTATGGCCGGGGCAGCCGAAGACCTTGACGCTGCGCTTGGCGAGGACGATCTCCTCACCCGGCACGACTGTCTTGCCAATGCCGGGAATGCGGTCTGCCTCGCTGGACGGGCCGATGATTCGGCAGCCGAAGACTTCCTTGAGCTCAAGGTTTCCGGCCACATGGTCGCCATGGTGGTGGGTGGTGAGAATATGGGTGAGCTGCCAGCCCCGTTTCTTGAGATTGTCGGCAATGGCTGTGGCGTCTGGCGCGTCGATTGAAATGGTGGTGCCGGTGCGGGTGTCGTGCACGAGCACGCCATAATTGTCGTCGCGGCAGATGAACTGGTGAACATCAAGGTGTGACATGGGCCGCCCTATATCATGATTTTCCGCCGGCAATCATGTTCCGGGAATTTCGTGTGGGCTTTTTACAGATATTTTGAATGCCGCAAGGTGAAGGCTGCATTGTCAGGCAATCTCGCCTATCTTGAGGATATGGACGGGGCAGACCTTCGCGCATTCTACACTTCGCCGCTGGGCCAGTCGGCTGCGGCGCGGCTGGCGCAGGGGTTGCAGCCCCGCTGGTCGCAAGCCAAGGACCAGTTGGTGCTGGGCCTGGGCTTTGCCCATCCGCTGCTGGAGAGATTGTCGCCCGGCAGCACCATGGCCCACAGTTTCATCATGGCGCGGCACGGGCCATCGCGCTGGCCGGAAGGCGCGGCCTGCCGCACTGCCCTTGTGGATGAGCATGATCTGCCCCTGCCGGACAGCAAGGTCGATGTCTTGCTGGTGCTGCATGGCCTGGAACTGAATGACAGTCCGCTCGACATGTTGCAGGAGGCCTGGCGTGTGCTCGCCCCTCAGGGCCGCATCATTCTCATCGTGCCGAACCGGCGGGGTCTCTGGTCGGCCTCGGAGCGCAATCCCTTCGGCCATGGTCAGCCCTTCTCGCGGCCCCAGCTTGCGGCACTCCTGAGGGAGGCGCGTCTGTCGCCCGGCTGGTGGCGGGAGGGCCTGATGATGCCGCCTTTCCGCTCGGCCCATATGGTGCGTGCCGCGGGTGCCGTCGAAAAGCCGGGGGCCCGGCTGCTCGGGCATTTCGGCGGCGTCATCATGGTGGAGGCGGTCAAGCAGGTCTATGCCTTCTCACCGGGCAAAAGAGCGCGGCGCCTTGTGCCGCGCCTGTCACCGGTGCTGGTGCCGCGGCCCGCCTCCCGCGAAAGCACTGACACGGCCTGATTTGGCAGTATGCAGCGCGGCAGGGCTGCTCTACAACGGCGGGCCAACGCCGCCTTCAACCTGCCATTCCGTTTCATGACCAATGCCTCCGCTCCCCCCGCTCCGCCCCGTCTCGATGAGGTGCGGCAGCAGATCGACACTGTTGATGGGCAAATTCTCGCGCTGCTCAAGACGCGTTTCGCGCTGGTCGATTCGGTGCGGGCTGCCAAGGGGAGCGAGGCCTCGCCCTGGCCCTCGCCCCTGCGGCCAGCCCGCGAGATGGAAATCCTGCGCCGCCTTGTTTCCCAGCGTGGTGATCTGCCGGCTGAACTTCTGGTGCGTCTTTGGCGCGGCATCATCACCGACTCGACGCTGAAACAGTCACCCATGACCATCCATGTGCCCAAGAAGCTGGCGCAGGGCATGGGCCACCGGTTGCGCATCCGCGACTATTTCGGCCGCTTTGCTGTGGAGGAATGGCGCGACGAAGGGCAGGCCCTTGTGCAGATCAATGCCAACCCCGCCGACATCTGCATTGTGGAAACGGAAAGCGGCTGGGCCGAGCCCTTCATGGCGGGGCAGGCCGGCAAGGCGCAGGTTCTGGGGATTCTGCCAGTGCTGAAGCAGGAAGATGCACCACGCCTTCTCATTCTGGGTCTCGCACCATCGCAGGCCACGGGTGAGGACGAGACCCTGCTCATCAGCAAGGGCAGCCTGCCGCGGGACTTCGGCATCCAGCCCGTCTGGCAGGGCAAGTCCGGGCCCTACCGGCTCTCGGCTCTGGCCGGCAATTATTCCGAGCATGAAAGTCCGCTGGTCGGGCTCGCCCGCTCCAATCCGGGGCTTGGCCTCAGGGTGGCCGGGCGCTATGCCTCGGCCATCGAGGTTTGAGCACATGACTACTGCACATCCGGGGCGTCCAGAACCCCGTCCGGGCGTCCTGGACATTGAGGCCTATGTCCCCGGCAAGAGCGCCGCGAAAGGCGCCAAGGTTTACAAGCTTTCGTCCAACGAGTCGCCGGTGGGCGCCAGCCCGAAGGCCGTGGAGGCCTATCGCGCCGCCACCGCCACACTCGAGCGCTATCCCGACGGCAGTGCCACGGCCCTGCGGGCGGCCATTGCCCAGCGCTATGGACTGGCGGCAGAGCGCATCGTCTGTGGCGCAGGATCGGATGAACTTCTGCAACTTCTTGCCCATGCCTATCTCCGGGATGGTGATGAAGCGATCTACAGCCAATACGGCTTTCTGGTTTACCCCATCGCCATCTCTTCGAATGGCGGCAAGGCCGTTGTCGCGCCCGAGAAGAATTTCACCACCGACGTGGATGCCATCATCGCGCGGCTCAGCCCGCGCACCCGCATGGTGTTTCTCGCCAATCCAAACAATCCCACCGGCACCTACATTCCCCTCAGCGAAGTGAAGCGCCTGCATCAGGCCTTGCCCAGCAACGTGCTGCTGGTGCTCGATGCCGCCTATGCGGAGTTTGTGCGCACCAACGACTATGACTCCGGCATCGCCCTTGTGGCCGAGCATGAGAATGTCGTGATGACGCGCACCTTCTCGAAAATCCATGGGCTTGCCGCCCTGCGCCTCGGCTGGGCCTATTGCCCTGACCATGTTGCCGATGTGCTGAACCGCATTCGCGGGCCGTTCAATGTGTCGGCTGGTGCCATTGCAGCAGGGGCAGCGGCCATCGCCGACCAAAGCTTCATGGACGCAGCCCTTGCGCATAATGCGCGCTGGCTGGACTGGCTCAGCCGGGAGATCAGCGCCCTTGGCATTGCGGTGACACCGAGCACAGGCAACTTCCTGCTTTTGCACATGCCCAAGGGCAAAACGGCAGCCGGGGCAGATGCCTTCCTGCAGGAGCGCGGCATCGTGGTCCGGCGCATGGAGGCCTATGGCCTGCCTCAAGCGCTCCGCCTGTCGGTCGGCAGCGAAGAGGCAAATCATGCCGTTGTCGCGGCCCTGAAGGCTTTTGTGGCATGAGCGCGTCCTTCAACAAGGTGGCCATCCTCGGCCTCGGTCTGATCAGCTCGTCCATTTCCCATGCCATCCGCAAGTTTGGTGGTGCCAAGACAATCAGCGGCCATGCCAAGAGCGCCGAAACGCTGAAGGTCGCAGCGGAGCTCAAGCTTGCCGACAGCCTGCATGAGGATGCGTGCGAAGCCGTGAAGGATGCCGACCTCATCATCCTCTGTGTGCCGGTGGGGACCTGCGGGCCTTTGGCAAAAGCCATCCAGCGAGGCCGTGGCACCCGGCGCAATCATCACCGACGTGGGCTCGGTCGAGGGAGCCATCGTCCGAGATGTGGACACATGTTCCGGCCCATGCCCATTTCATTCCCAGTCATCCCATCGCCCGGGCACAGAGCAGTCGGGCCGCGCGCAGGATTTGCCGAACTGTTTCAGAACCACTGGTCCATCCTCACGCCGCGGCCCGGCAATCCGCCGGGAAGATCGACCGGCTGGAAGGCCTCTGGCGCGGCTTCAGCTCCAATGTGGAGCGGATGACGGCGGATCTGCATGACCCGGTTCGGCCATGACCAGCCATCTGCCGCATCCTGTCTTCCTGAATTCGGTGGCCACGGCCGCTGACCTTGGCGAAGGTGACGCAGTCGAAGTGATCGAAGTTCTCAGCGGGCGGCTTCCGCGATCTCACCCGCATGGCCTCGTCGATCCACCATGTGGCGCGATGTCTTCCTCAACAACGAGGCCGCGGTGGAAATGCTCAGGCGCTTCACCGAAGAACTGGCCGTGCTGCAGCGGGCCATCCGTTGGGCGACGACGACACGCTGTTTAACCTGTTTTCGCGCAGCGCGAAATCCGCCGGGGCATCATCGCGGCGAGCCAGGATTCGCCGTGCCGAACTTTGGCCGCGACCCCGACCGGAAGGCATGAGCAGCGAACCTGCGGTGGTGGATCTTCGCCGCGGCTCGCTCATGTAGGATCCGGGCTTTGTCCATGAGCACGCCGAGGCGCTGTGCTGCGCGGCACCCTTCGCCAACTGTGCGTACGCTCCCATCTACCGGGGCTGGAAGAGAAGCCGGGCGCGGTGTTCAGGCTGTCCGAACGGAGTCCTGCGGGCATGGCCTGTGGGTGGCGCTACCCGCTGGGATAACGCACTGTCTGCAGGCGCACCGGAGCATCACAGACGTCTATCTGGAAACGGCGTGCAGGGCAGCTCAGGGACACGGGGCGGCAGGTTTGAGCTGTCACCTATGTGGTTGATGCCAGCAGCAAAGCCGCTGAAACTGCCGGGTGGCCGAGATCGTCGCGCTGGTCCGGCAGAGGCAGGCATTGCCGGCAACAGCAACCTCGATTATGAAAGCTTACGGCGGCAGCTCAAAGGACCTCGGCCTCGGCGACCGGGGCTGGATGTGCTGGTCAGCATCTCACATGAGCCAGAACGCCACCAATTGGCTTGCCCATGCCGTTCCGCAATTGACTTTCGCCACCCCCCTCCCCGTAAGCGGCTCCCATCGTCTCCAGTGAGGGGTGCCCCATGAAAGTGCTGGTCGCGGTCAAGCGCGTCGTTGACTACAACGTGAAGATCCAGGTGAAGGCCGACGCTCGGGCATTGAGCTCGCCAACGTCGAGATGTCCGCGCGCAGACCCGTTTGACGAAATCGGCGTGGAAGAGGCGGTGCGCCTGAAGAAGCGGGCAAGGCCACGAAGTGGTGGCCGTTTCCATCGGACCGGCGCAGGCCAGGAAACCCTGCGCACGGCGCTGGCCATGGGTGCCGACCGGGCCATCCTGGTCAAGCATGACGACATCGTGGAACCTCTGTCGGTGGCCAAGATCCTGAAGGGTGTGGTTGAGGCGGAAAAGCCGGAGATCGTCATTCTCGGCAAGCAGGCCATTGATGACGACGCCAACCAGACCGGCCAGATGCTGGCCGCACTCCTTGGCTGGCCGCAGGCGACTGCCACCTCCAAGCTGGAGCCCGGTGCTGGCGAAGCCAAGATCACCCGCGAGATCGACGGCGGCCTGCAGGAGATCAAGGTCAAGATGCCGCTCATCGTGACCACCGACCTGCGGCTCAACCAGCCGCGCTATGCCTCGCTGCCCAACATCATGAAGGCCAAGAAGAAGCCGCTGGATGAAAAGACGCCCGCCGACTTCGGGGTCAATCCGGCACCGCGCCTCAAGGTGATCAAGACGGAAGACCCGCCGAAGCGTCAGGCCGGCGTGAAGGTGAAATCGGTTGCCGAACTCGTGGGCAAACTCAAGGACGCAGGAGCCATCTGATCATGACCGTTCTTCTCATTGCCGAACACGACAACAAGAGCCTGAAGGATGCCACCCACAAGGCGCTGACCGCCGCCGCCCAGATGGGGGCCGATGTGCATGTGCTGGTGGCCGGCAACAAGGCCGACGGTGCGGCCCAGCAGGCTGCGAAGCTTGCAGGCGTCAAGAAGGTGCTGCACGTGGAAAGTGCCGCCCTCGAACGCCCGCTCGCCGAGCCCATGGCCGCAACCATCGTGGCCCTGGCCGGGTCCTACAGCCACCTCGTGGCCCCGGCCACCACCAACGGCAAGAACTACATGCCGCGCGTGGCGGCACTGCTCGACGTGATGCAGGTCTCGGACATTTCGGACGTGAAGTCCCCCGATACTTTCGTGCGCCTCATCTATGCCGGCAATGCCGTGCAGACGGTGCAGGCCACCGATGCCAAGAAGGTGGTGACGGTGCGCACCGCCTCCTTCGCCGCCATGGGCGAAGGCGGTTCCGCAGCCATCGAAAAGGTCACTGCCGCGGCTGATCCGGGCCTTTCCTCCTATGTGGGCGAGAACCTCACAAAGTCGGACCGCCCGGAACTGACCTCGGCCAAGATCGTGGTCTCGGGTGGCCGTGGCATGCAGAACGGCGACAATTTCAAGATGCTGGATGCTGTCGCCAAGAAGCTCAATGCTGCCGTGGGTGCCTCGCGCGCCGCCGTCGATGCCGGTTATGTGCCCAATGACTATCAGGTGGGCCAGACGGGCAAGGTTGTGGCCCCCGACCTCTACATCGCCGTCGGCATTTCCGGTGCCATCCAGCATCTGGCGGGCATGAAGGATTCCAAGATCATCGTTGCCATCAACAAGGACGAAGAAGCCCCCATCTTCCAGGTGGCGGATTATGGCCTTGTAGCCGACCTCTTCAGCGCCGTGCCGGAACTGGAAACGGAACTGGGCAAGATCGGCAAGTAATCAACCCCGCTGCATCCGGGTGGCCACTTGCGTGGCAGCCAGGGATGCAGCCAATGCCACCGCCGTCAATGCAGACGCCGTCCAGGCCATGGACGGCGTTATCGCTTGGTCCACGAACCAGCCGCCGAGGCCTGCGCCCACTGCCTGTCCCACATAGACAACCGAGGTATTGAGGGCGACGGTGGCCGCGGCTAGCGCTGGCGCAATGGCCACTAGCCTGCTCTGCTGCAGGGAGTTGGAGGAAAAAGAACCGAGGCCCCAGAGGGCAATGCCGCAGAGGGCCCATGTGAAGTTTCCATAGCTGAGGGCGAAGAGGCCGAGGCCCGCGATCAAACAGCAAATGGCCACGGCTATGACCCGGCTGATGCCGAGGGCGGCCACCACGCGGGCGGCAATGGCATTGCCGGCCACGCCACTGATGCCCGCCACGGCAAAGGCTACAGCCACCTCATGGGGCCCCCCGGCAAAGGCCTGGCCCAGGATGGGGGCAATATAGGTGAAGATGGTCATCTGGCCCGACATGGAGAGCAGTGTGACCAGCAGCACCAGCAGCAGTGCGGGATTGGTGAGGGCCGCCTTCCAGGAGGAGAGGGCGAGCGGCTGGACAAAGAGGCCGCGCGGCAGGGACCAGCCCACCAGAAGCGCAGCCAGCAGGCAGGCAAGGCCCATGCCCGCCATGACGCTGCGCCAGCCGATGAGCGCGGCCAGGAAGCTGCCGAGCGGAATGCCCGCCACGCTGGCTGCCGACCAGCCGATGAAGATGAAGGCAATGGCTCCGGCGCGGGCCTGTTGCGGGACGATGAGCCCGGCGGTGGCTGCAGCCTGCGGCGTGTAGATGGCGGCCCCCAGCACAGTTGCGGCGCGCACGGCCAACAGCAGCGAAAAGCCGGGCAGAAGTGCCGCGGCCAGGTGGCCCAGCGCATAGAGCAGCAAGGCGAAGACCAGCAGGCGGCGGCGGTCGATGCGGCTGGTGAAGCCCGCCACGAGGGGTGCCGCCACGGCCACCACCACGCCGCCTACCAGCATGAGGCGGCCTGCCCGGGCCGGCGAAATAGCAAGCTCTGCCGAAATCTCGTTGAGCAGGCCCGCCGGCAGCAAAACGCCCGTTCCGACAATGAAATTGCCGAGCAGCAGGGTCCAGAGCGGCAGGTGGGGGTAGGGACCCTTGGGTGCATCCATTGTGGCATCTTCTCGCAGTTGCGAAAGGCGCTTGCGGTGCGCCCATCAGGGTATTAGCGTGACCCTGCTATATGACGGATGTGAGCAAGAAACCCAGATGAATATCAAGAAAGTCGGCATCATTGGCGCGGGCCAGATGGGATCGGGCATTGCCCATGTCTGCGCGCTGGCGGGCTATGAAGTGGGCCTAAATGATGTGAGCCGGGAGCGGATCGATGCCGGTCTTGCCGCCATTTCAGGCAACATCGCCCGGCAGGTGAAGGCGGGCAAGGTCACCGAACAGGCGAAGGCGGAAGCCCTGGCGCGGATCAAGCCGGTGGAGAGCTTTGCGGGCTTTGGCGATCATGACCTTGTGATCGAATCCGCCACCGAAAAAGAGGCGGTGAAGAGCAAGATTTTCGAGGCCCTGTGCCCGCATGTGAAGCCAGATGCCCTGCTCGGCACCAACACCTCGTCCATCTCGATCACAAGGCTGGCGGCGGTGACCGACCGGCCGGAACGCTTCATGGGCATACATTTCATGAACCCGGTGCCCGTGATGGAACTGGTGGAGCTGATCCGCGGCATCGCCACGGATGATGCCACCTTCAAGACGGTCAAGGCCTTTGCCGCGTCGCTGAACAAGATCTCGGCTGTCTCCGAGGACTTCCCGGCCTTCATCGTCAACCGCATCCTGCTGCCGATGATCAATGAGGCCGTCTATACGCTTTATGAGGGCGTGGGCAGTGTGGAGGCCATCGACACCGCCATGCGGCTTGGCGCGCACCACCCGATGGGACCCCTGCAGCTTGCTGATTTCATCGGCCTCGATACCTGTCTCTCCATCATGCAGGTGTTGCATGAGGGCCTCTCCGATTCCAAATACCGCCCCTGTCCGCTGCTGGTGAAATATGTGGAAGCAGGCTGGCTTGGCCGCAAGGTGAAGCGCGGCTTCTACGACTACCGTGGCGACAAGCCGGTGCCGACGCGGTAAGGACACATTCCCGCAAAGCGGCGTACGCTTGACACGTTCCTTCCGCTCACGCAGCATTCAGCCGGGGCAACGCTGAAACAGGTTGGCGCGGTTAAAACCGCGGGGACGGAACGGCTATGGCTTACGCGAGCAAATACGGAGTTGCCCGGTTCCTGGGCCGGTTTATTGCCTTTTTCGGCTGGCTCATTGTCATGCTGGGGCTGGTTGCAGCGGTTATTTCAATTGGAACGGTGGTAGCCGCGTCGAAAGACGGAACCCTGCAGATTGCACCGGTCATCGCACTCACGCCGCTCTTGATTTCTTTGAGTGTGGTCATCGCCGGTATCGTGCAGGTGGCAGTTGGGCAGATTCTCCGCGCCACCGTTGACACAGCCGACAACACGCGGCGGATGCTGGAAATCATGCACACCTGAGAGGCGTGCTATTTCAATAGCTGGCTGATCAGGGCTTTTGCCTCTGCCGAATTCCACTCGGCGGGCCCCAGAAGGCGTGCGGCTTCCTTGCCATCCCTGGTGATCAACAGCGTGGCCGGGAGGCCGAGCGCCCCCACGGCGGCAAGGGCCTTGCTCTCCGGATCGGCATAGAGGGCCAGCGCGTCGGCGCCTGTTTCCTTCAGGAAGGCCCCTGACGCTTCAAGGCCCTTGTGATCGAGACTGAGTGCCACGACTTCAAAGCCGGGGCCGCCCATGTCCTTTTGCAGACTGGCCAATGACGGCATTTCCTTGCGGCAGGGGGCGCACCAGGTGGCCCAGAGATTGAGCAGCACCACGCGGCCCTTGAAATCCGAGAGCGACTTGCTGGCACCAGTGGCATCCTGGAAGGTGAAGGGCGGAACATCCTTGGGCGGGGTGGCAACCAGCAGTGCCGCCATGGGCCCCACAGCCATGGGCTTGAGGGCATTCTCACCCACCGCGGCCTGGGCCGGGGGATTGTCCTGGCTTTGGTTCTTGCCAGCACTCCCCGCGAACCAGTAAAGCGCGGCGGCAATGAGCGCCACCCCGATGATGAGGGCGGCGCGGCGGAGGGGCTTGGCTGTGTTTGCGGACATGGGCTGGTCTTTACCGGGAAACGGGACAATCTGATGAAAAAGCCCAATCACAATCCTGCGAGCAACGCAATGTGGGGCGGGCGTTTTGCCTCGGGGCCCTCGGCCATCATGGCGGAGATCAATGCCTCCATCGGCTTTGACAAACGGCTTTATGCCGAGGACATCGCCGGATCGCGGGCCCATGCGGCCATGCTGGCCAAACAGGGCATCATTTCCAAGGCCGATGTGGCGGCCATTGACCGCGGGCTTGCCGCCATTCTCAAGGAAATCGAGGACGGGGCCTTCACCTTCAGCACTGAACTTGAGGATATTCACCTCAATGTGGAATCGCGGCTGAAAACCCTGATCGGCGAGGCCGCCGGGCGGCTGCACACGGCGCGCTCGCGGAACGATCAGGCTGCCACCGACACACGGCTTTATGTGCGCGGCTTCGTGGACCAGTTGGAGGCCGGGATCAGCGACCTGATGCAGGCTCTGGCGGAACAGGCGCTCCAGCATCACGACTGGATCATGCCGGGGTTCACCCACCTGCAGGTGGCCCAGCCCATCACCTTCGGGCACCATCTTCTGGCCTATGTGGAAATGCTGGCACGGGACCGGGGCCGCTTCCGCGACGCACGGCGGCGCATGAATGAAAGCCCGCTGGGGGCTGCAGCGCTTGCCGGAACGCCCTATGCCATCGACCGCAGATCGACCTCCAAGGCCCTGGGCTTTGACAAGCCCATGGCCAACTCGCTCGATGCCGTGTCGGCGCGCGACTATCTCTTGGAAGTGCTTTCGGCCTGCAGCATCTGCGCCATCACCCTGTCGCGGCTGTCGGAGGAAATCGTGCTGTGGACCACGGCGCAGTTCCGCTTCGTGGCGCTCTCCGACAAGTTCACCACCGGTTCGTCCATCATGCCGCAGAAGCGCAATCCGGATGCGGCGGAATTGATCCGCGCCAAGCCGGGCCGCATCCTCGGAGCCTTCACGGCGCTGGCCGTTGTGATGAAGGGCCTGCCGCTGGCCTATTCCAAGGACATGCAGGAGGACAAGGAACAGGCCTTCGACGCGCTGGACAATCTGGCGCTGGCCATTGCCGCCATGGCCGGCATGGTGCGGGACCTGAAGCCCAACCGCGAAGCCATGAAGGCCGCAGCCCTCACCGGCTTTTCCACCGCCACGGATCTCGCCGATTGGCTGGTGATGAACCTGAAGACGCCGTTCCGCGAGGCCCATCATGTGACAGGCCGCGTGGTGGCGCTTGCCGAAAAGAAAGGCGTGCGGCTGGACCAGCTTTCGCTCGCCGAGTTGCAATCCATTGAACCCCGGATCACGGCTTCTGCCTTCAAGGCGCTCACCGTGGAGGCTTCGGTGGCCAGCCGCAAGAGCGAAGGCGGAACCGCGCCTCGCCTTGTCAAGAAAGCCGCGCTAAGGTGGCTCAAACAGCTGAAAGGCCACTGACATGCCGCTTCTGAAACAGGCCCTCCTTGCCGCCCTCATCGCCGCCGCCCTCGCGGGCTGCGGGGTGCGCGACGATCCCGTTCCGCCCGCCCAACTGACACAGCAGTAATCCATGCACCACTTTGCCTACCGTGACGGCGTTCTCCATGCGGAGGACGTGAACCTGAAGCTCATCGCCGAAGAGGTGGGCACACCTTTCTATTGCTATTCCAGCGCCACGCTGGAGCGGCACTACCAGGTGATGGACAAGGCCTTCGCCGGCACCGAGCACATGATCTGCTATGCCATGAAGGCCAATTCCAACCAGGCTGTGATCAAGACCATGGCGGCGATGGGAGCCGGCATGGATGTGGTGAGCGAGGGCGAGTTGCGCCGGGCCCTGGCGGCTGGCGTGCCGGCCCGCAAGATCGTCTTTTCCGGGGTGGGCAAGACGGCGCGCGAAATGGCGATTGCACTCAAGGAAGGCATTGCCTGCTTCAACGTGGAATCCGAGCCGGAACTGGAGCTGCTCTCGATTGTGGCGTCCCGTGTCGGGCAGCGGGCCAGCGTGTCGATCCGCGTCAATCCTGATGTGGACGCGAAGACCCATGCCAAGATTACCACAGGCAAGGCCGACAACAAGTTCGGCATCTCCTATCTCAGGGCCTCTGAAGTCTATGCCCGGGCCGCGGCCCTGCCGGGCATCGATGTGGCGGGCATCGACATGCATATCGGCAGCCAGATCACTGAACTGGCGCCATTCGAAAAGGCCTACCGGCTAATGGCGGACCTGACGCGGCAGCTGATCGCCGAGGGCCATGCCATCCGGCACCTTGATCTCGGGGGAGGGCTTGGTGTGCCCTACCGGGGCGACAACGACATTCCTCCGCACCCGGATGAATATGGAGCGATGTGCAAGCGCGTCCTGGGGCCGCTCGGCCTGAAGCTGGTGCTGGAACCTGGCCGCATGTTCGTGGGCAATGCCGGCATCCTCGTCACGCGGGTCATCTACCGCAAGGAGACGGAGGCCCGCACCTTCATCATCCAGGATGGGGCGATGAACGACCTGATCCGGCCAACGCTTTACGACGCCCATCACGACATCCTTCCGGTCGACGAGGCATTGGGCAACGGCGAGCTGGTGGAAGCCGATGTGGTGGGGGGCGTGTGCGAATCGGGCGACTATTTCGCCAAGGCGCGGCGCCTGCCCCTGTTGCAGCAGGGTGACTTGATGGCAGTTATGACGGCAGGGGCCTATGGCGCGGTGCAGGCGGGCACCTACAACACACGGCCACTGGTGCCCGAGGTTTTGGTGAAGGGCGCGCGCTTTGCCGTGGTCCGACCGCGCCAGACCCACGAGGAGATCATCGGTCTGGACCGGTTGGCGGGCTGGCAATCCTGAGACAGTAATATTTTCCTTTAAGACACATTTCCGCCGCTCTGTGCTAGTAGCTCTGACCGAATGAGCCTGCACACCCCATCACCCCTCTCGCGCCAGGTCGCCGCCGAACGGCTGGCCCAGCTGTGGGAAAGGCTGTGGGCGGCGCTGCACTGGCCACTTGTCACGCTTGCCCTGGTGCTGGCCGCCAGTTTCGCCGGCCTGCCGCAAATGCTTTCCGGCCTGTGGCATTGGGCTTTTCCGCTCGCCGCCATGGTGGCGCTGATCGCCTCATGTGCGGGCCTTTCGGGCCTCCGCCTGCCGAGCCGTCTCTCCGCCATGCGGCGGTTGGAAGAGCGCGCAGCCCTTGTGCACCGCCCGCTGTCGAGTGCCGGTGATTCGCTGGCCCCGGAATTTCTCGATCCGCGTGCCGATGCCATCTGGGAAGAACACCAGCGCCGCAAACTTTTGGCGCTCACCGGGGTTGCCGCCGCCTGGCCCAGCTCGGGCTGGCGCCGTTTTGATCCCTGGGCCCTCAAGGTTCCGGCCGGGCTTGCCCTGGTGGCGGCCTTCCTGCTCGGCCCCGGGCATGTGTCCGACAGCTGGCGCGCGCCACCGCCGCCATCTGCGGCGCTTGCCGCCAGCAAGACTCTCTCCTTCGACGTCTGGCTGAAGCCACCCTCCTACACGGGCCGCCCGCCGCTTCTTCTCACCTCGCCGCAGGTTCTGGAAAAGCTGGCGCGCGGGGACGTGATTGATGCGCCCGAGAACAGCCAGTTCTCCGCCCGCATTTCCAACGGGGCCAAGCCCGCACTCGCCTTCCGCGACGGAACGGGAGCGGCACTTGCCGATGCGCCCGTGCCCCATGTGGTCAATCCCAACAGTGACACCTGGGCTGCGGACTTCACCTTCGACCGCAGCCTGACCGTGGATGTGCGCGATGGCGACACGCTGCTCGCCAGCATTCCCCTGCGGCTTGTGCCCGATGAGGCCCCCACCATCAGCATCGTGAAGACGCCCCATGCCGCGCCCACCGGCGCCTTCATCACCGACGGGCAGGTGAAGGATGACTATGGCGTGACGGCGCTCTCCGGCGACATGGAGCTTGCCGACGAACAGGAAGGCGGCACGGGCTTCGAGTCGAACGGCATCTTCCTTTATGAGCCGCCCAAACTGTCCTTCGCGCTCCGTCATCCCAATGCGCGGGAGGAAACAGGTGCCACCAGCCATGACCTGACGGCCCATCCCTGGGCCGGATTCAATGTCACACTCACACTCACGGCATGGGATGCCGCCAAGCAGGAAGGCCAAAGCAAAACCGTGATGTTCCGCCTGCCGGAGCGCCAGTTCATCCGGCCCATGGCGGCGGCTCTCATCGAACAGCGCAAGCAGCTCATTCTCTATCCGGAGCGGGCGCAGGACATCGGTGACATGCTGGACACGCTCATCCTCTATCCCGATGGGGTGATTGACCGCAGTGGCCAGGTGGCGGCCATCGCCATGCTGTCATCGCGGCTTCACAATGCCACGGGCTATGAAGACGTGAAGCTGGTGGTCGATGGCTTGTGGAAAGTAGCGACCGACATCGAGGAAGGTTCGCTTGGTGATGCCAAGCAGGAATTGCAGGCCCTGAAAAAGGAACTGGAAAAAGCGCTGGCGGAAGGGGCTCCGCCCGAGAAACTGCAGCAGCTCATGGACAAGATGCGCAAGGCCATGGACCGCTACATGGACGAATTGCAGAAGCAGGCCGAGCGCCAGATGAAGGACGGCAGCCTGAAGCAAAGCCAGAATGGCAAGTCGGTGAGCCGCGACCAGCTGAAGAAGATGATGGATGAGCTGGAGAAGAGCGCCAAGGGCGGCCAGCGCGACATGGCCCAGCAGATGCTCGACCAGCTCGACAAGCTCTTGCAGAACCTGCAGCCGGGCATGGGCCGAGAGCAGGCTGATGGCGAAACCTCCAAGATGATGGATGACATCGGCAAGATGATGCGCGAGCAGCAGAAGCTGATGGATGAGACCCAGCGCCAGCCGGGGCCCGGACAGCAGGGTGGCGAAGGTGGCACGGGCGACCAGGGTCAGCAGGGCGAGGAAAGCAACCGCGGCAAGGGCATGGGCGGACTGGCCGACCGGCAGCAGAGCCTTGAGGAGATGCTGGGCAAGATGCTGGGCCAGAATGGCCGGGGCGAAATGCCTTCCGAACTGGGCGAGGCCGGCAAGGCCATGAAGGAGGCCGAACAGGGCCTCAGGGGCGGCGACAAGGACGGTGCCCTGCGCGATCAGGGCCAGGCCCTCGACCAGTTGCGCAAGGGCATGGGCAAGCTTGCCCAGCAGATGCGCGACAAGGGCCAAGGACAGACCGAGGGCGATGCCCAGGATGCCGAAGGCAAGGGTGGCAATGATGATCCCCTTGGCCGGCCGCGCGCCACCAACACTCCCGACACGGGCCCGGACAAGAACATGCTGCCGTCCGAGCAGGCCATGGAACGGGCCCGCGAGATCCTCAAGACGCTGCGCTCCCGGGCCAATGAAGGCGGGCTTTCCGATGGGGAACGCAGCTATATCGATAGGCTTCTGCGCGGATTGTATTGAGGATGGGGTGACCCAGCTTGCGGCGTTCACGGCGGCCCATAAATCAGGCCGCCACTCCCACGATCAAGTGCGCTTTATCTTCGGACACGTCATGGCCCGCTTCAGGCGGGCCACCCAATGACGCGATAGTAACAACGCACTGCCATCGGCGGTAATGCGTCTCAAATCTGGAAGTGCACGGTCTTCACAATTTCAGCGATCGAAACGTGAACCTCTGCCCGCAAGGTAAGTCCCGAACCGGATAGGTGGCCCGCCTAAAGCGGGCCATGACGAACCTTTTTGGAATGGTGGACGGGCCGGATTGGCCCGCCTGAAGTTTCATGACTGTTGGGAGGAAGTCGTATCTGCGGCACGTTCAGGCGGGCCGCTGTTCAGCAAAACCTCAGGTCACCACATGGCCCACGAAGGGCAGTTCACGGAACTGGTGAGCCATGTCCATGCCATAACCGACCACAAACTTGTCCGGGCAGTCGAAGCCCGTGAAGTCCGCCCCGATGTTGGCGGCAAGATGGCCCGGCTTGAAAAGCAGCACACAGGATTTCACGGCGCTGGCGCCGCGGGCCATGAGCAGGTCCTTGGCGAAAGCAAGTGTGCGGCCTGATTCGAGAATGTCGTCGATCAGCAGGACATCCCTATCCTTCACCAGCGATTCGATGTCGCGCAGCACATCAACCTTGCCCGAGGAGCGGGTGCCCTCCCGGTAGCTGGCAAGGATCATGAAATCCACTTCCGGCGAAAGGCCTGCATGGTGCATGGCGCGGATGAGGTCGGCGGCAAAAATGAAGCTGCCCTTGAGGACCGGGATGACCAGCAGGCGCTTGGGCTTCCAGGCGGCAATTTCACCGGCCAGCACGTTGACGCGGGACTGGATGTCGGATTCGAAAGGACATCGATGCGATGTCCGTCGATAACGCGAGGCCTGGTGAGCTGGGTTTAGCCACTTCATCGGCTTTGGCAAAACGGATTTTGATGTTTTGAGCGCCTTCTCGCCGGGCGGGGCTGCCACACGGGTGGTGAAGCCGGTCATCTCGCCGGCTCAGCGGCTTCGGCCCCGGCATCCGTGGTCCAGGTAAAGTTCCTTGCCGGCCTCGTCGGTCAAGGCAAAGCGCAGCCGTGGCAGCTTGCGCTCGCCCTCCGAGACATTGAGAATGCTGCCCTTGATGGAGAGAACGCGGGTGCCGTTTACAATGGCATGCTGGCGCTCGATGCGGCGCAGTTCCAGGCCATAGATGTTGACGGCATAGCCCAGCCTTTCATAGGCCTTGGCGGTGATGGGGGCGGCGGCGACAACGGCCTCCGGAAAAAGCGCGGCACACCCGATGGGGGCGAGGAAAAAGGCGGCATAGGCCAGCCAGTTGCGCAGGTTTCTGCGGCGGCGGACCTCGCGTTCGCGGAAGCGGCTTTCGGACTCCCGGGCAATGGCGGCCAGGCGGCGGGCTTCATCTTCAGGCGAGGGGCCATGGTCGATGACGCGGGGCAGGCTGCGCGAAGCGGGGGCGGCCTCGATCTCGATGATCTCGTGCTCGGTCCAGCGGTGGCCGCAGGACTGGCAGGTGATGGTCATGGTGCCTCCGGCCTGATGGCTCTCAGGCAGGCGGTGCCGGGCAGAACAGGAGGGACAATGAACAAGCATGGGTGTTCTCCTATCCTGCGGTTACGGTTAACGCGTGGTTAAGTGTGGCGGCTGCAAAAGCCTGATCATGCTGGAACTGGACCAGGTTGGCTTCCGCTATGGGCGCGGGCAGGAGATCCTGCGGGACGTGAGCTTCCGTCTCGAACGGGGGGCCTTTGGCTTTCTCACCGGGCCTTCTGGGGCCGGCAAGACGACGCTGCTGAAGCTGCTCTTCCTGTCGCTCAGGCCGTCGCACGGGCACTATTATCTGTTCGACAGCGATATGGCGCGGGTGCGGCGGGCCGGGCTGCCGCCCTTCCGGCGGCGCATCGGCGTGGTGTTCCAGGATTTCCGGCTGCTCGACCACCTCTCCACCTTCGACAATGTGGCGCTGCCGCTGCGGGTGCAGGGACAGGCGCCGCAAAGCTACGCCCGCGACGTGATGGACCTGCTCGACTGGGTGGGGCTGAAGAAGCAGGCCCATGCCTTTCCGCCGGTCCTGTCGGGCGGAGAAAAGCAGCGGGCGGCCATTGCCCGGGCCGTGATCGCCAAGCCGGAACTTTTGCTGGCGGATGAACCCACGGGCAATGTGGACCCGGTGCTGGCGCGGCGGCTCATCCATCTTTTTGCCGAATTGAACCGCCTGGGTACCACCGTGCTGCTGGCCACCCATGACCAGGCGCTTTTCAAGCAGGTGCGGGCCCCGGTTTTGCACCTGCAGGATGGAACGGTGCGGCAGCTATGACGGCAACACCCCGCAAGCCGGGCGCCATCCTGCCCCGCGAAACGGCGAGCCTGCGCTCGCTCACCGCCACGATGGCGGTGATGTGTTATCTGGCGGCGCTGGCCCTGGGCGCATTGCTCCTCATCAACGCCGCCGTGGGACAATGGACGCAAGGCCTGGCCCAGGAAATGACGGTGCAGGTGACCGAGGTCACAGGCCATGAGCAGGCTGATGATCTGGCCCGCGCCATCGCGCTTCTGAAGGCCACACCGGGCATTGCCGCGGCCGAAGACATGGGCGAAGAGGCCGGACGCAAATTGCTGGAACCCTGGCTTGGCACCACGGGGCTGGATCAGCTGCCGGTGCCGCGGCTCATCCGCATCGTGGTCAATGAAAGCGCCCCGCCCGATGTTGAGGGCCTCAGGGCGCAATTGTCGGCGCTTTCGCCCGGCCTCATTCTCGACACACACCAGCGCTGGGCTGATGACCTGAAACGCATGGCGTTGACGCTGGAGCTGATCGCCGCCGGGGTGCTGCTGCTCATCGCAGGCTCGGCCATTGCCGTTGTGGTGATGGCAACCCGCGCTGTGCTGGATGCCAACCGCCAGACCGTGGATGTGCTGCATCTCATCGGCGCCGAAGATGCCTTTGTGGCGCGCACCCTCAACCGGCGCTTTCTGGCGACGGGCCTGTGGGCCGGCGGCTTTGGCATGATGCTGGCGCTTGGCACCTTCCTGCTGGTGCGGCAGGCGGCCCTGCAAACCGGCACGGCGGTGCCCCTGCTCAGCCTGCCCGGCGGCAATTGGTGGGAAGTGCCGCTGGCGCTCTTTGCCGTGCCCCTGGCCGCAACGCTGCTTGCGCTGGCCACGTCGCGCGTTACATTGCTGCGCATGTTGCGAGCCCAGCCATGACCGCGCTCCGGTCCCTGATTTTCAATGTCGTCTTCTACGTGAACCTCATCCTGTTTCTGGTGCTGGGGTCGTGGCTTTTTGTCTGCCCGCGCCTGTGGGCCATTCGCGGGCTTCAGGCCTGGGCCAGCACGTCCCTTTGGCTGCTCAGGGTGATTGCGGGCATCCGCATGGAGGTGCGGGGCCGGGAGCACCTGCCCCAGGGGGCGGCCCTTGTGGCGGGCAAGCACCAGTCCTTCTGGGAAACCTTCGCCATCCTGCCGCTGCTCAATGACCCTTGTATGGTGCTGAAGAAGGAGCTCATCTACATTCCGCTCTTCGGCTGGTTTGCCCTCAAGTTCCGCATGATCGGGGTGGAGCGCAGTGCCGGGGCTGCGGCCCTCAAGGCGCTGGTGGCGCGGGCCAAGGCGGAAGCAGGGCGCGGCCGCCAGATCGTGATCATGCCGGAAGGCACGCGCAAGGGGCCGGATGATCCGCCGGACTACAAGCCCGGCGCGGCGGCGCTCTATGGCGCGCTCGATCTGCCCTGTGTGCCCTTCGGCCTCAATGCCGGGCTGCACTGGCCGCGACGCAAGTTCCTGCGGCTGCCGGGCACGATCATCATCGAATTCATGCCCGCCATTCCGGCTGGATTGCCGCGCAAGGTGTTTCAGGCGCAGCTGGAAGAAGCCATCGAAACCTCGACCCGCAAGCTGGTGGCCGAAGGGCGGCGGGCGCTGGCCTGAGGGACCAGACCCACCCAGAGAAACAAAGCCAGAACATTTTCTGGACAAGGCCCCTGCTGCGGGCCTAGCATTCCCCCATGGACGACAGCCGCCCCCCTCCCGATGTCGCCAGCGACATCTGGGCCATGAAATACCGATTCGGCAGCGAAACATCGCTGGCCGACAGTTTTGCCCGCGTGGCGGCGGCGGTGGCGGCGGCGGAAGAGCCGGCCCTGCAGGAGCCCTGGCGGCAGCGCTTTCTGGCGGCCATGGCCGATCTCTCCTTCCTGCCGGCGGGGCGCATTCTGGCCGGGGCCGGCACGGGCCGGGCGGTCACGCTCTTCAACTGCTTCGTCATGGGGGTGCTCGATGATTCGATCCCCGGCATTTTTGATGGCGTGAAGGAAGCGGCCCTCACCCTGCAGCAGGGCGGCGGCATCGGTCATGACTTCTCAACCCTCCGGCCCAAGGGGGCGCTGGTCAAAGGTGTGGGGGCGGATGCCTCCGGCCCTCTCTCTTTCATGGATGTGTGGGATGCCATGTGCCGCACCATCATGTCGGCAGGGGCGAGACGCGGCGCCATGATGGGCACGCTGCGCTGCGACCATCCCGACATCGAGGCCTGTGTGGAGGCGAAGCGCGATGGCACGCGGCTGCGCAACTTCAATGTCTCGGTGCTGGTGAGCGATGCCTTCATGGCGGCGGTGAAAGCCGGGGCGGACTGGCCGCTCGTGTTCGGCGGGCAGGTGTTCCGCACGGTGAAGGCCAAAGCCCTGTGGGAGAAGATCATGCGCGCCACCTATGAGGTGGCGGAACCCGGCGTCATCTTCATCGACCGGGTGAACGGGCGCAATCCACTCGCCTATTGCGAGGCGATTTCCTGCACCAACCCCTGCGGCGAGCAACCCCTGCCGCCCTATGGGGCCTGCCTTCTAGGATCGCTGAACCTGACGCGTTTTGTGAAGGCGCCCTTTACGGCGAATGCCGTGGTTGATCTGGCGCGGCTTCACGATGTTGCGCGGGTTGCGGTGCGCTTCCTCGATAATGTGATCGACATCTCGCGCTATCCGCTGCCGCAGCAGGCGGCGGAGGCCAAGGCCAAGCGGCGGCTGGGACTGGGTGTAACGGGCCTTGCCGATGCGCTTCTCATGTGCGGCCTGCGTTATGGCAGCGCCGCAGCGGCCAGTGCCGCAGGTCAATGGATGAAGGTGATCGCCGATGCCTCGCTGGCGGCCAGTTGTGATCTGGCGGCGGAGAAGGGGGCCTTTCCACTGTTCAACAGGGACGCATATCTGGGCACGCCCTATGGCAAGAGCCTGACAGAGGCGCAGCGCGCCCGCATCGCCGCCACGGGCCTGCGCAACGGGCTTCTCACCTCCATCGCCCCCACCGGCACCATCTCTCTGGTGGCGGGCAATGTCTCCAGCGGCATCGAACCGATTTTCTCGATTTCCTATGAGCGGCGCATTCTCGAAGCCGATGGGAGGGCCCGCCATGTGAAGATGGAAGACCATGCCATCGCGCTCTGGCGGCGGCTCAAGGGTGATGACTCATTGCCGCCCGCCGTGGTGACGGCAGAGGAGTTGAGCCCCTCCGAGCACCTGGCCATGCAGACTGCGGTGCAGCCCCATGTAGACAGTTCCATCTCGAAGACCATCAATGTGCCGGAGCGCCTGCCTTTCGAGGACTTCGTGCATGTCTATGAGGAGGCGCATGGCCTCGGCCTCAAGGGTTGCACCACGTTCCGGCCCAATGCGGTCACGGGGTCGGTTCTGTCGGTTGCAGATACGTCAAGCCACCGCTGCCCTTCCTGCGGCGGCACGGAGCTGGTGCTGAAGGAGGGCTGCACCTCGTGTCTGGCCTGCGGCTTCGCCTACTGCGGTTAGTTCCACTTTTGTTCTTTACAAGAGGGCGCGAATCGTTCTAGCTTTGTTTCCATGCTCATCCATGGTTCCCCCCTCGCTTCCGAACTTCCCGCCGACCTCGGGCTGAAGGACCGTTTCTGGTACTGGCACGGGGCTTCGGGACGCCGTTACATCCATTCCGTCTATGCGCCGGATGCCTGCCCGCCCCTGCCGGGGGCCATTTATGTGGCGGTGCGCCGCCAAGGCAATCTCCGGGTGGCGCTCTCGGTCGGGCGTTTCACGCCCTTCTGGGACGGCACGGTGATGAGCCTTGAGGCCGGTCATGTGGCGCGCTGGGGGGCCGATGAAATCCATGTGCATCTGCTGGCGTCTTCAGCGCGGGATGCGGAGGATGTGCTGGCCGATCTGCGCGATGCCATGGTGGTGGAAGACGATGAAACGCCACAGCGCCCGGCCCCTTCGGGCTTCAGCGAAGCCGAGCCGGAATTGCTGGCGGCCTGATCCAGGGCCCTTCTGTATCAGGTTTGCCCCGTGGCTGGCGTGGGCCTGCGGATGCGCAACCACTTGCGCAGGAGCAGGGTGATTGCGACGCCCGCAGCAAAGCCGCCGATATGGGCCCCGAAGGCCACGGGCTGATCTGTATCCGCCATGACGCTGAGGCTGACGAGCTGGAGCGCAATCCAGCCGCCCAGGACGATAAGGGACGGAATCTTGAGGGGGATGGGGAAGAAGAGCAGGATCCACACCCGCGCCCTAGGATAAAGCACCAGATAGGCCCCAAGCACGCCAGCCACCGCTCCTGAAGCCCCAATGAGGGGCGCAACACTTGAAGGTCCCATCAGGGCATGGGCAAGGCCCGCCACCACGCCACACAACAGATAGAAGATGGCGAAGTTCAAAGGGCCATAGGCATCCTCAACATTGTCGGCAAAAACCCAGAGGAAAGCCATGTTGCCAAGCAGATGAAACCAGCCGGCATGCAGAAACTGGTAGGTGACCAGGGTGACCGGGGCCGCCACGGGGTGCCAGCCCGCGGAAGGCTGGGCCCCGTGATTCAAGAGATCAGACGGCGTCATGCCAAAACCCATGGTGAAGGCGGCGGCGGCGTCCCCCGCCAGCGGACCCGTGACCAGAAAGGCCAGGACGTTGGCAATGACAAGGGCCAGCGTCACATACTGGAAACGAATGACGTAAAGCGGGTTGTCATCCTTCAGCGGCACGAACATGGTTTCTACCCCTGCCGGGATTGGCCCGGCACCCACAGGCTGTCGCCCAAACCCATCCTGACATTGACCCAGCGGCTCGCCACAAAAAGAAAATCCGACAGGCGGTTGATGTAGGTCAGGCAATCGGCGCTCACACTCTCTCCCGGTGTGCGGGCAAGTGCCACCATCAGCCGCTCGGCCCGGCGGCTCACCGTGCGGGCCTGATGCAGATAGACAGCCGCCGCGTGTCCGCCCGGCAAGACAAAGCTGCGCAGGGGCTGAAGCCCGGCATTGAGACCGTCGATGTCGCGCTCGAGATGCTCGTGCTGGGCCGCGGTGATGCGCAAAGGCTCATAGGCGAGCGGCGTGCCGCGGTCAGGCAAACAGAGATCAGCCCCCAGATCGAACAGTTCATTCTGGATGCGGCCCAGAATGGCGTCCAGTTCCGCCAGTTCCGGTGACCGTGTGTGAAGGCGCACCAGGCCAAACACGGCGTTGGTTTCGTCCACCGTGCCATAGGCTTCGATGCGCCCGTCAAATTTCGGAACACGGGTGCCGTCGCCCAGCGATGTTTCGCCCTTGTCGCCGCCCCGCGTGTAGATTTTGCTCAAGAGAACCATGGCGGCGTTTTGATCACAGGCGCGCCCCGCCGCAAAGGGAAAATCGTGCGCCGGCCACCATGCCAAACAGGAGTTGCAAAACATCCTCCAAAATAAACTCTTGGAATCGTTTCGAATCGCGCTAGCCTCACAGCCACAACGACGGAGGATGCCATGCCCCGCCTCTTTACCGGACTGGAAATTCCCGCTGACGTGGCGCTGGACCTCCAGATCATGCAGGGCGGCATTCCCGGTGCCCGCTGGATGGACCCCTCGCAATATCACCTCACCCTGCGCTTCATCGGCGACATTGACACAGGCCTTGCCCGGGAAATTGCCCATGGGCTGGATGGGCTGCAGGCCAAGCCCTTCACCCTGTCGCTCAAGGGGGTGGGGCTGTTCGGCGGCAACAAGCCCCACTCCATCTATGCCGGCGTCGAAGACAATGCGGCGCTCAAACGCCTGCACGACATGCACGAGCGCCTCTGCCAGGTGCTGGGGCTTGCAGCGGAGCCCCGCCGCTTCGTGCCGCATGTGACGCTGGCCCGCCTGAAGGACGCGGAACCCCGCGCCCTGCAGCGCTGGATCGAAGTGCACGGCCTCTACCGCAGCCCGGCCTTTGTGGTCCCGCGCTTTGTGTTGTTCTCCTCGAGGCCCCTCAAGGGCGGCGGACCCTATGGCATCGAAGAAACCTATCCCCTGAGGCAAATGGCCGGAGCCCTGACATGACCGAACGCCTGCAAGGTGCAGCCCGCATCAAGGCCCTGCAAAGCCTGTCCGGCTGGAACGAAGTATCGGGCCGTGACGCCATTACAAAAACCTTCAGATTCAAGAACTTCCGCCAGGCCTTTGGGTTCATGACGGAAGCCGCACTGGTGGCCGAGAAAATGGATCATCACCCGGAGTGGTCCAATGTCTATGGCAAGGTGGAGGTGACGCTCACCACCCATTCCGCCAATGGCGTGACCGCCCTTGACGTGACACTGGCCAGCAAGATGGACAGCATTGCCGAAGGTTAACACCATGGGTCTTTCGGGAGGAACTTGAAACGCTGGATCGGCTCCCCCATATTGCTGGCACAAAGAGGAGGAATTTCAATGGCTGAACTTCGCTATCAATCGCGCCCACAGACGGGCAGCGATGTGCAGATCGACCAGGGTCTGCGCAGCTACATGCTCAAGGTCTACAATTACATGACCATCGGGCTTGTGATCACCGGGCTTGCCGCCTGGGCCACATTCCATGCGGCAGTCGGCAGCGCGGGTGAACTCACCGCCATCGGTCAGGCTTTGTTCCTCAGCCCGCTCAAGTGGCTCGTCATTCTCGCGCCGCTCGCCATGGTCATGTGGCTCTCCTTTGGCGTTCACCGCATGAGCGTGGGCATGGCCCAAGGCGTGTTCTGGCTCTATGCGGCGCTGGTGGGTGTAAGCTTGGGTTCGCTCGGCCTCATCTATACCGCCGCCAGCATTACGCAGGTGTTCCTGATTACGGCCGCCAGCTTTGGCGCTGTCAGCCTCTACGGCTACACCACCAAGCGTGACCTGTCGGGCCTCGGCTCCTTCCTGTTGATGGGCCTCTTCGGCATCATCATTGCCATGCTCGTGAACTTCTTCCTGCAGAGCGGCCCGCTCGGCTACGCCCTTTCGGTGATGAGCGTTCTCGTGTTCACCGGCCTCACGGCCTATGACACGCAGGCGATCAAGGAAATTTACTACGAGAATGATGATGTTGCCGTGATGGGCCGCAAGGCCATCATGGGGGCGCTCCGCCTCTACCTCGACTTCATCAACCTGTTCCTGTCGCTGCTCCGCCTGATGGGCAATCGCAACAGCTAAGCCGACGGCAGGCTGCCAAACCAAAGAACCCCGGTCCCCGCGGCCGGGGTTTTTTTCATGTCGCCAGCTTCGGCCGCTTGTCGAAGACACGCAGAACCTGGGCCAGTTCATGGCCGCGCTTCAGGATCTGGCCGCCCATGGCCACAACCGACCAGGCCCCCTGCTTGCGGGCCGATGCCGGGGTCTTGATGATGCGGTAGAGCGGCTGTTCGGCGGCACGGCGGAAAATCGCGAAGCAGGCCGAGTCGCGGCCAAACTCCATGGCGTAGTCGCGCCACTCGCCCTCCGCCACGTGGCGGCCATAGAGATTGAGGATGGCCATGAGTTCGTGCCGGTCAAAGGTCACCGTCCTCTGCGTGGACTTGCCCGGGAAACGCACCACATCGGCCGTTTCCCGCCCGCCCAAATCAACACCTGTCTCCAAGTCCACGGGGCAGTCCTCCCGCTGTCATTGAAGTGTGATGTTGCTGTGCTTCGCTTGGCTTGGCAAGGCGTGATTGCGATTTCTTGTTTTCGCCCCAATTGCATCACGCTGCTGCCCAGTTGGGGGGCGACAAATGCCCCGTTGCCTCGATAGCCCGGCTGGATGGAACTCCGGTTACAGCCCCCCAGCCCCTCCGGATTCCGCGTAAAATCCAGCCGGGCCCCCCAACTCAGTGAGTTGAGTTCGGTCAATCTCAGCGGCCTGCAAAGGCCGCTTTTTTGTGCCCCGCCACACCCTCCAGCTGGGACTTGACGGCGTGCGGCGCGCTGCCGATATGCGGGCACAATCCCCAGAGGCGACCATGGCGAGCAAAAGCAAAAGCAAGATCAGTGCTGACAACACCGGAAAGCCCCAGGCCTTCCAGGCCGAGGTGGCGAAGATCCTGCACCTCATGGTGCATTCGGTCTATTCCGACCGGGACGTGTTCCTGCGGGAGCTGATCTCCAACGCCTCGGACGCCCTCGACAAGCTGCGCTATGAAGCCATTGCGGCGCCGGCCCTGCTGGAAGGGGCGGCTGACCTTGCCATCACCCTCACCCCCGACAAGGCAGCGAAAACCCTCACGATCAGCGACAGCGGCATCGGCATGTCGGCAGAGGAATTGCGCGACAATCTCGGCACCATCGCGCGTTCCGGCACGGAGGCCTTCATGGCCCGCACCGGTGCCACGGCGAAAGACGCGCCCGAACTCATCGGCCGCTTTGGCGTGGGCTTCTATTCAGCCTTCATGGTGGCCGACAAGGTTGACGTGTTCTCGCGCCGGGCCGGGGAGACCCAGGGCCACCACTGGTCGTCCGACGGGCTTGGCACCTTCACGGTGACGGCGGTTGACGAAAAAGCCCGGGGCAGCCGCATCGTGCTCCATCTCAAGGAAGACGCCGCCGACTATCTTGAGGCCTGGAAACTCGAGAGCGTGGTCAAAGCCTATTCCGATCACATCGCCCATCCCATCCGCCTTGTGGAGGGCCAAGAGGAGGGAACGCAAGAGGCCCGCCAGATCAATTCCGGCAGCGCCATCTGGATGCGGGCCAAGAACGAGGTGACGGCAGAGCAGCACAAGGAGTTCTTCGACAGCCTGGCCCACACCAGCGAGGCGCCGGCGCTCACCATCCACTACCGGGCCGAAGGGCGGCAGGAATACAATGTGCTGCTCTATGTGCCCGCCGAAAAGCCCTTTGACCTCTACGACCCGGAGCGCAAGGGCAAGCAGCGCCTCTATGTGCGGCGCGTCTTTATCGCCGATGATGCACAACTGCTGCCGCCCTACCTGCGCTTTGTGCGCGGCGTGATCGACAGCTCCGACATGCCGCTCAACCTGTCGCGCGAAATGCTGCAGAACAATCCGGATGTGGCGGCCATCCGCAAGGCGGTCACCAACCGGGTGCTGGCAGAGCTGAAGAAATGCGCCGAGATTGATGCCGCAGCTTTCGGCAAGGTGTGGAAGACTTTCGCGCCGGTCATCAAGGAAGGCCTCTATGAGGACATGGAACGGCGCGACCAGCTGTTCGAAATTGCCCGCTTCACCACCACCAAGGGCGAGAACGTGTCGCTGCGCGACTATGTGGCGGACCTCAAGGAAAACCAGACCGCCATCTATTATCTGACGGCGGAAGACGCGGCCAAGGCCAAATCCAGCCCGCAGCTTGAAGGCTACACGGCCCGCGACGTGGAGGTGCTGCTGCTCACCGATCCGGTGGACAGTTTCTGGGTGCGCACGGTGCTGGGCTTTGACGGCAAGCCTTTCAAGTCGGTGACGCAAGGGGTCGCTGATCTTGCGGCCATCAAGACCGTCTCCGATGCCGCAGCGCCAGGTGAAGCCACGCCGGCGATCGCCACGCTGACCGAAGCGCTGAAGCAAGCCCTTGGCCCTGCAGTGAAAGACGTGCGGGTGTCGCAGCGCCTCACGGGCAGTGCGGTCTGCCTGGTGAGTGACGGCTTCATGGACCGCACCCTGGAAAAGCTGTTGTCACGCCAGCAGGACTCGAGCGTCACGGTGAGTGCGCCGGTGCTCGAGATCAACCCGGGCCACGGCCTGATCAAGGCGCTGGCAAAGCTGGCGGAGACGCAAGGCTCTGCCGCTGTCGCCGATGCGGCACATCTGCTGCTCGATCAGGCGCAGGTGCTGGAGGGTGAAGCCGTGGCTGATCCTGCCGGTTTCGCCCGGCGGCTTTCAGCCCTGATGGAAAAGGCGCTTGGGTAGGGCTGGCCCGTTACACCACGTACAAGACCGGGCCAACGCTTGCGGCAATGGCCCCGGCCAGCCGCGCCATGGCGGCCGTGAAAGCCGGCACCGACGCCTCAGTGACGCGGCGGGCGAGGTAGGCGCCCGAGAAAAAATCCCCCGTGCCGTTGGGCACGCGATCCCGGCGGGCCGTGGTGTGGACCGTGTGCGTCTCACCCGCCAGCAGCAGCGTTGCGAGATGATCCGGCCCATGGGGCACTGACGTGACGATCACTTCCGGACAGGAAAGCGTGCGGGCGGCGGCACGGGCTGTTTCCACATCCGACACGGCTTGGCCCGTCAGCCAAGCCAACTCAAAGGCATTGGGTGTGGTGATGGTGGCCAGTGGCATGAGATGGTCACGGATCGCCCCGGCGATCTCATCTTTCACATAGAGTCTGCCGATGTCGCCGATCACAGGGTCCACCAGCACATGGGCAGGTTTCAGCCGTGCGATCAGAGACGCCGCCGCGCGCACCTGTGCGGCATTGCCGAAATAGCCCGTGAGAATGGCATCAATGCCCGCAAGACCGCCTGCGGCTTCGGCTCCTTCCAGCAGTGGCGCGATGTCGATAGACGTGCCCCGTGGCAGACCCAGGCCCGGATGGTTGGAGAGCAGCACCGTGGGCACGGCCAGCACCTCGTGGCCCTGCTTCAGCAGGGCGGGCACGATAGCTGAGAGGCCCACCGTGCCAAACACCACCTGTGAGGAGAGGGCGAGGATCTTCGCCATGATCAGAAGATGTTCTTCTCGAAGACCGGCTTGTTTGCGGCGATGCGCACCACATTGAGGGCGCTCACATCCAGGGTTTTGAATGCGCCGAACATGATGAGTTCGGCAATGGCATTGCCGGTGGCCGGGCCCTGCTGGATGCCGTGGCCGGAAAAGCCATTGCCGAAGTAGAAGTTGGACAAGCCGGGATGACGGCCGATGATGCCGTTCTGGTCAAACCAGTTGTAGTCATAATGGCCGACATAGCCGGAGATCACCTTGAGGCTTTCGAAGGCCGGCACGCGCTCGAAGGCCGAGGGCCAGATCTTGTCCTCGAACCAATGGTGCTCCATCTCCCAGTCCTTCACCGCAGGCTCTTCCTCGGCCGAAGGTGTGAAGCCGAACATGAAGTTGCGCCCCTCGGGCCGCCAATAGACGCCATCAATGTTGAACCAGGCCGGGCCCATGCGGAGCGCCTCGGGTGCAGCCGGGCAATCGACGATGTAGGTAAAACGCTTGGCGGGCGAGACGGGCAGGTCAAAGCCCACCATGGCGGCCACGGCTCCTGCGGCGGGGCCTGCGGCATTGACCAGATGATTGGTTGAGATTTTCTGTCCGGATTTGAGGGTGACGCCAGTGACACGGGTGCCCGCATCAATGCCAACAACCTCATCGGCAAGATAGTCGGTGCCGCGGGCGATGGCGCCCTTGCGCACCAGGTTCATCAGGCCCCAGGGATCAAACCATCCCTCGCCCTTGGGGGCGAAGCTCGCCATGGCGATGCCCTCGAAATTGCCGTGGGGAAATTTCTTCGCCAGTTCCGCAGGCCCATAGAGTTCCGTATGGGCCCCCATGGCGCGCTGCAGCTTGGCATTTTCTTCCAGCACAGGAATGGAGGCGGAGCTGCCCAGAACCAGATAACCCGTCTCGCGGAAGCTGATGTCGGCGTCGGGGCCAAACTCCTTCTTCACATCGCTGATGATGGAATAGCCGAAGGACGAAAGGAGAATGTTGGCGGGCGTCGAGAACTGGCGGCGCACCCCGCCCCAGGAGAGGGGCGTCGCGGCCCGGGCATAGGAGGGGTCTTTCTCGATCACGGCGATTGATCCGGCAAAGCCGTTCTTGCGCAGGAAATAGGCCGTGGATGATCCCACAATGGCGCCACCCACAATCACCACATCATAATGCGTCACTCAAATCACTCCTGAATCCATCAGATAAAGCAGCACAGTTGTGGTGAGCGCCGCAAGGGCTGTCCCTGCCGCAACGGCGCCTGACACGGCAGCCACGGCCTCATTGTTCTTCTGGGCAAAGAGAAAGGCATTGGCGCCCGTGGGCATGGCGGCAAAGAGCACGGCCACCTCGGTCCATTGCCGGGGCAGGGCGACGGCAAAGCGGCACAGCAGGAAAACCGCCAAAGGCATCAGCAGCATCTTGAGGGCGATCAGCGCCAGCATGCCACCCCAGGCCCCGCGCAGGGTATAGGCGCTCAGGGACACGCCGAGCGCCACAAGGGCCGTGGGCACACTGGCGTCCGCCAGCATGGCCAGCATGCGGTCCGGCACGGGGTGCAGGCCAATCCCGGTCAGCCGCCACAGCGTGCCCGCCGCAAGGCCGATGATGATGGCGTTGCGGGTGAGCATGACCGCAAGCTGGCGGAGAAGTGCCATGAAGGATGGCGTTGTTGCATGGCGGGCCAGTCCCCGGTGCAAGGTCGCTGCCGTCCAGAGGATGGGGGCATGCACCGAGAGGATCATGCCGAGCGGCACGGCAATCGCCTCGCCAAAATGCGAGAGGGCCAAAGGTGTGCCCAGCATGGCGAGATTGCCGAAGCCCGTGGCCATGGAGGCTGCCGCCCCGCCCGAGTGATTGAGGCTGGTGATGTGACGGGCCACCAGCGCCGCCACCAGCCAGGCGATAGCGAGGCCGCCGAAATAAGCGATCCACAGGGCCCAGGGTGCCGCCTGCTGCTGGCCGAGCGAAGCCACGGTGCGAAAGAGCAGGGCGGGAATGGCGACATTGAAAACGAAAAGCGTGATGCCGCGCCCGGCTTCCCCGTCAATGACCCGGACCCGCGCCAGGCCATAGCCCAGCAGGATCAGGCCAAAGACGGGAAGAACCGTGGTGAGGATCGCTGACATCAGTGACGGCCCGGGTGTGGACCCCAGAGAGGCCCTTGAGATGCTCCGGGCGCTTGTTACAGCCAGCTGTGGCTGGTGGCGTTCTTCTTCTCGTAGGCATCAATGGCGGAGGCCTTCTCGAGGGTGAGACCGATGTCGTCAAGGCCATTGAGCAGGCAATGCTTGCGGAAGGGATCGAGGTCGAACTTCACCGTGCCGCCATCGGGCCCGCGGATTTCCTGCTTGGGCAGGTCCACCGTGAGGGTGGCGTTGGAGCCGCGCTCGGCGTCATCCATCAGCTTCTTCAGGTCTTCGGGCGAGACCTTGATGGGCAGGATGCCGTTCTTGAAGCAGTTGTTGTAGAAGATATCGGCGAAGCTGGTGGAGATCACGCAGCGGATGCCGAAGTCGAGGAGCGCCCAGGGGGCGTGTTCACGTGACGATCCACAGCCGAAATTGTCGCCGGCCACGAGGATTTCTGCCTTGCGGTAGGCGGGCTTGTTCAACACGAACTCCGGCAGCTCCTGGCCGTCCTGGGTGTAGCGCATTTCAAAGAAGAGCGATTTGCCAAGCCCGGTGCGCTTGATCGTCTTGAGGAACTGCTTGGGGATGATCTTGTCGGTGTCGATGTTGACGATGTTGAGCGGGGCGGCAACACCGGTGAGCACGTCGAATTTCTGCATGGCTTCTTTCCTTAGACAGCGAGGTTGACGGAGGCCGCTTCGTCGGCCCCGATCATGAGGTTGAGATTCTGCACGGCGGCTCCCGAGGCGCCCTTGCCGAGATTGTCGTAGATGGCCATCAGCAGCACCTGTCCGCGCGCCTCATTGGCGAAGACGTGGAGGCGCATGCGGTTGCTGTTGTTGAGCACTTCCGGCTGCACATCCGCTGATGACTGAATGGCGGCAAGCGGGGCCACCTCGACAAAGCGCGCCCCTTCAAAATGCTTGAGCAGCAGGCCGTGGATTTCGGCGGCGCTGGTCTTGCGCGCGAGCAAATCGGTAAAGAGCGGCAGCGTGGTGAGCATGCCCTGGGCAAATCGGCCCACCACAGGCTCGAACAGCACATCACGGGCGAGCCCGGTATAGGCCTTCATCTCCGGCAGGTGCTTGTGGGAGAAGCCAAGGGCATAGGGGAAATACTGGGGCGCGGCCTGGCCCTTCGCCTCATAGTCCTCGATCATTTTCTTGCCGCCGCCCGTGTAGCCCGAGACGCCATGATAGGAGACGGGATAGTCCTTCGGCATCAGCCCTGCATCAATGAGCGGCCTGGCCAGCGCGATGAGGCCCTGGGGCCAGCAGCCGGGATTGGCCACAAAGCGGGCCCGGGCAATCGTCTCCCGCTGTCCCCTCACCATTTCCGGAAAGCCATAGGCCCAATCGGGATTGACGCGGAAGGCTGTGGAGGCATCGATGATGCGGGTCTTGGCACCGGGCCGGAGCAGTGACACGGCTTCCACCGCCGCCTCATCCGGCAGGCAGAGGATGGCCACATCCACGCCGTTCAGAAGGTCGGCGCGGGCCCCGGCATCCTTGCGCTTCTCGGGCGCGATCGACACGAGTTCAAGATCGGTCCGGCCCTTGAGCCGGTCACGGATCTGCAGGCCCGTGGTGCCGGCTTCGCCGTCGATGAAAATTGTGGGTTTCGCTGACATTTCCGGGGGCCATACAGGCAAAGGCCGGGGGGTTCAACATGAACCCAGCATAAACGGCGGGCTCAGGCGCGGTTCAGCCATGCAGGCCTAGAACCTCATCCATCAACGGTGATCCCCACCGCTCCTGAAACCCGAAAGGAATGACCATGAAGAAGACCCTGATCGCCTTCGCCGCCGCTGCCACGATGGCTGCCGGCATGGCCGCCACTGCCTCGACCGCCGAAGCCAAGGTTCACCTCGACGTCCATGTCGGCCTGCCGGGCTATGGCTATGGCGGCGGCTACTACCCCGTCTATGACGGCCCCTACTTCTATGATGACGGCCCGGGCTGCGGCTACGAATGGGTGAAGCACAAGAAGTGGATCCATGGCCACAAGAAGGTGTGGTTCACCAAGGAATATGTCTGCGGCTAAGCCCGCGACCGACATTATGTGCGGCTGATCCCGCCCCCTCCAGACCGCACATGATAAAGCCGGCCGCCCCACAAGGGTGGCCGGTTCAATTTTGACGAAGCGTTGAAAGTGAGTCCCGCAGGACTCAGTTCATGGCCTGAACGGTGGTGAGGGCCGCCATGGCGCCAGCCACGGTGGTCAAAGTCATCAACACGAAAAGCACGCGGCGCAGAAACTTGGCATCAGCCGAAAGCGTCGAATTCACAGTCATCATTCCCCAGAACACACCCCACCGGCCCTCGCAGGACCGATTCGGCTTTTACCGCCCGGACGTGTCTTTATCGTAAAAGAAGGGTTACGCAATGTTTAATTCGCAACCCTGTCAGACCTTCCGCACATCCACAAAATGCCCGGCGATGGCCGCTGCTGCCGCCATTTCCGGTGACACGAGATGGGTGCGGCCCTTGTAGCCCTGACGGCCCTCGAAGTTGCGGTTGGAGGTGGATGCGGCGCGCTGTCCGGGCTTCAACTGGTCCGGGTTCATGGCCAGGCACATGGAGCAGCCGGGCTCGCGCCATTCAAAGCCCGCGGCCTTGAAAATCTTGTCCAGGCCCTCGGCTTCCGCCTGTTCCTTCACCAGGCCAGAGCCCGGCACGATCATGGCATAGGCCAGCCGCGAAGAAATCTTCTTGCCCTGAACGACCTTGGCCACGGCCCGCATGTCCTCGATGCGGCCATTGGTGCAGGAGCCGATCCACACGACATCCAGCGGAATGTCGGTGATCTTCTGGCCCGCCGTCAGGCCCATGTATTCAAGGGCGCGAATCTTGGACTGGCGCTTGCCTTCGTCCGGGATGAGGGCGGGGTCCGGCACGACGCCTGCCACCGACACCACGTCCTCCGGCGATGTGCCCCAGGAGACGATGGGCGGCAGGTTGGCGGCATCGAGCTTGACGATGCGGTCGAAATGGGCGCCATCATCAGAGCGCAGGGTCTCCCAATAGCGGCGAGCCTTGTCCCAGGCTTCGCCCTTGGGGGCCATGGGGCGGCCTTCGAAATAGGCGATGGCCTTCTCGTCGGGGGCGACCATGCCGGCACGGGCGCCGCCTTCGATGGTCATGTTGCAGACGGTCATGCGGCCTTCCATGGAAAGGTCGCGGATGGCCTGGCCGGCAAATTCAATCACGTGGCCGGTGCCGCCCGCCGTGCCGATTTCGCCGATGATGGCGAGGATGATGTCCTTGGCGGTGGCGTGGGGGGCGAGCTTGCCTTCCACTTCCACCTTCATGTTCTTGGCCTTCTTCTGGATCAGCGTCTGGGTGGCGAGCACATGCTCCACCTCGGAGGTGCCGATGCCGTGGGCCAACGCGCCGAAAGCGCCGTGGGTGGAGGTGTGGCTGTCGCCGCAGACGATCGTCGTGCCGGGCAGCGTGAAGCCCTGTTCCGGACCCACCACGTGGACGATGCCCTGGCGCTTGTCCATTTCATTGAAGTAGCGGATGCCGAAGTCCTTGGCGTTCTTGGCCAGCGCTTCCACCTGGATGCGGCTTTCTTCCTCGGCGATGCCTTTGGAGCGGTCGGTCGTCGGCACATTGTGGTCAACAACGGCCAGGGTCTTTTCCGGATGGCGGACCTTGCGGCCGGTCATGCGCAGGCCTTCGAAGGCCTGGGGGCTGGTCACTTCATGGACAAGATGCCGGTCGATGTAGAGGAGGCAGGTGCCATCCTCGGCCTCATGGGCCACATGGTCGTTCCAGATCTTGTCATAAAGTGTGGTCGGCTTCGCCATTGTCGGGGTCTCGCACGGGAAAAGTGGAATTTCGGGGGCTATGTAGCGCCTCAACTGCAGGCGTCAAAGCCCTAACTTGCAGGGCGGCCATACGGCCCGCGCCGGGGCAGGTTTGCCCGGACTTGTCATCCCGGACTTGTCATGGTGACAATTGAGGCGTTGCGGGACGGGCCGGGGAAGCCTAGCAGGCGGCCATGCGCCTTTCACACATTCTCCTCGGCCTTCTCCTCACCGCCATCTGGGGCTTCAACTTCGTGGTGCTGAAGGTGGCGCTGCATGATGTGCCACCCATCTTGCTGACGGCGCTGCGCTTTGTCTTTTCCTGCCTGCCGGTTCTGTTCCTGCCCAAGCCCCCGGGCATGCGGGTCTCCGACATGGTGATCGTGGGCATGACGACTTTCTGCGGGCAATATGTGTTCCTGTTCCTGGCCATGGCGCTGGGCATGCCGGCGGGGCTTTCGTCGGTGACGCTGCAATTGCAGGTGTTTCTCACCATCTTCTATGCGGTGATCTTTCTGGGCGAACGGCCGAAGCCCCGGCAGTTGATCGGCGGTGCCGTTGCGCTGGCGGGGCTGGGGCTGATTGCCGCCACGGTGGGGGCGGGCACCAGCATTCCCGCCATTGCCATGGTGTTCATCGTGCTGTCGGCCGCCACCTGGGCCTATGGCAACATGACGGTGCGCAAGGCCGGGCCCACGGCGCAATTCGGCACCCTCGCCGGTGTGGCCTGGGCCTGTCTTGTGCCGGTCATTCCGGCCTTTCTCCTGTCACTTATCTTTGAAGGCGTGGACTCCTGGGCCTTAGCCTGGGCGCACCTGCAGTGGATCACGGTGGCGGCACTTGCCTTTGTCGTGGTCTTTTCCACCTGGGCGGGCTTTGCCATGTGGGGCAAGCTTCTCTCCACCTATTCGGCCAGCGTGGCCGCACCCTTCGCGCTGCTCGTGCCGGTGTTCGGCGGGCGTTCGGCCGATTTGTTTCTGGGGGAAACACTCTCGCCGCAACGGCTTCTCGGCTCGCTGCTGATTTTAGGCGGGCTGGCGATCATCCTGCTGCCGCTGCATCTGTTCTTTGCGCGCAAGCCCGTGGAACCTTGAATGGAACTCATGATCCGGCCCATGCATGACAGCGAAACCGGAGCCGTGGCACAGCTTTTCCATGATGTCTGGCATGAAACACAGGCACCCTTGCAGGACACTAGGAAGGCCGCCGGGCGGGATTTACAGTTCTTCATGGCTCGCATAGCGCTGCGCGCTGCGCGCACGCAGGTTGCGGTCGTTCATGGCAAGATCGAAGGGTTCTTCAGTTGGACGGACAACAGACTGGACAGCCTTTTCGTGTCACGTGGCGCACGCAGCATGGGGATCGGGCAAGCACTGTGCGGGGCTGCGGAATCGGCCATGTGTGCTTCGGGCCACCGCTCGCTGGAACTCGATTGCGTTTATGGCAACTGGTCAGGACGACGATTTTACGAGCGCCTGGGCTGGAAGGTTGTGCGTATGGACCTCAGCATTGACGAATTGCTGAGCGGCCGGGTTGTGGTGCCGCATTGGCAGATGGCAAAAGAAAAAGGGCCGGCGTAGCGCCAGCCCTTTAATTGCTTTGCTGATAGAGAGATCAGGCCTTGGAGGCTTCGGCGGCCTTCTGGTCCACCTTGGCGCGGGGCGCGGCACCGGCCAGCATCTCCTGGGCCTGCTTCACCCATTCCTCGCGCTTGGTCTTGCCCTTGAGGGCGAGCTTTTCGTCGAGGGCGAAAATCGCCGCATCATCCATCTCGGCGATCTGCTTGAGGGAGGTGATGCCTTCCTTGGCAAGCGCGTCCTTGATCTTGGGGCCGACGCCCGCGATGAGCGACACGTCATCAGCGGCCACTTCAACCTTGGCGGCGGCCTTGTCGATGTTGCCGAGGTCGGCAAAGGCGGCGCGCTGGTCTTCCATGATGCGCGCGGACTTGCCGGTGCGGCCCTTGAGGTAATAGAGCTTGGCGCGGCGCACGCGGCCCCGGCGCACAACCTTTACCGAGTCGATCATCGGCGAATAGACCGGGAAAATACGTTCCACGCCTTCGCCATAGGAGAGCTTGCGGACCGTGAAGTTCTCGTTGAGGCCGCCACCCGAACGGGCGATAACAACGCCTTCATAGGCCTGCACGCGGGTGCGGTCGCCTTCGACCACCTTCACGTTGACGATGACCGTGTCACCGGAATCAAAGTCCGGGAGCTGGCGCTTGGCGGCAATGGTTGCCATCTGCTCGGCTTCGAGCTGCGCGATGATGTTCATGTTCGCAAATACCTTTCCGGGCCATTGCCCTCGCGGGCAGGCCAATCCGGGGGCGCTTCTAGCCGTGGGTCTGTGGAAAAGTCAACACAGGATGATGGCGCAATTTTCCGGTCGCAATGGGTGCCCCATTGCTCATTCATTGCGCCCGAATTTCGCCCACAGATCAGGACGGCGGCTTCTGGTCAGGGCTTCCCGCTGCCCGCGCTTCCAGGTGTTGATGGCCTTGTGGTCGCCGGAGAGGAGAATCTGAGGGATTTCAGCGCCTTCCCAGACATTGGGCTTGGTATAATGGGGGTGTTCAAGAAGCCCGTCAGAGAAGCTTTCCTCAGCGGCGCTTTCGAGTTTGCCCATGACACCGGGGAGAAGCCTCACCACGGCATCGAGCAGCACCAGGGCGGCGGGTTCGCCACCACTCAATATATAGTCGCCCACCGAGACCTCGCGCAGGCCGCGCCTTTCGATCACGCGTTCGTCCACGCCCTCAAAGCGGCCACAGACAATGAGGCAGCCGGGGCCTGCGGCGATCTCCGCCACCAGAGCCTGGGTGAGGGGTTCGCCGCGCGGCGACATGAGGAGGCGGGGCCCCAGATGGGGCGTGCCGTCAATGGCAGCGGCCAGAATGTCAGGCTTCAAGACCATGCCCACACCGCCACCTGCCGGATGGTCGTCCACCGTGCGGTGGCGGTCAGTCGCAAAAGAGCGGATGTCCTGGGCGGTGAGCGACCACAGGCCTTCACCGAGGGCGCGGCCCGCCAGCGACAGGCCGAGCGGCCCCGGAAACATGCCGGGAAAGAGGGTGAGCAGGGTTGCGGCGAAGGCCATCAGTGGAACTGGTCCTCGCGGCTCGCCTCCTCGAGGAAGCCCGGCGGCAAGTTGACGGTGACGGTCTCGCCCGCCTCCGCCACAAAGGCCACGGGAATGAGCGCGCCGCCTTCAAGCTCCAGCAAATCGCCGGCACCATAGTTTTGCAGGCCCGCCACCTTGCCCAGCACCGTGCCGTCTGCCGTCACGGGCTTGCCAACCAGGTCAACCAGGTAGAATTCACCTGCTGCTGCGGCGGGCAATTGTTCGCGGGCCACGAAGAGTTCGACATTCACCAGGGCTTCCGCCGCGGTGCGGTCCTTCACCTCGGCGAGGTCGGCAATGAAATGGTCTTTGGCCGGCTTGAGCTTGAGAATGGTGAAGCGGCGGCCATCGGCGGTGCGCAGGGGCGCGTATGTGGCGATATCCGCCGGGGTGGCGGCCAGGCTGTGCAGTTTCACGGCACCCCGGATGCCATGGGGGCCAAGAATGCGGCCAATGAGAATGGAGGACATGAAAAACGCTTTGCGGATGATGGTTGGATTCGATGGCCCTTTCCCCATATAAGGCGCGCCATGTCCAGCGTTAGTTCCAGCCCCGCGCCCGCCGCCCTGCCGTTCCGCAAGATGAACGGGCTCGGGAATGATTTTGTCGTGCTTGATGCGCGGGCGCAGAAGATTGTGCTCTCCGAAGATCAGGTGCGGGCCATCGCCGACCGCAAAACCGGCATTGGCTGTGACCAGCTGATCATAATGGAAAAGTCGGGCAAGGCCGACGTGACCATGCGCATCTGGAACGCCGAAGGTGGTGAAGTTGAATCCTGCGGCAATGCCTCGCGCTGCATTGCCGACATTGTGATGGACGAAAAGAAGAGTGCCTCTGCCACCATCGACACCAAGGGTGGTTTCCTCACGGCACAACGGGCGGGCAAGCTTCTCGTCAAGATCGACCAGGGCCGCCCCCGCTTTGACTGGAAGGACATTCCGCTGTCGGAAGCCTTCCCCGACACGCGCCACATCGAATTGCAGGTGGGCCCAATCGACGCGCCGCTCATTCACTCGCCATCGGTTGTGAATGTCGGCAACCCGCATTGCATCTTCTGGGTTCAGGACCTTGATGTTGTGGATCTTTCCCGGGTCGGCCCGATGATCGAGAACCATCCGCTGTTCCCCGAGCGGACGAATTTGGAGCTGGCCAAGGTTGTTTCGCGTGACCACATCATCCTCAAGGTCTGGGAGCGCGGAGCGGGTCTCACCAAGGCCTGCGGCACGGCGGCCTGTGCCACCATGGCGGCGGGCTACCGCCTCAAGCTGATCGACCGGGAATGCCGCATCACGCTTCCGGGGGGCGACCTGTTCATGGCGGTCAATCCGGAGAACGGCCATGTGCTGATGACGGGCCCGGTGGAATATGAATATGAGGACGTGCTGCCGGCGCGCTTTCTGTCATGAGCGAGGTGAGGGTCGAGACCTTCGGCTGCCGCCTCAACACTTTCGAATCCGAAGTGATGCGCGGCCATGCCGAGAAGGCGGGCCTCGACAACGCCATCATCTTCAATACCTGCGCGGTCACGGGCGAAGCATCCCGGCAGGCCCGGCAAGCCATCCGCAAGGCGCGGAAGGACAATCCGGAGGCGGAGATCATCGTCACCGGCTGCGCGGCGCAAACGGATCACGCCACTTTTGCCGCCATGCCGGAGGTGACACGCGTGCTCGGCAATGAGGAAAAACTGCGGGCGGCCAGCTGGCTGAAAGGCAGCAATGCCCCGAGGGTGGATGTCTCCGACATCATGCAGGTGAAGGATGCCCAAGTGCCGGTGATCGAACGCCTGACCGGGCGCACACGGGCCTTCGCCCAAGTGCAGAACGGCTGCGACCACCGCTGCACCTTCTGCATCATTCCCTTTGGCCGGGGCAATTCGCGCTCCGTGCCGCTGGCGGCGGCCGTGGAGCAGGTGAAGCGGCTGGTGAATGAGGGCCACAATGAGGTGGTGCTGTCGGGCGTTGACCTCACCTCCTGGGGGGCTGATCTTGAAGGCGCACCCAAGCTGGGGCGGCTTTTGTCCGCGATTATCACTGGCGTGCCCGACCTGAAGCGGCTGCGGCTGTCCTCCATCGATTCGATCGAAGCCGATGAGGAACTGGTGGAGTTGCTGGCGGGCGAGGCGCGGATCATGCCGCATCTGCACCTTTCCCTGCAGGCGGGCGACAACATGATCCTGAAGCGCATGAAGCGCCGCCACGCCCGCGAGGACTCGATCCGTTTCTGTGCCGACCTCAAGGCCAGGCGGCCGGACATGGTATTCGGGGCGGACATCATCGCAGGCTTTCCCACCGAAGATGAGGCGATGTTCGAGAATTCGCTGCGCATCATCGATGAGTGTGGCCTCACCTTCCTGCATGTGTTTCCCTTCTCGCCGCGGCCCGGCACACCGGCGGCGCGCATGCCGCCTGTTGAGCAGGCGGTGGTGAAGCGCCGGGCGGCGCTGTTGCGCCAGAAGGGTGAAGCGCGGCTCAAGGCCTTCCTCGCCACACAGGTGGGGGCCCTGGCCGAGGTGTTGGTTGAGACCCCTGATGTGGGGCGCACGCCGCAGTTTGCGCTGGCGCGCTTCACCCAGGCCATGACGCCCGGCGCGCTCGTGCGCACACGCGTCGCCGCCGCCAATGATGACAGTCTTTCCGTGGTGTTGGCGGCATGAGCTTTTTCAAGAAACTCTTCAACCGCATCACCGGCAAAAAGGACGAGGCGGCGGCTGCCGCGCCCGAGCTTGCGGAACAGGCGGCCCTGCCCGCGCCGGAAGAAGAGCCTGAGATTCCGTCCGCAGATGATCGTGCGCCAGTGCTGGAACCCGTTGTTGCAGCGGGGCCTGTTGTTGAGACGGTGACGCTGAAGACTGCGCCCAAGAAAGCTGCTCCACCTCCGCCCAAGAAAACCGCGGCCCAAGAACCCGCAGCCAAGAAAAAGGCCGCGCCGGAAAAGAAGCCTGCCGCCTCCAAGGCCAGGCCGGTTAAGGCTCCCGCCGCGAAGGCGGCCCCTGCTCCCAAGCCGAAAGCAGCGCCGTTCAAGGTGGCCGTGAAAGCTCCAGTGGCCCCGCCACAGCCACCCCCGCCAGCGCCTCAACCCATCCCTTCTCCGGTTCCGGAGCCCACGGCTCAGCCTGTGCCACCGCCTGTGTTTGCGCCCGAGCCAATGCCAGCGGCCCTGCCGCCCGCCCCGCAGACTGTGCAGGTGCCCGAGGCGCGCCGCAGCGGCTGGTTCTCGCGGCTCAGGGATGGTCTATCCAAGTCATCGAAGTCGATCACCGGCTCGATCACCGCCATCTTCACCAAGCGCAAGCTGGATGCGGAAACGCTTCAGGATCTGGAAGACACGCTGATCCAGGCGGATCTGGGCATCGCTGTTTCGGAGCGCATCATCAAGGCTGTGGCGACCGGGCGCTATGACAAGGAAATCGATCCGGAAGAGGTGAAGCAGATCCTCGCCCAGGAAGTGGCGGCGGTGTTGAAGCCGGTGGAAGTGCCATTCAACTTCGGAACCGAGAAGCCCTTCGTCATTCTTGTGGTGGGCGTGAACGGTTCCGGGAAGACCACCACCATCGGCAAGCTGGGGGCCATTGCGGCGCGTGAGGGCTTCAAGGTGAAATTCGCGGCCTGCGACACGTTCCGCGCGGCGGCGATCGAGCAGCTTTCCGTGTGGGGCCAGCGCATCGGGGCGGAGACCATCGCAAGGCCGCCCGGCTCGGATGCGGCGGGGCTTGCCTTTGATGCCATGAAGGCGGCCCAGGCCGACGGCACCGACATCCTCTTCATCGACACGGCAGGGCGGCTCCACAACAAGACCTACCTGATGGACGAGCTCGACAAGGTGGTGCGCGTCATCAAGAAATATGATGAGAAGGCACCGCATGCCGTGTTGCTGGTGCTGGATGCCACAACAGGCCAGAACGCACTTGCCCAGGCCGAGGCCTTCACCAAGGTGGCGGGTGTCACGGGGCTGATCATGACCAAGCTCGACGGCACGGCGCGCGGCGGCATACTCGTGGCCATCGCCGAGCGCTTCAAGCTGCCGGTTCACGCCATTGGCGTGGGCGAATCGATTGACGACCTGCAACCTTTTGACGCAAGCGCCTTTGCGCGGGCCATTGCCGGGCTCGACACGGAAATGGATGGGGCATGAGCCAGGGCCGGAAACAGCTTCTCGATTTTGCGCCGCTTGTCCTGTTCTTCATCGCCAACTGGAAGGCGGGCATTTATTTCGCCACCGGCGTCTTCATGGCGGCGAGCCTTCTGGTGCTGGCCTATACCTATGTCACCACCGGCAAGGTGGCGAAGATACCGCTCGCCACGGCCATCATCGTGGCGGTGTTCGGCGGGCTCACGCTCTATCTGCATGACGATACTTTCATCAAGGTGAAGGTGACGCTGATCAACGCAATCTTCGCCGCCGTGCTTTTGGGCGGTGTTGCATTCAAGCGGAATTTCATCAGGGATGTGATGGGTGAGGCGGTCACCTTGCCAGATGCGGCGTGGCGCACCCTGAGCCTGCGCTGGGGCTTTTTTTTCGCGGCGCTGGCGCTTCTCAACGAATATGTGTGGCGCAGCTTTTCCACCGACCAGTGGGTGACCTTCAAGGTGTTCGGCCTGATGGGGCTGACCTTCGTTTTCGCGCTGGCCAATGCGCCTTTCATGGCCAAGCACATGCCGGACGAAGGCAACACACCGCCGCAGAATCCATCCGCAGACGGATGATCGGCTGCGCAGGTTTCGCGCAAGAGTCAAGACTTGTCTTTCAGGGTGTGGTGGCGCGAATGTTAAGCAGATTGCTGGTTGGTCTTGCTTAGATTTCTGCTTGCGGGGGCAGTGAGGGAAAGCTAGGACACGCGCCGCAACCTGCCCCGCGATGATCTTTCGTGCGGTGGCAAGACAAAGAATTTGAAACGTGGCGGCCTGGGTCGGCCGTCACGGAAGAGGCGGGATAAGGGTAATTTATGTCGGGCAGCAAGGACGCGAAACCGTTTGCGCGGTCTTTCTCTCATCTCCTGAAGCGCGCCGTGCAATATTCGGTGCAGTGCTACATGGACGAGGCGGGAAAGTCGGGACTGACGCACCGCCAGTTCACGGTGCTGTCGGCCGCAGACGCCCATGACGGCAAGAGCCAGACCGAGCTTGTGCGGATCACAGGCATTGACCGGTCAACGCTCGCCGATCTCGTGGCCCGCCTCATGGCGCAGGGCTATGTGCAGCGCCGCCGGACCAAGGAAGATGCCCGCACCAATTCGGTGAAGCTCACGCCACAGGGCAAGAAGGCGCTGAAGGCGGCACAGGACGGAGCCGAGTCAGTTGACCGTCACATGCTCTCGCTGATGCCGGCGGCTGACCGCAAGGCGGTGCTGGAGTGTCTGGCGCTGATCGGCGCCGAAATGGACAAGGCCGATGCCGCGGCCGTAGAAAAGCCCGCCCCCGCCAAGGTGCGCCTGAAGCGCCGCAGCGCCTGAGGCCATTCCCCTACAGCGGCTGCTTGGCCTTTTCGATTTCCGCCGCGAAGCTGCCTGTCAATTCATTGGGGGCAATGGGCCCCACATGCTTGAAGCGGATGTGGCCCGTGCCATCGATGATAAAGGTTTCCGGCACGCCATAGCCGCCGAAGTCGATGGTGACACGGCCATCCGTGTCGGCCCCGATGGCGGCAAAGGGATTGCCCATGGCCCCCAGGAAGTGGCGGGCGTTTTCCGCCTCATCCTTGTTGTTGATGCCGACCAGCGTGATGTCGGTGCGCTTTGCCAGTTCCAGCAGCACCGGGTGTTCCTGGCGGCAAGGGGCGCACCAGGAGGCCCAGATGTTGACGATGCTGACGCCACCCTTCTTCAGGTCGGTATCGGCAAGGCCCGGTCTGTCGCCATTGGCAATGGCGGGCAGGTTGAAGGCGGGCACGCCCTTGCCGATGAGCACCGAGGGCAGTTCCGAGGGATTGCCAAACAGGCCCTTGAAGAAGAGGGCGGCGAGGAGAATGAAAATGGCAACGGGAATGAGCGTCCAGATGTGGCGGCGGGTCATGGGATCACGCGTCGCCCTTTGCAGAGCCGGGTGCGGCGTCCGGGCGCTGGCGGTTGCGCTTAAGGATCCACAGGGCGATCCCGCCCAGCAGCAGAAGGGACAGGCCATAGGAGGCAATCACATAGCCCACATGGGGTGCGGCGAAATCCATCAGCGGGCTCCGATCGACTTGAGGCGGGCGGCGCGGGCCTTGCGGGCGGCCATTTCATTTTCCATGGCGGTGAGATGCAGGGCCACGAAAAGCAGCGTGTAGGCCAGCGCCAGAAGCCCCAGCGGCCAGAGCATGGAGGGATCAATGGCGGGGCCGTTCATTTTGAAAACGCTGGCGGGCTGATGCAGCGTGTTCCACCAGTCCACCGAGAATTTGACGATGGGAATGTTGACGACGCCCACCAGCGCCACAACGCGGGCGAGGCCCGCCGCCCGGTGCGGATCATCAAAGGCGTTCCACACGGCGATGTAGCCCATGTAGAGCAGCATGAGTACGAACATGGAGGTGAGGCGGGCGTCCCACACCCACCAGGTGCCCCACATGGGCTTGCCCCACAGGGAGCCGGTGGCGAGCGCCAGAAAGCAGAAGGCGGCCCCCAGCGGTGCCGCTGTCTTGGCGGCCACATCGGCCAGGGGATGGCGGAAGATGAGCGCCGTGGCGCTGGCCAGCGCCATCAGCACATAGACAAAGAGTGCCATCCAGGCAGCGGGCACATGGACATACATGATGCGTACGGTTTCGCCCTGCTGGTAATCGGCCGGGCTTGTGACCAGCGCCATGTAGAGGCCGGGCAGAAGGCAGAGCAGCGTGGCCACCCAGACCCAGGGGCGGATGGCCCGGGCCAGCCTGAGGAAGCGGGTGGGATTGGCAAGAAGTTCAAAAGACGGGATCGATGACATGGCCCGGAGAATAGCCTTTCAATTCTAGCGAAAATAGGCCCGGATCGCCGCAGCGCTGGCCCAGGGCTGGACAGCGCCCAGGAGCAGCGCCAGGCCGAGCAGAATGAGGCGGGCGGGGCCGTTGCCCGTGGGGCCGAGATCACCCGTGGCGGCGGCCACGCCAAAAATCAGCACCGGCACATAGAGCGGCAGGGCGAGCAGAGGCACCAGGAGCCCGCCGCGGCGCAGGCCGGCAGTGATGGCCCCCGCAATGGCGGCGATGGCGGAGAGTGAGAGCGAGCCCAACACCATGGAGATGAGAAGGGACGGCAGGCGGTCGGCCTCGAGATTGAGGAGAATGCCAAGGGGGGCGGAAATCAGGGCCAGCGGCAGGCCCACGCTCAGCCAGTGGGCCAGCGCCTTCAGGCCGCAGACCGCTTCCAGCGGCAGCACGGCGGCGGAGAGCAGGTCAAGGCTGCCGTCGTCATAATCGGGCTGGAAGATGCGCTCGGTGGTGAGCAGCACGGCGAGCAGCAGGGCCAGCCACATGAGGCCGGGGGCAAGGCGTGACAGCGTGGCCTGATCCGGTCCGATGCTCAGGGGAATGAGCACGAGGAAGGCGAGGAGAAAGGCAAGCGCGGCCCCAAGCCCGCCCCCCTGGCGCAGCGCCAGCGCCAGTTCCCGTTTGAGGAGCGCCTTGAACACGGAGATCATGCGGGCTCCATGCGGATGAGGCGGGCGGGCTTCAGGGGAAGGTCGCCATGGGTGGCGGCGAGAATGATGCCGCCTTCGGCGAGATGGGCCTGCATCAGCTCCGCAAGCTTCGTGAGCGAGGCCTGATCGAGGGCCGTTGCGGGTTCATCGAGCAGCCACACGGGCCGCTTGGCCAGGAGAAGCCGGGCCAGGGCCAGGCGGCGGCGCTGCCCGGCGGAGAGCAATTGCACCGGATCATCGGCGAGGCTCGCGAGATTGAAGGCGGCCAGCGCTTCCGCGATGTCGGTGCCGCCCAGCATGGCCGCCCAGAATTCAAGATTTTCGCGCACGCTGAGGGCGGGCTTCGAGGCATCGAGATGGCCGGAATAATGACAGTGCAGGGGAAGCGCGCCCTCCGCCGCAGGGGTCAGCGCCACATCGCCCGCGAGCGCCGGCAAGAGTCCTGCGATGAGGCGCAGCAGGGTTGATTTGCCAACCCCATTGGGGCCGCGCAACTCCGCCAGTTCGCCCGCGGCGATGCTGAAGGAGAGGCCGGAAAAGACAACGCGCCCGTTCCTTTCGCAGGCGAGCGCGTCGGCCTTCAATGTCGCGGATGCAAAGGACAAACGTCAGACCATGTATTGGCCGCCGTTCACCGACAGCGTGGCCCCGGTGATGAAGCCGGCATTGTCCGAGGCGAGGAAGGCCACGGCCCTGGCGATCTCCTCCGGTTCGCCCACACGGCCCACCGGAATGAAGGGGAGGATGCGCTCGTTCATCACCTTTTCCGGCACGGCCTTCACCATGTCGGTGCCGATGTAGCCGGGGCAGATGGCATTAACGGTGATGCCCTTGGCGGCCCCTTCCTGGGCCAGTGCCTTCACAAAGCCGATCTCGCCCGCCTTGGCGGCGGAATAATTGGCCTGGCCCATCTGGCCCTTCTGGCCGTTGATGGAGGAAATGCAGATGACGCGGCCAAAGCCGCGGTCGCGCATGCCGTTCCACAAGGGGTGCGTCATGTTGAAAAGCGAGTTGAGGTTGGTGTTGATGACAGCCTGCCACTGTTCCAGCGTCATCTTGTGGAACATGGCGTCCTTGGTGATGCCGGCGTTGTTGACGAGAATGTCGATAGGGCCGACGGCGGCTTCCACCGCCTTGATGCCGGCGGCACAGGCGGCGGCATCGGCCACATCCCACTTGAACACGGGAATGCCGGTTTCCTTGGAGAAGGCCGCAGCCGCTTCGTCATTTCCGGCATAGCTTGCCGCCACCTTGCAGCCCTCTGCCTTCAGGGCCTTCGAGATCGCAGCGCCAATGCCACGGGATCCGCCAGTAACCAATGCAACACGTGCCATGTCATCTTCCTCCCCGGGTGTTCTGTGTCAGCCCCGTGCTGCATGGAGTAAACGGAGCCGCCGGGAGGGTCAATTGTTCGTTTGCCGCAAGGCGTTTCCCTTGCGCGTGGCGGGGGCGCGGGGGCAAAGTGGTCCCACAGCACAGGCAGGTAGCACAGGCAGTTAGCACAGGCAGGGACAGACGCCATGGTCTTCACCTTCGAGCCCAAATGGAAGGAAGAACTGCATGTCACAGGCCCCGGCGGCACTTTCTGCCTGTTCCTGCCCATGGGGGTTCTGACGGCCTGCCTGCCCAGCGAAAAGGCCTGGCAAAGCGTGGCCCCGGCCTGGGCCAGAAACGATTGGGCCATCCTTCATGAAGAACTTCGGGCCTGGTGCACGAAACACCAGGCCCGGCTTGAGATCAGTGACACGGCCCTTGTGTGGACCGAAGGGTGACGCGGGAGACTTACCGCTCCACGCACATGGCAATGCCCATGCCGCCGCCGATGCAGAGTGTGGTCAGGCCCTTCTTGGCCTTGGCGCGCTTCATCTCGTGCAGCAGCGTGATCAGGACGCGGGCACCCGAGGCGCCGATGGGATGGCCGATGGCGATGGCGCCGCCATTCACGTTCACCTTGGCGGTATCCCAGCCCATGTCCTTGTTCACGGCGCAGGCCTGGGCGGCAAAGGCTTCGTTGGCCTCGACGAGATCGAGGTCAGCGGCTTTCCAGCCTGCCTTCTGCAGGGCAAGGCGCGAGGCCGGAATGGGGCCCGAGCCCATGACCGCCGGATCGACGCCCGCCGTGGCCCAGGAGGCGATGCGGGCCAGAGGCTCAAGGCCGCGCTTGGCGGCATCGGCAGCCGACATCAGCACCAGCACGGCGGCCCCATCATTGATGCCTGAGGCATTGGCGGCGGTCACCGTGCCATCCTTGGAGAAGGCGGGGCGGAGCTTGGTGACTGAATCCAGCGTCACGCCTTTCTTGATATACTCGTCGGCCTCCACCACCACGTCGCCCTTGCGGGAGGCGATGGTGACGGGGGTGATCTCATCCTTGAACTTGCCGGCTGCCTGGGCGGCTTCCGCCTTGTTCTGAGAAGCAACCGCGAAGGCATCCTGCTCGTCACGGCTGATCTGCCACTGCTTGGCGACATTCTCGGCTGTTGTGCCCATGTGGTAGCCGTTGAAGGCATCCCACAGTCCATCCTTGATCATGGTGTCGATGAAGTTCCAGTCGCCCATCTTCACGCCATCGCGGAGGTGGGCGGCATGGGCCGACTTGGACATGCTTTCCTGGCCACCGGCGGCCACGATCTTGGCCGAGCCATCGGCGATCTGCTGGGCGGCAAGCGCCACGGCCCGCAGGCCCGAGCCGCAGACCTGGTTGAGACCCCAGGCCGTGGCGGAATTGGGAATGCCCGCGGCGATGGCCGCCTGGCGGGCCGGGTTCTGGCCCTGGGCGGCGGTGAGCACCTGGCCCAGGATCACCTCGTTCACTTCAGCCGCCTCAATCTTGCCGCGCGCCAGTGCCGCCTTGAGGGCGATGGTACCGAGCTGGGCGCCCGTCAGGCTGGCCAGGGCACCGTTGAACGACCCGATGGGGGTGCGGGCGGCGGAGACAATGACGATATCGGACATGGATCACTCCCTTGGGGGTTTGGCCGGTTGAGGCCTTGGCTGTGGGTGGGGCCACTATTGCAGGCATTTGCCTCATTGTGCAATGCGGCAGGCTTTCCCGCCGGAAAGCCCGTCTTTTTGCACTTGCAATTGTGCACTGCGGAGCGCAAATTTTTCGGGACAGGGCGCTGGCACAAGACCTCGCGTCCGGGGAGATACGCGCGTGAGTGACGAGCAAGTTCAGGCTGGCAAGACCGGCCCCGCCAAGGAAGCGACAGTCATCAAGAAATACGCCAACCGGCGGCTCTACAACACGGCCACCTCCACCTATGTGACGCTCGATGATCTGGCACGCATGGTGAAGGACGGCACCGACTTCATTGTTTATGATGCAAAAACCGGCGAGGACATCACCCGCTCGGTGCTCACCCAGATCATTTTCGAGGAAGAGAACAAGGGCGACAATACGCTCCTGCCCATCAACTTCCTGCGCCAACTCATCCGCTTCTATGGCGACAGCATGCAGGGCATGGTGCCGGGCTACCTGGAGTTTTCCATGGGCAACCTGCTCAAGGAGCAGGACAAGGTGCGCAAGCAGATGGTGGATGCCTTTGGCGGCGATGCCTTCAAGACCATGGAGGATGCGGCCAAGCGGAACATGCAGTTGTTCCAGGACTCGCTCAAGATGTTCAATCCTTTCAGCGCGGCCCTGCCGCCGGGATTCCAGAACCCATTCGCTGCTGCCGGGCAGGCCTCCAAGCCCGCGGAGAGCAAGCCCGCCCAGCCGAGCAAGGATGACCTTCAGACCCTGAAGGAACAGCTTGCCGCCATGCAGCAGAAGCTGGATGCCTTGAACCGCTGAGGCGGCTTATCCGGCGAGGCGCTGGGCCGCGGGTTCTGTGGTTTGTCCCAGAAGGTGCAGGGTCTGGCGCAGGCGGGCCAGGCTTTCTTCCAATTCGTCGAACATGCTGATGTCGCCGTCCGCGGGGGCTGCGGCTTGTTCTTCGCTGTCCACGGCCGACAGGCTGTGGACCTGCTCCACGAAGGCAAAGGACTCTTCTGCAGAAGGGAGCGGCACTTCGTCGGCCGGAGATTCAATCGCGAGTGTTGCGTCTGACACTGGTTCGTCGGCCGCCAATTCTTCCACCAGCATTTCAATGGCAAGGTCGGCCGGAACTTCGGTGAAGACCACGCCGCTGGCGGCCTCTTCCATGACAGAGGGCATGACTGAGGGTATGGCGGGGGGCTCGACGACAGGTGCGACAGGCTGGAGCGGGGTGGCAGTCAGCGTCACCGGCGCAATGCCCTGGGCATGCGAATCAAAATCGAAGGCAGACCTTTCGGCTTCCGGCCAAGGGGCGACGACACTCGGTTCTCCGAGATAGTGGCCTTGCAGGAAGTCGATGCCCAGCGAGGCGAGAACTTCCGCGTCCTGCTGGGTCTCCACCCATTCCGCCACCGTGCGGATGCCGAAGTGGTGGGCCATGTCGATCAGGGTGCGGGCGAAATAGACGTTTTCCGGATCCTGGGTGAGGTTGCAGCAATAGCTGCCATCCAGCTTGATCACGTCGATGGGCAGGTCGCGGAGATTGCGGAACGAGGTGAAGCCCGCGCCGAAATCATCAATGGCGACACCACAGCCTGTGGCGCGCAGGCGTTCCAGGAAAGTGATGGCGGAGGTGAGATCGGCGAGTGCCGTGGTTTCCGTGATCTCCAGGGTCAGGCGTTCGGCGAGGCGGCCAGCCGCCTCGATCATGTCGATGATCTGGCTGTTCCAGCGCGGATCATTGGCGGTGGTGGCGGAGAGATTGATGGAGAGGCGGGCCGCGGGATAGCGGTGCAGCGTGTCAAGGGCGAGTTGGGTGACGGCGCGGTCCACAAGGCGGATCAGGCCCAGCTGTTCGGCGACGGGCACAAGATGCCCGGCGGCCACCAGTTCGCCGCCGGAATCGCGCATGCGCAGCAGCGCCTCATGGCAGGCCACAGTGCCATCCGTGGCATTGACCAAGGGCTGGAAGGCCAGCTGGAAGCGCTGGTCGCGCAGGCATTCGACAATCTCGGTGGCGCAGCGCACGTTGATGAGGCGGCGGTTGCGCGCCTCTTCCGTGGGGGCATGGGCGACAAAGCCGTCGCCCGACTGGCGCAGCGCCTGCGAGAGGATTCTTCCGCGAGGGCCTTGGCTTCACGGTGCTGCGGCCTGCTCCGGCAAGACTACGGCACCAGCCGGAGAAGCGCCCAGACAGGCCCCGAGGAGGTTTCAATGACATTGCCACGGGCCACTTCGAGGAAGCGCTCCAGCGCCACCGGAAGGTCATCCGCCGTGCAATTGTTGAGGAGGATGCCGAACTTGCTGCCAGCGTAGCGGCCGATGCCATCGCCCATGCGCATGACGCCGCGCAGGCGCTCGCTCATGGCGGCAATCACCTCGTCGGCCACGGCAAAGCCATAGGCATCATTGACGATGTCGATATTGCGGATGGCCACAACGGCGAAAGCGGCGGAGGCCTTGCGCTCCACTGTTTCCGCCAGCATCTGGGCCAGGGCCCCCTCGAGGCGGTTGCGGTTCATGAGCCCGGTGAGGGCGTCGGTGTGGCTCAGCGCGCTCAGGACCTGGTCGCGGTTGTGGCGTTCGGTGATGATGCGGATGACGCCGGTGGCCAGGGCCGGCTGGCCCGTGGCATCGGCGAACCAGCGGCCCGTGTCCTCGATCCACATGGGCGGCAGGCCTGCGTCCGCGTCGGCCTTCAACAGGTATTCGATCTGATAGGGCACGCCTTCGCCCGCGTCGCGGCTGCTGGCGTTGATGATGGTGTCATAGCGGGTTGTGAGATTTTCGCTGTCGAGGAGACTGGCGAACTGCTTGCCTGTGGCAAAAGCCTCTGGCGGGCGCCCCAGCAAGCCGGCAGCGGAACCGCTCCAGGTGAGCGTGTCGGAGGTGATGGACCAGCTGTAGGCCGCGCTGCCGGAAGCTTCCAGGGCGAATGCGATGATGGCTTGGCCTTGGCCTGATTCGGCGTTGGCGGTGGACGGCAGTTCAGACATATCGCCTTCTTATCCCCTACAAGAACGGCCACGGGGCACGGTCCCTGTGGGAGACGCCGCTTCGCCATGGTGTTCGCTGGCAGCAAGGCTAGGCTTTCTCCGTAAAGATTTACGGAAAAGGCATGGTGAACGGGTTTTAAGGATTTGCCTCAGGGCCTGCCGCAAGCAGATTTTGCGTTGCAGCATGTACTTGCCGATTCCTTGGTCAAACTGCCCACAAGATATGCAAATTTATGCATAGCAATTTTGTGTTCGGCGCGTGGTATGCGCCATATTCGCTCAGGATTAATCATTTGTTCATGTATTTGACGATTTCGTGACCATAAGAAGCCGGTTTTCGTGATTTTGTCATCTTGGGTCGCCCGTCTCGTCGCCCAGAAATTGGCTTAAACCCTTATGAAAAAACATTGAATTCCACTTTCATGCTAGTCATGCGAAATTTGCATTTCTCTTTCTGCTGCACTGCACCTATTTTGCGGATGTCGAAAACAACGATGGACTATCCGGGACAGGCCCGGCTCATATTTTGAAAAGGAGATCATTCATGTTTGAAGTTCTGAAGACCCGCATCACCGCCTGGAAGCGTTACAACCGCACGGTTGCCGAACTGTCGGCGCTGACCAACCGCGAGCTTTCCGATCTCGGCATTGCCCGCACGGACATTCAGCGCGTGGCCCGCGAAGCGGCCCGCTAAGCAAAGGCGACAGCCATGACCGGTCTTTCCATTCTTGGCCGCCTGCTTGAGCGCCGGGCCCGCATGAAGGGCTACCGCACAGTGCGCACGGAGCTGGAAGGGCTTTCCGATGCCGACCTCGAAGACATGGGGATCCGGCGTTACCAATTGGGCCATATGGCCCGGGTGAAGGCGCTTTCGTAAGCCTTCCACCTCAACAATTTCACGCTTTCCTCCCAAAGTTCCTCCCTGGGGCGCAGGAGCCAAAGGTTCGCAAGAGCCGGCGGTGCCTGCGCCCCGATCCATTTTGATGCGCGGCAGGCGTTGGCAGGGTGCGGCGCTTGTGTCACAAGTCCCCAAAAGTGAACCGCCAACGGGGATGATCTGATGAGTGTGCGCATTGACCTGGCCACGGTGATTTTCGGCGAAAAGGAACGCCCCCTCGCCGAGGCCGCGGGCTTCCGGCTCTCCACCTTCCGCTATGATTCGGGAGTGGCGGCGCTTCGCGTGCAGAACAAGCGTGGCGAAATCATCGTGCTGCCCTTCAAGGGCCACCAGATCTGGCGCTGCATGTTTGATGGCCGCGACCTCACCATGAAATCCATGTTCACCGAGCCCGTGAACCATGTGCCCTATCTGGAAACCTATGGGGCCTTCTTCCTGCATTGCGGGGCCACCGCCATTGGCGCGCCCGGCCCCAATGACCGCCATGCCCTGCACGGCGAGCTGCCCAACGCGCCCTTCCAGAAGGGCTGGGTGGTGATCGACGAGGACAAGGGCACCTGCGCCATTGTCGGCACCTATGAATATACGGTCGCCTTCTCCTACCACTACCTCGCCACTTCAACGCATGTGATGGGGGCTGATTCAACGCTGCTCGACATTTCGCTGTCGGTTGAGAACCTGAAGAAGACGCCCATGGACCTCATGTATCTGGCGCACGCGAATTTCCGGCCCACGGACCATGGCGAATTCTTCTATTCGGCCCCCGCCACGCCCGAAGCGGTGCGGGTGCGGCGCTCCATTCCCGCGCACATCACGCCCAAGCCCGGATATCCCGAATTCCTGGCCGAACTGGCCGCCAATCCGGCACGCCATCACAAGCTCTCGCCTGATCTGGCCTTTGATCCGGAAGTGGCCTTCGCCATCGACATGAAGGCCGGCAAGGATGGCTTTGCCCATGCGCTGCTGCGCCGGCCCGATGGCACGTCGGATTACATGCGTTACCGCCCTGATCAGTGCGGCCAGTGCATCCGCTGGATCTGCCGCACGCCGGATCAGGACGCCATGGGCATGGCCTTCCCTTCGACCAGTGAGGTGGAAGGCTATACGGCGGAGAAGAAGAAAGGCCTGTTCGTGGCGCTTGCGGGCGGCGACACCTGGCGGGTGGACATGCGCGTCGGCACACTGGGCGCGAAAGAAACAGACGCCGTCATCAAGGAGATCAAGGCCATCATCGCATGACGCAAACACCGTCCCGCGTGATGGCGCTGACGCCCGAACTTGTGGCGCTGTGTCATCGCGTGGTGGAGGATCAGGGCCCGGTGCCAGGCGCTGTGCCCATGGGGGATGGCGATTTTGCCCCGGCCGCAGCAGACATCCTGTCGCGCAAGCCCGCGGGGCCGCTTCAACTTTTTGCCTATGGCTCGCTCATCTGGAAACCGGAAGTGCCGCATGTGCGCATGCGGCGGGCCCGGGCCGACGGCTGGCACCGGGCCTTTTCCATGGAGATCCGGCGCTTCCGGGCCACGGTTGACCAGCCGGGCTACATGATGTGTCTCGATCGCGGTGGGGTTTGCGAAGGCGTGGTGCTGCAATTGCCGGAGGCTGAGCCGCAGCAGCAGATCGAAAAATTGTTGCGGCGGGAACTCAGCCGCAAGGTTGCGCTTGAAGCGGTGCGCTGGATCACTGTTGAAACGGCAGAGGGACCGCTGACGGCGTTGGCTTTTTATGCCGGGCCCGCGGCGCTCGACAATTACAAGCCGGGGCTCAGTGCCCGCGACATTGCTCCCATTTTGGCGCGGGCCTGCGGCCACTGGGGTTCAGGGGCCGATTATCTCTACAACACGGTGCGTCATCTGGAGGATCAGGGCATTCACGACAAAGGCCTGTGGGACCTGCAAGAGGCGGTCGCCCAGGAGATTCGCAAGCTGTATCGGGTGTCTGACTGAATCACGGCACCAAAAATGGCCCGCCTGAAGCGGGCCATTCAACACTATTTCCTTAGGTAAGGCTCAGCGCCCAGCCTTCTTTGCCTTCTTTGCCGCCTTCTTGGCGGGACGCGCGGCCTTGGCGGCGCGGGCCTTCTTGACCACGGCCGCCTCCACCATGATCTCGACATCGAGACCGGGGGCGGCAAGCTTCGATTCCACCGTGGCACGGGCCGGCGTCAGACCCGGCTTCACCCAGGCATCCCAGGCGGCGTTCATGTCAGCGAAGGTCTTGATGTCGGTGAGCCAGATATTGGCCTTGATGATGTTGGTCTTGTCGCTGCCAGCCTGCTTCAGCGTGGCTTCGATCTGGCTGAGGACATCTTCCGTCTGTTCGCGGACGGATTTGCCGGCGGCCTTGTCCGCCACGAAACCCGCGAGATAGGCGATGCCGTTGTGAACGACGGCGGAACTCATGCGCTTTCCCGCGCCGATACGCTTCAGTGCCATTGGTGTGTTGCTCCTCGATTTGCGCGACCGCCTCTAGCCAAGTTTGGCAACTTCATCAATGACCGAGAGAAGCACGCGGGGCAGCACCCCGAAGGCATAGGGCGCATGCAGGCGCTCAAGCCAGGTGTGATAGTCGCGGCCCCAGGGGCCAATGTTGATGGCGGGCCAGCCGCCGGGCTCCGGCATCACGAAGCCCTGGCCCCAGATGGGCGTATTGGCGGCCACGGCCGCGAGATCGCCAGCCGCCTGCCCAAAGAAACTCACATCCGAAATACCTGCGAAATAACTGACCTCGCCCAGGCCATGGGCCCATACGGCGCGGGAGATGGCCCGCCGAAGAGCGCCATCCTGCAACAACACGGCAGGGTAGGGAATGGAGCCGAAGCCCAGAATGACCGCAGGCCCCGCAATGGCATTGGCCCGCACCAGTTCCGCAAAGGCAAGCCGTGACTGCTCGGGAAGTGAAAGGGCCGGATCAGACGCAAGGAATGGGCGCGGAAAATCGGCGGTACGGTGAAGCGCGATCTTCTGCCCGGTGCGCTGCTCTGCTGCGCGCACGGCCTCCGCGGCCAAGGCCATGGCAATCTCCAGAACCTCTGCGCCGGACTGGCGGTGCTGCAAGGTGTTCCAATAGGCAAAAGCAGAAGCCGGTGTGGTGACGTTGTAACCCTGCTTGCCATCCTTGGCGAAAAGCGCGGTGGGAGGTGCTGCGATCTCCTCACCCGTCACATCGGCCAAGCGCGGATTGAGTTCGATAGCGCGAAGCAGTTCCGCCATGACATAGGCCGCATTGACGCCCTGCCGGGCATAACCCGCATGCACGGGTTTTCCCTCCACATGGGCGCAGAGCAGCTGCTTGCCAATGGACCCATAGGTGACAACACGGCCTGTGGTGCCATCGCCCTGATCGGAGATCGAATCGAGATTGATGATGAGGGCAATGTCGAGGTCATGTTCGCGGGCCACCGCCGCCAGTTGCGGCACGGCGGCACGGGCCCCCGCCGACTTTTCCTCCTCGTCGGCGACACCCATGAAAAGCAGGGTCAGGTCCCCTACATAGTTCTCAAGTGCTGCAATGCCCGCAGCCAGTCCCGCCTTCATGTCGAGAAGGCCACGGCCCGGCAGGAAATCGCCACTCGCAAAATCGGCAAGGGCGAGCGGATGTTCGCCTGTGGCCCTGAGGCGGGCCAGCGACTCGCTCAGCAACCGCTCCGGCGCAAAGGCCCATTCGGCAAGCGCCCCATAGTCATCAATGGCGACCACGTCGAAATGGCCCGTCAGCACAATGCTGCGGCGGCTTTTGCCGCGCTTCAGGGCAAAGACATTGCTGCGGCCCGCCGGATCAGCGGGAATGGGTGCGACCCAGACAGCATCACAGCGGCCCAGCTCGCCTGCGATTTTCCCGGCGATTGCTGCTTCGCCTGCACTGCCCGTGACCGAAGGCCAAGCGGTGAAGCGGAGCGCCAGTTGGCGCGCCCGCGCCGCCAGATCAGTTGTCATGCCAGCGTGGCATCATGGGCCAGCACCGCATTGAGCAACACCTGCGAGCCCGCACCGCATTCCTCCAGCGTCGTGGACTCCGCTTCGTTGTGGGAAATGCCGCCGAGGCAGGGCACGAAGATCATGGTGGTGGGGGCCACGCGGGCGATATAGGCGGCGTCGTGACCCGCACCCGAGGCCATCTCGCGCATGCTGTAGCCCGCCTGGCCCGCGCCCTTGCGCACGCAGTCAATGAGATCGGGCGCGAACTTGACGGCGGGCGATTTCCAGATCCGCTTTTCTTCCAGCTCAAGTTTCAGTTCAGCCGCGATCTTCGGCAGGGCCGCCTGATATTCGGCCTCCATCCTGTCGAGCACGTTCTCATCGGGGTGGCGCAGATCGACGGTGAAGAAGACTTCGCCCGGCACCACGTTGCGGCTGTTGGGGCGGTTCTCGATGAGGCCGACCGAGGCCACGCCCGGCAGATGGTTCATGCCCACCTGATGGATGGCCTCGATCATGCGCGAGGCCCCCAGCAAGGCATTCTTGCGCAACCCCATGGGTGTGGCGCCCGTGTGGCTCTCCTGGCCCCTCACTGTCACCTCATACCAGCGCATGCCCTGCACGCCGGTGACAACGCCGATCATCTTGGCCTCGGCCTCCAGAATGGGCCCTTGCTCGATGTGCAATTCAAACATCGACGAGAATTTGATGGTGCCCGCCTTGTGCCTGCCCTTGTAGCCGATGCGTTCCAGTTCATCGCCCAGCTTGATGCCCTGACGGTCCTCACGGCTGTAGGCAAACTCCGGGGTGAAGACACCGGCATAGACGCCCGAACACAGCATGGCCGGGGCAAAGCGCGAGCCTTCTTCGTTGGTCCAGTTGACGATCATGATGGGGGCGTTTGATTCATAACCCATGTCCACCAAAGTGCGCATGGCCTCGAGCGCGCCGAGCACGCCCAGCACACCATCAAACTTGCCGCCGGTGGGCTGGGTGTCGAGGTGCGATCCCATGGCGATGGGGGCCACGTCCTTGCGCCGGCCGGGGCGGGTGGCGAACATGTTGCCCACTTCATCAACCTCGACAGTGCAGCCCAGCTTCTCGCATTCGGCCTTGAACCAGTCGCGCACCTTCTTGTCTTCGTCAGAGACAGTGAGGCGCTTGATGCCGCCCTTCGCCGTGCCGCCGAATTTCGCGGTCTCCATGAGCGAGTCCCAAAGGCGCTGAGGATTGATGGTGAGATTGGTTTTCGGTGTCATGGCCTGCTCTATGCTTGTTGAATGTCAGTGTGGACGAAGTCGCCGCCCTTGAACAAGAGGGGCACCTTCAATTGCCTGGCGCAAGCGTAGGAAAAACAGTCGCCCAGATTGAGGGCGGCCTTGTGGCCCCGCCCCTTGCCAAAGCGGTTAAATGCATCAAGCGCCGTTGCCGCGAGGCGAAACTCGATAGGCGTCTCGGAAATGGCATATAGATTCTTAAACTGCAGCACAATGTCTTGGGCCTCAGATAGGGTGAGGTTGCGCAGGCGGGCCAAGGCCAGCGTGGCCTCATAAGCCGCAATTGCTGAAATTGCTCTCCGGCGGTGACGCTTGAGGCGCTGCTCCAAATCTTCATGGTCCGGCTCGCGGGCTATGATGGCAACGATCGCCGAGGCATCGATGAACACGGATCAGTCCTCGTAAAGGCTGTCATATAAAGCTTTGTCTGCCTTGAGGCCCGTGTCCGGGTAGGAGGCAAACTTGTCCTGCAGCTTTTTCAGCGCCGCGTCCTCGTCGCCGGGAATGCCTTCTCCCAGGTCCTTCAACACGGCGGATCGAATGGCCTCGGTCAGTGTCACGCCGCGGCGCTTGGCAAGCTTGCGCACCGCCTTGTCGGTGGCCGGGTCCTTGATGAAAATGCCCATGGCTCAACTCCGGTATATACTCTGACGTGAGCGAGTATATACCGCTGATGGCACAGCGGCAAGCGCGCCAACAGGCTGGCGCAGCTTTCCCCTCCGTTGCGCTAGATGCGCGGCTTGTTGCGGGCCACGTGCGGCGCCATGAGCGACAGGTCGGCGGGACCAAGGCGCGAGGCAGCATTGAGCTGGTGCCAGTAGGGATATTGCAGCGGCAAGAGGCTCACATCGTCGAGGGTCTGGCGCTCTTCCGCTGTCAAGTGAAGAGACGCGGCGGCAAGATTGTCCTTGAGTTGCGCCTCGTTGCGGGCCCCCAGGATGATGTTGGCGACAGCGGGCCGCCCGGCCAGCCAGGCGAGCGCAATTTGTGCCGCAGAAACATTGCGTTCCCTGCCGATCTTGATGAGCGCTTCGATGATGGCATAGAGGCGGCTTTCATCGCGGATGGGGGGTTCGCCCCAGTTGTTGACGTGGCGCGAGACATCGGGTGTCACGCCCTTCCTGAACTTGCCGGAGAGAAGGCCGCCGGCAATGGGGCTCCAGACCTGAATGCCGACACCCTGGTCAATGGCGATGGGCATGAGTTCAAATTCGGCGTCGCGGGCCTCGATGGTGTAGTGGATCTGCTGCACCACGAAGCGGGCGAGGCCATTGCGGTCGGCGGCCATCAGGCATTTCATGATGTGCCAGCCGGAGAAATTTGAGCAGCCGATGTAGCGCACCTTGCCCTGCTGCACGAGCTGGTCGAGGGCCGCCATGCTTTCCTCAACGGGCGTCATGCCATCCCATTCATGCAGATAGTAGATGTCGATGTGATCGCGGCCGAGGCGCTTCAGGCTCGCCTCGCATTGCTGGATGATGTGCCAGCGGGAATTACCCTGTTCATTGGGGCCCGCCCCCATGGGAAAGCGCACCTTGGTGCCCACCAGAAGCTGGTTTGAGCGGCCCTTGAGGGCCTGGCCCAAAAGTTCCTCTGACTTTCCCGTTGTATAGACATTGGCCGTATCGATGAGGTTGACGCCATGATCAACGCAGATGTCGATCAGACGGTTTGCGTCCTTCAGGCCGACGGTGCCGATCTTGCCGAAGAAGCCGTCAGACGCGAAATTCATTGTGCCCAGCGTATGCAGCGACACCTTGAGGCCCGAGTTGCCCAGCGAGCGGTATTCCATGATTGAACCTCCACATTTTTGCGCTATCAGGCCATGGGCGCGGGCGGGGGTCAACCCGCGATCCGGCAAGATCACAGCGGAATAAATATGCAAGCCATGACCTTCTCCAGCTTCGCCGCCCAGAACCTCGTGCACGTGGCGGCGATCTTCACGCTGATCTGCTATCTGTTCCGCGACCAGATCAAGCTCAGGCTCTTCGCGGCGCTGGGGGATGCACTGCTCACAATCTATTACGTGGTGGCCTTTCCGGTTCCCCTGTGGAACGCCATGTACTGGACCATTCTCAATGTCATCATCAACGTCACGATGATCCTGCTGTTGTTGCGGGACCGCCGCATGACGCTCTTGTCGGATGACGAGATGACGCTGTTCCGGGCGCTGGATACGCTCTCGCCCGGGCAGTTCCGCAAGCTCCTCAAGCTGGCGGACTGGCATGTGGCGGAAGAGCCGGCGCAACTCACGGCGGAGGGCGAAAAGCCCGCCCATCTTTATTACATCCTGAGCGGCGATGTGACGATCGCCAAGCAGGGCCGCAGTTTTGCTGCAAGCCCCCGCACCTTCATCGGAGAGATTGCCTTCCTGCGCGGCACGGCGGCCTCTGCCACGGTGACCACGCCGCCCAATGCCCATTATGTGGCCTGGCCGGTTGATGCCTTGCAGGACCTGTTCAAGCGCAACGAAGACCTCAAGAACGCCTTCAGCGCGCTTCTTTCTGCCGACATGGCGGACAAGGTGGCGCGAGCCTGAGGCTCCTCAGCGGGCTCTCACAGACCCACTGGACAAATCCGCAATTTCACGCTGACGTTGTAGGTTCTGGGGAAGTGTCATGGATTATCTGCACTCGGTCGGACAGCACCTCATTCATGTGGGGGCCATTCTCTACCTGATCTGCTTCCTGTTCCGGAACCAGATTGCCTTGCGCATGTTCGCGCTGGCAGGCGATGTGGCCTATACCGCCTATTATTTCACGGCGGCATCGCATCCCCTGTGGGAGGCGATCATCTGGATCATTCCCAACATGGGCATCAACATCGTGATGATCGCCCTCATCCTGCGGGACAGCAAGCACACCAGCCTGAGTGATGATGAAATCTCGCTCCTCCAGCACTTGCCAACACTCCGGCCCAGCCAGTTCCGCTCCTTGTTGCGCCTGCCCAAATGGGAACGCCCGGCGGAACCGCGCCAGATCACCACGGAAAACCAGAGCCTCGACACACTTTATTATGTGCTCTCCGGCACAGTGGATGTGGACAAGGCCGGCCGCCACATCGCCGTCACACCGCCCGCCTTCATTGGCGAACTCGCCTATCTGCGCAAGAAGCCGGCCACAGCCACGGTGACGGCCGGCGCGGATGCGCTCATCGTGTCATGGCCCCATGAAGCCTTGCGCAAGGCCACGGAAAAAGACGCGGAACTTGCCAGCGCACTCGCCCTTCTCCTCAACACTGATCTCGCCGAAAAAGTGGCCCGGGCCTGAGAGCGTCACGGCTTGCCGGGGCCGGTATTATCCTTCCAGCTGATCAGGAAGGTCCACAGGCAATAGACAAAAATGCCGGCAGAGAGCGTGGACCAGAAGCCGTTGCGGGAACCAAAGATTTCAAATGCGGTCCACAGGGCTGTCACTGCCACAATGGCAAGGCGCATGGCCAAGGGCCGGTAGAAGGGATCATCGTGTTTCAGGCCGGCCATGGGGGTCCTCGGGCGGGGTTTCCGTCAGATTACCGCATTCACCGCCCCGTTGATAGCACAGGCACCCTTCACGGCTGATGATGTGACGTGTAACCTGTTGGGCAGACTCTCCGGCAAGACAGGATCTCACCCATGGGCACCCGCATCTCGTTTCCGCGCACGGATGGCAAACCCACGGAAGGCTATCTGGCCAAGGCCGGACGCGACCATGCGCCCGGCGTTGTGGTGATCCAGGAGTGGTGGGGGTTGCAAGACCAGATCAGGGGCATCTGCGACCGGCTGGCCTTGGCGGGCTTTGATGCGCTGGCGCCCGACCTCTATGCGGGCCGGGTCGTGCCCTATCATGATGCGGCGGCGGCAGGGGCGGAAATGCGCTCCCTCAATTTCAAGGATGTGGCCGAGAATGTGGTGCGGGGTGCGGTGCTTTATCTGAAGAAGTCATCGCCGAAAGTGGGCATGACCGGCTTCTGCATGGGGGGTGCTGTCACGCTGCTCTCGGCCCAGCATGTGCCGGAACTCACCTGTGGCGCGCCCTTCTACGGCATGCCGCCCGCCGGGCTTTTCGATGCGGCCAAGGTGCGGGTGCCGCTGCAATGCCATTTCTCCAACACGGATGACCATCCCTCGCCCGCCCAGGTGGACGAGATGGAAAAGGCCTTCACGGCAGCGGGGCTGAAAAGCGAAGTTTTCCGCTATGATGCCTCCCATGCCTTCATGAACGAGCAGCGCCCGGCCCATGACCGGGCCGCCGCGGAACTGGCCTGGGGCAGGTTGCTGGGGTTCCTGGGCAAGCATTTGACGGCGTAGTTGCGCCCTCGCGGCATTCTGCCGTCTGAATCACTGTTGCCTCCCTGTAATCCATATGATAGCCAGCGCCCGCGGCGGGGGAGGCCCCGTTCCGTGGTGTTGTGCTTTGGCCTGGCTGGTGCAGAACGCTTTTCCATAAAATCAACGACTTAGGCAGCCTCCGCGCGGTCCAAAGTCCTTCTGAAAGAACGATCGTGGCAACGACAGAGCAAGCCCCGTCTGTTGAAAGTTCGAGTGTGGCAGGCCGCTATGCCCGCGCCCTGTTTGATCTGGCCCAGGAGAACAAGGCTGTGGCCGAGGTGGCCAAGGCCCTCAACGGGTTCCAGTCGCTCATTTCCGACTCGCCGGACCTCAAGCGCCTGATGCGCTCGCCGGTGTTCAAGGCCGAAGACCAGATGGCCGCTGTTGCGGCGGTGGCCGGAAAGGCCGGCATCAATGGCCTGGCCCTCAATTTCCTCAATGTGATGGGGGCAAACCGCCGGCTGGCCGCTGTTCCCGCCGCCATCACCGCCTTCAACGCACTGGTGGCCCAGGCCAAGGGCGAAAAGACGGCGGAAGTCACATCAGCCGAAAAGCTTTCGGCCAAGCAGCTTGCCGATCTCAAGGCAGCCCTCAAATCCGCGACCGGCTCTGATGTTGCCATTACAGCCAAGGTCGATCCCGCCATTCTGGGCGGCCTCATCGTCAAGGTGGGCTCGCGCATGATGGACAATTCACTCCGCACCAAACTCAATTCACTCAAAGTTGCCATGAAGGGACAAGCCTGATGGACATCCGCGCCGCTGAAATTTCCTCCATCCTCAAGAAGCAGATCAAGGACTTCGGCAAGGACGCCGAAGTGGCCGAGATCGGCCAGGTGCTCTCGGTTGGCGACGGCATCGCCCGCGTCTATGGCCTCGACAATGTGCAGGCCGGCGAAATGGTCGAGTTCGGCAACGGCATCAAGGGCATGGCGCTCAACCTCGAAACCGACAATGTCGGCGTCGTGGTCTTCGGCTCCGACCGTGACATCAAGGAAGGCGATACGGTGAAGCGCACCGGCGCCATCGTGGAAGTGCCCGTGGGCAAGGAACTCCGGGCCGCGTCGTCGACGCGCTCGGCAACCCGATCGACGGCAAGGGCCCGATCAAGTCCAAGAAGATGGCCCGCGTGGACGTGAAGGCCCCCGGCATCATTCCCGCAAGTCTGTGCATGAGCCCATGTCCACAGGCCTCAAGGCGGTGGACGCGCTCATCCCCATCGGCCGCGGCCAGCGCGAGCTGATCATCGGCGACCGCCAGACCGGCAAGACCGCCATCATCCTCGACTCGATCCTGAACCAGAAGCCCATCCACGTCGCGGGCCCGGAGAAGGACAAGCTCTATTGCGTCTATGTGGCCTGCGGCCAGAAGCGCTCCACCGTCGCCCAGTTCGTGAAGGTGCTGGAAGACAACGGCGCGCTGGAATACTCGATCGTCATCGCCGCCACCGCGTCTGACCCGGCACCGATGCAGTATCTCGCCCCCTTCACCGGCTGCGCCATGGGCGAATATTTCCGCGACAACGGCATGCATGCCCTGATCGCCTATGACGATCTTTCCAAGCAGGCCGTGTCCTACCGCCAGATGTCGCTGCTGCTCCGCCGTCCGCCGGGCCGCGAAGCCTATCCCGGCGACGTGTTCTACCTGCATAGCCGCCTTCTCGAGCGCGCCGCCAAGCTCAACGATGCCAATGGCGCCGGTTCGCTCACTGCCCTTCCGGTCATTGAAACCCAGGGCAACGACGTGTCGGCCTTCATTCCGACCAACGTGATTTCGATCACCGACGGCCAGATCTTCCTCGAAACGGATCTGTTCTACCAGGGCATCCGCCCCGCCGTGAACGTCGGTCTCTCGGTATCGCGCGTGGGCTCCTCGGCCCAGACCAAGGCGATGAAGCAGGTGGCCGGCAAGATCAAGGGCGAGCTTGCCCAGTACCGCGAAATGGCGGCCTTCGCGCAGTTCGGCTCGGACCTCGACGCCGCCACGCAGAAGCTTCTGAACCGTGGTGCCCGCCTCACCGAGCTCCTGAAGCAGGCGCAGTTCTCGCCGCTCAAGACGGAAGAGCAGGTTGTCTCGATCTATTCCGGCGTGAACGGCTACCTTGATGGCCTGCCGGTCAACAAGGTGCGCGCCTTCGAAGACGGCCTCCTGCGCTACATGCGCGAGAAGAATGCCGATGTGCTGGAAGCGATCCGCACCGAAAAGGCGATCTCGGATGCCACCATGCCCAAGCTGAAGGCGGCGGTTGACGCCTTCGCCAAGAGCTTCGCGTAAGGGCTAGACGGGGATGCCCTCACTCAAAGATCTCCGCAACCGCATCGCCTCGGTGAAGGCGACGCGGAAAATCACCAAGGCCATGCAGATGGTGGCCGCGGCCAAGCTGCGCCGCGCCCAGGAAGCTGCCGTTGCCGCGCGCCCCTATGCGGAGCGCATGGCGACGGTGCTTTCCAACCTCGCCTCCGCAATGGATGGCCAGGCGGGTGCACCCAAGCTTCTGGCCGGAACCGGCAAGGACGATGTGCATCTCCTCGTCATCGCCACCGCCGAGCGCGGCCTGTGCGGCGGCTTCAATACCTCGATTGTGCGTCTGGCCCGCGAACATGCGGACAAGCTGATCCGCGACGGCAAGACGGTGAAGATCATGACCGTGGGCAAGAAGGGCAACGACGCCCTGAAGCGCCTCTACGGCCAGTACATCATCGAGGCTGTCGACTTCCGCGGCAGCAAGGCCGTGGAGTTCGGCCATGCCACGGGCGTCGCCTCCAAGCTGCTCGCCATGTACGAGGCGGGGCAGTTCGACGTCGCAACCCTGTTCTTCTCCGAATTCAAGTCGGTGATCGCGCAGAAGCCCACGGCCCTGCAGCTCATCCCCGCACAGGTCGATGCCACGAAGACGGCTGACCTGGGTGGCGCTGTCTATGAGGCGGAGCCGGAAGAATCGGTGATCCTCGAAGACTTGCTGCCGCGCAATCTCGGCGTTCAGGTGTTCCGCGGCCTTCTCGAAAACGCGGCCTCGGAGCAGGGGGCCCGCATGTCCGCCATGGACAATGCCACGCGCAACGCCGGTGACATGATCAACAAGCTGTCGATCAAGTACAACCGCCAGCGCCAGGCCCAGATCACCAAGGAACTCATCGAAATCATCTCGGGCGCGGAAGCGCTCTAACGACACACAGGACAAGGACAGACAGTCATGGCCAAGAAAGCAGCTTCTTCCACCGCGGGCGCAACGGGCCGCATCTCGCAGGTCACCGGCGCCGTCGTCGACGTGGCCTTTGACGGCGAGCTGCCGGAAATTCTGAACGCGCTGGAAACCGACAATGGCGGCAACCGGCTGATCCTCGAAGTGGCGCAGCACCTCGGTGAAAACACCGTGCGCTGCATCGCCATGGACTCCTCGGAAGGCCTGGTGCGTGGCCAGCCGGTGAAGGACCTCGGTGCTCCCATCTCGGTTCCGGTGGGCGACGAAACGCTGGGCCGCATCATCAACGTGATCGGCGAGCCGGTGGACGAGGCAGGCCCGGTCAAGACCAAGGCCACCCGCGCCATCCACCAGCCGGCTCCTGAATATGTGGAACAGTCCACGGAAGCTGAAATCCTCGTGACCGGCATCAAGGTCGTCGACCTGCTGGCGCCCTACGCCAAGGGCGGCAAGATCGGCCTGTTCGGCGGCGCCGGCGTGGGCAAGACCGTGCTCATCATGGAACTCATCAACAACATCGCCAAGACGCACGGCGGCTATTCGGTGTTCGCCGGCGTGGGTGAACGCACCCGCGAAGGCAACGACCTCTATCACGAAATGATCGAATCGGGTGTCAACAAGAACCCGAAGGAAGGCTCCGTCGCCGGTTCCAAGTGCGCGCTGGTCTATGGCCAGATGAACGAGCCGCCGGGTGCCCGCGCCCGCGTCGCGCTCACCGGCCTCACCATCGCTGAAGACTTCCGCGACAAGGGCCAGGACGTGCTGTTCTTCGTGGACAACATCTTCCGCTTCACCCAGGCGGGCTCGGAAGTGTCGGCGCTTCTCGGCCGCATTCCCTCGGCCGTGGGCTATCAGCCGACGCTGGCCACCGACATGGGCGCCCTGCAGGAGCGCATCACCACCACCACCAAGGGTTCGATCACCTCGGTGCAGGCCATTTACGTGCCGGCCGACGACTTGACCGACCCGGCCCCTGCCACCTCGTTTGCCCACTTGGACGCCACGACCGTGCTGTCGCGTTCGATTGCCGAAAAGGGCATCTACCCCGCCGTGGACCCGCTCGATTCCACCTCGCGCATGCTGCAGCCCGCCATTGTGGGTGAAGAGCACTATCAGGTGGCCCGCCAGGTGCAGGGCATCCTGCAGCGCTACAAGTCCCTGCAGGACATCATCGCCATTCTCGGCATGGACGAGCTTTCCGAAGAGGACAAGCTCACCGTGGCGCGGGCCCGCAAGATCGAGCGCTTCATGAGCCAGCCCTTCGACGTGGCCCAGGTCTTCACCGGCTCGCCCGGCGTGCAGGTGAAGCTGGAAGACACGATCAAGGCCTTCAAGGGCCTGTGCAACGGCGACTATGACCACCTGCCGGAACCCGCCTTCTACATGGTGGGCACCATCGACGAAGCCATCGCCAAGGCCAAGAAGCTGGCTGCGGACGCGGCGTAATCTCTACCGTCCTCCATGGCCGGGCTTGACCAGGCCACCCAGCGGAGGGCGCACAAGACTAAATCGGCGGGTCAAGTCCGCCGGTGGAGAGAATAGGGGCCTCCGGACGTGTGCCCCGCAACATATTGAGTGACACATGGCACTGCATTTTGAACTCGTTTCTCCGGCCCGGCTGCTCTTCTCGGGTGATGTGGCCTCGGTGCAGATTCCGGGTGCCGAAGGCGAGATGACCATTCTGCCGGGGCATGCGCCGGTGCTCTCCACCCTCAAGCCCGGTGTTGTCACCGTGGCAAAGGATGGTGGTGCGGTTGAGAAGATGTTTGTGCGCGGCGGCTTTGCCGAAGTGAATGCCAAGGGCCTGACGGTTCTGGCCGAGCAGGCCATTCCGCTCGCCGACCTTGATGCGGCGGCCATTGCCAAGCAGGTCAAGGATGCGGAAGAAGACGTGGCCGACGCCACCTCTGACGAAGCCCGCGCCAAGGCGCAGGAGACACTCGATCACCTGAAGGCGCTTCAGGCGGCCGCCTGAGCGGTCTTGAATTTCATTCCCAATTAAGCCAGCCTTTGGGCTGGCTTTTTTGTTGGGGGCAAGAGACAACATGACCACACATGACGAAAACGCCCCACGCAAACGCAGCAGGCTGTTCCTGTTGCTGCTGTTGCTCTGCATTCCCGGACTCATCCTGACGGGTATTCTGCTCTTCGTTCTGAAGGACTATCGAATGCCATCCGCCAGCAATGTGCCCAATCTCGTGATTGGCGATTATTTCTTTGCTAACCGGCTGGCCTATGTCACAGCCGATCCGCAGCGCGGCGACATGACGGTGTTCAAGAAGCCCAACGACCCCGGTGTGGATCACGTGAAACGTGTCATCGGACTGCCGGGCGACCGCATCCAGATGAAGGATGGCAGGCTCATCCTCAACGGCACCCTTGTCGAGCGGGTGCCGGAAGCGCTTGACACCAAACTTCCGGACACAGACGGCCTCACCTTCTACCGCGAGACACTTCCGGGCGGCCGCTCCTATGCGATCGCCGAAGTCTCAGACAATGCAGGTGCTGACAACACCCCGGAATATGTTGTGCCGGAGGGGGCCTATTTCGTGCTCGGCGACAACCGCGACAATTCCCAGGACAGCCGCTTCCTGGATGAGGTGGGTTATGTCCCCCGGGGCAATTTCACCGGGCGCTATTCCTTCCGCTTCTGGAACAGCACGGGGGTGCCATTGTCGGGCCGCCCCGCCGAGCACGGCTAAAGCTCAGAACCACCACCAATAGGCGGCGAGCAGCATGAAGGCGAAGATCACCGCCGAGAGGCTGAGACCGAGCACAACCTGCGTGGGTGGCGTTTCGGTGGCCTGGCGCGCCTCGTCCCTTTCCAATTCGGTATGGCCTTCGACTTCTCGCATGGTGTTGAAACGCGGGTGCGGCAAAACAAGTTCCCTTGGCCCACCGGTCCTCGCGCCACGCCTGATGCAGCGGCCATTGCCCAGCAGACCAAACCAGGAGCTCAGGCACAAAGGCATTTGTGCGGGATGCAACAGTCAGTCATCATGGTCCCATCCACACCTGCCGCCGGAGGCTTCTGCCATGGACCTCAACCTCGCCCGCGCCCATATCCTCATCACCGGTGCCACACGCGGCATAGGCCGGGCCATTGCCGTCGCAGCAGCGGAGGAGGGAGCCAACATTTCCTTCTGCGCCCGAGATGCGAAGGCCGTTGAAGCCATGCAAGCGGAGCTCAAGGCGAAAGGCGTCATGGCCTTTGGCCGCGCCCTTGATGTGGCTGACGACACGGCCCTCGGCACATTCATCAGCGATGCTGCACAGCATTTCGGCCAGCTCGATGGCGTGGTCGCCAATGCCTCGGCCCTTGTCTCCGGGGCTTCGCGCCAGGCCTTTGAAGCGGCCTTCAACACCGACCTGATGCACACCCGCTGCGCGGCTGAAGCGGCAAGGCCCTATCTCGAAAAATCAATGCGCGCCGCCTTCGTTGCCATTTCCTCCATCTCCGGCAGTGAGGCCTATGGCTATGACAGCGTGGCCTATGGCACCATGAAAGCCGCGCTGTTCTTCTATGTGAAGACGCTGGCCCGCGAGGTGGCACCCCAGGGCATCCGCGCCAATCTTGTTTCCCCAGGCACCACGCTGTTTGATGGCGGCTATTGGGACAAGGTGAGACAGGAAAACCCGGCGCGCTTCGCCGACAACATTGCCTTCAATCCCATGGGCCGCATGGCCACGGTAGAAGAGATTGCCAATGTGGTGGTGTTCCTGCTCAGCCCGCGGGCCAGTTTCGTTTCAGGCGAGAACATCACCGTTGATGGCACGGCGACGCAGCGCATTCCCGGCTGAGGGGCCGGTCCGGCGTTTCGTGTTCCATCCCTGATCTCCCGCTCCAGCTTTCGCTTTCAGCGGCCATGGCTCCGTGCCACAGGGTAAGCTGACTTTTGAGTGTCACAGCAAGATCAATCGCTTGCCCGTCACGCAAGACATTGGCGCAAATTTCGCGTCCGCGAACGGTCCGTCTGCTCGCACTTTGCGCTAGGCATCAATCATGCCCGCCCGCGACATTGCGCTGCGCTTATCGTCACCATCATCAGGGTTTCAATTTCGTGGTGATCAAGTGGGGCGTGGATGTGGTGCCGCCACTCTTTCTTACGGTGCTGCGCTTCTTCGCTTCGGCGCTTCCCGCCATTTTCCTCGTGCCACGGCCAGTTCCCACTTGGGCACACTGGCGCTTTACGGGGCTGGTCATGGGTTCGCTGCAGTTCGGCGTGCTCGTCGCCATGAAGCGGGCTTTGCCGTATCCGCTGGCGGCCCTGGTCACACAATTGCAAACCTTCTTCACCATAGGGCTGGCCACTCTTTCTGGGCGACAGGCCAAGGCCGGTGCAGATCGCGGAGCGCAGCCGTTGCCTTCGCCGGCATCCTGCTCATTCTGCGCCCCGGTGGACGCCGCAGGAGATGCTGCCCTTCGGGCTCGCCGTGATCTCGTCCTTCTTTCTTGCCGTCTCCAACATCATCGCCAAGCGCAGCGAGGAAAACGGCCGCTTCTCCTTTGTGGTGTGGTCCAGCATCTTTGCCTGGCCTTTGCTGCTGGTGCTGTCGCTGCTCACCGAAGATCATGGGGCCATGCTGCCCACTCACCCATCCCGGCTGGAAGGCGGCGGGGGCGGTTGCCTATCTCGCCTGGGGCTCCACGCTGGTGGGCTATGGCCTGTGGAACGTGCTCTTGTCCGCGGCATCCCGCCGCCACCGTAACCCCCTTCTATCTTCTTGTGCCGGTCTTCGGCATTGCCAGCGGCGTGCTGGTGCTGGGCGACCATCTGGGCGGCATGGTGATCGCCGGGGCCGTGATGGTCTTCGCGGGATTGCTGCTCAATGTCTTCGGACCCAGATGGGTGAAGGCCGGCGCAAGTCGCTAAAGCATCCGACGGTGAATGTGAATCCCGCAAGATAGTCATCTTGCGCTGCTCGCCTACGGGACGGCAAACCCAGGTACGCTGACCGGACAGAGGATTTTATCGTGAAAAGGCTCAGGTGCTTCTCAGTGCCTCTCAGGCGCCCAGGTGCAGACGGTAGGTGATTTCGCTGCCCTGGTATTGCAGCACCGCACCGGCATGGCGGGCGAGGCCCAGCATGGCGGCGTTCGTTGCGGCGCACTGGAAAATGATGCCGCGCAGGGGCTTGCGCGCGGCTTCGCGCAGAACCTCGTTCAGCAGGTGCCAGCCAGTGTAGTGGCCCTGCAGGTCATGTTCCACCGAGAAGGCCGCCTCGGCGAAGCCGGTGCCCGGAATTTCAAAGGTCTCGGCCAGCGCCGCCAGGTGGTCACCGGTCATCAACCCCAACGTCTCCACGCCACGGTGCACGGCATCGCGGGCCATGCGGGACAATTGTTCCTCGCTCAGGGTGCCGCCAAAGCGCAGGCGGCGGTCGTCCGGCGTCAGGCGCTGGTAATGGGCCACAATGGCTTCCACCGGGGGCGCTTTCACGGGGTGGAAACCGGCCAGCAGCTCCGGCCGCATATGGCGGGCCATGTCTTGCTGCCAGCGAATATGCCGTGGCCCGTGCCCTGGTCGGCCAGGGTACGGGCGCGCGGCAATGGGGCAGAAGGCTGGTCTGAAAGCGCTCCGGCGCCTGCAGGCGTGCCGGTGCTGCGCCGCGGGCGTGTCTGCGTCCCGCAACGGACGTGGCAACAGAACTGCCGGCGGCCTGGGGAAGGCCTGATTCGTTACGCCTGCTCATGATCTTCTCCGGCTTATATGCATTGCAGCGAAATGTTGCACTGCGGTAAAAGTGCAGGGGCGGCACAATGACGCTTTCCGCTGCCGTTCTGCAACTTCTGGCAGAGGCTCAGGCCCCTAGTCCTTTCCTGTTCCTTAAGACCTGCGCCGCTAGGGTGAACCTTCCCGATGTCCGTGCTGGTGTGTTGTCTCCATGTTTGATTTCCTGGCCACTGTTGGGCCCGAAATTCCCTTCACCCTCATTCTTCTGGCGCTTCTTGGCTTCCGCCATGCGATCAGGCCCCGGGCCAGCCTGCGAATTGCGGCACCGGCCGACAAGGTTTTCGCCATCATCGATGTGCATGACGGCAAGACGGATGACTGGGGCTCCACTATTGTGCGGGCAGATCTGGTGGACCCGGTCAATCAGGTGTTCCGCAAATCCTACATCACCACGCTTTCAACGGGCACACAGCGGGTGTCCCAGGCCTTTTTCCGGCTGGCCGAGCGGGTGGCGGGCAACCGCGTGGTGCTGCTGCGGGAAGGGCTCGCGGGCAAGTCGGTCAACAGTGAATTGCTGGAACAGCGCTATGAGGTGACGCCCGAGGGCGACACCGCCTCGCGCCTCACCGTCGAATATGTCTGGGGCCCTCGTCCGCTGCTGGCCCAGATCACCGCCCGCGCTGACATCTGGGGCGGCATCTACCGGCTCAAGGGCGTTGCCGAAACCGGCGTGCCCAATGAAAAGCCCTATCGCTGGATTTCCGCCGGTGTCGCCGTTGCCACCGGTATTGTGTCTCTCGCAGCCTTCGGCTTCCTGCTCGGCTGGATCGCTGCGGCGGTTCTCGTCTTCGCCCTCTTCGTCCATGAGTTCGGCCACCTCTTTGCCTACAAGCTGATGGGCCAGCCCTGGGGCCGCATGGTGTTCCTGCCCTTCCTCGGGGCCATTGCGCTTCCACGCCTGCCCTTTGAAAGTCAGGGCCAGGCTGTCTTTGCCGCCCTCATGGGGCCCGGACTTTCCACGCTCCTCGCCATGGCCTGCGTGGCACCGGCCACCTTTGGGCTGGAACCCAATCCTTATGTGGCGATCGTTGGTGTCATTACCGTGGGCCTCAACATCTTCAACCTGCTGCCGGTCGAACCTCTTGATGGCGGCGTGGCGCTGCGCTCTGTCCTCTCGCGCATCATGGGCAGCCATGCCCGCTTCGGCCTCATCATGGTGGGCGTTGCCATCATGGTGACGGGCGTGATGATGGAACAGGTGGTGCTTCTCATCTTTGGCGGCATTGCCGTGCTCGCCAACATCAAGGCCCGCGCCATTGACGCGGGGCTCACACCACTCAGCCGCTTGCAGATCGTCATAACCGGCTTTGCCTATGTGGCCATGACGTCCGCCTATGTAACGCTGTTCAAATATTTCTATGCCTATGTCCACCTGTTGCAAACGGCGGCGTGAGGCCATAGGCCTCTCCGCCCATGCAGCTTGTTGAAGACTACCGCCGCCGTGTGGCTGATGGCCGCCTGAAACCCGATGCCGCGCAGGATGCCGTGGTGGAAAGGCTGGCTGTGCTTGCGGCCACGCTCAACCGCCATCCGCCGGGCCAGGTGTCGCGGCTCGGCCGGCTTCTGGGCCGCAAGGCAGCGCCCCCGCCCAAGGGCCTTTATCTGTTCGGCGAGGTGGGGCGCGGCAAGACCCTGCTCATGGATCTGTTCTGCGACAGCGTACAAGCCTGGCCCAAGCGGCGCGTGCATTTCCACGGCTTCATGCAGGAGGTGCATGCGGCGCGGCAGCGGCTTGGTGGCGAGGATGTGATCAACCGCATTGCCGATGGTCTGGCGCAGAGTGCCCGGCTTTTGTGCCTTGATGAAATGCAGATCGTGGACATCGCCGACGCCATGATCATCGGGCGGCTTTACGAGGCCCTGCTGGCGCGCGGCGTGGTGCTTGTGACAACCTCCAACCTGCCGCCTGAGGGCCTCTACAGGGACGGCCTCAACCGCCAGCTTTTTCTGCCCTTCATCGCACGCCTGCGTGAGACGCTGGAGGTGGTGGAACTGGCCTCGGCGCGCGATTACCGTTTGGGCCGGCTGCGCGCCAAGGATACCTACCATTCGCCGGCCACGGCGGAAAACCGCGTGGCTTTCAACGGGTTGTGGGCCGAACTGACGGATGGTGCGCCAGGGCATGCGGAAACGCTGGAGGTCTTGTCGCGCAAACTGGTGGTGCCCAAGACTGCCCATGGCTGTGCCGCCTTCACATTTGCGGAACTGTGTGGTGCAAGCCTTGGGCCTCCGGACTATCTGGCCATCGCTGCGGCCTATCGCACGGTGTTTCTGGCGGGAGTGCCGAAGCTCAAGGCCAGCCAGCGTAACGAGGCCAAGCGCTTCATCCTGATGATCGATACCTTTTACGATGCGGGCACACGGCTTGTTGTGCTGGCGGAGGCCCCGCCCGAGGAACTGGCACCGAAAAACCAGCACGCCTTTGAATTCGCCCGCACCGTATCGCGCCTCAAGGAAATGCAGTCCGCTTCCTGGTGGGGGGCGCGCGTCGGCGAGACTTGAGGCCAATCCCTGAAAAAACTGAGGGGCGCGCCTCAAAAATCGTCTGGCCTTTTTGCGGGATTTTGCGAGAGGCCGCTTGAAGCTGCAATGCAACAGGTCTAAGGCAACGCCGATTTCGCACTGCAATATGCCGCAGTCAGGCGGCTTCCGGAGGGGATTCCATGGCGCGCAAGAAAATCGCATTGATCGGTGGTGGCATGATCGGGGGCACGCTGGCGCACCTCGCGGCGCTGCGCGAATTGGGCGACATCGTTGTTTTCGACATTGCCGAGGGCCTGCCGCAGGGCAAGGCGCTGGACCTGTCGCAGTCGGGCCCGGTTGAAGGCTTTGACGCCAAGCTCTCCGGCACCAACTCCTATGAGGCCATTGCCGGGGCTGACGTCTGCATCGTCACGGCGGGTGTGCCGCGCAAGCCGGGCATGAGCCGCGATGATCTCGTGGGCATCAATCTCAAGGTGATGAAGTCGTGGGTGAAGGCCTCAAGGCCCATGCCCCCAATGCCTTTGTCATCTGCATCACCAACCTGCTCGATGTGATGGTCTGGGCCTGCAGAAATTCTCCGGCATTCCCTCACAACAAGCTGATCGGCATGGCGGGCGTGCTCGACTCGGCGCGCTTCCAGCATTTCCTTGCCGAGGAATTCAATGTGTCGGTGAAGGATGTGAATGCCTTCGTGCTGGGCGGCCATGGCGACACCATGGTGCCGCTCGTGCGCTACTCCGCCGTGGCCGGCATTCCCGTCCCCGATCTCATCAAGATGGGCTGGTCCACGCAGGAGCGCATCGACAAGATCGTGCAGCGCACCCGTGATGGCGGCGCCGAAATCGTGGGCCTGTTGAAGACGGGTTCGGCCTACTACGCGCCTGCCTCCTCGGCCATCGCCATGGCTGAGAGCTATCTCAAGGACTACAAGCGGGTTCTGCCCTGTGCCGCCTATCTCAACGGCCAGTATGGCGTGAAGGACACCTATGTGGGCGTGCCCGTGGTGATCGGCGAAAAAGGTGTGGAGCGCATCGTTGAGGTGCAGCTTGACGCCAGCGACAAGGCGGGCTTCCAGAAATCGGTTGACGCCGTGCATGGCCTGATGGCCGCCGCCAAGACACTGGCGCCGGAACTAGCGTAATTCAGGCGGGCCCACGGGCTCGCCTTTTCAATTGATGTGATGAGGCACCCCCAATGAACATCCATGAATACCAGGCCAAGGAAATTCTGCGCTCTTACGGCGTGGCGACAGGCAAGGGCTCTCCCCTTCACGGTGGAAGAGGCCGTAAAAGCCGCTGAGGCGCAGCCCGGCCCCGTATGGGTGGTGAAGGCTCAGAGTCACGCCGGTGGCCGCGGCAAGGGCGGCGGCGTGAAGGTTGTGAAGTCGGTTGCCGAAGTGAAGGCGGAAGCCACCCGCATGCTGGGCATGACGCTGGTGACGCACCAGACGGGACCTGCCGGAAAGCAGGTGCAGCGCCTCTATATCGAGGAAGGCACGGCCATTGCCCGCGAGCTTTATCTCTCCATGCTGGTGGACCGCGCCACCTCGAAGATCGCCTTCATCGTCTCCACCGAAGGCGGCATGGACATTGAGGAAGTGGCGCACAAGACACCGGAAAAGATCCTCACCGTGCATGTGGATCCGGCTGCCGGATACCAGGCCTATGTGGGCCGCCGCATTGCTGCTGCGCTGAAGCTGGATGGCGATCTTTCCAAACAGCTGAACAAGATGGTCGCTGGCCTCTACAAGGCCTTCGTCGAAAAGGACATGAGCCTTCTCGAAATCAACCCGCTGGTGGTCACCAAGGACAACCAGCTTGTGTGCCTCGATGCCAAGGTGAATTTCGATTCCAACGCGCTTTTCCGCCATCCGGAAATCGTGGCGCTGCGCGACCTGACGGAAGAAGACCCCAAGGAAATCGAAGCCTCGAAGTTTGATCTCTCCTATGTGGCGCTCGACGGCAATATCGGCTGCATGGTGAACGGTGCCGGCCTTGCCATGGCGACCATGGACATCATCAAGCTTTATGGTGCCGAGCCCGCCAACTTCCTCGACGTGGGCGGCGGCGCGACGAAAGAAAAGGTCACGGCGGCCTTCAAGATCATCACCGCCGACCCCAAGGTGAAGGGCATTCTCGTCAACATCTTCGGCGGCATCATGAAATGCGACATCATCGCTGAAGGTGTGATCGCTGCCGTCAAGGATGTGGGCCTCACCGTGCCGCTGGTTGTGCGCCTCGAAGGCACCAATGTGGATCTCGGCAAAGAGATCATCCGCAAGTCGGGCCTCAATGTGCTGCCCGCCGATGACTTGAATGACGCCGCAAAGAAAATTGTCAAAGCCGTGAAGGACGCTGCCTGATGTCGATCCTCGTTACCAAGAAAACCAAGGTCATCTGCCAGGGCTTCACCGGTGAGGCGGGCACCTTCCACTCCCAGGCGGCCATTGCCTATGGCACGCAGATGGTGGGCGGTGTCACGCCCGGCAAGGGCGGCTCAAAGCATCTCGGCCTTCCCGTGTTCGACACGGTGGCCGAGGCCCGCGAAAAGACGGGGGCGGATGCCTCCGCCATCTATGTGCCGCCGCCCTTTGCTGCAGACGCCATCCTGGAAGCCATTGATGCGGAAATTCCGCTGGTCGTGGCCATCACAGAAGGCATTCCGGTTGCTGACATGGTGCGGGTGAAACGGGCGCTTTCGGGCTCCAAGTCCCGCCTCATCGGGCCCAATTGCCCGGGCGTGCTCACACCCGGCGAATGCAAGATCGGCATCATGCCCGGCAACATTTTCAAGAAAGGCTCGGTGGGCATTGTCTCACGCTCGGGCACACTCACCTATGAAGCGGTGTTCCAGACGACCAATGTGGGCCTTGGCCAGACCACAGCCGTGGGCATTGGTGGTGACCCGGTGAAGGGCACGGAATTTATCGACGTGCTGGAAATGTTCCTGGCTGATCCCAAGACCAAGTCGATCATCATGATCGGCGAGATTGGCGGTTCGGCGGAAGAAGAGGCGGCCGAATTCCTCCGCAAGAACAAGGTGAAGAAGCCCATGGCGGGCTTCATCGCGGGTCGCACCGCGCCTCCGGGGCGGCGCATGGGCCATGCAGGTGCCATCATCTCCGGCGGCAAGGGTGATGCGGGCTCCAAGGTCGACGCCATGAAGCGGGCGGGCATCGCGGTGTCCGATTCTCCGGCCCTTTTGGGCGAAACGCTGATGAAGAAGTTGAAGCGGAAATAATTTCGGCCTATCTGAGGGCCAACACCACATAGGCGCCGGGCGGCGAAGGCCACCCGGTTCCGGTTCAGATGAAGTTTTGAAGTTTCGGCCCAGGGGCGATTGCGCCCACCGGCATGTTGGCAATGAAGCCAATTCCCGGAGCAGGCCAGGAAGGACGAATGATGAACAAGACAGAAGCTGTCACGGCTTTTGAGGAAACCTCTTTCCTCTATGGTGGCAATGCCGCCTTCATTGAACAACTTTACGCCCAGTATCAGAAAGACCCCGCCGCCGTGGACCCCCATTGGCGGTCTTTCTTTGCCGGGCTGGCTGATCAGGGCAAGGCTGCGGCGGGCCCCTCCTGGGCACGGGCCGACTGGCCGCTCAAACCTGCTGATGAGCGGGTTGCCGCACTTGATGGCAACTGGGCCCTTCTGGAAAAGCAGCTGGCCCCCAAGATCGAAGGCAAGCTGAAAGCCGCCGCCGGCCGCACCCGTGGCTGCTTCACGCCTGCCGCCGCCCCCGGCCCCAGCGCCGATGAGGTGAAGCGCGCCACCAATGACAGCGTGAAGGCGCTGATGATGATCCGCGCCTATCGCATCCGCGGGCATTTCGCCGCCGATCTGGACCCGCTCAAGCTGAAGGACCCGGAACTGCATCCGGAGCTTGATCCTGCCACCTATGGCTTCGGCCCGGCCGACATGGACCGGCCCATCTTCCTCGACATGGTGCTGGGGCTGGAAAGCGCCACCATGCGCCACATCGTGGACATCCTGCGGCGCACCTATTGCGGCACGCTGGGCGTGGAATTCATGCACATCACCGATGCCGAACAGAAGGGCTGGCTGCAGCAGCGCATCGAAGGCGACAAGAAGGAAATCACCTTCACCGCCAACGGCAAAAAGGCCATCCTCAACAAGCTCATCGAGGCTGAAGGCTTCGAGAACTTCCTCAATGTGAAATTCACCGGCACCAAGCGCTTCGGCCTGGATGGCGGCGAGAGCATGATCCCGGCGCTGGAACAGATCATCAAGCGCGGCGGCAATCTGGGTGTGCAGGAAATCGTCTTTGGCATGGCGCACCGTGGCCGCCTCAATGTGCTGGCCAACGTGATGGCCAAGCCCTACTCGGCCATCTTCCACGAATTCCAGGGCGGCTCCTCTACACCCGACGAGGTGGAAGGTTCGGGTGACGTGAAATACCATCTGGGCTCGTCATCGGACCGCAGCTTCGATGGCAACACGGTGCATCTTTCGCTCACCGCCAATCCCTCGCATCTGGAAATTGTTGATCCCGTGGTGCTGGGCAAGGTGCGCGCCAAGCAGGACCAGCGCGGCGACAAGACCCGCACGACAGTCATGCCGCTGCTCATCCATGGCGATGCGGCCTTTGCCGGGCAGGGCGTGGTGGCGGAATGCTTCGGCCTCTCCGGCCTCAAGGGCCACCGTTCGGGCGGCTCGGTGCATTTCATCGTCAACAACCAGATCGGCTTCACCACGTCGCCCATCTGGTCGCGCTCTTCGCCGTACCCTTCCGACATCGCCAAGATGATCGATGCGCCGATCTTCCATTGCAATGGCGACGACCCGGAAGCGGTTGTTTTTGCAGCAAAAGTGGCAACCGAGTTCCGCCAGAAGTTCAAGAAGCCTGTCGTCATCGACATGTTCTGCTACCGCCGCTTCGGCCACAACGAAACGGACGAACCATCGTTCACGCAGCCGCTGATGTACAAGCGCATCGGCGGCCACCGCACGGTGGTGGCGCTCTACGGCGAGCGGCTCATCGCCGAAGGCGTGATCACGGCGGAAGAATTCGAGGCCATGAAGGCCGATTACCGCAAGCATCTTGATGATGCCCATGCGGCGGCCACAGGCTACAAGTCCAACAAGGCCGACTGGCTGGATGGCCGCTGGGCGGAGCTGACCACCGCCACCCTCTCCGACGAGGCGCGCCGCGGCGGCACTGGCTTCGATGAAGCGAAGCTCAGGGAGATCGGCCTCAAGCTTACCAAGATCCCCAGGAAGCTTCACGCCCCACAAGACCATGCAGCGTGTGCTCGACCAGCGCCGCAAGATGATCGAAGACGGGGCCGGCCTTGACTGGGCGATGGCGGAGCATCTGGCCTTCGGCACACTGCTGACGAAGGCTTCAAGATCAGGCTGTCCGGGCAGGACGTGCAGCGCGGCACCTTCTCGCAGCGCCATGCGGTCGCCGCTTGTCGATCAGGTGACGGAGAAGCGCTACACGCCGCTCAACCACCTCAAGAAGGACTGGCGGTGAAGATCGAGGTCATCAGCTCCATGCTCTCGGAAGAGGCGGTGTTGGGCTTCGAGTATGGTTATTCACTGGCCGAGCCCAACACGTTGGTCTTGTGGGGAAGCGCAGTTCGGCGACTTCGCCAGTAACCGGTGCTGTTCGACCAGTTCATCTCGTCGTCCGAACGCAAATGGCTGCGCATGTCGGGTCTCGTGTGCCTTCTGCCGCATGGCTATGAAGGGCAGGGGCCGGAATTCCTCGGCACGGCTGGAGCGCTATCTGCAGCTGTGTGCGAAGAACAACATGCAGGTGGCCAACTGCACCACACCAGCCAATTATTTCCACATCACCACGCCGCCAGCTGAAGCGCGTCACGTTCCGCAACCGCTGATCATGATGACGCCAAGTCCATGCTGCGCAACAAGCGGGCCACATCGCGGCTTTCGAAATGGGGGCGAGACGAGCTTTCACCGGGTGCTGTGGGATGACGCGCAGTATCTTCCGACGAGAAGATCAAGCTCGTCAAGGACGACAAGATCCGCCGCGTCGTGCTGTGCTCGGGCAAGGTCTATTACGACCTTTACGAAGAGCGCGAGAAGCGTGGCCTCAATGACATCTATCTCCTGCGGGTGGAGCAGCTTTATCCCTGGCCGCACAAGGTGCTGGCCCGGGGAGCTGGCGCGCTTCAAGAAGGCGGAATTCATCTGGTGCCAGGAAGAGCCGCAGAACATGGGAGGCACTGGACACTTCGTGCAGCGGCATCGAGCGCGTGCTGGATTTCATCAAGGCCAAGAACACCAGGCCCGCTGCGTGGGACGCCCCGCCTCGGCTTCCACCGCAACCGGGCTGATGAGCCGCCATCTCAAGGAACTGAAGATGTTCCTCGACGAAGCGCTGGCCTGATCCCCGAAATTCAATTCTGACGAAAGACATCTCCATGAGCACTGACATCAAGGTTCCCACCCTCGGCGAAAGCGTTGTCGAGGCCACCATCGGCAAATGGTTCAAGCAGGAAGGCGAAGCCGTCACGGCGGATGAGCCTTTGGTTGAACTGGAGACGAACAAGGTGACGGTGGAAGTTCCCGCCCCGTGTCCGGCAAGCTGGAAAGATCCACGGCCGCACCGGGCACCACCATTGCACCGTGGGCGGGCTTCTGGGGTCTATCGCGGAAGATGCCGCCGGTGCGGCTACCAAGCCTGCGGCTAAGCCCGCCGCGGCCCCCAGCCTGACGCCGCCGCCCGCTGCCGCCAAACCAGCCGAACAGCCGCTGTCTCCTGCCGTGCGCAAGGCGGTTGTGGAAAACCGGTCAACCCCGCTGCCATCCGGGCACGAGCAAGGATGGCCGCATCGCCAAGGGCGATGTGATTGAGCATCTGGCCAAACCAGCCGCTGCGGCACCCGCCGCTGCGCCCGCGCCCGTCGCCGTGTCTGCACCGGTGCCTGCCGCGCCCGCAGGAGCGGCGGAAGAACGGGTGAAGATGACGCGGCTGCGCGCCGCCATCGCGCGCCGTCTCAAGGATGCGCAGAACACCGCGGCCATGCTCACCACCTTCAACGAGGTGGACATGACGGCGGTCATGGCGCTTCGCAATCAGTACAAGGACGTGTTCGAGAAGAAGCACGGCGTGAAGCTGGGCTTCATGAGCTTCTTCGTGAAGGCGGCGGTGCAGGCGCTTGAAGGACATTCCCGCCGTCAATGCCGAAATCGACAGCGAGGATATTGTTTACAAGAACTACTACCACGTGGGCGTGGCCGTGGGCACGGACAAGGGGCTTGTGGTGCCAGTGGTGCGCAATGCCGACATGCTGTCTTTCGCGGGCATCGAGAAGACCATCGCCGACTACGGGAAGAAGGCGCGCGACGGCCAGTTGCAGATTGCTGAAATGCAGGGCGGCACCTTCACCATCACCAATGGCGGCATTTATGGTTCGCTGATGAGCACGCCCATTCTCAATGCGCCGCAGTCCGGCATCCTCGGCATGCATGCGATCAAGGACCGGCCCATCGCGGTCAACGGCCAGGTGGTGATCCGCCCGATGATGTATCTGGCGCTCTCCTATGACCATCGCATCGTTGACGGCAAGGAGGCCGTCACCTTCCTGGTGCGCATCAAGGAAGGCCTGGAAGACCCGCAGCGCGCCCTTTTGGATCTCTAAGCCATGTCCCATGATCTCATTGTCATCGGCACCGGCCCCGGCGGGTATGTCTGCGCCATCCGTGCCGCACAGCTTGGCCTGAAAGTGGCCGTCATCGAAAAGCGCGCCAGCCATGGTGGCACCTGCCTCAACGTGGGCTGCATTCCCTCCAAGGCCCTGCTGCATGCCACGGAACTTCTGGCCGAGAGCAGGCATTCCTTCGCCAGGATGGGGCTCATCGCCGAGACCAAGGTCGACTTCCCGCAGATGATGAAGTTCAAGCAGGAGGCGATTGACGGCAACACCAAAGGCATCGATTTCCTGTTCAAGAAGAACAAGGTGGATGTGATCCGCGGCACGGCGAAAATCCTGGGTGCTGGCAAGGTGCAGGTGGGTGAGACCGTGCATGAGGCCAAGTCTATCGTCATTGCCACGGGCTCCGAATCCGCGAAACTGCGTGGTGTCGAAGTTGACGAAAAGAACATCGTCACCTCCACCGGGGCGCTGGCGCTCGACAAGATTCCCGCGACACTCACGGTAATTGGCGCGGGCGTGATCGGGCTGGAACTCGGCTCTGTTTATGCGCGCCTTGGGGCCAAGGTGACGGTGGTTGAATATCTTGACCGCATTCTGCCGGGCATGGATGGCGAGGTGGCCAAGGCTTTCCAGCGGTTGCTGGAGAAGCAGGGCTTCAGCTTCAAGCTCGGTCACAAGGTGACGGCGGCCAAAACCGCCGCAGCGGGTGTCACACTCAGCATTGAGCCTGCTTCAGGCGGTGCCGCAGAAGAATTGCAGTCGGACGTGGTGCTGGTGGCCATTGGCCGGGTGCCCAACACGGAAGGTCTTGGCGCGAAGGAGGCAGGCATCGCGCTCGACGAGCGGGGCCGCGTGCTGATCAACGATCATTTCGCCACGAACATGCCCGGCATCTACGCCATCGGTGACGTGGTGCGCGGGCCCATGCTGGCCCACAAGGCGGAAGACGAAGGCATTGCCGTGGCTGAGCTTCTGGCAGGCCAGGCGGGCCATGTGAATTATGATGTCATTCCCGGCGTGGTTTACACGACACCGGAAGTGGCGAGTGTCGGCAAGACCGAGGATGACCTCAAGGCGGCAGGTGTCGCCTACAAGGCGGGCAAGTTCCTGTTCCTGGCCAATGGCCGGGCCAAGGCCAACCAGACAACCGATGGCTTTGTGAAAATCCTCGCCGATGCCAAGACTGACCGGGTGCTGGGCTGCCACATCATCGGCCCGCAGGCGGGTGAACTCATTCACGAGGTGGCCGTGCTGATGGAGTTTGGCGGCAGTGCCGAAGATCTGGCGCGCACCTGTCACGCCCATCCGACGCTGGCGGAAGCCGTGAAAGAGGCCGCCCTTGCCGTTGCGGGACGGGCCATTCACAGCTGATTTACGGTTCTTTCCGCGTCGTGAAAATTTGAACCATTTCCTTCATCCGGTGGAAAGCCGGATGGATGCAAATTGCCTCAAAGAATTTCCGGATTGCACCGGGCAAATTTGGGGACAGCCATGTCTGCAGAAAACCGCAGTGTTGATGTGATGGTGCTCGACGATGACGTCGACCTGCTCACCAGTGTTGCCGAACTGCTCGCCGAGTGCGGCTATCGCGTGAAGGGCTTCTCCGATCCCGAAAGCGCGGTGGAGTTTGCCGTCGACCAGAAGTTCACCGTGGGCGTGTTCGATTTCCGCCTGGGCAGCGTGAAGAACGGACTGGATGTCGTCGAAACCTTGCAGGCCATGGGGTCCAAGGCTGCCTATGTGATGGTGACGGCGGACGTGGAGCGTTCCACACAGCTGCGGGCCCTTGGCCTCAAGGTGTTTGAATTCATGCGCAAGCCGGTGCAGCCGCAAGAGCTGATCAACACGGTGGAACGGGCTTTCCAGCAATCGGCCAAGGCGGCCTGATTCAACCCTTCTTACAATCCCGTCGTCGGCTTCGGTGAACGGAACAGGCCGAAGCGCGACAGCTTGAAGGGTGTCGGGTCCACGCAAGGTTTCTCGCCGGTGATGATCTCGGCCATCAGCTTGCCCGCGCCGGGTCCCAGGCCGAACCCGTGGCCCGACAGGCCCGACAGCACATAGAGCCCCGGCAGTTTCGCGACCGCATCGATGACCGGCACGGCATCCGGCGTGGCATCGATCATGCCCGCCCATTGCTCCACCACCTCAATGCCCTGAAAGGCGGGGTAGTCGGCCTGCAGGCCTTCCAGCGCCTGGCGCAGCAGGCGGCGGTTTGGCTTGGGGTCGAGCATGCGCAGGCGCTCGAAGGGCGACACTTCATCCAGCGCCCAGTTGCGCCTGGTCATGGCCTCGCGGAAGAAACGGCCGCCAAGACGCATCTTCACCAACTCACGGTTCTGCCAGAGCAGCGGGCGGAAGGAGAGCATGTGGCTGAGATGGGCCGGGGTCAGGTCCACCGTCGTCACCATGTTGTTGGCAATGGTGTAGCCGCCATCGAGGCGCTTGCGCACGGCATAGCTGCTGCCTGCGAAGGTGTGTTTCATGCCGCTTTCGCGGGGCGCGGTGCGCATGACGGAACTGATCACGCCCAGCTGCTTGAAGCGCACGCCCTCGCGGCGCAGGAAGCGGCGCGTCCAATAGCCTGCCGCCACGACTACCGTGTCAGTTTCAATGGTGCCCTTTTCGGTCACCACGGCCGAGACGCGGCCTGCCTTGCGCTCCAGGCCGCGGGCGGCACAGTGGGTGAAGACTTCCCCCCTGCGGGCTTGCAGGGCGCGGGCCATGGCGGGAACGGCGATGAAGGGTTCGGCCCGGCCGTCATCCGCAGTGAACATGCCGCCGCGCCAGACCCGCAGCGACCCGGGAGCCCGCTGGGCTACTTCCTTGGAGGAGAGCAGCTGCGAGCGGATGCCGTTGGGTTCGCCCACCTCCTTCAGCCACTTTGCGTGTCCGGCCTGTTCGGCATCGGTTTCGCTCATGTAGAGGATGCCGCATTCCCGGAAGCCAGTTTCCGCCCCGATACGGGCGTTCATGGCGCGCCATTTGTTGAGAGCAATGGTGATGAGCGGTGCCTCGCGCGGGTCGCGCCCCATCTGGCGCACCCAGCCCCAGTTGCGGCCGGATTGTTCTGCCGCCACCTCGCCCTTTTCCAGCACCACGACAAAATAACCCCGCTCAGACAGTTCAAGGGCTGTCATGATGCCGGCGATGCCACCGCCAATGACAACGGCGTCGGCCTTCTTGGGCAGAGTGGTGTTGGAGGTGACGGGATCAAAGGCGGGCATGCCGCCTCATAGGCTGGCGTCAGCCGCTGGGAAAGGCCTTGCGGTATTGTTCCAACAGGTGTGTGCGGTTCACGTCCGTATAGACCTGGGTGGTCGAAAGCGAGGCATGGCCCAGAAGCTCCTGAATGACGCGGAGGTCGGCGCCATTGCCCAGAAGATGCGATGCAAAGGAGTGGCGCAGCGCATGGGGCGTGGCAGAGTCGGGCAGGGCCATGGCACCCCGCAGCTTTTCCATCAGCAATTGCACAATGCGGGGCGACAGCGGGCCACCCTTGCTGCCGCGAAAGAGCGGCTCTCCCGGCGGCAGGGCAAAGGGGCAGGCGGCCCGGTAGGCAGCCACGGCGGCGCGGGCCTGGTCCAGCACCGGCACCAGCCGCAGTTTTCCGCCCTTGCCCGTGATGCGGAGCGGGCTGGCTTCAAACTGCGCCGGTGTCAGGCCCAGACATTCTGAAATGCGCAGGCCGCAGGCATAAAGCAGAGTCAGAACGGCCTTGTCGCGCAGGCCGGTCCAGTCTTCGGCAAATTCCAGGGCGAGGCCGGACGTTGCACGGGCCTGATCCTCGGACAGGGGGCGGGGCAAGGCGCGGGGCAGTTTTGGGGCGCGGAGCGCCGCATAGGCGGCATTGAAGAAATGGCCATTGCGCTCGGCAAAACGGAAGAAGGAGCGCAGTGTCGAGACCTTGCGGGCCAGCGAGCGGCTTTCCAGCCCGTCCGCCTTGAGCCGGGCGAGAAAGCTGCGGAAGTCGGAAAGCGGCAACGCCGCCAGGGTGGCAACATCGGCAGGGGCTTCCAGGTGGTCCGCCAGAAAGCCCGCAAATTGTGTGAGGTCATTGCCATAGGCCTCGCGGGTTTTCACAGCGAGGCGCTTTTCCGATGTGAGATGCTGCAGCCAGCACTGCGCCACACGGGCAGCGTCCGGCGCAAGGCGAAAGGGGGTCACGGGCTGGTCGGAAACCATGCCCGCAAGGCTAGGCCCCCTTGGTTAAGCAAAAGCAACCGTCAGAGGGCCCCTTTAGATCGTCTGCCCCGTCCTCTTCCAGTCGGCCAGGAAGCTCTCGATGCCCTTGTCGGTGAGGGGGTGATTGTAGAGGGCCTTGAGCACGGCAGGCGGGGCCGTGGCATAGTCAGCGCCGATCAAGGCTGCTTCCTTGATGTGGTTCACGCTGCGGATCGAAGCCGCCAGGATATTCGTGTCGAAGCCGTAGTTGTCGTAGATCTGGCGGATCTCGCCGATCAAATCCATGCCCGGCAGGTTGATGTCGTCGAGGCGGCCAATGAAGGGTGAGATGAAGGTGGCACCGGATTTGGCGGCGAGCAGTGCCTGATTGGCAGAGAAGCACAGCGTCACATTCACCATGGTGCCTTCGCCGGAGAGCGTGCGGCAAGCCTTGAGGCCGGCGGGCGTGAGGGGCACTTTCACCGCCACATTCTTGGCGATGGCGCGCAGTTCATTGGCCTCGCGCATCATGCCCTCATAGTCGAGGGCCGTCACCTCGGCGGAGACGGGCCCTTCCACAAAGGAACAAATCTCGGCGATTACCTCTTTGATCTTGCGGCCTGATTTGGCAATGAGTGAGGGATTTGTGGTGACGCCATCCACAAGCCCCAACTCCTGGCAGGCCTTAAGGTCGGCGATTTCGGCGGTGTCGGCAAAGAATTTCATTGATGTCACTCCTTTGAGATGCGGCGGGGGTCCACGCCGCAGGCGGCCTTGGCCGCGGCGCACAGGGGCTCGATGAGGCTCGTGAAATCCGTGCGGCCATGGCGCCGGGATGGGCAGAGAAAGCGCAGGGCGTTTGTCAGGAAAACGCCGTCGGCGCGCTCAAGTTCGTGGGGCTCCACGGGGCGCTCCTCCACGGTGAATCCGGCCTTGCCTGAAAGTCCGATCACCTTCTGCCGCATGATGCCGGGCAGGATGCCCTGATCGCGGGAGGGCGTGACGAGTGTCTGGCCAAAGCACAGGAAGATGTTGCCGATGCTGGCGGAGGCGAGCTTGCCATGTGTGTTGCACATCAAGGGCTCGGCCGATGTTTCTGCCTGCACTTCACGGGCGGCCATGATGGCATCCATGTAGGACGTGGTCTTGAGGCGCGCGGCTGGAGAGGTTTCATTGCGGCAGACGGAGCCCAGCGCGAACTCCATGGGCTGGAACATCAGCGCTGCATTGGCGGGCTGGAGTGTGGCGAGATACGTATAGTCATCCGTGTCGGTGGCAAGGCCGCGCCCGGCCGATCCCCGCGTCAGGGTGAGACGCAACACGTGATGGCTTTTCACGCCCTCACTGAGTGCAGAGATGGAAGCCGTGATTTCAGGTTCGGGGAAAACGATTCCCAGTTCCGCGGCCCCCGCCTTGAGGCGTTCCACATGCTCCGGGGCATCAAGGGCGACCCCGTTCAGCACCAGCAGGGTCTCGAACAGGCCGTCACCCAGGGTGAGGCCCCGATCGAAGGGCGAGATGGCAATGGTCTCCCCGGCCAGCGCGCCCTTGTGCCAGATGCGCTTCATGCCGCCTCCCTCAGGAAATTGCGGAGGATGTCATAGCCATGTTCGGTGAGAATGGACTCGGGGTGAAACTGCACGCCGAAAGTGGGGTGGTCGCGGTGGCGCAGACCCATCACCTCGCCATCATCGCTGCGGGCCGTCACCCGAAGGGGTGACGTTTCCGGCACCTCGACGATGAGGGAGTGATAGCGCCCTGCGCTGAAGCGCTGCGGCAGGCCCCTAAAAACATCCGTGCCCTCATGCAGGATTTCGGAACTGTCGCCATGCATGGGGCGGCGGGCGCGCGTCACTTTCGCGCCGAAGGCCTCGCCGATCACCTGATGGCCGAGGCAGATGCCGAGAATGGGTTTCACGCCGGAATATTCCCGCACCACATCGAGTGACTGCCCGGCCTGAAGCGGTGCGCAGGGGCCCGGTGAAACCACAATGGCACGGGCCTTGAGGTCCTGGGCTGTTACTTCATCATTGCGGCGCACGTTCACCTGCTGGCCCAGTTCCGTAAAATAGCGGGCCACATTGAAGACGAAACTGTCATAGTTGTCGATCAAGAGGATCATGGCGCAAAGGCCTCCATGATGCGGGCGATCTTGGTGAGACTTTCCTCATATTCCTCCGATGGCCTAGAGCGCGCGGTGATGCCGCCACCCCCTTGCACGCGCACAGTTCCCCCGGCCACCTGCACGGTGCGGATGGCGATGTTGAAATCGCAATGGCCGCTGAAGCCGAAATAGCCAATGGCACCGCAATAGACGCCACGCGGGGCCTGCTCGCGCTCAGCTATGATTTCCATGGCCCTGATCTTGGGGGCCCCTGTGATGGAGCCGCCGGGAAAGAGTGCCTGCAGGAGATCAATGTTGTCGAGGCCAGACCGCAGCGCCCCTTCCACCACCGAAACGAGATGATGGACATTGGCATAGGATTCGAGGCCGCAGAGCACCGGCACCTGCACGGTGCCGGGTTCGGAAACGCGGGAGAGGTCATTGCGCAGCAGATCAACGATCATCACATTCTCGGCGCGGTCCTTGCGCGAGGCCTGCAATTCGGCGCGGGCCGCGGCATCTTGTGAAGGATCGGCGAAGCGTTTGCGCGTGCCCTTGATGGGGCGCGCTTCGGCCAGGCGGCCATCACAGCGCACCAGACGCTCGGGCGATGAGGAGATGATCTTCAGGCTCTCATAATCGCAGAGGGCGGCAAACGTCGCGGGGTTCTTCTCGCGCAGGCGCTTGTAAAGGGCGAAGGCATCAAAGCCCTGGGGTTCAGGTGCCGAAAAGATCTGTGTGATGTTGGCCTGAAAAATGTCACTGGCCAGAATGTCTTCCACCGTGGCTGCGATGGCCGTCTCGTAGGGGGCGCGCGGCAGGTTGAAGTGAAGCCCGCAACATCATGCGGCGGCCCAGCGCCTGCTGGGACTGCCAAGCTCTTCCAGCGTATCGGTCTTCCGCCCCATGGGCGGCGATGATCCAGGCGCGCTCCTGCGGATGATCGACAGCAATCACCGTGTCGAAGCGGTGGAATTCCATGTCGGGGGCAATGGGAGCAGTGCTGGCGGGAATGCGGGCCTGGCTCCGTGCCCGGCCAAAGTCATAGGATATGAAGCCAGCCCAATTTCCTGAAAGGGCGGCAGGCCCGGCCACATGGGGGAAGTACAGACTGGCGCAACAGGCGCTGCAGCAGGTCAGCGGCCTGCCTGTGCCACACCATCGAGATGGGCCACACCCTCCATGCGCAGCGTTGATGCGGGGTTGCAGGCGAGAAAGGAATAGCGCACGAGATGTTCGTGCGTTGCACGCTTTCCAGTACAGTCAGGGGCCTGTGCGCCCTTCAGGCGCCGCGCCATGGCAAAGGGTTCCGCATAGATGATCCGGTGGACATGTGGCGCAGCGGGCGGCAGATCTCGCAGCATGGCGTTGATATAGGGCTGGAAGCGCGGTGTTGCCACGTCTATTCCAGACGCCATGGCCGCCAATCCCGCCTCGCAGGCGCACGTCGCCGAAGTGCTTTTGCCGCTCAGCGCTGGCGCAGGCCTATACCTATCGCGTGCCGGATGGCCTGGTGCTGCAACCGGGTGACTATGTGGAGGTGCCGCTGGGCCCCCGCAGCTATATCGGTGTTGTCTGGGAGGTGCGGCCCGCCAGCCCCACCAACATGCGGCTGCGCGATGTGACCCAGCGCTTCGACATGCCGGCCATGCCCGCCCATCACCGGCGTTTTATCGAATGGCTGTCGCGCTATTATCTGGAGCCCATGGGGGCCGTGCTGCGCATGGTGTTGCGCGTGCCTTCGGTCTTTGCACCTCCGCGCGAACAGGTGGCCTACCGACTTGGGCATGTCACGCCCGCCAAACTCACGGCGCAACGCAAACGCGTGCTGGAGGTGGCGCGGGAAGGCTTCTCGTTCAGCGCCCGGGAACTGGCGGAAGCCGCCGGTGTGGGCGTGAGCGTGGTGAAGGCGCTGGCCGAGGCGGGGGCGCTGGAAGAAGTGGCGCTCCCCGTGCTCAAACCCCTTGCCCTGCCTGATCCGGATGCGGAGGCCTTCGCGCTCACGGCCGATCAAACCACCGCGGCAGAGGCACCAGGCCCGTAGTGTCGCGACGGGCTCACCTGCCGTAACCCTGCTCGATGGCGTCACGGGCTCCGGCAAGACGGAAGTCTATTTCGAAGCCATGGCGGAGACCCTTGGTGGCAGGGCAAGCAGGTGTTGCTACCTGCTCGAGATTGCGCCTACTGCGCCCTTTCTGGCGCGGGTGGAGCGGGCGCTTCGGGGGTGGAACCTGCGGGCTGGCGACTCTGACGGTGCCCGCGCGACCGGGAACGGACCCTCGCGGGGCGTGGCCGATGGTTCCGCCCGCATCGTGGTGGGGGCGCGCTCGGCTCTGTTCCTGCCCTGGCCAATCCCGGTCTTATCGTGGTCGATGAGGAACATGAGGGCGCCTACAAGCAGGATGAAGGCGTCACCTATCATGCCCGTGACATGGCGGTGCTCTACGGGCATTGGTGAAATTTCCGTGGTGCTGTTCGGCCACGCCATCGCTCGAAAGCCTCGTCAATGTGGACTGGCGCTACGCGTTTTCGTGCATCTGAAAGACCGACACGCGCCTTCGGCCCGAGCTTCCGCCCATCGACTTGATCGACATGCGCAGCGCCAAGGTGGAGGCGGCCTCATGGCTGTCGGAGCTGCTGATCGCGGAAGTGAAACCGCGCTGGCGGCGGGCGAGCAGGCGCTGCTCTTTCTCAACCGCCGGGGCTATGCGCCGCTCACCCTGTGCCGGGCCTGCGGGCATCACCTTAACTGTCCCAATTGTGCCGCCGCCATGGTGGAGCACCGCTTCCGCCGCATCATGCAGTGCCATCATTGCGGGCATCAGGAAGCGGTGCCGCAGGCCTGTCCCAAGTGCGGCACGGAGGGCAAGCTGGCACCCGTGGGGCCGGGCGTGGAACGGCTTGCCGAGGAAGCGGCCAAGCATTTCCCGGAGGCGCGGCTGGTCATTCTGTCGAGCGACATCACGCGGGGCGTGGCGCTGAAGGAGGTTCTGAAAGAAGTGGCGGAGGGCCAGCATAATCTGGTCATCGGCACGCAGCTCGTGGCCAAGGGGCATCACTTCCCGCACCTCACCTGCGTCGGTGTGGTGGACGCCGACCTCGCATTGGAATCGTCAGACCCGCGCGCCGGCGAACGCACCTGGGCGCTGCTGGCGCAAGTTGCGGGGCGGGCGGGCCGGGGCGAAAGGCCGGGCCGCGCCTTCGTGCAGACCCATGCGCCGGATCATCCGTTGATGCAGGCCCTCAAGAGCGGCGACCGCGACCGTTACTACGGGCAGGAAAAACTGATCCGTGAAAGCGCCGGGCTGCCGCCCTATGGAAGGCTGGCAGCCCTCATTATTTCAGATGAAAACGCAGCCCCCGCCGAACGCTTCGCCAAGCAGTTGGCGGCTTCGGCCCCTGCCGCTGCCGATGTGCAGGTGCTGGGACCGGCGCCCGCGCCCATTGCTGTCATCCGCGGTCGGCACCGTTGGCGTCTTCTGGTCAAGGCGGGCCGCACTGTTGACATTCAGGCCTATTTGCGGCTCTGGCTTGCGGATGTGAAGCCCAAGGGGTCTCTCTCCCTGCAGCTTGACGTCGATCCCTACCACTTCCTTTGAGAGTTTGAAGCATGAGCGAACCCCGCCTGAAAGACCTTACGCAATTCCGCCAGCCCATGGTCACATCGCTTGGCATCATCATGGGCTTCCTGCTGAACTTCCTGGCGGGCTGGGCCACCAAGGAAGACGCCGCCAGCGAGATTTCGAGCCGCGCCGACTGGATCGTTGCGGCCACGCTTCTTCCCGCGCTCCTGCTCATGGTCGTGGTGCTCTACCGCCTGCTCGACTTCCGCCACGCGCCGGAAGCACTGGAGCGCATCTATGGCAGCACACTCAAGCTCTACATGACGGCCATCATCCTCGCCTTCTGCGGCGTGGGCGTGGCGCTGTTTTTCTAGAGGGCGGAGTTCATGGGAGAGCAACTTGCGCTGAATCTCCCACTTATCCGTCACCCCGGCGAAGGCCGGGGCGAGGCTTGAAAAATATCGACATAGGCAAGATTGGCATCAATCTCTTCGTGCAGGTCCCGCCAGTTCGGGTTCAGTCTCTCAATCAGGCGAAACTTCCATTCGCGATGCCATTTCTTCAGCAGTTTTTCGCGTGCAATGGCCTGATCCATGGACGGGAAGTGGGCATACCAGACAAGGCTTTTGATTTGATGTTCTCGTGAATAGCCGTCGAATGTCTCGTTCTTGTGATCACAGACACGACTATAAAGCGCCGATGTCACACCGACATAGAGTTTCCCGCGGTAGCGACTTGCGAGGATGTAAACAGCGGGTTGCATCTCGGCACGCTCCATTGCTCGAATTTGGGCGCGTGTTTCCCCAAGAACAAGCCCCGCCCCGGCCTTCGCCGGGGTGACGTACAGTGGATGCGTATCGCGTCACGCGCTCAATGATTATCCCGTGGCACCGGGTGCACCTTGGCCACGCGCTGGAATTTCACCGCGCCCTTCATCACCATGCCGTGGCTCAGCTGGTCCACTTCCTTGCGGAAGATTTCCTGCCAGGGGGTTTGTGATTCTGGCACCTTGTAGCCGCCGGCCTTTTCCAGATCGGCGCGGCGCTGGGCGATCTCGGCGTCACTCACCAGCATGTTGCAGGTGCCCTTGTTGAGGTCGATCCGCACCCTGTCGCCGTTTTTCAGAAGCGCCAGCCCGCCGCCCGCCGCCGCTTCCGGCGAGGCATTGAGGATGGAGGGCGAGCCGCTCGTGCCGGACTGGCGGCCATCGCCCACGCAAGGGAGCGAGCGCACACCCTTCTGCAAAAGATAATTGGGGGCGCGCATGTTCACCACTTCGGCGGCACCGGGATAGCCGAGCGGCCCCACACCGCGGATGAAGAGAATGGTGTTCTCGTCAATGCCGAGCGTCTTGTCGTCGATATGGGCGTGGTAATCCTCCGGTCCATCAAAGACGATGGCCTTGGCCTCGAAGGCATTGGGGTCCTTGGGGTTGGAGAGATAGCGGCTGCGGAATTCCTCAGAGATGACGCTCGTCTTCATGATGGCCGAGTCGAAGAGATTGCCCGACAGCATCTTGAAGCCCGCCGTCTTCTTGATGGGGTCCTTGAACTCCTTGATCACCTTGCGGTTCCAGGAGAACTTGCCCTTGCAGTTCTCGCCGATGGTCTTGCCGTTGGCGGTGATGCAGTCTTCGTGGATATTGCCGGCGGAGATGAGTTCCGCCACCACGGACGGCACGCCGCCGGCGCGGTGGAAGTCCTCGCCCAGATATTCACCCGCGGGCTGGAGGTTGACCAGCAGCGGCAATTCATAACCCTGCTTTTCCCAGTCGATCACATCAAGCTCCACACCCAGGTGGCGGGCAATGGCGTTGAGGTGGTTGGGGGCGTTGGTGGAGCCGCCAATTGCCGTGTTGACGCGGATGGCGTTTTCGAAAGCCTTGCGCGTCATGATCTTGGAGGGGGTGAGATCCTCCTTCACCATGTCGACGATGCGGAGGCCCGTTTCATAGGCCATTTGCCCGCGCTCGCGGTAGGGTGCGGGGATCACGGCATTGCCCGGCAAGGACATGCCCAGGGCTTCCGCCAGCGAGTTCATGGTGGAGGCCGTGCCCATGGTGTTGCAGAAGCCGGTGGAGGGGGCGGACGAGGCCACGAGATCCACGAAGCCCTTGTAGTCAATCTCGCCGGTCGCCAGTTTTTCGCGGGCCAGCCAGACGATGGTGCCGGAGCCGGTGCGCTGTCCCTTGTAGTCGCCGTTCAGCATGGGGCCGGAGGAGAGGCAGATCGCCGGAAGGTCGACCGTTGCCGCCGCCATCAGGCAGGCGGGCGTGGTCTTGTCGCAGCCGATGGTCAGCACCACGCCGTCGATGGGATAGCCGTGCAGCACTTCAACCAGCGAGAGATAGGCGAGGTTGCGGTCGATGGAGGCGGTGGGGCGCTTGCCCGTTTCCTGAACGGGATGGATGGGGAATTCGAAGTGAATGCCGCCCGCTGCCACAATGCCATCGCGCACGCGGCGCACCCAGTCCACATGGGCGCGGTTGCAGGGCGAGAGATCAGAGCCCGTCTGGGCAATGCCGATGATGGGCTTGCCGCCCTGGATTTCACCCAGCGTGAAGCCGAAGTTGAGGTAGCGCTCCACATAGAGGGCCGTCATGTCGGCATTGTCGGGATTGTCGAACCAGGCCTGAGAGCGGTATTTGCGGGGTGACGGTTTTTGAACGCTCATGGGCAGGCCTCTCGTGAATTGTCATACAAAACATAAGGGTGCTTTTCGGTGCTGTCCATCTCTTGCGTGAGCATGAATCCGGGCGGATGTGAAACAAACGGCACTGTGTGACGTGAAATGTTGCTGCGTGCCACGCGGGTGAGCCTTGCAAGAATGTGGGGGAACCAAGGTCCGGAATCAGTGATTCGCCAGCTTGCGGGGGCAAAATTGATACGCGAGAACGAATCAGAAGTTAATAGATGATTACTGCATTCGTTGTTTTTTGCACAATTTTCTGATAGCTCAACTCGCGAGGGGTGCATTCGCCACTAACGAGGTGATTGCATCATGAAGATTTCTCAAGTTCTGCTTGTGACAGCCATGACGGGTTCTGCAGCATATCTGCTCTCAACCCAGATTCCGACGGTTCAGGCCGCATACAATTGCAGCATCGGAATGAGCCAGGCCGATTGCGCCTGCCAGGATGCACTGGACTCCGGTTCTTCCGCCGTGATGCGTCGCTTCCTGCGGCAGTATCCCTATTCCGACACCATCTGCAATGCCACAGCCTCCACTGCCCCTGTCGTTCAGCCTGGGCAGGGCACTGCGATGAGCAGCTCTGGCGGCACCTCCTCCAGCAGCTCCTCCAGCAGCTCTTCCAGCAGCAGTTCGTCGGGTGGCAGTTCCGGCGGTCACGGTCATGGTCATGGCCACGGACATGGGCACGGACATGGTGAAGGGCATGGGCATGGTGAAGGGCACGGTCACGGGCATGGCCATGGTGAAGGGCACGGTCACGGGCATGGCCGATAGACGGCCATCACGGCAGCAGCAATGGCGGTTCCAACGGGAATTCCAATGGCAATGGCCACGGCGGCTCCAATGGCACAGCAACGGCAATTCCAATGGCAACGGCCACGGCGGTTCCAACGGCAACAGCAACGGCAATTCCAATGGCAACGGCCATGGCGGTTCCAACGGCAACAGCAACGGCAATTCCAATGGCAACGGCCATGGCAGTTCCAATGGGAACTCCAATGGCAACAGCAATGGCAATTCGAACGGCAATGGTCATGGACATGGCCATGGTCACGGCGGCAGCACCAATTGATGTGATGCCGCGAGACTGTCCGCGCGACCACCAAAGCGCGTGACCAACAGCACTCCACCGCAGCCGTTCACGCGGCTGCGGCACCGGAAACAGAAGGAAGGATCAACGGACTGGCCTGGAATCCCCCGCCCCAGGCCACCTGAAAATGCACCCCCTCAGGATGACACGTCCATCCTTCTGTTGATGCGCCGCCTGTCCCCCGCCAGCGGCGTTCCCACCGGACCGGACTCCAAAACTCCCGCACCCCCGCACGGAGTCCGGTCCACCCTTTTTCAGTGAGACCGCAGGTCTGCGGCGACGAAAGTGACATGGATGGCGATAGTCGCACGGCCCTGGCGCACGCCCGGGTCAACCGGCGATCTGCACCCCTCAAGGCAGTTGTCTTCCGCGTCAAACCTGTCGCCGCCGCAGTTCCGACTGTGGCGACACTGCCGGAACGGGTTCATTGTGCCGAGGCGCAATGGGCCCGTTCTCAGGCAGGAGACCGGCCCCCTTCGTTCAGTTCAGATGCAACAGCCGGCGCAGCCTGGCGATCACGCCGTGTTCGGCGATCCAGGCGGCATAGGCCACATAGGCCGGATCACGGGACAGGTGACGCTCCTCCGTGATGGCACGCAGCCAGTAGATCCCATTGATCATCAGCAGTGCCAGGCAGTTCATCACCGCCTGCCAGATGCCGTTCACCGGAATAAAGGGCACGCTGACCAGCCACCAGGAGATGTTCTTGGAAATGTAGGCGGGATGCTTGGTGAAGGCAAAAGGGCCACTCGTCAGGATGCCGCGATGGGTGAGGTTGGAGAAGCGCATGCCGAAGGATACCGTGGTCCAGGCATAGAAGAGCAGCAGGGCAATGATGCTGGCACCCCAGAGTGTATAGAAGAAGGGATAATCCGAAAGCCAGCCGCCCCAGCCTTGCCCCGTGTCATATTCAAAGAAGTTGTTGCGGATGGAGTCCCAGAAGGGTGGGTAGCACATGATGCAGACAAGCCAGCCAAAGGCCGTGGGTTCGGCTGACCGGATCTGTGCGTCAAAGAGCTTGAGCGTGCAGAGATAGCCTGTCGCGGCGAAAGCCACATCGACGAAGAACAGCATGTCGTAGGAGACATTGTACCAGCCGCCCTGCTCGGCGAAGGACGCGGCAAAATCTTGGCCCAGGATGCGCCCAAGATCGCCCGAGGCAAAGACGATCATGAGCGGCGCAAAGAAGCCCTTCACCAGCCAACCCAGCAGGAACTGGCGCAGTTCCTGGTCATTTTCCACCGCTGCCGTGCCGAGCACATTGCAGCCCAGCTTGTAGAGGGCATCTTCCGGCTCCTGCATCACGCGGTCGGTGAGCGTGATGTAGATGGGCACAAGCACAGCCAGCACAGCAAGCCAGGAGGAAGGCAGGGCGAGAAGCGGCTGCAAATAGTCACGGGTGAAGCCGCGGAACACGAGATAGGCGAGAAAGATGACGCTGTAGAGAGCGGCGAGGCCGAGCAGTTTGATGGCGATGCGCCGCAATGACAGGGCGTTGCCATGCGCGATCCTCGAGAGAATGAAGGGCAGGCGCTCCAGCATATGGGGCAGGGCAATCGCGAGGATCAATGCAGCAAGGCAGGCCGTTACATTGCTGCTGCCCGCACTGCGGAATCCCACAACTACGAGCGCGCCAAACAGCAGCGACAGAAACGCGAGGGGCTGGGCAACCGCTGATTTGGGCCGGCCTGCGGCAGGTGCCGCAGATGCGGCGGTGACGGAAGGCGCATTCACGGGCGCGGACATATCCACATCATGGCACAGCTGCCGCGTGAAACCAAATGCTCTAGCGGGAAGCGACCTCATCGCAGTTGCGCATGAACCGGCTGGCATAAGCATAGTCCATGCTGATCAACTGGCGGGTCAGGCCATGGTGGCTGGAGATCCAGCTGCGCACCCAGCCCGGATATTTGCCCATCATGTAGGCGCGGGCCGCGGCACTGGTGGCCGCAGAGCCGCCGGTTGGCGCATGGAAGCGGAAGACCGCCCCGTTGCTCACACAGCTCTGGTTGCGGGGCAGGGCCAGCAAAAGTGTGCAGGCGCTGTCGCATGAACCGGTGAACTGCACCTGCGTGCCGTTCTGGCGGTAGCTGACAAGGCGGCCCATGAAATCGCCGATGCGGCCGCCGGAATTGGAACCGATGCGCACAAGGGCCTCGGCCCTGCCCTGCGGTGCAGCTGCAATTCCGCCAAGCACAAGAGACAGCAGCACCGCAGCACTGCGGCGTGTGAACAGACAGGTCATTGCAAACTCCCCACTCTGCCGGTGCCTTGAGTATCCCGCGAACCGGTAAAGGCAGGGTTATCCGCAAGCCGCGAAGGGCGGCAACTGCAATTGCGCGCGAGCCAGCACAGCTTTTGAAAGCGCTGCGTGTGCTGCCCAATTGGTATGGTTGGATCACATCGCGCCGCATTCAGGAAGCCACTGGCACAGCGCCGGAAAATTCTGCTGAGGCTTCGTGAAAATTCAATCAGTGGGCTTTGGTATTGTTCCTTCGTGCGGCAATCGACCACGGGCGGCTGGCGGGAACTTTTCCCGCCTCCCCGAAAGCGCCACGGATTGGTCTTTGAAGGTCCCCGCAAAGCGCACAAAACCGCCCAGATCAGCCACCCTTCGCAAAATTTGACCATTTGAACAAAATCTGCAATCCTCCGTCCAAAGACAAAAGTCTCACGGAGGAGACACGATGGCGCTGAAGAAAAAGAAGGCAGCCTCGCAGAAGCCTGCCAGCAAGAAGGCTTCACTGAAGAAGGCAGCCGCCAAAAAGCCGGTGGCGAAAAAAGCCGCGGCCAAAAAGCCTGTGCCGCGCAAGGCCTCGCCGCCCAAGCGGGCGGGACGGATGCCGGATGTGGCAGCGGGCCGCCTCTCCAAGGCGCAATATGCGGCCAACTTCGCCGACCTGCATCCCCGCCTCACGGATCACGAGGCACTGGTGGAATCGGACCGCTGCTTCTTCTGCCATGACGCGCCGTGCCAGACGGCCTGCCCCACTTCAATCGACATTCCGCTGTTCATTCGCGAGATTCAGGCAGGTCATCCCACCTCGGCCGGCAAGACCATCTTCAACCAGAACATTCTGGGCGGCATGTGCGCCCGCGTCTGTCCCACGGAAACCCTGTGTGAAGAGGTGTGCGTGCGCAACACGTCGGAGGGCAAGCCGGTGAAGATCGGCCTGTTGCAGCGCTATGCGACGGACATGGCCATGGCTGAAAAGAAGCACCCTTATGGGCGCGGCAAGGCCACGGGCAAGAAGGTGGCGGTGGTGGGGGCGGGACCGGCCGGGCTGGCCTGTGCCCACCGGCTGGCCATGAAGGGCCACGACGTCACCATTTTCGAAGCCAAGCCGAAATCCGGCGGCCTCAATGAATATGGCATTGCCGCCTACAAGACCGTCGATGACTTCGCCCAGCGGGAGGTGGAGTTTGTACTCTCCATCGGTGGCATTGCCGTGAAGCATGGCATGGTGCTGGGCAAGAACCTGTCGCTGCCCGACCTGCAGCATGATTTCAACGCGGTGTTCCTCGGCATCGGGCTTGCGGGCGTCAATGCGCTCAAGGCCGATGGCGAAGATGCCGAAGGCGTTGAGGATGCGGTGGATTACATCCAGCACCTCCGCCAAGCAAAGGATGTGAGCAAGCTGCCGGTGGGCCGCAAGGTGCTGGTGATCGGCGGCGGCATGACGGCGATCGACATTGCCGTGCAGTCCAAGGCGCTGGGCGCCGAGGAGGTCACACTGCTCTACCGGCGCGGGCCGGAACACATGAAGGCCAGCGCCTATGAGCGCGATCTGGCACAAACCCGTGGCGTCACCATTCGCCACTGGGTCATGCCGCGCAAGGTGGTGGTCAATGCCGGCAAGGCAGTGGGCCTTGTGTGCGAGCGTTCGCAGGAGGTGAACGGCAAGGTCAAGGGCACGGGCGAGACCTTCACGCTTGAAGCCGACATGATCTTCAAGGCCATCGGCCAGACGTTGAAGGGCTTCGAGAAGGACGGCCCCTTCCGCAACGTGCCGCGCTTTGAGGCCGATGCCGAGGGGCGCACGCCGGTAAAAGGCGTGTGGGCCGGCGGCGATTGTGTCGGCGGCAAGGAGCTTACCGTTGCTGCGGTGGATCAGGGCCGCCGTGCGGCTGAATCAATTCATGCCTTTCTGAGCGCCTGAGGAGCATCCCATGGCTGACCTTCGTTCAAACTTCCTTGGCATCAAGTCGCCCAATCCCTTCTGGCTTGCATCGGCTCCACCGACCGACAAGGAATACAATGTGGTGCGCGCCTTCAAGGCGGGCTGGGGCGGTGTTGTGTGGAAGACGCTGGGCGAGGAAGGCCCGCCCATCGTCAACGTCAATGGCCCGCGCTATGGGGCCATTCACGGGCCGGACCGGAGGCTGCTGGGCCTCAACAACATTGAACTCATCACCGACCGGCCTCTCGAGGTGAACCTGCGCGAGATCAAGCAGGTGAAGCGCGACTGGCCGGATCGCGCCGTGGTCGTCTCCCTCATGGTGCCCTGCCAGGAAGAGCCGTGGAAGAAAATCGTCAAGCAGGTGGAAGAAACAGGCGCCGACGGCATCGAACTCAACTTCGGCTGCCCGCATGGCATGAGCGAGCGCGGCATGGGGGCTGCCGTGGGGCAGGTGCCAGAATACATTGAAATGGTGGCGCGCTGGTGCAAGCAGCACACGCGCATGCCGGTGATCGTCAAGCTGACGCCCAACATCACCGACATCCGCTATCCGGCCCGCGCTGCTCTCAAGGGCGGGGCCGATGCCGTGTCGCTCATCAACACGATTTCCTCCATCGTGTCGGTGGACCTCGACTCGTTCTCGCCCAACCCCTCTATCGATGGCAAGGGTTCCCATGGTGGCTATTGCGGCCCGGCGGTCAAGCCCATCGCCCTCAACATGGTGGCGGAAATTGCCCGCGATGCGGAAACACGCGGGCTTCCCATTTCGGCGATTGGCGGCGTCACCACCTGGCGTGACGCGGCGGAATTCATCGCCATGTCGGCGGGCACGGTGCAGGTCTGCACCGCCGCCATGACCTATGGCTTCAGGATCGTCGAGGAAATGGTGTCGGGCCTCTCCCGCTGGATGGACCAGAAGGGCTACCGCACCATTGATGACTTCCGCGGCCGCGCCGTGGGCAATGTCACGGATTGGCAGTATCTCAACCTCAATGCCATTTCCAAGGCGAAGATCGACCAGGACCTCTGCATCAAGTGTGGCCGCTGCTATGCCGCCTGCGAGGACACGTCACACCAGGCGATCATGAAGGAGAAGGATGGCAAGCGCCATTTCGAGGTCATGGACTATGAATGCGTGGCCTGCAATCTCTGTGTGGAGGTATGCCCGGTGGAAAACTGCATCACCATGGTGCGGCAAACCAGCGGCACGGATGCGCGCACCGGCAAGCCCATTTCCAAGGACTATGCCAACTGGACCATGCATCCCAACAACCCCATGCGCAAGCAGGCGGCGGAGTAAGGCCATGCGCGCGGCTGGTCTTGGGCTGTTCCTGAGCCTTTCCCTTCTGGGCCTGTCTGCAGGCCAAGCTGCGGCGGCCTGCACCGCCTCGGCCACAGTGCCCTGGACGGCGAGTGGCAAGCAGGGTCTGAAGCTTACCGCGTCAGCCGTGGGGGCTAGCTGCGCCAGCCCGGTTGTCGTGCTGTCTGTGCTTGATGCTGCGGGCAAGCCGGTGTGGACCACGGCGCGCATTGGCGAGAATGTGGCGCTGTTTGCGGACGCTTCGGCCCGCACGCCCAAGGCGCTTCCGGGGGCGCTCAAGGAATGGCTGACCACCGGGCTCTCCACCAGCCCCAAATCCTCCGGTGATCTTCCGCCCTGGCGGGCCGGGCAGGAAAACCCCCTGCAAAAAAAAGGCGAGGAGTTCGGCTATTTCGCCGGTTCCGACATGAGTGAGTCCTATTACGAGGAGCAACGCAAGGCCAAGCTTCCGGTGTTCTGCTTTGTGCAGGGCCTGGAAAGCGAAAGCTGCATCATGGCCGGCCCCAATGCCAGCATTCTGGAGTTTGGCGGGCGCACTTTCCCGGGTTGACGGCCATATAAACCACAAGTTAGGTCAGCCCCCCTGCCTTGATGCACATCAATGCAAGCGCCACGTTTTCTCTTGAGACTGTACCCATCAGTTGGAGAAACGTCATGGCCTACAAAACCATCATGCTTTGCATCACGGAAATTGACCGCCTGCCGCAGTTGACGGCGGCGGCCCGCAAACTGGCCCTGGACAATGATGCCCATGTGACAGGGCTCTATGTCATTCCCGGCATCCAGGTTTATCCCAATGCCGGGCTCGCTGCGGTGCCTGATGTCTATGACGGCAACCGCAAGTATTTCCTCGACAACAAGGCGGCGGTGCGCAGCGCCTTCGAGGAGGCCATGAGCAAGGACGGCTTGTCCTTCGGCTTCCAGGAAGTGGATGCAGCCACGCCGCTTCTTTCTGCCGCCATCACCAACCAGTGCCGCGCCGCGGACATTGTCGTTGTCTCCGCCGTCAATCCGGATGAGGCGGTGGGAGCCGAATATGACTTCGTGCAGCGCGTGGTGATCGCCGCAGGCCGCCCCGTTCTGGTGCTGCCGCGCAAGGGCGAGGCCTCGCTCGACTATACGGAAGCCATGGTGGGCTGGGATGGCGGCCGCGAAGCGGCGCGCGCGGCCTTTGATTCCGTGCCGCTGCTGCGCAAGGCCAAGCGGGTGAAGATTGCGCGCGTCGATGAATCGCAGCGCGGCCAGATGGGCGGGGCCGATCTGGCGGAGGGGCTTGCCCGCCACAAGATCAAGGTGGAAATTCTCAATCTCTCGTCGGACGGGCTCAGCGCTGGTGAAACGCTGCTCCGGGCCTGCAAGGATCAGGGCATCGGCCTTCTCGTCATGGGGGCTTATGGCCACAGCCGCTTTGCCGAGTTCGTGTTTGGCGGGGCCACCCGGCATGTGATCAACAGCCTCAACATTCCCGTGCTCATGTCGCACTGAGGCCCACCATGCTGTTCAAGATCAGGCTGGAGCTGGCCCGCACCAAGGACCATCCGGATGGTGCCCATGACATCGGCTATGAATTTGCCGCGCCGCTCACCAGCGAAGGCCGCATCGATTCTGCCGCCTGGCAGAAGGAGCGCGGTCATTGCCGGGTCCGGCGCTTCCGCCGGGGCGAGGCGGATGACGTCGGCCATCTCATGCACAGGCCGGGTGGCGGGCGTGGCGGCTCTTGGGCCTTCCACTACGACATCGCCAGCGATGGCGAGGATGACGAGGCGGGCTACCGTTTTGCCGATCACGTCTTCCGGGTGGGGGAATATGTCTCGGTGCGGGAGGACGACGAACTCGTCACCTACCATGTGACCCGGGTGGAGCCCGCCAGCCATTGACGGGCGCGCGGACCGCACTGCGGGGCGGTGACCGCCGCTCCATTGGCGCAAGCGACCAGATTGTGGCGCAGATTCTGGGCGACGACGCGGGTCACGGCCTGGCGCTGGCGGACATCATGGCGGGACTGAGGGATACCGATGCCGTGGTGCGCATGCGCTGCGGCGATGTGGCGGAGAAAATATCGCGGCAGCAGCCGTTCTGGCTTCAGCCCTTCAAGCGTAAGCTCATTGCCCTTGCGGAAGAGACCCCGGAGCAGGAAATGCGCTGGCATCTCTCCCAGATGCTGCCGCGCTTGCAGCTGGCTGCGGCCGAACGGTCCCGGCTGTTCCAGTGCCTTGAAACATACCGCACTGACAAGAGCCGCATTGTGCGTGTCTCAGCCCTGCAGGGGCTCTTTGACCTTGCCCTGACAGATGAAAGCTTGCGGCCCGCGGTCCGACTCCATCTGGAGACAGCCCTCAGCACCGGCTCCCCTGCGGAAAAGGCCCGGGCCCGCAAGCTGGGGAAGACCACTGCAGAATAGCCCGCGCAGGCGCTTGTCAGGGCCAGGCGAAACCGCTAGCTCCGCCGCCAGCATCTCAACATCAGACGAGCGGATCATGGCCTCTTTCAATCTCCTCTATCTCCCCGGCGATGGCATCGGCCCTGAAGTCATGGCCGAAGTGGAGGCCATCGTCTCCTGGTTCGGCAAGCAGGGCATTGCCACATTCGAGACCGACCGCGGCCTCGTCGGCGGTTCGGCCTATGATGCCCATGGCAAGGCCATTTCCGATGCTGACATGGCCAAGGCGCAGGCTGCTGACGCCGTGCTCTTTGGCGCGGTGGGCGGGCCCAAGTGGGACAAGGTGCCTTACGATGTGCGGCCCGAAGCAGGACTTCTGCGGCTGCGCAAGGATCTCGGCCTTTTCGCCAACCTGCGCCCGGCCATCTGCTATCCGGCCCTGGCCGATGCCTCATCGCTGAAAAAGAATGTGGTGGAAGGCCTCGACATTCTGATCGTGCGTGAACTCACGGGGGGTGTCTATTTCGGCGAACCCAAGACCATCACCGATCTTGGCAATGGCCAGAAGCGCGGCATCGACACACAAGTCTATGACACATTCGAAATCGAGCGCATCGCACGGGTGGCTTTTGATCTGGCCAAGACCCGCAAGAACAAGGTGTCATCGGCTGAAAAGCGCAACGTGATGAAGACGGGCGTGCTGTGGAACGAGGTTGTCACCCGCATCCACAGGCACGAATATCCGCAGGCGCAGCTGGAGCATGTGCTCGCCGACAACTGCGCCATGCAGCTGGTGCGCTGGCCGAAGCAGTATGACGTGATCGTCACCGACAACCTTTTCGGCGATGTGCTCTCCGATGTGGCAGCCATGCTCACGGGCTCGCTTGGCATGCTGCCGTCGGCCTCGCTCGGTGCGCCCGATGCCAAGACCAAGCGCCGCAAGTCGCTCTATGAGCCGGTGCATGGCTCGGCCCCTGACATTGCCGGCACGGGGGCGGCAAATCCCATTGCGATGATTGCCTCCTTCGGCATGGCGCTGCGTTATTCACTTGGCATGGGTGAATGGGCCGACAAGCTCGATGCCGCCATTTCCGCCGTGCTGGCGCAAGGGCTGCGCACCAAGGACATCGCCAGCGAAGCGGCTCCCGCCAATGCCTCCACCAAGGAGATGGGAGCGGCGATCCTCAAGGAATTGCAGAAGTTCGCCTAAGCTGGTTTGATGCCGGGCATGATCACACTCACATCACCCGGCATCACCGTTGGCCTGCACCCGCTGGGGGCGCGCATCGCCTCCTGCGTTGTCGATGGCGTGGAAACCTGCTTCGGCACGGGCAGCGAAAACAGTCTCGCCACCGGCGATCTCTATTCCGGAGTCATCTGCGGGCGCCATGCGGGCCGCGTGACCAGCGCGCAGTTTCCCCTTGACGGTGCCATCGTCAAGCTGGTGCCCAACGCGGGGCCACATCAGTTGCATGGCGGCCCATCAGGTTTTCATGCCCGGCGCTGGGACTGGCTGCGGGATGGCAACCGCGTCACCTTCTCGCTGCAGTCCAATGATGGCGACCAGGGCTTTCCGGGCGACCTCGCGGTCACCGGGGCCTATGAGTTGAAGGGCAACACGCTGTCGCTGAAGATTGCGGCCCGCACCGGCAAACCGACGCTGTGCAACATCACCAACCATGCCTATTGGAACATGGCGGGTGGGGGCACAGTCTTGGACCAAGAATTGCAGATCATGGGGGATCAGCATTTTCCGCTGAACGATCTGCTACTGCCCTTGGGCCGGATTGAACCCACGGCAGGAACGCCCCATGATTTCCGCAGCCTGCGCCGCATTGATTCTGACCATGATTTCTGCACCAAGCTCGAGGGTAAGCGCGGCGAGATGAAGCACGGGCTCACTTTGCGTGATCCCGCTTCAGGCCGTCAGCTCGATGTGTGGACCACGGAAGGCTGCATGCAGAGCTACACGGCCATTCACTGGGAGCCGTCGCTCATCGGCCACACAGGGCCGTTGCAGCGATCGGGCGCGCTCGCCATCGAACCGCAGAACGTGGCGGATGCGCCGAACCATCCGGCCTTCCCGTCCTCGATCCTGCGGCCCGGCGAGGTTTACCGCAACGCCATGGAGTGGCGGTTCAGCTGAACCCACGGCACCATCACGTATTGCGCTTGCGGGCGGCCAGCGTGCGCAGGCGGAGCGCATTCAGGCGGATGAAGCCTGCCGCATCCTTCTGGTCATAGGCGCCACGGTCGTCCTCGAAGGTCACGAGGTCGTTCTTGTAGAGTGACTTGGCACTCTTCCGCCCGCTGACGATCACGTTGCCCTTGTAGAGGGTGAGGCGCACCACGCCTTCCACGGCCTCTTGCGACTTGTCCACCATGGCCTGCAGCATCTCGCGCTCGGGCGAGAACCAGAAGCCGTAATAGACCAGCTCGGCGTAGCGCGGCATGAACGAGTCCTTCAGGTGGGCTGCTTCCCGGTCCAGCGTGAGGGATTCCATGGCGCGGTGGGCCGCGAGCAGGATCGTGCCGCCCGGTGTTTCATAAACGCCGCGCGACTTCATGCCGACAAAGCGGTTTTCCACGAGGTCCAGGCGGCCAATGCCATTGTCGTGGCCAAGTCTGTTCAATTCCGTGAGAATGGCGGCGGGCGTCATGGCCTTGCCATTGATGGCGACGGGATTGCCCTTCTCGAAGGCAATTTCGATTTCCGTCCGCGTGTCGGGGGCATCCCAGGGCGCAATGGTGCGCTGATAAACCATCTCAGGCGCTTCGGCCCACGGGTCCTCCAGAACCTTGCCTTCCGAAGACGAGTGCAGCAGGTTGGCATCCACCGAGAAGGGGGCATCGCCGCGCTTGTCCTTCGCCACCGGAATCTGGTGCTTTTCGGCGAAGTCAATGAGGTCGGTGCGGATTTGAAATCCCATTCGCGCCAGGGCGATCACCTTGATGTCGGGGTTGAGGGCATAAGCCGTGAGTTCGAAGCGCACCTGGTCGTTGCCCTTGCCCGTGGCACCGTGGGCCACCGCATCCGCACCCGTTTCGGCGGCGATCTCCACCGTGCGCTTGCCGATCAGGGCCGGGCGATGGAGGTGCCCAGCAGATAGACGCCCTCATAAACGGCGTTGGCGCGGAACATGGGGAAGACAAAGTCCCGGACAAATTCCTCGCGCAGGTCTTCGATGTAGATCTGCTTGATGCCCAGCATCTCGGCCTTCTTGCGGGCCGGCTCCAGTTCGCCTCCCTGACCCAGATCGGCGGTGAAGGTCACGACCTCCGCCTTGTATTCGGTCTGCAGCCACTTGAGGATGATGGAGGTGTCGAGGCCGCCGGAATAGGCGAGCACGACTTTCTTGATCTTTTGCTTGCTCATGGTGAGCCAGCGCCTATCACGCCGCGCTTGACCCTTGCAAGCGCGGCGGATGTCTCAGGCGGTTACTGGCTGTCGTCGCCGCCATCCAGCTGGTTGATGACGGTCATCAGGCCGAGTTCCGGCGACTTGGCGCATTCCTCGCCGATGGCCTTGCCGTTTTCGGCGAAGCTGTCGAGGTCGATGGTCGTGTCATTGGCCTGGCCGCCGTAATAGCCATGCAGCCAGATGAGCAGGTAGCTCGCCTCGTCCTGGTTCATCTTGGCGAGATCGGAGCACTTGATGGTGGAGATGTCGATGGTTTCGGCGCGCACTGGCAGGCTGGCAAGAGCGAGAAGGCTGGCGGCGGCAAGGGCGGTCTTGAACATGGGTTTTCCTGTTGGTTGTAAGGCGGCAAAGCCCATAGGTGGACCGGGCGCTTCGCGCAAGGGATCAGAAGGCGTAGAGCGCAATCGCCCCGGCCGTGACCAGGGCTGAAAGGCCAAGGAGGCCCAGAAGCTGGTGGCTTGCAAAGCCCTTGCCCTTGAGGGTGCCTGCCGTGCGCCCGGCGATCACCCAGAATAAGAGTCCGGTTGCCAGGCCGATCAGGATGCCCGCCAGGGGCACCCAACCGGGCACCTTCAGGATGAAGCTGAAAGCAAGGCCCGCCAGGCTTGCAAAGGCGCAATAGGCATAGGGTGTGCGGATCGCCTGCCATTCCATGAGCGCGATGAAGGCGTGGGCCGGCAGGGCCGCCCAGATGGCGATCACAATGGAGCAAAAGCCAGCGAGGGGGACAAAAGGCAACGGGAAATCCGCCGCGGGCATCACGCTCAGCACCGCGGCGATGGCAGTGCCGGAAAAGAGCGCCGAGAGGCCATAGGCCGCCGCCAGTTGCAGATAGCGCAGAAGGACGGCGCTCATGCCCGGGCCCCATCCGCCGCCAGCCGCTCCTTGGCGCGCAGTTTCTGGCTTTCGCTTTTCAACTGCCCGCAGGCGGCCATGATGTCCCGGCCGCGTGGCGTGCGCACCGGGCTTGCATAGCCCGCCTTGTTGATGATCTCGGCGAAGGTCTCGATCGTCTCCCAGTCCGAACATTCATACTGCGTGCCGGGCCAGGGGTTGAAGGGAATGAGATTGATCTTGGCAGGAATGCCCGCCAGCAGCTTCACTAGGCGTTTCGCGTCGGCAGGCGTGTCATTCACACCCTTCAGCATCACATATTCGAAGGTGATGCGCCGCGCGTTGGAGAGGCCGGGATAGGTGCGGCAGGCCTCCAGCAATTGCGCCAGCGGGTATTTCTTGTTGAGGGGCACCAGCGTGTTGCGGATCTCGTCGGTTGTCGCATGCAACGAAATCGCCAGCATGGTGCCGATCTCTTCGCCCGCCCGGGCAATCTCCGGCACCACGCCGGAGGTTGAAAGGGTGATGCGGCGCTTGGACAACGAGATGCCATCGCCATCGCTGGCAATCTCCATGGCGCGCTTCACATTGTCGAAATTGTAGAGTGGCTCGCCCATGCCCATCAGCACCACATTGGTGATGTAGCGGCCGGAGGAGGGTGGCTGGGGATTGGCAGCGAGATCGTCTGGCCAATCCTTGATGGCGTCGCGGGCCAACATGATCTGGCCCACGATTTCCTCGGCTGTGAGATTGCGCACCAGCTTCTGGGTTCCCGTGTGGCAGAAGGTGCAGGTCAGGGTGCAGCCCACCTGGGAGGAAATGCAGAGCGTGCCCCGGTCTTCTTCCGGGATGTAGACACATTCCACCTCGTGGCGGGCGCCGCGCTCATCGGCGGGCAGGCGGAGCAGCCACTTGCGGGTGCCGTCGTTGGAAATCTGCTGCGTCACCACTTCGGGCCGCGAAATCTGGAAGGCCTCTTCCAGGCGCTCGCGCAGCTCCCGGGCGATGTTGCTCATCTCCGCGAAGGAGGTGACACCCTTGTGGTAGATCCAGTGCCACAGCTGGTTGGCGCGCATCTTGCGCTGCTTCTCAGCCACGCCCACGCGGGCCAGCATCTCCATCAGTTCGTCGCGCGACAGCCCGACGAGCGACGGACGCGCGTCGTTCTGGATGTAACGGCTGGGCAGGCTGTCAATCAGGGTGGCCATGGCGCGCCCTTACTCCTTTTCCGTCACCGCCACCATGGGGCCCAGCGGGCGGAAACCGTCATTGCGGCCCAGCTCCGTGGAATAGAGGCTGGAAATGGTGCCGTCGAGGAACAGGGCGTTCTGGGTTTTCAGCTCGTCGCGGAAGAGGGCAGCAAAATCATGGAAGGTGACGGGCCATTCCGACAGGACAAAGACCACCGTCCCGTCGTCCGTCACGCCCACGCCATTGCGCACCTTGGCGGAGGTGCCGGTCTCGGAAAACTTGGGATGGAGCTTGCCATTGACCACCAGCATGGGGCCGGATTGGGTGGCGAAGTCAGGCTTGTGGCCCGCCTTCACATAGGCTTCCGTTTCCTGCACGAAGGCCTTGCCGCCCTCGGTGAAGAACACGCCATTGGGCTTCAGATGGAAATTGCCATAGCCGTTCTTGCGGTTGATCTTTTTCCGCGTCTCGCCGTTCTCGACATAAAGGCCGATCGGTTTCAGCTTGTCGTCAAACATGCCGGCGTTCATGGCGAAGGTCAGCTTGCGGCCCGTGGCGGCCAGGCTCTGGGCGAGCGCCGTGAAACTGCCGAAGGGCACGCCACCGGCATCCAGATTGTAGAGCGTGATCTCCGCATCCGGGGCAAAGCGGCAGACGGCATAGGGCAGGCCTGCATGTTCCTCGCTGGCGCAGCCTGCCTCCGCTGCCGTGGTGCTTCCCGTCCAGACAGCAAATGTGACACACAGGGCCGTCGGCCAGCGCACCTATTTGCAGGCCTTGTCGATCGCGTCGAGGGCGGCGGAAATGCCGGCCAGCGAATAGGTGTCGGTGGTCTCGGTACCCTTCTTGCTTGTCGCCTTCAGCACCATGCCCTTGCCGGACTTCATGGCTGAAATGATCTCGGCATCGTCGGTGCCGGCCCAGGCCGTGTCACCCTTGGGATAAAGCGTGAAGGCCTTGTCGTCGATGGACAGGGCGGCCCCGCTGCCATCCTTGGCGGTGAAGCCCAGCACGGTGGAAATCTGGCCCTTCACCTTGCGGCCGGGATAGTTGGTGACGATGAAGCGAATCTCGCCGCGGTCGGCCTTGCGGCTCGCCTCGCTCTTCTTGGGTGTGGCGAAGGCAAAGCAGACTTTAGAATCATCCGCCTTGTAGCTGTAGGCTTCCCAATCCTTGAATGAGCCGATCTTCTCGGGATCGTCAGCCAGGGCCGGTCCCGCCAGAAGCGAGAGGGAAAGCAAAAGAAGTGGAAAAGCGCCGCGTATCATCATCATCTGTTAACCATAAGTGACCATCCCTTAACAACCGGGAAACAGGCCCGGACGCCACCAAGCGGAAAATTCCGGCCCAAATGCGGCGAAGCTGGAAGAGAGGGGCAGGCGCGCCTAGAACTGGTTCATGACCACAAGGGCGATTCTCATCACCGGCTGTTCCTCGGGCATCGGGCTTGATGCCGCCACGGCGCTCAAGGCCCGCGGCTACCGGGTCTTTGCCACAGCACGCAAGCCGGAAGACCTGGCCCGGCTCGAAGGCCTGGGCCTCGAAGCGCTGATGCTCGACTATCGCGACAGCGCGTCGGTGCAGGCCTGCGCCGCCATCGTGGCGGAGCGCTGCGGCGGGACGCTTTTCGCGCTCTTCAACAACGGGGCCTATGGCCAGCCGGGGGCGGTGGAGGACCTGAGCCGCGCCGTGCTGGAGGAACAATTCGCCGCCAATGTCTTTGGCTGGCATGAGCTGACCAGGGCTTGCCTGCCGCTGCTCCGGGCCCATGCGGCAGCCCATGGCACAGCCCGCATCGTGCAGTGTTCCTCCGTGCTCGGCCTCCTCGCGCTCAAATGGCGGGGGGCCTACAACGCCAGCAAGTTTGCCCTCGAAGGCCTCACCGACACGCTGCGACTCGAATTGCTGGGCACGGGCATTGCCGTTGTCACGCTCAATCCCGGCCCTATCGCCACACGTTTTGTGGACAATGCGGTGGCCGCCTTCAGCCGCAACATCGACATGAGCCACTCGCTGCATGTGGCTGAATTTGAAGCTCAAAGGCAGAAGCTGGCGCGCGGCGGATCAACCCGCTTCAAGCTGCCGCCCGCCGCGGTGACGGCCAAGCTCATCACGGCGCTCGAACATCCCCGGCCGCGCCCCCATTTTTTTGTGACACTGCCCACCCATGTGGCGGCGCTGGCGCGGCGCTTCCTGCCTGCCCGCTGGCTTGCGGCCTTTGCGGCCCGCAACAGTTGATTGAGGTGAGGCCGCGCATGGGCTAGGGAGGGCGCATGTTCTTCGCCAACTCCCTCAGTTACATCGCTGTCGCCGCCGTTGCGGTGGTGCTCGTGCTCGGCCTCATCAACATGATGAAGGGCGGCTCGCCCAACCGCTCGCAGACCTTCATGCGCTGGCGCGTCATCCTGCAATTCGTCGCCATCATCATTCTCATGGGCGTGCTCTGGTTCAGCAAGCACTGATCCTGTGCACCACTTGATTCGCAGGCCCGGCCTTCCCATCTGATTTCCGGTCTGGAGGAAGCCATGGCACAGCAGGATCACACCACCCAGGAAGACTATGTGCGCGCGGGCTTCTGGCCCAAGCTGGCGCGGGGGGCGGCGCGGCTTCCCTTCGCGGATGAGCTGCTGGCCGCCTGGTATTGCGCCACGGACCAGGCCACGCCGCTCAAGGTCAAGGCCACGCTGTTCGGGGCGCTCGCCTATTTTATCCTGCCCATCGATGCCATTCCCGATGTGATCGTGGGCCTCGGCTTCACCGATGACATGGCGGTGCTGATGACGGCGCTCGCCCTCGTGCGCAATCACGTGACGGCGGCACACCGCCTGCGAGCCCGCGAGACGCTCGACAGCCTGCGTGACAATCCGGTCACAGGGTCTGCGGCCGCCGGTTCACAATGAACACGGCCACGGCGCACAGCCCCATGCCCAGAAGCTGCACCGGCACCAGGGTTTCGCCGAACATGGCATAGGCCATGAGGGCAGCGGCGGCGGGCACCAGAAAGATCAGGCTCGCCACTTTTCCCACGGCACCATGGCGGATGAGCAGCATGAGAAGCGAAATCGCCCCCAGCGAGAGCACGATCACCGACCAGCCCAGCGCCACCCAGGCCTGCAGGCTGTGATCAAACATGCGGTCTTCGAAGAGAAAGGCCGCGGCGGCGGCCACAACAGCCGCCCCCACATATTGCCACACGCCGCCGGTGGCAATGTGAAGTCCGGTGGCGAACCTCTTCTGGTAGATCGTGCCGAAGGAAATGGCGGCGGTGCCCACAAGGCAGGCCGCCACGGTCACAGGTGTGATGCCCGTTCCGGTGAAGCACAGCTTCGGCCAGATCACCAGCGCAACACCCGCCAGCCCCACCGCAAGGCCCAGCCAGTGGCGCTGGTCCAGTGCTTCGCCCAGCAAGAGGGCCGCGGCAAAGGCGGTGACCAGCGGCTGCAGGCCCACGATCAGGGCGCCGACGCCCGCCGGCAAGCCATGGGCCACGGCCCAGTAGATGGGGCCGAGATAAACTGCATGGATGAGGGCGCCCGCCACCACGGCATGGAGCACGCCGCGCGGGCCTGGCCAGGGGGCCTGCATCACGAGCGCCACACCGAGGAAGATCAGGGCCGCCAGCGGAAAGCGCAGCGCCAGAAAGGTGAAGGGATCGACATGCCCCGCCGAAAGCCTGGAGACGACAAAGCCCGTCGCCCACATGACAACAAAAAGGGCGGGTGCGGCCTTGATCAGGGCAGTGTCTTGGGAGGAGTTCATGGGTGTTCTGCTTTGCCTCTTTCCGGTGCCGCCGTCGAGGGGGCCACTGCACAGGCTTTGGCAATGCTTGGGTTTGCGGGCGAAACTGGCTATCAGGAGCGCGCATCATGAGTGACCTGCCTCCCCACCCGCCCCAGCACATCACGCCCTACCGGCTTGCGGTGGAAAGTTTCCGGCGGCTTTTTGCCGACGAGGCCGTGCCGCTGGCCGGCAACATCGCCTTCCGCACGGTGTTTTCGGTCTTTCCCTTCCTCATCTTCCTCACGGCCATGGCGGGCTTCTTCGGCACGGAGGATCAGGCCCGGGCCGCCATCGACTTTCTGCTGGGTATTGCGCCAGAGGCCTTGGTCAGGCCGCTCGCCGGCGAGATCATGTCGATCCTCACCGTGCCGCGCACCGATCTCCTCAGCCTCGCCGCCCTTCTCACCATCTGGTCGGCCATGGCCGGCATTGATTCCGTGCGGGTCGGTCTCAACCGCGCCTATGACATCAAGGACACGCGCCAGGCCTGGGCCGTCTATCTGCTCGACATCTTCTTTGTCATCGGCGCGGCCATCGTGCTGCTTGCCTTCTCCTTCCTCATGGTGCTCATGCCGCTTGGCCTCAATTTCGCGGTGGAGCATGGCATCACCACGGCGGGGCGCTTCACTGTGCTGGAAGAGCTGCGCTATGTGCTGGCCTTCCTGCTGCTGCTGGGGCGCTGGTTGCCGCGCGCAGCATCCTGCCGGCGCGGCGCATGCCGCTCCTCAAGATCCTTCGGGCATCGCCATCACGGTTGTCGTCTGGGTGATGCTCTGTGCCGCTCTTCTCCTGGTGGCTTCTCAATTTCCGCTCCTTTGCTTCCACCTATGCCTCTTTTCCGGCATCTTCGCCGCCATGTTCTTTGTCTATCTTTCGGCGCTTGCCCTCATCTTCGGCGGCGAGGTGAACCGGGTGCTCGATCTCGTCTGCAGGGCCGCCTCAAGGTGAAGGGATCGGCAAGCCTTGACGTTGAGCGCAGCAAAGGCGATTCAGAGGGTTGACCAACCGGGGGGTTCGGCCGTGAGCAATCTTTTGTCTGATCTGGTGTCGCTGCTCGATGCCTTCCAGAACTGGCATCCGCCAAGCATCGTTCTCTACACCATCCTCGGCTTCAGTGCCGTGGCTGCCTATTGGATGACCGCCGCGCAACCCGAGGGCCGGCTGATCTCGCTGCCGCTCTCCTTCATCGCGCTTACGCTGGGCGGGCTCTTCGCCAATTTCCTTGGCAGCGGATGGCATGTGGAGGAAGCCAATGACGTGCAGAAGGCGGTGGTCTTCAGCCTCGGCGGCGAGGTGATCATGGCAATCATCATCCTGCTCGTGTGGCGGCCCCAGACTAGCGTGAAGTGAGGCCTGCCCGCATCAAGGCTTCTTGAATCAATCGCAACGAGCACCCTGCGGCACATCGGCTACCCGGCTGATGGCATCTTTGGGCATCAGCATTTTCAGGTAGGCGGACACGGTCTCCCGCGGTGTCTGGCCCGGCTTGGGTGCCACATAAAGGGCCGGGTCATGCAGCGTGACGGTAGAAGCAGACCGGGCAACGCCGCCTCGCCAGAACGAAAATGCAGGCGTCATCGCAAATGGCCAGTCTGGTCCGTGCCGAGACAGTGCCCAGCTTGTCGAGCGGTTTGCAGTTGTTTTTCTTGAAGCTGCAGCTTTCCGGTTCAAAGGCCATGGTTTCGACGTCGAGCAGGTTCTTGTGAATGAGCCGGGCCCATGTCCATGGCTCAGCGGAAATCGCCGCCGGGCGAACTGATCATGATCTTCAGACCGGGCACGTAGCCCAGAGTTTTCAGCATGCTGTCGAGCTGGCGCACGGACTCGGGCGTGATCACGCCATTGGCTGCGATCCAGGGGCCGCAATTCTTCTTGCAGTCCTGTTTCGAGGCCTGCACGAGGTGCAGTGTCATCGCGTCACCCGCCACCGTTGCTTTCCCGGTCCCCGCCGCATTGCCTTCCCGCTTCACGCAATTGGCCGGAGGCGGACTTTTGCAGACGGCGTTTCTGAGAAAATAGGACGGGCCGACAGCGCTGTGCGCAGGTTGAAATGATCAAGCTGCGCCGGTGTAAGAATGTTGATGTCCTTGAACGCAGCCTTGTTGAACTCATCAAGTATGGCCGTGTCCACGCCCATTTCCTTGTAATAGGCGGCAAGCTTTCCGCGCAAGCCATGCCCCAGGCCAAAGCTCACCTGCGGTTTGAGCATCTTGCGGCTCACCTCGGTGCGCGAGATGACCTTCTTCTTGCCTTTCACGATGATGTATTTCTCGCGGTAGAAAATCTGCTGCTGGGTCCACACTTGTTTGGCCTGATGCACACCAACGGGGCTAAAGCCACCCACGAAGCGTTTGACACCACCAGCCAGAACGATGGGGCAGGCAGAAAAACAGTAGGCGCTGTACTCCAGCATCTGGCCGCGATAGATGCCCTGAAATTCCGCTGGCAGCTTGCATTGCGCATCGCTTGGCTTGCAGCCGGCATAGGCCGTTGCGCCAACATAGACATCGAGACTGCGCTTGCGGATCATGCGGCCAATTTGCAGTGCGGCATCAATGTTGCCGCCAGGCGAGGAAATGACAACAGGCAGTTTCGCCTTGCCCATGGCCTTGAAGGCCTTTTCAAAGCGGGCCGGCGTTCCCGCGGTGATCTCGCCCTCGGCCTCGATCCATTGCGGGCAGAGGGGTTCGCAGCCCGCTTCTGTGGAGCGCACGATGACCACGCTCATGGCGGGGGCTCCCGTCACGGTGGAGGGCTTGGCTGCCGGCTTCTTCTTTTTGGCGGCCAAAGCATCGCCCGCCGCGGCAAGGGCCAAGGCCGCCATCAGCATGAAAACAATGACTTTGCGCATCGCATTCTCCCCGGTCTGCGTCGAACTTGCGCCGTGCGGGTCCGGGAATCAACTGAGCATTGCAACGGCAGCCGCCGTGATCACATCAACAGGCTTGCGGTCGCGAAAGGGGGCCAGCTTGCGGCCCATTTCGAAAGCTCCCTGCCGGAGCGCCGGATTGTCGGCCACATCGGCGATGGCCCCTGCCAGGATCTTCTCGTTGATGCCGTGATAGGGCAGCGCCACGCCCGCCTTCTGGCTGGCGATCATGCGGGCTATGAAATGGTTTTCCTGATGGCCATGCAGCACCAGCTGCGGCACGCCGGCAAACAGCGCAGCCAGCGCAAAGCCCATGCCGCCCATGTGCAGGGCCACGGCCCGGCCCGGCATTTTCTCTTTCAGCAGGAAGGGCACATCCGACACGGCAAGGCCCTGGGCGCGCCATTCATGCGCGAAGCCCGGTTGTGGCACGCCCGCATAAAGGTCGAAGGCAAGACCACTCTTGAGGATGCCGCGAAACAGGGCGGGGTCCTTCTGGTTCCAGGGATGGAAATAGGCGAGGCCGCCTGCCGCTTCCTGCCTGGGCCAGGGCGAGCCGCCGGGATGGTGAAGGCCGATGTGCTCTCCGGCAGGCCGGTCAGCGAGGTAGGGGTCGAAGGGCGGCACGGTGGCGGTGAGGCATTTGTCGGCGGCACAGATTTCGGGAAGGCGCTCAACCTGCCGCAGGCCCCGGGCCGCCATGTGGCGGTTGAGGCGGGTGATGATGCGGGCTTCGGTCTTGCCATCGACGGTTTCGCCTGTGCCATAGGTGAAGAAGCTTTTCATTCCTGCGGGCGGCAGGGTGTAGCCATAGCCCACGGCCAGCACCGGCCAACGGCCATAGGCGATCATCTGGGCGAGCGGCGCATAGTCGGTCACCACAAGGTCCGGTGCCTCGCGGGCCATCAACTCATCCCAGGCAGCAATCCATCGGCTGGCCAGATCGTCTTCCACCAGCAGCTTGTAGAAGATCATTTCGCCGAAGCTGCCGGGCGGATGCTTGGGCTCCTTGCTGGCGGCAAAGACCGGGGCTTGCAGCACGGCCTCGGGCGGCAGGCCGAATTCCGCGGCCCGGTTGGCATCGCGCAAGGCAAAGCGGGGCGTCACGTCCCGCTGGGCGGCAAGGCCCTGCCAGATGTTACGAAGCATGCCTACATGGGTGAGGCCTGCCCCTGACTCATTGATGAAAAGCACCTTGCGCGCCATGGGCCGGGGATAGCCGCAGGCAGGCGGCTTGCAAAGTGGCGATCCCCCCACAGTTGACATTTCCGCGCCCGTGCCGCATGAGCCCCGCAACTGGGCCTGCCACACGGCGGGCCCGGCTTTATTGCGCTGCCCCAGGGTGCCCAGGCTTCTCCGGAAGCCACTGAATAAAGACCGCTTTTTCAATGGGTTAGAAAGCGGCTCCGTCCGGCGCGGGAAAGAAGGAAGAGAATGTACGCAGTCATCAAGACGGGCGGCAAGCAGTATCGCGTTGCCGCCAATGACAAGATCACGATCGAGAAGCTGGAAGGTTCCGCCGGTGACCAGGTGGAATTCAACGAAGTGCTGCTCGTCGCCAATGGCGGCTCGGTTGACGTGGGCGCGCCCACCGTTGCCGGTGCCACGGTCGTGGGCACCATTGCCGCCCAGGAAAAGGCCGACACGGTTTATATTTTCAAGAAGCGCCGCCGCAAGCATTACCGCCGCCGCAACGGCCACCGCCAGCTCCTCACCTCGGTGACGATCACCGAGATCCTGACGGGTGGCGCCAAGCCCGCTGCAAAGGCGAAGGCCGCGCCCAAGGCAGAAGCCCCCAAGGCTGAAAAGGCCGCGGCGCCTGCCGCTGCTGCGCCGCTCGCCGCCCCGGTTGGCGGTGCTGACGACATCTCGCTCATCGGCGGCGTTGGCCCCAAGATGGAAGCGGGCCTCAAGGAACTCGGCTACACCACCTTCGCGGCGATCGCGGCCTGGACACCGGCTGACGTCGAAAAGGTTGAAGCCCATCTCAAGCAGAAGGGCCGCGTGGCCCGTGAAGAATGGATCGAGCAGGCCAAGGAACTTCTCGCCGGCAAGCCGCCGCGCGCCAAGTCTGACCGGGCCCGCGCCAAGGAATAAGGAGAGACTGTCATGGCACATAAAAAAGCAGGCGGTTCATCCCGCAACGGTCGCGACACCGCTGGCCGCCGTCTCGGCGTCAAGCTGTTCGGTGGCGAACAGGCTGTCCCCGGCAACATCATCATCCGCCAGCGTGGCACCCAGTGGCACCCGGGCACGGGTGTGGGCATGGGCCGCGATCACACCATTTTCGCGATGGTGGCTGGCACGGTCACCTTCCGTGGCACCAAGGGCAACAAGCAGCTTGTCTCTGTGGTGGCCCCCAAGGCCGCTGAATAATATTGATCCGCAGGGATTGAATGGACGGGGGGATGGCATGCCATCTCCCCGTTTTTCTATCTGTGTGCCGTCGCCAACTTCAGGGCGAGGCCGGCGAAAACCAGTCCCGCCACGCGGTTGAGCCAGACCTGCCCCATGGGCGAGGCCCGGAGCCAGCGGCTCAAAGATCCCGCGAGAATCGCAATCAGGGAAAAGGTCACGAAGGCGGAGGCCATGAATAATCCGCCCAGCATCAGCATCTGCAGGGCAATGCTGCCGCGCGCGGGGTCGGTGAACTGTGGCAGGAAGGCGAGGAAGAAGATCGCCACTTTGGGATTGGTCACATTCATCACGATGCCGCGCGCCACCATTTGCCAGGCGGGCTTTTTGACACCGCTGGCCGCTGCCAATGTCTCTGGCGTGGCGCGAAAGGCCTTGAAGGCGAGATAGAGAAGATAGGCCGCGCCCAGCACCTTCAGCGCCGTGAAGGCCAGCATCGATGTCTGAAAGATCACGGCCACGCCAAAGGCCACGGCTGATGTGTGAACGATCAGCCCCAGGCACAGGCCGATGGTGACGAAGATCCCGGTCATGCGGCCATGCAGGGCGGATTGGGTGAGAACGAAGAGATTGTCGGGGCCCGGGGTCAGCGCCAGCAAGGTTGCGGCGGTGACAAAGGCGAGAATCGTGTCGAGGGGCAGCATGGCCCATGCTAACCATGGGGCGGGGCCCGCAAACAAGTGGTCGCTCTTCACAGGGGAATTGTCACGCCATGGACTGGAGCATCAGCACCGCGCGGCTCAGGCTGCGCCCGCCCGTGGAGGCCGATATTCCGGTGATGCTGGCCGAACTCAACAAGATGGTGATTGCCCGCAACACGGCGCGCATTCCCCATCCCTACCACCGGGATGATGCGCTGGATTACTTGCGCTTTGTGGCGGGCCTTGATGACAGATCACGGGTGGCTGCGGTCGAAGAACAGGCAACACCCGGTGTGATGATCGGCATTGCCAGCTACGAGTGGAGCGCCGCCAAGGACGATGCGGAACTGGGCTACTGGTTGGCAGAACATGTGTGGGGCCGGGGCTATGCCAGTGAAGCAGTGGCAGCACTCGTTGAAGATGCTTTCCTGCGCGCCGGCCATGGCAAGATGGTCGCCTGCTATCACGATGACAATCCGGCCTCGGGGCGGGTGCTGGCCAAGGCGGGCTTCGGGGCCACGGGTGCCTGCTCAAGCTTTTCCAAGGCGCAGGGCCGCGAGGTGCCGGTGACCAATGTGGTGCTCACACAGGCGCGCTGGCTCAGCCTCAGATAAGGCCTGCCACATCCTGCATGGCGCTGGCTGTTTCCATGGCCCCAAGCTCAATCAGGCGGCGGGCATGGGTGAGCGGCTCATGATGGGTGCCGACAAAGCCGATGGTGGCAATTCTCGCGGCAACAGCCGCGGTCACGCCGGTTGTTGAATCCTCCACCACCAGGCAATCCGTGGCGGGCACGCCCGCCATCTCCGCCGCCTTCAGAAACACGTCGGGTGCCGGCTTTCCGTTCTTCACATCCTCGAAGGTCACCACATGGGTGAAATGCTCCGCCAGACGCATCAGGCGCAGCGTCAGGTCAATGCGGCGGCGCGGTGAGTTGGAGGCGACCGAGCAGCTGATGCCGCGCGCCTTCAGGTCCGCCAGCACGTCCCGCACGCCCGGCACAATGCGCAGGTCGGTGAGGTAGAGCGCCTCCACCAGATCGTTCTTCACCTTGTGCAGGCCCGGCGGAAACACCACGCCATGTTCGGCCCGCATCATGTCGAGCATGGCCTCGAAGGTTTTGCCCACGAATTTCTCGTGGGCCTCGTGCTCATCCATGTGAATGCCGAAGCGTTTGAGAATGCGCACATCGGCGCGCATGGAAATGGGCTCGCTGTCCACCAGCACGCCATCGCAATCGAAGATCACATGCCGCACCGCCATGGCCGTCACTTGCCCAGATGGCGGAGGGCCGCGATCACCTGCTCATAGACCTGCTTTTTGAAAGGCACCACGATGTCGAGCACCTCGTCCATGGTGGCCCATTTCCACAGGTCGAATTCCTGCTTGTGGCCCTTGTCGCTGGCGGCGGGGATGATTTTGATCTCGCTGTCATCGCCGTCGAAGCGCAGCGCAAACCAGCGCTGCTTCTGGCCGCGGTATTTGCCGTTCCAGCTCTTGCCGATCAGGTGTTCGGGCAGGTCGTAAGTGAACCAGCCGGGGGCCTCGGCGATCACGTGGGCGGAGGTGACGCCAGTCTCCTCTTCCAGTTCGCGCAAGGCCGCGGCGGCGGCGTCCTCGCCTTCATCAATGCCGCCCTGGGGCATCTGCCACCATTTGCCCACGCCATCATCATTCTGCTTTTCGAAGCGGCGACCCACCCAGACAAGGCCCTCGCGGTTGATGAGCATGACGCCCACGCACGGCCTGTAGGCCGTCACTTCACTTGCCGGTTTTGCCATCTCACCTTGACCTAGCCGAGGCGGCCCTGGAAGGCCGCCGTCGCCGGCACCAGAATGATGCCGCGGCTCCCGGCGTCTTTGGCCCAATCGGCCAGCGTGTCAATCGTCACTTCAAGACCGGAGGCCGTGCCCACCGCGAGGCCGGAGGATTTGGCTTCTTCCTCCAGCAGGGCAAGGGCAGCGGCAATGGCCTCGGGCGAAGGGTCGGCGTCAATCACCGTCTTGGCGCGCACTACCGGCATGTTCACCTGTTTGGCGGTCGCTTCAGAAGCTGAAAGGGCGAGCGAGCCATCCTCGAGGAAATCAAGGCCCCGGGCCTTCAGTTCGGCCAGCACCGGCTTCAAGGGCTTGGGCATGCCCAGCATGCGCCCGCCCATGTAGTTCACCACGCCCGCATAGCCGGCAAAGCGGCTCATGTGCCAGCGCAGGGCGTCGATGTTCTCGGCGTCACTTGCATCGCCGAGAAGCGTCTTGGGTCCGGGGTTCTGGGCGGGATAGCCGATGGGTTCTAAGGGCACCTGCAGGAACACCTCGTGTCCGGCGGCCCGGGCCTGATTGGCCTGGGGTTGCAGGGCCTCGCCATAGGGGGCGAAGGCCAGCGTCATTTCGCCGGGCAGATCACGGATGGCGCGCTCCGTCAGTTTCTTGTTCAGGCCAAGGCCACCCACCACAATGGCGATCTTGGGGGCATCGGAATGAATGACGCTGAGCGGTGTCAGCCGGGCATAGGCGCGGGCCGGCGTCAGGCCAGCCTTGCCGATTTTTGGCAACTGCCCCCAGGTGGTCACTTCCATGACGGCGGCATTGGGGGCGGGCGGCAGCGATTGGCGGGGCTGCACGATGATGGCGTCACCACTCTTGACCGCCATCTGTTGTGGTGCCGCATTGGCAGACGCTTCATCAGGGGCCTGCTCCAGAGCCAGATCGGGCTCGGGTGCGGCGGCAGGCGCTTCGGCTGCTGCCTCCGCCACATCGGGGGCGGGCCCCGGATCGGCTGATGCAGTGTCTGCTGGCGATGTGGAGGCCGTCTGGATGTCCTCTGCGGCGGGAATGGACACCGTCACCATGGGTTCGCCGGCAAAGGGCAGGCTTTGCTGCATGGCCCAATAGCTGCCACCGGCAAAGGCGGCTGTGGTGATGGCATAGGCGCAGACGAGCAGGCTGGGGCGTTTCGCCCACAGGCGCTGGCCCAGGCTTTTCTTGCGCAGGGGTTGCTTCAGTTCATCGCGGAACATGGGAGATGGCGGCCGTCTCGATTCGTGAGCCGCCACCATGCCCGGTGAAGCGTTAATGCGTTATTAACCATGAAAGGCAGGCATGCCCGCCAACAAAAAGGGGAGCCCGAAAGCTCCCCCCAAAACCGTAACTGGTGGAATTCTTACTGTTGTGTGGCGTCAGGCGTCTTGGCCGGATCAGCGGGGGCGGCAGCTCCCGCATCGGCCTTCTTCTCCGGCGGCTTCACGTTCGTCACCACCTTGATGCCGTGCAGGAAGTCGATCGCCGCCTTCAGCTGCACGTCTTTGGCCTTGTCTTCCGGCACATAGACAGACGAGCCGCCGCCCTCATCCCCGCCATTGGGATTGGCGAGGTGGCCGCGCAGGTTTGATTCGCCTTCCGAGGAGACGTTCTTGCCCTGCAGTTCCGGCGGCAGCGGCTGTTCGATCACGATATCCGCGTCGATGCCCTTGGCCTGGATGGAGCGGCCCGACGGCGTGTAGTAGCGCTGCGTCGTCAGGCGGATGGCACCCTGGTTGCCCAGCGGCACAATGGTCTGCACCGAGCCCTTGCCGAAGCTGCGGGTACCGATGAGGGTGGCGCGGTGCTGGTCCTGCAAGGCGCCAGAGACGATTTCCGAAGCGGAGGCTGAGCCGCCGTTGATCAGCACCACCAGCTGCTTGCCATTGATCAGATCGCCCTTGGTGGCGGTGTGGCGCTCCACATCGTCGGGGCTGCGGCCACGGGTGGACACGATCTCGCCCTGCTCAAGGAAGGCGTCCGACACGGCCACCGCCTGTAGCAGCAGGCCACCCGGATTGTTGCGCAGGTCAAGGATGTAGCCCTTCACCTTGCCATTGGTCTTCTTGTCAATGTCGGCGATGGCCTTTTCCAGACCCGATTCCGACTGCTCGGTGAAGGAACTCATGCGGATCAGGCCGATGTCGTTGTCTTCCAGCGACCACTTCACCGATTCCACCTTGATCACGTCACGGGTGATGGTGACATCGAAGGGGTCCTTCTTGTCGCGCACGATGGTCAGGGTGACGGGCGAGCCCACATTGCCGCGCATCAGATCAACGGCTTCGTTGAGGGTGAGGCCCTGCACATCTTTCTTGTCGATGCCGACGATCAGGTCATTGGCGAGAATGCCGGCCTTGGCGGCGGGCGTGCCATCATAGGGTGACATCACCTTGACCACGCCGTTTTCCATCGTCACTTCAATGCCAAGGCCGCCGAACTCGCCCTTGGTCTTGACGTTCATGTCTGCGAAGCTTTCCGCATCCATGTAGCTGGAATGGGGATCAAGTGACATGAGCATGCCGTTGATGGCAGCCTCGATCATCTTCTTTTCATCGGGCTGCTCCACATAGTCGGAACGCACCCGGTCGAAAACATCGCCGAAAAGATTGAGCAGTTTGTAGGTGTCAGCGTTCGACGCGGCATCAGCGGCATTGAAAGCCTGCATCAGGGCCACCGCCGAAACGGCACCTGCCACCACCAGTCCAAAAGAACGCATGCGCGCACTCAGTCTCATCTCATCGCCTCTTTCCTGCGGTCCTTCCACCAGGGTGATGGATCAACCGCGACATTTCCATGGCGGAACTCCACGTAGAGCACGGGGTGTCCGTCCGCTTTCAGATCATCCGCCAATAGCATATTGCCGGGATTTTCACCCATGAATCCGACGGGTTCGCCCGCCTTCACGGATTGCCCCTGCTGCACCGCCGTTTCTCCAAGGCCGGCCAGCAGGATCAGGTAACCTTGACCGGCATCCAAGATGACAAGAGTGCCGAAATTGTGGAATTCGCCTGCAAATTCCACCTTGGCGTCAGCTGGCGCCAGCACCTGGGCCTTGCCCGTGGTGGCCAGAAAAACCCCGGGTGTCGCGGGCGGGGCCTCCTCCCCGCCCTTCGTGGCGGGGTAATCACGCAGGATTGATCCTTCAGCCGGATAGGCGAGCAGGCCCTTTGATTCGGCCAGAACGACGGGTGGCCGGGCATTGGCGGCAGCCAGGCGGGCCTGTTCGGCGGCTTCAGCTTCGGCGGCGCGGCGGGCTGCTTCGGCCGCCTTGTCGCTTTCGATCTGGGCCAGCAGATCCTTGAGGGACCGGGCTTTGTTGGCCAGGGTCTGGGAGCGGTCCTTTTCTTCACCGAGGGCGGAGGCGGCGGCATCGGCTGCTGCGGTGCGGGTGTCGAGCAGGGCCGCCATCTGGCGGCGCGTTTCATTGAGGCTGTCGAGGGCTGCCGCGGCTTCGTGTTTCTGGGTGGCAAGGGCCAGCCGCAGGGCTTCCACATCCTTCAGCGCGTCCCGCAATTCACCCGTCTGGCGTTCCAGACTCGGAACGACTTGCGACAGGGTGAGCCCACTTCGCAGGGCTGTCAGGCTATCCTGGGGCGAAACTGCGAGGGGCGGTGGCGGGTCCGTCTCCATGCGTTGCAGTCCGGCGAGCAGGCGGGACAAGCCTTCACGTTTTTCAGCGAGTGCCAGCAGCGCCTTGGCATTGTCGCGTTCCAGCCGCGTGAGCTTATTGTTGGCGCTGGCCACGGCTTTTTCCTGCTGGGTGGCGCGGGCCGAAAGTTCCACAAGGGCGCTTGAGGTTTCTTCCTGGGCGGCAAGGGCTGCCGTCAGCGCCTTGGCCATGTCCACCTGGCGGGCGGTGGAGGCGGCGAGATCACTTTCAACGGCCTGAAGGTCCGAGGCGGGATTGCCCTCTTCGGCATGGGCCAGAGTTGCTCCGGAGAGGAGTGACAGCAGCAGCCAGAAGAGGGCAAGACAGGTTCTCATCACGTGGCGTTGTGCCCTGGCGCTGTGTCGGAATTAAGGCCGATAAAAGGAATTTAATGCTCGCGCCCATCCAAATGGTCAGGCGCGGTGGTAGGGATGATTAACCAGAATGGTGACTGCCCGGTAAATTTGCTCCAGCAGCATCACGCGGGCCAGCCGGTGCGGCCAGGTCATCGCACCAAAACTCAACAATTTCAGAGCTTTGCTGCGCGTTTCGGGGGCATGGCCATCGGCCCCGCCAATCAGGAAGGAAAGCTGCCGGGCGCCAGATTGGGCCTCGCGTTCAAGAAGTTTGGCAAAAGCGGCGCTGGACAGGGCTTCGCCGCGCTCGTCGAAAACCAGGGCCGGTGTGCCTTGCGGCACGGCGGACCAGAGGATTTTGGCTTCTTCGGCCATGCGCAACGGCGCTGTGGCGGCGCGGGATTCGCCCCAGTCTCTGACCTCAAGCCCGGTGAAGCCTGCCTTGCGGCCAAGCCCGGAAATGCGGGTTTCGTAATCCTGGGCGAGGTCCTGTTCCGGCCCCGCCTTCAACTGCCCGATGGCCGCAACGAGAAGCTTCAAGACCCGCCGTCCGTCACTGGGGTGCGTTGTCGGACCAGAGTTTTTCCAGATTGTAGAAGCTGCGCACTTCCGGCCGGAAGATGTGGACCATCAGGTCGCCCGCATCCACCAGCACCCAGTCACACTGCGGCACGCCTTCCACCCGCAGGTTTTTCTGGCCGAGCTTTTCCAGCTTCTCCACCACCTGGTCGGCAATGGCGTTGACATGGCGGTCGGAGCGGCCCGAGGCCACGATCATCACATCGGCCACGCTCGACTTGCGCGAGACATCTATGGTCACGACATTCTCGGCCTTGCTGTCGTCGAGCTGGGCGAGCACGCCTTCCACCAGCGGCGGCCAGGTGGGCTTCACAACCGCAATGGCGGCCAACTTCGGCGCTGCAGCTTTCTTTACGGGCTTCTTGGCAGGTGCCTTTTTCGCCACAGGCTTTTTGGCGGGAGATTTCTTGGCAGCGGCCTTCTTCACCGGCTTCTTCGCCGGGGAATTCTTCGCGGGAGACTTCTTCGCCGGGGATTTTTTGGCCGCCGCCTTCACGGCCTTCTTCTTGGCCGGAGACTTTGCAGCCTTCTTGACGGCCTTCTTTGCGGTCTTCTTGGCAGCCTTTTTCGCTGACTTCTTGGCGGCTTTCTTGCTGGACTTCTGGGCGGGCTTTTTCAGGGGCGTGATCCTTCTGTTCACGGCGTGTCTAGCGAGGCGGGTGCCTCCGATCAAGTTTTGCGGCGGCGCTTGCGAATGGCGGTCGAGCTTTCCTTGCGCAGCGGCATGGTCACAAAAACCCAGGCTGGTGGCTTCCGTGTGACAACGGCGGCGGCATCGTTGCCGCTCACCCGGGCAAAGGCCAGCGCTTCCGCCGCGTTCCCGCCCAGGGCCCTGATGGAATAGCCGGGCCTCGCCAGCACGGCGAAGGCCACATCTTCCGCAATGTCACGCCAGTTGTGCCAGCGGTGCAGGTTGGCGAGGCTGTCCGCCCCCATGATCCAGACGAAGTGGGCCCGTTTGAACGGCACCTTCAGGGCTGCAAGGGTTTGCGCGGTGTTGCGCGAAGCGATCTGGCGTTCGAGGTCGGTGACCACAAAGCGCGGGTGGCGGGCCATCAGCCTTGTCTGGCGCAGGCGCTTGCCATAGTCATCGGTTTCGCGGGGGTCCTTCAGCGGATTTTGCGGCGACACCAGCCACCACACCCAGTCCAGCTTCAGGCGCTTCAGCGCATAGAGCGCCACCATGCGATGGCCGCGATGGGCCGGATTGAAGGAACCGCCAAAAAGCCCGATGCGCTGGCCTTCGCCGAAGGGCGGCAGCTTCAGCATGGTTCAGGGCCGCACCTGGCCCGAACCCCGGACCTGATATTTGAAAGTCGTGAGCTGCTCCACGCCCACGGGGCCGCGGGCATGCAGCTTGCCCGTGGCGATGCCGATCTCCGCGCCGAAGCCAAATTCCCCGCCATCGGCAAATTGCGTGGAGGCGTTGTGCAGCACGATCGCCGAATCGACTGTGTTCAGATACTTTTCCGCCGTGGCAGCATTTCCGGTGACGATCGAGTCCGTGTGCTGCGACCCATAGCGGGCGATATGGGCTACCGCCGCATCCACGCCTTCGACCACTTTCATGGAGACAATGGCGTCGAGGTATTCAGTGGACCAATCTTCCTCCGTGGCGGGCTTCACCGCCGCCGCCACAGCCTGTGTGGCCGCATCGCCGCGCACTTCACAGCCAGCTTCCGTCAGTGTACGGATCAAAAGCGGCAGCGCCCTGTCGGCAATCGCCCTGTCCACCAGAATGGTTTCAGCGGAGCCGCAGACCCCAGTGCGGCGCATCTTGGCGTTCAGCACAATCCGTGCCGCCATGGCAAGGTCGGCATCGCGGTCCACATAGACATGGCAGATGCCTTCGAGATGACTGAACACGGGCACGCGGGCCTCCGCCTGCACGCGGGCCACCAGGCTCTTGCCGCCGCGCGGCACAATCAGGTCGATGGAACCGTTGAGGCCCTGCAGCAGTTCACCCACCGCCTCACGGTCTGCCGTCGGCACCATCTGGATGGCGGCGGGATCAAGCCCGGCACTCGCCAGGCCTTCAGAGAGGCAGGCCACAATCGCCTGGGAGGAATGGAAACTGTCGGAGCCGCCACGCAGGATGGCGGCATTGCCTGACTTGAGACAGAGGCCGCCTGCATCGGCCGTCACGTTCGGCCTGCTTTCATAAATGATGCCGATGACGCCGATGGGTACAGCCACGCGGGTGAAGTCGAGGCCGTTTGCGGTCTTCCACTGGGCCAGCTTGCGGCCGACGGGATCGGGCAGGGCGGCGATATCTTCAAGGCCCTTGGCGATGGCTTGCAGACGCTCCGGCGTCAGACGCAAGCGGTCCACCAGCGAGGCCTTGAGGTTCTTTGCGAGGCCTGCCTCCACATCCCGGGCATTGGCGGCGAGAATGCTGTTCCCGTTGCGGCGCAGGGCCGCCGCCATGGCCAGCAGCGCCGCATCTTTCCGGGCGGCAGGGGCGAGGGCGAGCGCGCGGGCCGCGGCTCTCGCCTTCACACCCATTTCCAGCATCAGCATGCTCATCAGCGGTCCCCCGTCATCATCACAAGGTCATCCCTGTGGATCAGTTCCGGGCGGCCCGCAAGTCCCAGTTCGCGTTCGATGTCGTGGGACTTGAGACCCTTGATGCGCTGGGCATCAGCGGCATCATAGGCCACAAGGCCACGGGCAATCTCAACACCATCAGGCGCCACCACACTCACGGTGTCTCCGCGCGAGAAGGTTCCGCTTACATGCTTCACGCCGGCGGGCAGCAGGCTTTTACCCTTCAGGAGAGCGGCCTTCGCGCCATCGTCAATGCCGAGGCGGCCCACCGGCTGCAAAGTGCCGGCGATCCAGCGCTTGCGGGATTGCAGCGGCGTTGCCTCCGCCACGAACCATGTGACGCGCGATCCTTCCAGAATGCGCTTCAGCGGATGTTCCACATGGCCAGACGCAATCACCATGTTGCAGCCGGCACCCAGCGCGATTTTCGCCGCGTCAATTTTGGTGATCATGCCACCGGAGCCCACGCCGGAGACGGGCTTGCCCGCCATGGCCTCGATCTCGGGTGTCACGGCCCGCACTTCGGGAATGAAAGTGGCGCCCTTCTGGTTGGGCGGGGCTGAGTAAAGCCCGTCGATGTCGGAGAGCAGCACCAGGCAATCGGCCGACATCATGGAGGCGACACGGGCCGCCAGCCTGTCATTGTCGCCGTAGCGGATTTCGGAGGTGGCCACCGTGTCGTTTTCGTTGATCACGGGAACAGCGCCCTGTTCGAGCAAGGTTGTCAGGGTGGCGCGGGCATTGAGGTGGCGGCGGCGCTCCTCGGTGTCGTGCAGGGTCACAAGCACCTGTGCCGCGACAATGTTCCGTGCCCGGAGAATATCGGCCCAGGCCTGGGCCAGCGCAATCTGCCCCACGGCGGCGGCGGCCTGTTTCTGCGGCAGGTCGAGCTTGCCCCGGGGCAGACCCAAGGTGCGGCGGCCAAGTGCAATGGCCCCGGACGAGACGAGGATCACATCGGCGCCCGCGATCCGCAGTTCGGCAATGTCATCGACCAATGAGGTCAGCCATGTGGCCTTGATGGTTCCGGTCTTGTCGTCCACCAGCAGGGCGGAGCCAACCTTGATCACCACACGGCGGGCTTTCGCCAGCCTGTCCTTCATGGCCGCCATTCTCCCGTCACCACATGTTCGGGATCGGGCTGGCGGGCCTTGGCATGGGCCTTGGCGATGACTTTCCAGAGGTCGCGCAACACCGTTTCAATGTTGAGATTGGCCGCCGCCGAGATGGAAAGCGGCGTCTTCTTCACCTTGCTGGTGAAGGCCTTCAGCCTTTTGTCCAGGGCCTTTTTGTCGAGGGCATCGATCTTGTTGAAGGCGATGACCTCGGGCTTCTTCGCCAGTTCCTTGCTGTAGGCCTTGAGTTCGGCGCGCACCGTCTTGTAGGCCTCGACCGGATCATCCGAGGTGACGTCGATCAAGTGCAGGAGCACGGCGCAGCGTTCGATATGGCCGAGGAACTTGGTGCCGAGCCCTGCGCCTTCACTCGCCCCTTCGATGAGGCCGGGAATGTCAGCGAGCACGAAACTGTTGGCATCCACTTTCACGACACCCAGCTGCGGATGAAGCGTGGTGAAGGGATAGTCGGCAATCTTGGGCCTTGCCGCCGAAACGACAGAGAGCAGGGTGGACTTGCCGGCATTGGGCAGGCCGATGATGCCGGCATCGGCGATCAGCTTGAGACGCAGCCAGACCCAGCGTTCCTCCCCCGGCTGGCCGGGATTGGCGTGGCGCGGCGAGCGGTTGGTGGAAGACTTGAAATAGTGGTTGCCGAAGCCGCCGTTGCCGCCCTTCAAAATGCGGGAGCGCTGGCCCGTTTCGGTGAGATCGGCGAGCAGTGTCTCGCGGTCTTCATCATAAACCTGGGTGCCCACCGGCACCTTGAGCACAATATCCTCGGAGGAGGCGCCAGCCCGCAGGCGGCCCATGCCGTGCCCGGCGGTGCGCACCTTGAAGTGCTGCTGGTAGCGGTAGTCGATGAGGGTGTTCAGATCCTGTGCCGCTTCCACCCAGACATCGCCACCCTTGCCGCCATCGCCGCCATCGGGTCCGCCCATTTCAATGAATTTCTCGCGCCGGAACGAGACCGCGCCCGCGCCGCCGTCACCGGCCTTCAGATAGATTTTTGCTTCGTCGAGAAATTTCATGATGCAGGCTTCTAGTTCAGCATTCGTCCCCTGAAAACCGCTGCGCGGCTGAAACACGGTCAAAAAATGCGCTTTTGGTGCCGTTAACCCTCCATTTACCCTGCTGTTGCAATGCAGCAACAGTTTTTGGCGGTGCAGCAAAAATCACATTCTGAACACATTTGGCCCCTGAATGGCCCGCCTATCACCACAGCGGCGGTCTTCAAGGGCGTCATCAGACGAAAGGACGATGATGGATTTGAACTGCGTTGTAACCAAGGGGGTGTAGTATGACCAAGAACGTGAAGTCCATGGCCGTTGCCATGGCATGTGCCGCGAGCCTGCTGATGGGCCCGGTTGTTCCGGCAGAAGCCGGTTCCAGTGATCCGTCGCGCATGATCAACATGATCAGCGCCGCAGCGCCGCAATATGGCGTGCCGGCGTGGTTTGCGCTGCGCATTGCCAAGATTGAATCGAACTACAATCCGCGGGCCCGCGGCAGCCGCGGCGAGCTTGGCCTGTTCCAGCTCAAGTGCGCAACGGCCGGTGAAGTGGGCTTCCGGGGCAATTGCTCGGACCTGCTCGATCCCGCCACCAACATCCGCTACGGCCTGAAGCATCTGGCCCTGGCCATCAAGAAGTCCAATGGCAACCTGCAGCTGGCCGCCTCCAAGCACAATGGCGGGCTCAGCCGGAAGACACTGGTTGCGTCTTACGTCGCCAAGGTTTTCTGACCTTTCCATTGACATTGCACTGCACAACGGCCATATGGAACGCGCCTGCTTCATGTGGCCATTTTATTTGAATGACGTGAGGCGCTGGTTTTCAGCAGCCATTCGGCCCTGCAGGTTCATCAAACATTCCTTTCACGTGGGACTGTCTGCGCTCCGCCTCTCGGATAGGCGCGGGCGCTTGTCCCTTTTCATCCGAATTTGAAAGTTGATCCCTTGATCAAATTTGAAAGCCTCAAGCTGTCGCCCGCCATTCAGAAGGCCGTGGCCGCAGAAGGCTATACGACACCGACGCCGATCCAGGCCCAGGCCATTCCCCATCTTCTCGAAGGCCGCGACCTTCTGGGCATCGCCCAGACGGGCACCGGCAAGACGGCGGCCTTCGCGCTGCCCATGCTGGAGCGCCTCGCGGCTGACGGCCGCCGCCCGGAACGCGGCACCTGCCGCGCCCTCATTCTGGCGCCTACGCGGGAACTCTCGTCGCAGATTCTTGAAAGCTTCAAGACCTATGGCCGCAATCTCAAACTGTCGTGCACGGTAGTGTTCGGCGGTGTCTCCATCGGCAAGCAGATTGAAGCGGTGCGCAATGGCGTTGACATTCTCGTTGCCACGCCGGGCCGTCTTGTTGACCTCATCGAACGCAAGGCGCTGACCCTGGCGAAAGTGGAGATCTTCGTTCTTGATGAAGTGGACCAGATGCTGGACCTCGGCTTCATCCATGCCATCCGCAAGATCACGGGCCTTCTGCCCAAGGAGCGGCAGAACCTGTTCTTCTCTGCTACCATGCCCAAGGAGATTGCGGGGCTTGCCGCCAATCTGCTGCGCAATCCGGCGAAGGTGGAAATCACCCCCGTTGCGACGACGGCGGAGCGTGTTTCGCAATCGGTCATCCATGTGGACCCGGCCAACAAGGCCAAGCTGCTGACAGCCCTTCTGGAAGACCCGCAGATCACGCGGGCCCTTGTCTTCACCCGCACCAAGCATGGGGCCGACAAGGTGGTGAAGGTGCTGACGGCGGCCAAGCTTCATGCAGCAGCCATTCACGGCAACAAATCCCAGGCCAACCGCGAAAAGGCGCTCGCCGGTTTCAAGAGCGGCAAGATCCTGGCACTTGTGGCCACCGACATTGCGGCGCGCGGCATCGATGTTGATGGCGTGTCGCATGTCTTCAACTACGATCTGCCCTTCGTGCCCGAATCCTATGTGCATCGCATTGGCCGCACGGCCCGCGCCGGCGCGGCGGGCGAGGCCATTGCCTTCTGCACGCCGGAAGACCGGGGCCTGCTCCGCGATATTGAAAAGACCATCCGCCAGAGCGTGCCCGTGAAGGAACACGAGCTTGGCATCCAGGGTGTGGCTGATCTTGCACCCAATTTCGGCTGGCAGCCAGTTCCCGCCCGCAAGTCGGGTGGTGGACGGCACATGCCCAAGGCGGCCAAGAAGCCCCATCACCGCGGCCAGGGCAATGGCAAGACCGGGGCCGAGCATCGTCCCGCCGCTTCTCACGCCAAGCGCGAGTGGTCGCCCACGGGCATGCCGACGCAGGCCATCGACCAGTCGCAGTTTGCCAAACGGTCTGAACCCGGCAACAAGCCGGCCGAGCGGCCCCATGGCGAACGCAAGTTCGGCGGTGGAAAGCCCGGCAATGGCCAAAAGTCTGGCGCGCCTCATCGCGGCAAGTCCAGCTCCGGCCATGCGGCCCCCCGCAAGCAGGGCGGTGGTGGCGGCAACTGGATGCACGACATCGGCCGCAATCAGGGCTGAGGCCCGATCTGGTCAGATCTGAGAATTGAAGTGGGGCGCGGAGAGAATTTCCGCGCCCTTGCTTTTACACGAACAGGAAATCCGCCGCATCAAGCGTGATGGGCGCGGCCCCATGCAGGTGGATGGTGTCAGCCCCGATGCTGATGTCGATATCCGCCGTGCCGTTGCCGCTGATTGTCAGATCGGCGATGCTGAGGGCGAGAGATTTGGAAATGCGCAGCTTGTCCGACGCATCGGTGAAGTCCGTGATCTGATCCGCGCCAAAGCCTGCGGCCATGAAGACAAAGATGTCCCGGCCCGCGCCACCTGTCAGGGTATCATCGCCCTCGCCGCCTTCCAGCGTATCATTGCCGGCCCCGCCATCCAGGATGTCATTGCCACCGAGACCCGAGAGCACATTGGCCCCGCTGTTGCCGGTGATGGTGTTGGCGAGGTCGTTGCCGGTGCCCTTGATGCTGCCCTTGCCGGTGAGCACGAGATTTTCGACATCCCCAAAAACATGGAGTGCATCGGACAGGTTGAAGGTCACGGAGGCATAGACAGTATCCGTGCCATCACTGCCCGCTTCGGAAACAACGTCGCCCGCAGCATCGACATAATATTTGTCGTCGCCATTGCCACCATAAAGCGTGTCGGCGCCGCGGCCACCGATCAGCGTGTCGGCTCCATCCATGCCATAAAGCGTGTTGGCGCCGGTGTTGCCGGTGATGATATTATCCAGGGCATTGCCTGTGGCGCTGACGGCGCGGCCCGCCAGGGTGAGGTTTTCAAACGCACCCAGAACCTGACCGCCTTCAACGAGCGAGAAGGAGATTGTGGAGATGACCGTGTCGGTGCCTGTTGTTCCGGTCTCGTCAACGATGTCACCGGCATTGTCGACGTAATAGGTGTCGTTGTCATCGCCGCCCCGCATGTGGTCGGCACCCGTGCCGCCATCCAGCGTGTCATTGCCAGCACCGCCCGAGAGTTCATCGCCAAGCGAACCACCAGTCAGCTTGTCGTCGCCACCCAAGCCATAGATTTCGTCCACGCGGGCCGTGCCGCGCAGGGTGTTGTTCAGTTCGGTTCCGGTCTGGACGACGGGCGGCAGGTCATCATTGATGATGGTGAAGCTGGCGGCTGCCGTGCCCAGCGCCAGGCCGGCACTCGGGTCAGACAGGGTGATGGCAAAGGCCTCGTTGCCTTCCACGGCCTTGTCGCCGAGAACAAGCACTTCGATCGATTTCGAAGTTTCGCCCACGGCAAAGGTGACAGTG